>NZ_CP162795.1:0-720000 GCF_054668895.1 Pseudomonas sp. H3_E07
TCTTCTCCAGCAGGCAGCGACGATAAGCGTCTGCGCTGGACAGTACCTCAAGGGCGTCGGGACTGAGGGGGAAACCGCGCAGTTTGGGCAGCAGGGAGCGTTTGAAGAACGACGGCATAAGGCTCGCAATGGGTCGAATCCGAAGAGGCCCCGAGCTTACACCATGGGGGTGCTCAGGTCTCGCTGCGGCGCATGGAAAAATGTTAATTGACTATGAAGAACGATCGTTCTACTGTTAGCCACATGAACGAAATGAACCGCAATGAAACCCGCGACATTATTCTCGACGTTACTGAGAAGTTGATCTATCGCCATGGCATCGCCGCCACGGGCATGGACTTTCTGGTGAAGACCGCCGGTGTCTCGAGAAAAAGTATTTACCGCTACTTTGCCAATAAAGACGAATTGGTGATTGCCGCCCTGCAACGTCGCGATGAACGCTGGATGCAGTGGCTGCGCGATGAAGTCGAACGCCGTGAAGGCACGGGAGAACGCCTGCTGGCGCTGTTCAGCGCGCTCAAGGATTGGTTCGGCACCGCCGACTTCCGTGGCTGTGCCTTCATCAACACCAGTGGCGAAACCGGTGACCCACGCGACCCGGTGCGCCTGCTGGCCAAGGCCCATAAACAGAAACTGTTCGAGTACGCACTTGAACTGTGTCAAGCACATGGCACCCCCGACCCCGAGCGGCAGGCCGCGCAACTGCTGATCCTGATCGATGGCGCCATTACCGTTGCCCTAGTGATGGGCGATTCAACAGCTGCCGATAATGCGCAATGCATGGCGCGAACGTTATTGGGACTTTGAACCCGCTGGTAGGCGCAACTTCCGATAAACCTTATTCATTGAGGAACCGTCCAATGTCATCGACTGCAGAAACACGTCCGCCACTGCCGCCGTTCACTCGCGCGTCGGCCATCGAAAAAGTACGCCTGGCCGAAGACGGCTGGAACTCCCGCGACCCGCAGCGGGTGTCCCTGGCGTACACGCTGGACACCCAGTGGCGCAACCGCGCCGAATTCGCGCATAACCGCGAAGAAGCCAAAGGTTTTCTTACTCGCAAGTGGGCAAAGGAACTGGACTACCGGCTGATCAAGGAATTGTGGGCGTTTACCGATAACCGCATCGCGGTGCGCTATGCCTATGAATGGCACGACGATTCGGGCAACTGGTTCCGCTCCTACGGCAACGAGAACTGGGAATTCGACGAGAATGGCCTGATGGCCAATCGTTTTGCCTGCATCAACGACCTGCCGATCAAAGAAAGCGAGCGCAAGTTCCACTGGCCGCTGGGCCGGCGCCCGGATGATCATCCGGGGTTGTCCGAGCTAGGGCTGTAAAACAGTTGGGGCCGGTTTGCCGGCCCCAACGCTTAGTCCTGGTTCAACCCCACCCGATACAGCACGCCATCCTCCTCATCCGTCAGTACATACAGAAAGCCATCCGGCCCCTGTCGTACATCGCGGATGCGCGCCTTCAGCCCACCGAGCAAGCGTTCCTCATGGATCACCTTGTCGCCATCAAACTGCAAGCGGATCAACTCCTGGGTGGCCAACGCACCAATAAACACGTTGTGCTGCCAGGGTTTGAAGCGATCCGCATCGTAAAACGCCATGCCGCTGATACCCGGTGATTTTTCCCACACGTGATGCGGCGGTACTGTGCCCTCCACCGTTTTGCCTTTGGCTTCGGGAATCGGTGTCAGCGAGTAGTTGATGCCGTGGGTTGCCAACGGCCAACCATAATTCTTGCCCCGCTCGATGATGTTGATCTCATCACCCCCACGAGGCCCATGTTCGTTTTCCCAGATCGTGCCGCTCCACGGGTTAAGCGCCAGTCCCTGGGGGTTGCGCTGGCCGTAGGACCAGATCTCCGGACGTACGCCTTGCTGACCGACGAAGGGGTTGTCATCCGGTACGCGGCCATCCGGGTAGATGCGTACGACCTTGCCCTGCAGCTTGTCCAAGTCCTGGGCGGTCGGACGATCGTTGTTTTCCCCCAGGGTCACGAACAGGTAACCATCGCGGTCGAAGGCCAGGCGCGAGCCGAAGTGGTTGCCGGTCGACAGCTTGGGCTCCTGGCGCAGGATCACCTTGAAGTCGGTCAAGCCACTGAGGTCAGCCGCCAGGCGCCCTCGGCCCACCGCGGTGCCGGCGGTACCGTCCTTGCCGCCACCTTCGGCGTAGGACAGGTAGACCGTGCGGTCCTCCTTGAAGTCCGGCGACAAGACCACATCCAGCAAACCGCCCTGCCCTTTGGCCCAGACTTCAGGCACCCCCTTCAGTGGCGCGGACAGCTTGCCGTCGGGGCTGACAAAGCGCAGGTGGCCAGGGCGTTCAGTCACCAGGAAGCCTTGCTTGTCCGGCAGAAAGGCCACCGCCCATGGGTGGTCCAGGCCTTTGGCGATCGGCGTGGCGCTGATGCTGCCCTGTTCACTGGGGAACTGCTGGGCGTCGGCGGCGTAAACAGCCGTCAACGGCAGCAGCGTGGTGGCGCAAAGGGCGGCTAGCAGGCTTTTGCGTAGAAACATAAGGCGGAATCCTTACCGGCGATTGCCGTTGGCATCATAAGTGGGGGCTTTGGTTTCGGTGGCTGGGCGGCTGGGCTCGGCATTGCGTTTGGGATAGCTATTGCCGATACCGCCGTTTTCCAGGGTCGGCGTGCGCGTAGTCGGCCCGGTCTGGATACCGCGGACCGCCGGAGCATTCTGTTGGGTACCCTGCATGCTATTGGGATTGGCCCGGTGGATCGGGCCGTTGTTGCCGTTGTTGTTACCGGGCAGGTTTTGCGCCTGGACCATAGGAACAAGGGCCAGACCCAACAACAGGGCTGCAACGTGACGCCTGCAACTGTTCATGACGAAGCCTCTCTGGGGCGAGGAGTACGTGCTTTCGATAACACGCTACGCCTTGGGTTCGGCTTTCGACACTAAATAGTTTCTCATCAGGTGTAACACGATCTGTCCGCGCATCTGACCGGAGAAACTTTTCCCGCCGCTTTCGAGTCACCAGAACACAGCCTCTTCGTAAGGAATCGCACTTATGCCACGGGCAATCTGGAAAGGCGCCATCAGCTTTGGCCTGGTACACATCCCGGTCTCACTGGTCTCGGCCACCTCCTCTCAAGGCGTCGACTTTGATTGGCTGGACAAACGCAGCATGGACCCGGTGGGTTACAAACGCATCAACAAGACCACCGGTAAGGAAGTGACAAAGGACAACATTGTCAAAGGCGTTGCGTTCGAGAAAGGCCGCTACGTGGTGCTCAGCGAAGAGGAAATCCGCTCGGCCCACCCCAAATCGACCCAGACCATCGAGATCATCGCGTTTGTCGCCAGCGACCAGATCCCATTGCAGAACATCGACACCCCCTACTTCCTTGCTCCGGATAAGCGTGGCGGCAAGGTCTACGCATTGCTAAGGGAAACCCTCAGGAAAACCCGCAAAGTGGCCCTGGCCAATGTCGTGCTGCACACCAAGCAGCACCTGGCGGCCTTGATGCCGTTGGACTCGGCACTTGTGCTGGTAATGCTGCGCTGGCCTGCCGAAGTGCGCAGCCTGGACGAACTGGAGCTGGGCAGCGACGTGACCAAGCCGAGCCTGGCCAAGGGCGAGCTGGACATGGCCAAGCGCCTGGTGGACGACATGAGCGCCGACTGGCAGCCCGACGACTACCGCGACAGTTTCCAGGAAAAAATCATGGCGCTGGTGGCCAAAAAGGCCAAGGCCGGCAAGATCGAGGATGTGGAAACCAGCAAAGACAGCGAAGAACGCAAGTCCGCCGATGTGATCGACCTGACGGAACTGCTCAAGCGTAGCCTGGCCGGCAAACCCACGAAGAAGCCTGCCGCGAAGAAATCCACCAAGGCCTCCTAAGTCATGTCCAAGCCCCTGAGCGAATACAACCGCAAACGTGATTTCGGGATAACCGCCGAACCGGCAGGCAGTGCGCCAGCAGGCAAACGCAAAGCCTCGGCGCTGTCGTTTGTGATTCAAAAGCATGACGCACGCAACCTGCACTATGACTTCCGCCTGGAGCTCGACGGCGTACTGCTCAGTTGGGCCGTCCCCAAAGGCCCGAGCCTGGATCCCAGCCACAAGCGCCTGGCCGTCCACGTCGAAGATCATCCCCTGAGCTATGGCGGCTTTGAAGGCAGCATTCCAGCGGGTCAGTACGGTGCAGGCGATGTCATCGTGTGGGACCGCGGCATCTGGCAGCCCCACGATGAGCCCCGCAATGCCTACGCAGCCGGCAAGCTCAAATTCACCCTGGTCGGCGAGAAGCTCTCCGGTGACTGGGCGCTGGTGCGCACGCGCTTGAAGGGCAGCGGCGACAAGGAACAATGGCTGCTGATCAAGGAAAAGGACCCACAGGCGCGCTCGGCCGACGACTACGATATCGTCCAGGCCCAGCCCAAGAGCGTGCTCAGCGATGCCTCAGTGGGCAAACCCAAGACGCGGGCCAAGGCCAGGAAAACCGCCCTCCCCGAGCAATTCACCCCACAATTGGCCACCCTGGTGGATCGTGCACCCGAGGGCGATTGGCAATACGAAATCAAGTTCGACGGCTACCGCATGCTCGCACGTATCCAAGCGGGTGAAGTGCGCCTGTTCACCCGCAACGGGCACGACTGGACCGAGCGTCTGCCGCGTCAGGTCAAGGCCTTGCAGGCACTGAAGCTCAAGGACAGCTGGCTGGATGGTGAGGTGGTCAGCCTCAATGGCGACGGCCTGCCGGACTTTCAGGCGCTGCAAAATGCCTTAGATATCGGCCGCAGCCTGGACATTGTCTACTACTTGTTTGACGCGCCCTTTCTCAATGGCGAGGACCGACGCCAGGCGCCGGTCGAGGAACGCCGCGCCGCCCTAAAGGAGGCTCTGGCCGGTAGCCGCAGCACATTGCTGCGCTATTCCGAAGCGTTTACCGCGCACCACCGAGACATCTTTGAAAGCGCCTGCGACTTGGCCCTCGAAGGCGTGATCGGTAAGCGCCTGGGCAGCCCGTACGTTTCCCGTCGAAGTGCCGACTGGATCAAACTTAAATGCCGGCTGTCCCAGGAATTCGTGATCGTCGGTTACACCCGGCCACAGGGTTCACGCAGTGGCTTCGGCGCGCTGTTGCTGGCGGTGAATAACGACACGGGCCTGGTGTACGCGGGCCGTGTGGGAACGGGTTTCGATCAGGCGGCGCTGAAAGCCATTTACGCGCAGCTCACACCGTTGGAGTGCGAGACGTCACCCCTGGCGAAGCCACTGTCCAGCGCCCAAGCGCGTGGTGTGCATTGGGTCAAACCGACGTTGGTCGCGCAGGTGCAGTTTGCCGAGTGGACACGCGAAGGCGTGGTCCGCCAGGCAGCGTTTGTCGGGCTGCGCACCGACAAGCCGGTGGCGCAGGTTGTTCATGAGCAACCACGCACGGTCCACTCAAGGAAGCCGGTGAAAAAAACCAGTCGCGATGTGAACATCACCCACCCAGACCGTGTGATCGATAAACACAGCGGCACACAAAAACAGCAACTCGCGCAATTCTACGACACCATCAGCCAATGGATTCTGCCCTTCCTGCGCCATCGTCCTGTCTCACTGCTGAGAGCGCCCGAGGGTATCGAAGGCGAGCAATTCTTCCAGAAACACTCGGAGCGCCTGGCCATTCCCAACATCAAGCAATTGGATCAGTCTCTCGATCCTGGCCATGCACGCCTGATGGAAATCGACAACGTCGGCGCATTGATCGGCGCAGTACAAATGGGCAGCGTGGAGTTTCACACCTGGGGCGCCACCTCGGACAAGATCGAAACCCCGGACCTGTTTGTGCTCGATCTCGACCCGGACCCGGCACTGCCCTGGAAAGCCATGCTGGAGGCCGCGCAACTCACCCTGTCGGTTTTGGATGAGCTGGGGTTGCAAGCCTTCGTCAAAACCAGCGGAGGCAAGGGCCTGCACCTGATCGTGCCGTTGGCGCGCCGAGACAATTGGGAGACCGTCAAGGCGTTCGCCAAGGGCATCGCCCAGTTCATGACCGAGCAGTTGCCCGAACGTTTTACCGCGACATCGGGCCCCAAAAACCGGGTCGGCAAGATCTTTATCGATTACCTGCGCAATGCCCGCGGTGCCAGCACCGTAGCGGCGTATTCCGTGCGCGCACGGCCTGGCTTGCCAGTGTCGGTACCGGTCAGCCGCGAGGAGTTGGAGGGGTTACGCGGTGCGCAACAATGGACCGTCGCCAATGTGCTGCAGCGCTTGAACGCTTTGAAAGCGGACCCCTGGGCGGGGTATGCCAATCGCCAGAAGATCAGCAAGAAGATGTGGGACAAACTGGGCGCCCATCCACCGGAATGAATGGCGCCCACAAAGCGATCCTCAGATCAGCAGGAAAATAGCTGCCAATCCAGCGAAGATCGCCCATTTTTCCAGGTAGTAGCGCGTACGATTGCGCTTTTTCAGTTCCTTGCCACGCAGGCGGATCTTGTACAGACGCGTGAAGGCGCGATTGAGCCCGCCGGTCTTGTCACCCGCATCGTTGGGCGAACCTGCAGCCGCCATCACGTTACGGCTGAACCAGCGGTTGAACGCAGCCGCCCAGCGGTATTTCATCGGCCGCTCGATGTCGCAGAACAGGATGATGCGGTTCTGCTGCGTGGTGTTTTCGGCGTAGTGGATGTAGGTCTCGTCGAACATCACCGGCTCGCCATCACGCCAGTAATAGTTCTCGCCATCCACATTGATGTAGCAGCCAGGATCGTTCGGGGTGTCCAGGCCCAAGTGGTAGCGGTACGAGCCGGCATAGGGGTCACGGTGGCGCACCAGCTTGGAGCCCGGCGGCAGCTCGGCGAACATCGCAGCCTTGATCGAACCGATGCTCTGCACCAGCTCAGTGGTGCGCGGGCACAGCTTCATCGCTGAAGGGTGACTGTCGCCATACCATTTCAGGTAGAAACGCTTCCAACCCGACTTGAAGAACGAGTTGAAACCCACGTCGTTGTACTGATCCGAGCGCTTGATCTCCCCGGCACGCATCAGGTTCTGGCCTTCCAGGCGAATTTCTTCCCAATGTTCCTGGAGCGGACTCAGGTCGGGAAAATCACTGGGTGACAGATACGGTCGGCTGGGCAGCTTGGAGAAGAGATAGAGAAAGCAGTTGATCGGTGCCAGGAAGGTCGAATGATCACTGAGCTGGCGACCCAGCTTGTGCCGCACCCGGCCACGCAGATGTACATACGCAATCGAGGCAACGTAAAGAACAACAATGATGAGTTTCAAGGGATTTCGTCACACGTCAGAAGAGAACAGGCTGCTCCTGCGTGCCCACAACGGCCGAGGTTGGATAGCAGCACCTGAAATCACAATTCACACAGTCGGCACGACCCGTTTAGGTACAACGGGTTGATGGCCATTGGCAGTTATTTAGCCACAGGTTGTAACCAAAAGTTAACTAAGAATTGTGAAAAGCTGTCGCGTGAGTGTGTTGGGCGCAAGGGTCGACAAGTGTCAGCCCTGGCTATGCGCAGGCAACCATCCAGTGGTAAAAAGCAGCCCCAGCACCTAAAAGGAATGTGTATGCCCTCCCTGATAGACCCGGATGTTCAAGCCCTCCAAGGCGCCTGGGAGCAGACGTCATTGGAAGACAATGGCGTGCTCAACCCCGTCGACGCCCACAGCGCCCCCGGGGCACTGACCACGATTAGCGACGACCGCTTTGAAGTGAGGACCACCTCGGGCGAAGTGTTGCTGGCGGGCCGATTCTCCCTCGACAGCAGCACCGTCCCTAAAACCATTACCTGGATCGATTCCATCGGCGAGGATGCAGGTAAGCACTTGCCCGCCAGTTATCGGCTCGACAGGGATGAGTTTGTTTTCATTGCAGCGGATGAAGGCATGCCCAGGCCGACCACATTCAGTACCGGTCCCGGGCAGACCATGCGCACGTTCGTGCGGCGCACCTGAGGGGCAGGCCCTACAAGTTTGCGACGGCATTTTCACGAAGCCTTCACTTTCGGACCTATAGGGTGAAACTTACCTACTCCAGTGAATCCCTTGGCCCGCCTCCCCTCGCGGGCCTTTTTTTGCCTGTGGCACCCCATGACGTTATCCGGGACGTTTGGTGGCGGTCAGCGTAAAACACATCGGCAATTGCGCAGGCTGGTGCTCGTACTGGTCGTACAGTTCTTCGCGGTTGGAGTGCGGATACTCCTGGAGGTTTGTGATCTGCAGGTCTGCGCGGATAGCGGCACTGACCACGTCGCCCAGGGTGTGCACGTACCAATAGGACGTTGGCCCGGCCACTTCGCCCTGCCCTTCGTAGACAATCGACTCCTGCAGCACAAACGGCTCGCGCTGAAAGTAGGAACTGGCCGGCAGGAAAGGGTTTGGCGCCCGTGGATCAAATACCTCCAGAAACGGATGGGTTTCATACATCACCAACGTGCCGCCGGGCTTCAAGGTGCTGGCAACATGACGCATGAACTGCTCCACATCCGGCATCCAGCCCAGCACGCCGATAGTCACCAGAGCGATATCGAAGCGCGCCTGCAAAGAGTGCGGCAACTGGTGGATATCACTTTCTATGAACTCAGGGTTGTGCGGTGAGACTTCGGCCAGTTCACGGGCCTGTTGCACAAACGCCTGGGATTGATCCACGCCCACGACCGAACGCGCGCCCAGGCCGTACAACGAAAGGCTTTCCCGGCCATTGTTACAGCACAGTTGCACCACATCCTTACCGACTACCCCAACGTCTTGCAGCACGCCGGTAAGCGTGGGGTCCAGGCAAGAAAAGTCAGCGGCGCCGACACTGTTGAGCAGCACGTTCCAGGTGTCGGTGGTTTTGTGCAGGCTGGCGGATTGGTCCCAGGCGTCCTTGTTGCTGGCAATCGCCTGTTGAGCCGAGGGCATGTCCATTGCGTCTCCAGATATTCAATACAGCGGGGCTGCGAAAATAAGCCAAGTGCTCTCGGATTAAAACCCCGCGAAGCGGGCGAAACTTAACGCAGGCCCCACGGGTCATTATCGCAATGCGTGTTCTGCCCTTGAACGCCATCTCCGAAGACCTCGCCGTGGCCAAACACTCCGACCTGCGCAACGCCTTGTCCCTGGACAGCCTGAATTTCTTCCTCGCGGATGTGCGCGACGGCCTCGGCCCTTACTTGGCCATTTACTTGCTGGCCGTGCACAAATGGGACCCGGCCAGCATCGGCGTGGTCATGACCCTGGCCGGCATCGCCGCCTTGCTCACCCAGGGACCGGCGGGGGCGCTGATCGACCGCACCCGCAGCAAGCGCGCAGTGGTTGCATTGGCTGCCATCGTGGTGACCGGCAGTTGCCTGCTGCTGCCCTTTGTCAGCTCCTTCAGCCTGGTGGCGTTGACCCAGGCCGCCAGCGCCGTCGCCGCGTCCGTGTTCGCTCCGGCAATCAGCGCAATCTCTCTGGGCATCACCGGGCCACGCGCGTTCACCCGCCGTACGGGGCGCAACGAAACATTCAACCACGCCGGCAATGCCGTCGCGGCGCTATTGGCCGGCGGCTTGGCGTATCTGTTCGGCCCAGTGGTGGTGTTCTACCTGATGGCCTTTATGGCGGTGGCCAGCGTCATCGCGATCAGTTGCGTGTCGGCTGAGGCCATCGACCATGACGTCGCCCGAGGTTTTGACCCGGAGCACCACACTGACCACGAACAACCCTCCGGTATCAGCGTGTTGCTGTCCAACCGCCCGCTATTGCTGTTCGCCATCTGCTGCGCCCTGTTCCACCTGGCCAACGCCGCAATGTTGCCGCTGGTCAGCCAGAAACTTTCACAGATCAATCTGCAGATGGCCACGCCGCTGACGTCGGCGTGCATCGTCGCCGCGCAATTGGTGATGGTGCCGATGGCTTGGCTGGTTGGGCTCAAGGCCGACATCTGGGGACGCAAACCCTTGCTGATGGCCGGGTTCATCATCCTGCCGCTGCGCGGTTTGCTCTATACGCTGTCCAGTGATCCCTATTGGCTGGTTGCCGTGCAGATGCTTGACGGCATCGGCGCGGGGATCTTCGGCGCGCTGTTCCCGGTCATCGTCAAGGACCTGACCCAAGGCACCGGGCGCTTCAACGTCAGCCTGGGCGCCCTCTCCACCGTATTCGGCCTGGGCGCGGCACTGAGCAGCAGCCTGGCCGGTTTCGTGGTGCAACAGGCCGGCTACAACGCCGCGTTCCTGACCCTGGCCGGCGTGGCGGCCCTGGCATTGGCGCTGTTGTGGCTGGCGATGCCGGAGACCTTGGCGAAACCTTCCTTCGCTAGACATACAACTGTCGCCTGACATATGCGACAATGCGCGCCAAATTCCAACACACATCCAAAATTTTCTGCTCAGCGACCGGGTTTCGCGCCTTGATGTCGCTGTTGACGCATGCCTGAAGGCGCCTGCCGACACGCTCGCAACCCATTGATAGGTAAAGTAATTGATCTCCACAGCTAACATCACCATGCAGTTCGGCGCCAAGCCGCTCTTCGAGAATGTCTCGGTCAAGTTCGGCGCCGGCAACCGTTATGGTTTGATCGGTGCCAACGGTTGCGGCAAGTCGACCTTCATGAAGATCCTCGGCGGCGACCTCGACCCGTCCGGCGGCCAGGTGATGCTGGAGCCGAACGTACGCCTGGGTAAACTGCGCCAGGACCAGTTCGCCTACGAAGAATTCACCGTGCTCGACACCGTGATCATGGGCCACGAAGAGCTGTGGAAGGTCAAGGCCGAGCGCGACCGTATCTACTCGCTGCCGGAAATGAGCGAAGAAGACGGCATGGCCGTGGCCGAGCTGGAAACCGAGTTCGCCGAGATGGACGGCTACACCGCCGAATCCCGTGCCGGCGAACTGCTGCTGGGCCTGGGTATTCCGTTGGAACAACACTTCGGCCCAATGAGCGAAGTGTCACCAGGCTGGAAACTGCGCGTATTGCTGGCCCAGGCGCTGTTCTCCGATCCTGAAGTGCTGTTGCTCGACGAACCGACCAACCACTTGGACATCAACACCATCCGCTGGCTGGAAAACATCCTGACCCAGCGCTCCAGCCTGATGATCATCATCTCTCACGACCGTCACTTCCTGAACAGCGTGTGCACCCACATGGCTGACCTGGACTACGGCGAGCTGCGCCTGTTCCCGGGCAACTACGACGAGTACATGACCGTGGCGACTCAGTCCCGCGAGCAACTGCTGTCGGACAACGCCAAGAAGAAGGCACAGATTTCCGAGTTGCAATCCTTCGTCAGCCGCTTCTCGGCCAACGCCTCGAAAGCCAAACAGGCCACTTCCCGTGCCAAGGCGATCGACAAGATCCAGTTGGCCGAAGTCAAGCCATCGAGCCGTGTGAGCCCGTTCATCCGTTTCGAGCAGAACAAAAAGCTGCACCGCCAGGCGGTCATCGTCGAGCGCATGGCCAAAGGCTTCGACGGCAAGCCTCTGTTCAAGGACTTCAGCTTCCAGGTTGAAGCGGGCGAGCGCGTAGCGATCATCGGCCCGAACGGTATCGGCAAGACCACCCTGCTGCGCACCCTGGTCAACGAACTGACCCCGGACGCCGGCAGCATCAAATGGACCGACGCCGCAGAGCTGGGCTACTACGCCCAGGACCATGCACATGACTTCGAAGACGACGTCACGCTGTTCGACTGGATGGGCCAGTGGACCCAAGGCGAGCAAATGATCCGTGGCACCCTGGGTCGCATGCTGTTCTCCAACGACGAGATCCAGAAGTCGGTGAAGGTGATTTCCGGTGGTGAGCAAGGCCGCATGCTGTTCGGCAAGCTGATCCTGCAAAAGCCAAACGTGCTGATCATGGACGAACCGACCAACCACTTGGACATGGAATCCATCGAAGCGCTGAACCTGGCGTTGGAGAACTATCCGGGCACGCTGATCTTCGTCAGCCACGACCGTGAGTTCGTGTCGTCCCTGGCCACCCGCATCATCGAGTTGAGCGCCACCGGCGTGATCGACTTCAGCGGTACCTATGATGATTACCTGCGTAGCCAGGGTGTGGTGTTTTAACAACAGCCATTCGTTTTTAGCTGCAAGCGGCAAGATAGAGCCCCGTCCTGTGTGACGGGGCTTTTTGCATGGGTATGCCGCACCCTCATTAATAGATAGCCTGCTTTCTTTTCCCTTGGGCCCTTGCCATGATGCACTCACCGCCCGCCCGCGAACGAGTGCCCATGTCTGCCGCCGCCCCCAGCTCCCTGTCGATCACCCTGCAGATCGTTTCCATCGTCTTTTACACCTTCATCGCGTTCATCTGCATCGGCCTGCCGATTGCGGTGATTCCAGGCTATGTGCATGAGCAACTGGGCTTCAGTGCCGTGGTGGCCGGAGTGACGATCGGTTCGCAATACCTGGCGACCCTGCTCAGCCGCCCCATGGCCGGGAGAATGTCGGATACCGTGGGCACCAAGCGTGCCATTGTCTTGGGCTTGGCAGGGATTCTGGTCAGTGGCGTGCTGACGTTCTTTGCGACCTGTCTACAGAGCATGCCTGCCTTGAGCCTGAGCATCTTGATTGTCGGTCGACTGTTGCTGGGCGTGGCCCAGGGTCTGATCGGCGTGGGCACCATCAGTTGGTGCATGGGCGCCGTCGGCGCCGAACACACGGCGCGCTCGATCTCCTGGAACGGCATCGCGTCCTACGGCGCCATCGCCATTGGTGCACCGCTGGGTGTGGTGATGGTGGCCGAATACGGCTACAACAGCCTCGGCATTGCGCTGGCGGTACTGTCCGCGCTGGGCCTGGTGCTGATCCGCAATAAACCCTCGGTGCCGGTGGTGCGCGGTGAGCGCCTGCCGTTCTGGGCGGTGTTCGGGCGTATCGCGCCATTCGGCGCCAGCCTGTGCCTGGCGTCGATCGGCTACGGCACCCTCACCACTTTTATCACCCTGTATTACCTTAATCGCGGCTGGGCCGGTGCGGCGTACTGCCTGACGGTGTTTGGCGTGTGTTTTATCCTGTCGCGGTTAGTGTTTATCTCTGCGATCAGTCGGTTTGGTGGCTTTCGTGCCGCAATCGCCTGCATGACTATCGAGACCCTCGGCCTGACGCTGCTATGGCTGGCACCGTCGACTGGCGTGGCGTTGATTGGCGCCGGGCTGACCGGTTTCGGCTTGTCGCTGGTGTACCCGGCGCTTGGCGTGGAGGCCATCAAACAGGTGCCCAACAGCAGCCGTGGCGCGGGGCTGAGTGCTTATGCAGTGTTTTTCGACTTGGCCTTGGCGATTGCCGGGCCGTTGATGGGCGCCGTGGCACTGAACCTCGGCTATGGCTGGATCTTCTTCTGCGCCGCGTTGTTATCGGTGACTGCGCTGGGCGTGACCCTTTTGCTCAAGCGGCGCGCTTACTGATCAGCCGTCTGCATTCCGGCGCGGGTGGATTGGCCGAGGGTGTGACTGAAAAAACGCCCCGCTTCGGAAATCAGGTCGCGGTGGATGCCCTCGCGGTCGACGCCATCGGCATCGGTGCAGATCGCCGGCATGGCCGCCAACTGATCACTGTCACACGGCGCCATGAACACGAAGTGCCCTGCCCCGGCCAACAGCTTGAAGTCCGGCGGTTCCGGCAGCTTGCGTGCAAGCGCTGCGGCGTTCTTGTCCACGGCCACCAACTTGTCGCCGTCGCCGCTGTAGAGCAGCACCGGCACATGCACGTCGGCCAGGGTGTGGCGGCCGAACATCAAACTCAACGGTGCCATCAACATCAACGCATGAATGCGCGGATCGGATTGCGGTTGCAGGTCGTCGCGGTCCACCACCAGTTCACCTTGAGTGGTGCAGGCGTCGCGATCTTCCGGCCGCTCCTGGCAGTAGCGGCGCAGGCGGTCGAAATCCGGCTTGGCGCCGGCCAGGATCAACGCAGTTTCGCCGCCGGCCGAGTAACCGATCACGCCCACCTGGTCGACGTTGACGAACGGCGACAACATCGGGTCGCCCAAGGTCGCGGTGATCGCTTCGGAAATCTGGATCGGCCGGCCATACAGGTTACTCACCGTGCCCAGGCGGCTATGGTCCTTGTAGTTGTCGCCCGGGTGCAGCACCGCCACCACCACAAAGCCTTTGCGCGCCAGCGACGTCGCCAGGTCATGCAGAGCCAGCGGCGTACCCGTGTTGCCATGGGACAGCATCAGCATCGGAAAACGGCCGATGGCAATCCTGGCGTCTTCCGTGGCGGCGACGTGATAGGCGCCCAGCGGCGTGGTGTGTTCAAGCCCGGTGGAGGGATAAAAGGCAATGGCCTTCATCGGCTGCAAATCCAGCGGATCAAGGAACGTCATGCGATGAAAGCCCACACTCCAATGCGGGTGCGGCGCTGGCGCGGCGTGCACTGAAACCAGGCCACCGAGCAAGGAAAGAACCATAACCGCACAAAGACGCATCATGAGGATGTCCACCTTTGCTGCAAAAAAACCGGCATGTCGGGTTGAAAAGTCCATGTTCAAGGCGCTCGACCGGATGATAAACCCATGCGTGCATAACCTGGGCCAACGTATTGACCGCGGGTAAACGAAAAAAACTCCGTAGTCAGGTCGTTTTGAGGCGACCCAAATACAGAGTTTAGACGTCCCGTTTCATAATGAAACGGGGATCAGCACGGTTTTACCTAAGCTTTACGCAGCCGCGAACAATTGTTCGTTGATCAGCACATTCGCGTCGCTCAGGGACTTGCTGCGGAACTCGTCGCCATACGCCAGGCCGTGGGCGCGGACGAACTCGATGTCGGTGATGCCAAGGAAGCCCAGCAGCACTTTCAGATAATCTTCATGGGCCACACCGGTCGCTTGGCCGACATGCAGGCCGCCCGACGTCGACACAACGATGACTTTTTTGTTGCCGCACAGGCCTTCCGGACCCGCTTCAGTGTAACGGAACGTCTGGCCGGCGACGGCGATGCGGTCGATCCAGGCTTTCAATTGAGTCGGGATGGTGAAGTTGTACATCGGCGCGGCGATCACCACCGCGTCGGCAGCGAGGAATTCAGCCAGGGTCTTGGCGCTGAGCTCTGCTTCGTGCTGTTGCGCGGCATTGCGCTGGTCAGCCGGGGTACCCAGGGCGCCCAGGGTCGCGCCGGAGAAGTGGGTGAGGCCTTCGGCCGCCACGTCACGGTAGGTCACTTCCACGCCCGGCTCAGCCGCTTGCCATGCCTTGACCACACCAGCACTGAGCTGACGGGACGCCGAGTTGTCGCCGAGGATGCTGGAATCGATGTGCAACAGTTTCATGTGGGATCTCCGGTTGGGATCGTCAGGGGCGATCAGATGGTGGTGATGCTACGCATGAAACCAATAGCTGATAAGGCACCTGAAATGCGATAGTTTGTCCCACTGACAGGACAATAGGCTGACCCATGCAAGACCTCAACGACCTCTACTATTTCGCCAAAGTCGTGGAAGCCGGTGGCTTCGCTGCCGCCGGCCGGCTGCTGGGAATTCCCAAGTCGCGGCTGTCGCGGCGGATCGCCGAGCTGGAAGAACGCCTCGGCGCGCGCCTGCTGCAACGCACTACCCGCCAACTCACCCTCACGGCTGTCGGCGAGCGCTACCTGCGCCATTGCCAGGCGATGCTGCTGGAGGCGGAAATGGCCGATGAGGCGGTGGCCAGCATGTCCAGCGAGCCCCGTGGACGGCTGCGCGTCAGTTGCCCGGTGGGCATGGCCCAGCACATCTTGCCGGAACTGGTGGCTGGATTTCTTGCGGCTCATCCCCAGGTGCAGCTGGAGATGACCCTGGTCAACCGCCGTGTCGACCTGGTCGCCGAGGGCATCGATGTCGCCCTGCGCGTACGCGAACTGGGCGACGAAGACCCGCTGCTGGTCACCAAGCGCCTGCGCCAGGCCCAGACTGTGCTGGTGGCCAGCCCCGCGCTCATGCTCGGTCGCCACGTGGCGACCCTTGAGGATCTCAAACAGTTACCGATCCTCGGCGCGCTGGAGGCGGATCGCCTGGTGCATCAACGCATTCTCGACCCTCAGGGCAACGCCCACGACCTGGCGATGGAGGCTCGCCTGGGTATCGACGATTTTATCGTGCGCAAAACCAGCGCCATCATGGGCCTGGGCTTCACCGTACTGCCGATGATGTACTGTGAAGAGGAATTGGCTAACGGCCGGCTGGTGCAACTGCTGCCGGAGTGGTCCTTGCCTGGCGGCTGGCTGCAAGCGGTTTACCCGCATCGGCGCGGTGTGCTGCCGGCGATCCGGGCCTGGATCGACTACCTGGAAGAAGGCTTCAAAGGCTGTGGAGACCGCTTGCTATGAAAATGACCGAAGAACAAGTCGCCAGCTTCTGCCTGAGTCTGCCCGGCGCGCGGGAAGACTATAAATGGGGCGGTGTACGCGTATTTTCGATTGCCGGCAACAAGATGTTTGCCCTGCAGAACCTGCGCGGTGAATCGCTGGCGTTCAAGGTCGATAAGGAACTGTTCCTCGGCCATGTGGACCGCCCAGGCATCCACCCGGCGCCCTACCTGGCGCGCGCGCAGTGGATCATCATGAACACGCCCTACCCGCTGGGCGCTGATGAACTGCGTGGCTTGCTCCAGCGCTCCCACCAGTTGGTGGTCAGCAAGTTACCCAAGCGCACGCAGATCGGGCTGTTGCTGGGTGATTGACGTGCTGTTGCACCCTAGGTATCTACATCAATTTTCGGTGTTGCGCCGGCCTGTGGCGAGAGAGCTTGCTCCCGTGACGGCCTGATAGTCGCCCGAGACCTATCCGATGTAAATCGATCAATAGGTGGGAGCTGGCTTGCCTGCGATTGCGGACTCCAAGCCGACCATGCGCTTGAGTTGGAATGAGTACATATCCATTCCGGCGGTAACCGCTACTTAGGGTTCCGCCCTTACGGCGGCTCACTTTTGGAAAGACCCAAAAGCAAGCAAACGGTCTTCGCCCTACCACTCGGCACCTCGCCTAGGCTCGGCGTGCCCTCACTCCGGCTTGAATCCGTGGGCCGCCGCACTGAGCCATCCTTGGCCCAGTGCGGATATCCGGGCCTAAAGCACTGAAACCAGTGTCCCCCCCAGAAACATCTGGTCCAGCCAGAACACTTGATGCAGCAGCACGATCACCCAGAACAGCACCTGGTAAGACACCTTGCGCGTCTTGTGGCGGAACACTTGCTGGGCAATCAACGCCCCCGGCCAGCCGCCCGCCAGTTCCACGGCGTGCAGGATGTTTTCCGGGGTGCGCCAACTGTCGGTACGGGCCTTGCGCTTGTCACTCCAGTAGAGGAAGAACGCGATCACGCTGACCACGCCATAGGCCGCCAGCGGGATCACGGTCTCGCCGCGCTGCCATACCAAGATTGAACCCAGTAACGGCGCTGCGCACAGCAGCAGGAAGATCGCCGCCTTCAGGCGTGGATGCTGGATCATCATGCCTTCGCGGCCGCCCAGTCGATCCAGCCGAACTGCCAGGTCGCCAGGATCAGTAGGCCGAATGCAATGCGGTACCAGGCAAACACGGCATAGCTGTGGCTGGCGATGAACTTGAGCAGGCCCTTCACCGCAATCATCGCGAAGATGAACGAGGTCACAAAGCCGATGGCAAACACCGGCAAGTCCGCAGGCTGGAACAGGTCGCGGTACTTGTAGCCCGAATACACAGCGGCACCCACCATGGTCGGCATCGCCAGGAAGAACGAAAACTCGGTAGCGGTCTTGCGCGACAGGCCAAACAGCAAGCCGCCAATGATGGTCGAGCCGGAGCGGGAAGTCCCTGGGATCATCGCCAGGCACTGGGCCAGACCGACCTTGAGTGCGTCTTTCCAGGTGATGTCATCCACGGTTTCGGCATGCACTTCATGCTCGCGGCGCTCGGCCCACAGCATGATGATGCCGCCCACCACCAGCGCCGTCGCCACGGTGATCGGGTTGAACAGGTAGTGGTGAATCAGGTCGGCGAAAATCACCCCCAGCACCACTGCCGGCAGGAAGGCGATCAGCAGGTTGACGGTAAACCGCTGGGCCTTGCGCTGGGTCGGCAGGCCACTGACCACTTCGAAAATCTTGCCACGGAATTCCCACACCACTGCCAGGATCGCGCCCAGTTGGATGATGATGTTGAACGCATTGAAACGGTCGCCGGTAAAGTCGAGCACGTCGGCGACGATGATCTGGTGGCCGGTGCTGGAAATCGGCAGGAACTCGGTAAGCCCCTCCACAACGCCAAGAATCAATGCCTGTATGGCGGTCCAAAAATCCATGCTTCCCCCAAAGGTCTTGCTCTATGGCAAGCCTTGTTGATCTTTTTAATGGTTCACTGACGACAAGACGCGGTGTTGAGTTTCAACCCCGAGCTGCAAAAATCTTGTGAAATATCAGACAGTACTCAGGTTTTCCGAATGCAGGCCGAAAGCCTATCAGACAAGGCGGAAAAGTCGATGCAGCCCCACAATTATAAAAAGCACGGAGTGACAGGACCATGAACAGTTTGCGCAATATGTCGATCAGCCGACGCCTGTGGCTGATCCTGATAGTCGCCGTGCTGATGCTGTTGGCCCTGGGTATGCTGATGCTCAAGCAGATCCACGACGACCTGTACCAGGCCAAGCGCCAGCAGACTCAACACGTGGTCCAGACCGCCAGCGGGATCCTGACGTTTTATCACGGTCTCGAAACCACCGGCGTGATGACCCGTGAAGCCGCCCAGAAGCAAGCGTTGAGCGCGGTGCGTGGCTTGCGCTACGACCATGATGACTATTTCTGGATCAATGACCTCACTCCCGTGATGATCATGCACCCCGCCAACCCCAAGCTCGACGGCCAGAACCTCTCGGCCATCCGCGACCCCGATGGGTTTGCCGTGTTCAACGAGTTCGTGATCCTGGCCAAGGCCAAGGGCGCCGGCATCGTCAACTATCGCTGGCCGAAACCGGGCGCCGAAGCGCCGGTGGCCAAGACCTCGTATATCCAACTGTTCGAACCGTGGGGCTGGATCATCGGCTCCGGCGTGTACGTAGACGATGTGCAGGCCGAGTTCAGCAGCCAAGTCTGGAAAGCCTCGTTCATCGGCCTGGCTATCGCGCTGGTGATGGCGCTGCTGGTCTCACTGATCGCCCGCAGTATTGTGCGGCCGTTGCAAGCTGCAGTGAACGCCATGGGCA
This sequence comes from Pseudomonas sp. H3_E07, assembly GCF_054668895.1. Lineage (NCBI taxonomy): Bacteria > Pseudomonadati > Pseudomonadota > Gammaproteobacteria > Pseudomonadales > Pseudomonadaceae > Pseudomonas > Pseudomonas sp. H3_E07. The sequence goes on from NZ_CP162795.1 coordinate 19,114, forward strand.
ACATCGCCAGCGGCGAAAGCGACCTGACCCGCAGCCTCGACACCCATGGGCAGGACGAAGTCACCCAACTGTCCCGGCACTTCAACAGTTTCACCGCCAAGCTGCGCCAGGTAGTCGGCCAGTTGCAGGTGTGCGCCAACGCCTTGGGCCAATCCTCGCAGGAGCTGGGCAGCAACGCGACCCAGGCCCATGACCGTAGCCAGCAACAGTCCCAGCAGATGGAACTGGTGGCCACCGCCATCAACGAAGTCACCTACGGCGTGCAGGATGTGGCCAAGAATGCCGAACACGCCGCCAGCGAAATGCGCGACGCACAGGCCCAGGCCCAACAAGGGCAGGTGAATATCGACAGCAGCCTGCAGCAGATCGATCAGCTCTCCGGCACCATCAGTCAGGCGGTGGAAGTGATTCGCACCCTATCGGCAGAAAGCACCCAGATCGGCAGCGTGCTCGAAGTAATCCGCTCGATTGCCGACCAGACCAACCTGCTGGCCCTTAACGCGGCCATTGAAGCAGCACGCGCTGGCGAGCAAGGGCGTGGCTTCGCCGTGGTGGCCGATGAAGTGCGACTGCTGGCCCAGCGCACGCAAAAATCCACCGCCGAGATCCAGGGCATGATCGAGCGCTTGCAAGGCCACTCGGAAGCGGCGGTCAAGGTGATCAGCGACAGCCACAGCGCCTCACAGCTGACCATCGAACAAGCCGGCCAGGCCGGCGCCAGCCTGACCGCCATCGGCGAGTCACTGCGCAACCTCAACGGCCTCAACGCCTCGATTGCCAGCGCCACCCTGCAACAAGCGCATGTGGTGGAGGACATCAACCAGAACGTCACCGAGGCGGCCGGTTTGTCCCACAGCACGGCATTGGCGGCGGAGCAGTCGAGTGTGGCGAGTGCGCATTTGCGTGGTCTGAGCGAACAGCTCGACGGCCTGCTGCGTCAATTCAAGGTCTGATCCGGGGGTGAGCGGGCTAGCCCCGCTCACCCCATCAGTTAATTCCTACGCCAATCTTCTTTCGTTACAATCACCGCCCTCTCCCATTCTCCCAAGGAACCACCATGTCCGGGCTTGAACTGTTCGCCGCCGCCCTCGGGGTGATCGCTGTGTGGCTGACCGTCAAGCAAAATCCCTGGTGCTGGCCCATCGGCCTGGTGATGGTGTTGCTGTACACCTGGGTGTTCTTCGACGTGAAACTCTATTCCGACATGCTGCTGCAAGTGGTTTACGCCGCGTTGCAAGTCTACGGCTGGTGGCAGTGGACCCGTGCCGGCGAGGTCAAGCAAGGACGTCAGGTCACCAGCCTCGGTGTCCCGGCGATCATGGCCAGCCTGGCGGTGGGCGCAGTCGGTAGCCTGTTGCTCGGTGCCGCCATGGCCCACTGGACGGATGCTGCCCAGCCCTGGCTCGACGCCGCCCTTACCGGCTTCAGCCTGGTAGCGCAGATGTGGATGGCGCAGAAACGCGTGCAGTGCTGGCCACTGTGGATCGCCGTGGATGTCATCTTCGTCGGGCTATTCCTCTACAAAGGCCTGTACCTCACCGCCGCGCTCTACGCGCTGTTCACCGTGATCGCCGTGCAAGGCTGGCGCGAATGGCGCGCCGACCCGGCGTTGCACGCATGAAAGTGGTGGTACTGGCGGGTCCCGAATCCAGCGGTAAAAGCTGGTTGGCGGCGGAGTTGCAGGCGCATTTCGGCGGGTTGATGGTGGGTGAATACGTGCGTTATTTCATCGATCACCATCAACGCGACACTACCCTGGCGGACATCCCGGCCATCGCCCGTGGCCAGATGGCCTGGGAAGACGACGCCCGCGCCAAGCAGCCTGAACTGTTGATCCTCGATACACACCTGCTGACCAACAAGCTCTGGAGCCAGACCCTGTTCGGCGCCTACCCGGCCTGGCTCGACAGCGAACTGCTGGCCCGCCACTACGACCTGCACCTGTTGTTGTCACCGGAAGATGTGGAATGGACCGCCGACGGCCAACGCTGCCAGCCGGCACTGGCGGACCGCCAGGCATTTTTCCAGGAAAGCCTGGCGTGGATGCAGCAGCATCAGGAGACGGTTGTGGTGATCCGAGGGGACTGGGAAGCGCGTCGGAAAGCGGCATTCGCCGCAGTCGATAAAGTGCTGTAGGGGCGAGCTTGTGAGGTTTCGCGAGCACGCCCCTACAGCGATGAGCAGCGTTTAGTAGCCCAGCGACAGGCCCGTGTTACGACGCGGGTCATTTGCGCCGTAGAAACGGTTGTTACCCACCGGCTTGCCACCCAGGGACGGCGCACCGACCAAAATCGCCGCCAAGTGGTTGGCATCCTGCGGACCGGCAAACGTGTGGCCCCAGCTTTCGAGGATCTTCTGGGTATCCGGGCTCACCGCGAAGGTTTCAAGGTTGGTGGTTTCCGGCATCCATTGCTGGTGGAAACGCGGCGCGTCCACGGCTTCCTGGATGTTCATCTTGTAGTCGATGACATTCAGGATCGTCAGCAAAGTCGCGGTAATGATGCGGCTACCGCCAGGCGTACCGACCACCATCACCGCCTTGCCGTCCTTGGTCACGATGGTCGGGCTCATCGACGACAGCGGCGCCTTGCCTGGAGCGATGGCGTTGGCTTCACCCTGGACCAGGCCGTACATGTTCGGCACGCCGACCTTGACGGTGAAGTCGTCCATTTCATCGTTGAGGATCACCCCGGTCTTGCTCGCCATCACGCCCGCACCGAACCAGTCGTTGAGGGTATAGGTGACCGACACTGCGTTGCCCCACTTGTCGACGATGGAATAGTGGGTGGTGTTGTTGCCTTCATGGGGCGACACGCCCGGCTTGATCGCCTGGGAGTCACCGGCTTTTTGCGGTTCGATGGCGTCGCGCAGTTTCGCCGCGTAGTTTTTGTCCAGCAGGTGCTCGATCGGGTTCTTCACGAAATCCGGGTCGCCAAGGTAGCTGTTGCGATCCACGTAGGCATGGCGCATGGCTTCGATCTGGTAGTGCAGGCCCTGGGCCGAGTGATAGCCAAGGTCAGCCATCGGGTAGCCTTCGAGGATGTTCATGATCTGACAGATCACCACGCCGCCAGAGCTTGGAGGCGGCGCCGAGACCACATGGTAACCACGGTAGTCGCACTCGATAGGCGCCAGTTCGCGGGTCTTGTACTTGTCGAGGTCCGCCTGGGTGATGATGCCCTTGCCGGCCTGGCTGGAATCCACCAATGCCTTGGCGACCCACCCCTTATAGAAACCGTCGCTGCCCTTGGCCGAGATTTCCTTGAGGGTCTTGGCCAGGTCTTTCTGCACCAGTTTCTGGCCGACCTGCATCGGCTGGCCGTTGTGCAGGAAGATCCCGCGCATGTCCTGGTCTTTCTCGAACTCGCCGGTAGCGGTGTGCAGCAGGTCGATATCACCCTGCTCCAGCTCGAAGCCGTTTTCCGCCAGTTTGATCGCCGGGGCGATGACTTGGGCGCGCTTGAGAGTGCCGTATTTGCTCAGGGCCAGCTCCATGCCCGAGACGGTGCCGGGCACGCCCACGGCCAAATGGCCCTTGGCGCTGAGGCCTTCGATGACATTGCCATCTTTGTCCAGGTACATATTGGCGGTGGCCGCCAGCGGGGCTTTTTCGCGGAAGTCGAGGAAGGTCTTGCGCCCGTCCGCCAGTTGCACGGTCATGAAGCCGCCGCCGCCCAGGTTACCCGCCGCCGGGTACACCACGGCCAGCGCGTAGCCCACGGCCACCGCCGCATCGACCGCGTTGCCGCCGGCCTTGAGCACATCCACGCCCACATGAGTTGCCAAATGCTGGGCCGTCACCACCATGCCATTTTCACCGCCCACCGGGGCCTGGGACGCGGCTTGCACACCACTGACCGTGAACACCAGAGCGGTGGCAATCAAGGTACGGCTGAAGGGTTGGTATTTCATCCATGGCTACTCTAGTTATTGAGACGCACCAAAATAGCCCGCCGCGGATTTAATCCCCAGCGCAATGGCGTTTTTATTACAGAACTTGTCGGTCATAGAACGGACGCGAAAAACCCCATGCTATATTTCGCGCCCTGACTGTCGTGCAAGGCGCTTTGATATGGCGATCAAGAAAACCGGTATCCGCGCCCAACAGGCTGACCAGACCCGCGCGCGCATTCTCCAGGCGGCGGTCAAGGTGTTCACCCGCGACGGTTATTCCGGCGGGCGGGTCGACAGCATCTCCAAGGAAGCCGAGTCCAACGATCGCATGCTCTATTACTACTTCGGCAGCAAGGAACACCTGTTCGTCTGTGTGCTGGAGCACACCTACGAGCAGTTCAACCACGCTGAAAGCAAGCTCAAGCTGAACCTCGACGCACCGGAGCAGGCGTTGCGTGACCTGGTGGCGTTTATCTGGAATTACTACGTCAAGCACCCGGAATTCGTGGCGATCCTCAGTATCGAGAACCTGCACCAGGGCAAGCATGCCCGGCAGTCCGGCGAGATGCGGCGGCTGTCGGGTGAAGCGGTAGGCGTGCTGCGGCCGATCATCGAGGCGGGTCAGGCCCAAGGCGTGTTTCGCCGGGATGTGGACCTCAAGCACGTGTATTTGATGATCGCCTCGCTGTGCTACTTCTATAACTCCAACCGCCACACGCTGAGTTCGTTCCTGGGCGAAGACCTGGCGGAAAAGGCGCAGCAGCAGGATTGGCTGGGGTTTATCAGTGATTTGGTGGTGCGGGGTGTAACACCGATTCCGCTGTAGCAAGCCAGCGCCCCCATCTGCTCCTCATAGGCCTTGAACGATCAGTGCGTACCGGGATTGGCGCGCAGGTGGGCAACCTTCTGTTCCAGCCCCTTCCACTGCGGCGCATTCGGCGCAAATTGCGCGCGCAGATACGCCGCCAGATCCGCCACCTGGCTATTGGACAAACTGTCCTTGAACCCCGGCATGTAACCCAGATCCTGGGTCGCCGGTTTGCTGATGCCTTGCAGAATCACCTTGATCAAATTATCCGGCTGGTCGCTGTGCACGTTGGTGTTGGTGGCCAACGACGGGCTCACCCCAAACAGTTTCGGTCCCAGGCCATCCGCATGGCAGGCCTTGCATGCACCTTCGAACACCCGACGGCCATCGGGATTCGGCACATTGGCCGCCGCAACCAACGGGGCTTCGGCCGCCGCATCACCCTTGAGCGACGCCAGGTACACCGCCATCGCACGGATATCCGCCTTGGGCAGTTTCGACAACTCACTCACCACCGGCCCCATCGGGCCCGCTGCCACGCCATGGGCATCGGAATACCCGGTGCTCAGATAGGTAAACAGTTGGTCCTCGGTCCACGGCGTCGACGCTTTGGACAAGCCATTGAGGGCCGGAGCCTCCCAGCCATCAACCGTACCACCGGCGAGGAACGACTTGCCGCCCTTCTCCGCTCCCATCAGGTTACGCGGCGAATGGCAGGCGGCGCAGTGGCCCAGGCCGTTGACCAGATAGTTGCCGCGGTTCCATTGTTCGCTGCGCTCAGGCTGCGGCGAGATCTCGCCACGCCGCAGGTTCAGGGCATTCCAACCTGCCATCAACGGCCGGATATTGAACGGAAAGCGCATGGCATTCGGCGTCGGCGCCTGGCTCACTGGCACCTGGGACATCAGGTAGGCATACAGCGCCTGCATGTCCGCCTCATTGATATTGCGAAACGCCGTATAGGGAAACGCCGGGTACAGGTTGCGCCCGTCTCGACCAATGCCGTCACGCATCGCTCGCTCGAACGCCGGGTATGACCAGGCGCCGATCCCGGTCTTCACATCCGGGGTGATATTGCTGCTGTACAGCGTGCCGAACGGCGTCTGCATCGCCAGCCCACCGACATTGGTCGCGCCACCAGGCGCCGTATGGCACACCGCGCAATCGCCCACCGCCGCCAGCAACCGCCCGCGCTCCAGGGTCGCCTTGGACCAGGTGCCGGCGCTGGGTGGCGCTATCGGTGGAATTTCAGCGTGGAACGGCCAGGCCGTCGCCAGCACCGCGCCCAAGGTGGCAAACAGTGCGCCGAACCACCACTTCCGGCGTTTCTCAGGCGACTTGGCTGGCTCGCCCAGGGTGCCCGCATTCAATGCTGCCAGCACGCGTTCCGGGGTGATCGGCAGCTCGCGAAAACGGATGCCGGTGGCGTCATAGATCGCGTTGGCAATCGCCGCCGCACTGGGTACCGAGGCCGACTCACCGGCGCCCATGGGCGGCTGGTCCTGGCGCGGCATCATCATCACGTCGATCTTTGGCACTTCGGGGAACGTCAGGATCGGATAACCGCCCCACTCCTTACTCGCCACCGTCGACTCTTCAAACGTCACCCGCTCCTTCAACACACGGCTGGTGGACTGGATCACATTGCCGTGGATCTGATGCTGCACCCCGTCTGGGTTGATCATCATTCCCGAGTCATGCCCGATCACGACGCGGGTCACCGACACATCGCCGGTCTGCTTGTCGATCGCCACATCCGCCACCCACGCCGCCCAGGCCGCGCCGAAACCGGGGAACTTGCTGTGAATGTAACGCGCGTAGGCAAAGCCACGGCCACGCAGCAGATGGTCGTCGCTGGCGGTTTGCATCGGTGCGGTGCGCGGCGTCCAGTTGGCACGTTCGGCGGTGGATTTCACCAGGTCTATGGCGCGCTCGTCCTTGAGGTAGCGCAGGCGGTATTCCACCGAATCGACGCCAGCGGCGAAGGCCAGTTCATCGATATAGGACTCGTGGGCAAAGGTGTTGGGCAAGGCCGATACGCCACGCATCCATGAGGCGCGCACGATGGGCGCCATGTCGTTGATGGTCACGCGCATAGTGTCGATGTCATAGGGCGGAATCGAGGTGCGGTCGCCCATTTCGAACATCGCCGCCACCGGTTCCACACGTCCCGTCAGCAGCAATGCCAAAGTCGGTGCGCCATTGGACGGATAGCTGGTCTCAAAGTCGTAGGCGGCGATGCTGCCGTCGGCGTTGAGGCCACCGTCGACATCCATCAATTGTGCAGTGCCCTTGGGCTCCCACAGGTGTTCCTGTTCGCGGGTCAATTGCACGCGCACTGGTTTGCCGACGGCACGGGAGAGCAGCAAGGCATCGGCACACACATCGTCGGCGCAATTGCGCCCGTAACAACCGGCGGCCTCCATGCGAATCACATCGATCAGCGCTTCATCACACGCCAACAACCACGCCAAGTCGGCCCGTAACAGGTGCGGGTTCTGGCTGCCCGACCACACCCGGCTGCCGGCTGGCGAGTAATCCGCCACACCGCAGGAGGGGCCGATCGACCCGTGCATCTGGTACGGCCAGAGATAACTGCGCGGCATGCGTTGGCTCGCGCCCGCCAGGGCTTCGTCGACATTGCCCTGATCCAGCACGGTGCGGCGTACGCGGGGATTGTCGCGGATAGCCTGTTCGACATCCGTCATGTCCGGTAACCCGTGGTTCCAGGGTTTCCAGTGCACCTGCAATTCACTGGCGGCCTTGACGGCCTGCTCTTCACGCAGTGCAACCACGCCGACAAAATCCCGGATCACCACCACCGCGACGATGCCGGGGATATGGGCTATAGACGATTCATCCACACTCAACAGGCTGTTGCCGACAAAGTCGCCGCAATCGAGCCCTGCGTACGGTGGACGAATGACCCGGCCATGGAGCATGCCCGGCACGCGCATATCGTGCACGTAAGTCAGCTCGCCAGTGGCTTTGCCGGGGATATCCACCCGAGCAGCGCCCTTGCCCACCAGACGATAGTCCTCGATGGGTTTCAGCGGCGCATCACCGCTGATGCGCAATTGGTCATGCTGGCCGCTGACCAGTTCAGCATACGTCGTGGTACGCCCGTCTGCAGCGTGGATGACGCCGGCGTCGACCTTGAGGCTGGCAGTGCTGACACCCAGGCGCCCCGCCGCCCGCGCCAACAGGAAACGCCGCGCTTCGGCTGCCGCATTACGCAAGGGCACCGCTGATATCTGCAGGGTCGCACTGGCAATGGTTGCCCCCTGGTTGGGCACGCGCTCGGTATCGCCGAGCACCATCTTTACCTGCTCCATCGTCAGGTCCAGCTCTTCGGCGACGATCTGTGCCAGCGAAGTGCGGATACCGGTGCCCAGGTCCACATGACCATTGAACGCGTACACCAAACCATCATCGTTCACCGCAATAAACAGCCCCAGCTCCTTGGGCTTCACCGTAGGCGTGCCGCCCTTGGCCACCGGCCCCGAAGGCGGCAGGACATCGTCGATGATCAACAAAACGCCGGTCTTGGCCAGCCACTGGTCACGGGAAAGGGAAGTGTCGGTCATGGTCATCAATCCACAGTCATCAGGCGGGCCGCACGCAACACCGCGCGCAGGATTTCGATATGGGTGCCGCAACGGCAGAGGTTGCCCGACAGCTCGTTGCGCACCTGCGTTTCGCTGGGGTTGGGGTTGCGGTCGAGCAAGGCCTTGGTGGTCATGATCATGCCGTTGAGGCAGTAGCCACATTGCGCGGCCTGCTCGTCGATAAAGGCTTGTTGTACCGGGTGCGGCGCGTCGCGCGTGCCCAGGCCTTCAAGGGTGACAATCTCGCGGCCTACGGCCCCCGACAGCGGAAACACGCAGGAACGGGCCGCCACCCCATCGATGATCACGGTGCAGGCACCGCACTCCCCCAGGCCGCAGCCGTATTTGGGGCCATTGAGTTCCAGGTCATTGCGCAGCACCAGCAACAGCGGTGTGTCCGCCATGGCGCTGACGTCGCTTTTTCGCCCGTTGACTTCAAGCGTTACCGTGATGTGCTGGCTGATCATTCGCTTCGCCCGTAACAGTTGGTGAAGTAGGCACTACATGAAATAGTCAAAAAAAAGCGTCGCGGACCTGAGGTCTCACGACACACTTGACTGATGAAGTGGCTACTACATCAACTCAGAGCAAATTCGGTGCCATATTCCTGTTTCACCCCCTTCTGCGGGGGTGTGGCATGTCAGTCCTGCGGGTCGTCGATCATCTTGCGCAACAGGAACAGCACCGCGACCCTTTCGGCCGGGTTGAGATTGCTCATGGTCAATTCGCTGATCTGCGCGGCGCGCGGCGCGGTCTGGGCGACCAGTTCGGCGCCTGCCGGGGACAGGTCGACCACCACTTTGCGTTTATCCTGCGGGTCGGGTTCCAGGCTAATCAATTCCTTGGCCTTGAGGCGCTCGACGATACCGCGAATGGTCGCCTGATCCACGGCAGTGGCCTTGACCAGTTCCGTCAGGGAGCTTGCACCGTGATCGCGCAGTGCACACAAGGTGACGAACTGCACGGCGGTGAGCTGCGAGTCGCCGACATTCTGCTGAAAGATCGCCAGGTGGCGCTGGTAGGCCTTGCGCAGCAGGTGGCCAACTTGTTCAGAAAAGACGTAGGAATCAGGCACGGCGGGGCTCGGTGAGTGGCTGGCGATGGGGAAGCATGATGGCGGGCTTGCTGAACGGACTCAAGGCAATCGCTGAAGAAACCCTATCAAAATGTGGGAGCTGGCTTGCCTGCGAGCGCCCTCGCAGGCAAGCCAGCTCCCACCTGGATGTTTAGCGAGCCAGGGATTCCACGGGGGCAACCACATCCCCGGCAATCACCACCGCTTCATCATCCAGGTACACATCGCAATGACGCAGCGGAATATCCATATGGCACGGCGTCTTGCGCGTCCCGCCCACTTCGGTGTTCGGCCCGGTGGAGAACAGGAAATTGCCATAGAACGCCCGCGCATCCATGCACATGCCGTCGTTCTTGTCATGCAAGCCCATGGCCGTCCACTGTGCCCGTGGTTGCAGGCCCCAGCCGATATGGGAAATGCCGTACACCTCGGGATCGTTGAAGTACTTCATGTAATCACGCAGGTATTCGGCCTCGAAACCACCGTGGATCTTGGTAATGAAGCCCTTCTCGATCTCCAGCGTGATCTTCTCGCGGGTGTAGGTCTTGAACGGCAGCAAAATGTCGCCGATGTCCAGCACCAGCACGCCCTCGGCGGTTTCTTCGTTGGGCCAGGAGAACAGGAAGCCACTCGGCCAATGATCCCAGCGTCCAGGCTCGTCGGCAAAACCATATTCCGTCACTGACGGGTATTGCCCCAAGGCGGCGCGGAAGTCGCTGCCAGCGCGGGACTTTACGTGAATCGAACGCGCCTTTTTCAGCAACTGCTCGGCCGCCAGCACGCGCACTTTGTCCGCTTCGGTGGGCAGCATGCGCGCGAGTACTTCCGGCGGTTCCACCGCCAGCAGAATGCGCGTGCCGGTCTTGAGAATCTGTTCCTGCTCCGGCGAGTGCAGCAGCATCATGGTGTCGACGATCAAGTCGGCGGCCTCCAGGGCACGCTGGGCGGCGATATTGCCGGTGAGCGCGGTGTCGCCGCAGTAGGCGGTCATGTCGTTGCCCATCGCCCTGGGGTGGTTGAACGACGGCAACTCCACCGCATACACCTTGGCTCCCAAGCGCTGCGCGGCGTCCATCGCGGCTCGCACGGTGCGGGGGTCTGAGTAATGGCTCTTGAGCACGGCGACGCTCTGGGTCGGGTCGACCTTGGACAACTTCAACACGTGCTCAAACATCTGGGTCAGTTCGCAATCGCTTACCGGCATTTTCCTGTCTCCTGTGGGCCTGCACCAAGTTCAGGCAGCACGCCTCACTCTAGTGCATTTTTTATAGCGTATACGCCATTTAATAACGATAAGACCCGAATTACAGTCAGACTGCAAGCGGCGCGCAAAAACGTTACCTATCGAAACATACCCAGTATGTACAGACACAATAACGTTACACAGGACACTTATGGCCAAAAAATAAATTTGCGAAGGCGGGCTTCCCATTTTAAAAAATGAGCGTATACACTTTAAAAACCTTGCGGACAGACGCCGCCGAAAATCAAAAAGAGAGAGGAACACGCCCCATGGGAAGCACTCAGAAAATCGCCATCGTCGGCGCGGGCCTGGGCGGCGCCGCCGCTGCCACCCTGCTACAGCAAGCCGGCTTCGACGTTGATGTCTATGAGCAAGCGCCGGAGTTTTCCCGGTTGGGCGCGGGGATCCACATGGGCCCCAACATCATGAAAATCTTCCGCCGCATGGGCATCGAAAAGCAGCTTGACCTGATGGGCTCGCACCCCGAGCACTGGTTCAGCCGCTGCGGAGAAAGCGGCGACTACCTGTCACGCATCCCCCTCACCGGCTACGGGGCGTCCTACATCACCGTGCACCGTGGCGACCTGCATGCGCTGCAGATGTCCACCCTCAAGCCCGGCACCCTGCACTTCAACAAACGCTTGGAAAGCCTTGAGGAAACCGACACCCAGGTACGCCTGACCTTCGCCGACGGTCAGGTGACTTACGCGGACATCGTGATCGGCGCCGACGGCATCAACTCCAAGATCCGCGAAGTACTGCTGGGCGTGGAAAAGCCGCTGTACAGCGGCTGGGTCGCGCACCGTGCGCTGATCCGTGGCGACCAGCTCGCCAAATACGACCTCAAGTTCGAAGACTGCATCAAGTGGTGGACCGAAGACCGCCACATGATGGTCTACTACACCACCGGCAAGCGCGACGAGTACTACTACGTGACCGGTGTGCCCCATGCCGAATGGGACTTTCAGGGCGCGTTCGTCGACAGCAGCCGCGAAGAGATGTTCGACGCCTTCCAGGGCTACCACCCCACCGTCCAAGCCCTGATCGAATCCACCGAAAGCGTGACCAAGTGGCCGTTGCGCAATCGCAATCCGTTACCACTGTGGAGCCGTGGCCGCCTGGTGTTGCTCGGCGATGCCTGCCACCCGATGAAGCCGCACATGGCCCAGGGCGCCGGCATGGCCATTGAAGACGCCGCCATGCTCACCCGCTGCCTGCAGGAAACCGGCATCAGCGACTACCGCACAGCCTTTGAACTCTACGAGGCCAACCGCAAGGAGCGCGCGTCGCGCGTGCAGGCCGTGTCCAACGCCAATACCTGGCTGCGCACCCAGGAAGATCCGGCCTGGGTCTATGGCTATGACCTGTACGCCCAGGAACTGAAATCGGGGGTGGCCGCGTGAGTACCTTTCTCTACGGCGCCAACGTGCAGGCCAACGGTATTCGCCAGCACTACCTGCGTTATGGCGGCAAGGGCCCGGCGCTGATCCTGATCCCCGGCATTACCAGCCCGGCAATCACCTGGGGTTTTGTCGCCGAGCGCCTGGGGGCGCAGTTCGACACCTACGTGCTGGATGTGCGCGGTCGCGGCCTGTCCTCGACCGGTCCCGAGTTGGATTACAGCGCGGACACCTGCGCCGAGGACATTGGTGCCTTCGCCGATGCGCTGAACCTGGACAGCTACCACCTGATGGGCCACTCCATGGGGGCACGCTTTGCCGTGCGCAGTGCCGTGAAACACCCTGAAGGGGTGAAGCGTGTGGTGTTGATTGACCCTCCGGTCTCCGGTCCGGGCCGACGCGAATACCCGAGCAAGCTGCCGTGGTACGTCGACTCCATCCGCCAATCCCTGGTCGGCATGGACGCGGAGGCGATGCGCGCCTTCTGCGCCACGTGGACACCGGCACAACTGCAACTGCGCGCCGAATGGCTGCACACCTGCTACGAACCCGCCATCGTGCGAGCCTTCAATGACTTCCACGCGGTGGACTTCCACCACGACCTGCCCCACCTCAAGGCCCCTGCCCTGTTGATGGTGGCCGGACGCGGCGGCGTGATCCTCGATGAAGACATTGCCGAGATCCAGGACCTGCAACCCGGCATCCAGGTCGCCCGCGTGCCGAACGCAGGACACATGATTCCGTGGGATGACCTCGACGGTTTCTTTCTCGCCCTCGGCGATTTCCTCGAACAATAACAATGGAGAGCACCATGCAGAAGCCTTACCGCATCGGCCAGATCGTGCCGAGTTCCAACACCACCATGGAAACCGAGATCCCGGCGATGCTCACCGCGCGCCAGGCGATCCGTCCCGAGCGCTTCACCTTTCACTCCAGCCGCATGCGCATGAAGCAAGTACGCAAGGAAGAACTGGCGGCCATGGACGGCGAGTCCGACCGCTGTGCCGTCGAGCTGTCCGACGCCAAGGTCGATGTGCTGGGCTACGCCTGCCTGGTAGCGATCATGGCCATGGGCCTGGGCTATCACCGCAACTCCGAACAACGCCTGCGCAAAGCCACGGCCGACAACGACGCCAACGCCCCGGTAATCACCAGCGCCGGCGCCTTGATCGAAGGCCTGAAAGTGATGGGCGCCAAGCGTATCGCGATTGTCGCGCCGTACATGAAACCACTGACCGAGTTGGTGGTGAACTACATCCGCGAAGAAGGCTTCGAGGTGGTGGATTGGCGCGCCCTGGAGATTCCCGACAACCTCGAAGTGGCCCGCCACGACCCGGCCAACCTGCCGGCCATCGTCGCCGGGATGAACCTGGAAGGCGTCGATGTGATTGTGCTGTCCGCCTGCGTGCAGATGCAGTCGCTGCCGGTGGTGGCCAAGGTCGAGGCGCAAACCGGCAAACCGGTACTCACCGCCGCCATTGCCACCACCTACGCGATGCTCAAGGCCCTGGACCTGGAACCCATCGTTCCCGGTGCCGGCGCCCTGCTCTCCGGCGCCTACTGAGGGGAGTGAAACAATGAGCGAACAATCCGCCGACGCCAACTACCAGGGCGTGTGGGGCAACCGCATCGGCTTTGGCAAGAAAGCCGCGCTGCTGATGATCGACTTCATGCAGGGCTACACCACCGAAGGCGCGCCGCTGTTCGCGCCGGGTGTAGTCACGGCCGTGGCCGAAAGCGTGGAACTGCTGGCCACCGCGCGCCTGCACGGGATTGCAGTGGTGCACACCAATATCCGCTACCATCCCGGCCATTTCGTCGATGGCGGGATCTGGGTGAAAAAAGCCCCGGTGATGAAAGACATGGTCGAAGGCAACCCACTCGCCGCGTTCTGTGCCGAGGTGTTGCCACTGGACGAGGAAGTCGTCATTACCAAACAGTACGCCAGTGCGTTTTTCGGCAGCAGCCTGGCGCCGATGCTGCATGCACAGGGCATCGACACCGTGATGCTGGCAGGCTGTTCCACCAGCGGCTGCATCCGCGCCACGGCGGTGGATGCGGTGCAACACGGGTTTCGCACCATCGTCGTGCGCGAATGCGTCGGCGATCGACACCCCGCGCCCCATGAAGCCAACCTGTTCGATATCGACAGCAAATATGGCGATGTGGTGAGCAAGCAGGAGGCGATGCGCAAGTTCAGGGAGCAATAAGACGTTATTAAGAACTGCGCCATAGAGCGCGGTCTTGCACAAAACTGAGGCCCGGCCTTGGAACGCATTCAAATGTGGCAACCGATCCCTGTGGGAGCCGGTCTGGCCCGCGATGCAGACGCTGCGGTGTATCAGTGACACCGCGCCGATGCCATCGCTGGCCAGCCAGCTCCCACCTAAGCCCGGTTTCCCTATGGATCGCCTCCAACAGGCCCTCCTCAGTCTTCTGACACTGCCTTTGGAAGTCGCTTCTACAGCACTCCGAAGTGCTGGAACAAAAGCGGCTGTATAAAAACCATAAGTCACCGCCAGGAGACACCCAATGCCCATTGCGAATGCAGCGCCCGCGACCACCGTCGCCGACCCGGTCAACACGCTTTACCACAAGATCACCTGGAAGCTGATTCCCTTCCTGTGCTTCTGCTACCTGGCCGCCTACCTGGACCGCATCAACATCGGCTTCGCCAAACTGCAGATGCTTGACCAATTACAGTTCAGCGAAACCGCGTTCGGTCTCGGTGCCGGGCTGTTCTTTGTCGGTTATATCCTGTTCGAAGTACCGAGCAACCTGGTGCTGGAACGGGTCGGCGCAAAGATCTGGATCGCGCGCATCATGATCACCTGGGGCCTGCTCTCGGCCTGCACCATGCTGGTCACCTCCACCACCCAGTTCTACATCCTGCGTTTTCTGCTCGGCGCTGCCGAAGCGGGCTTTCTGCCGGGTGTCCTGTATTACCTGACCACTTGGTTTCCCACCCACCGACGCGGGCGCATCATTGCGCTGTTCATGATCGGCCTGCCGCTCTCCAGCGTGATCGGTGGCCCACTGTCCGGCTGGATCATGGGCCACTTCGACCACATGGGCGGCCTGCGTGGCTGGCAGTGGCTGTTCCTGATCGAAGCGGTGCCCAGCGTCTTGCTTGGCGTGCTGACCTTCTGGGCCCTGCCCAACACCTACCAGCAAGCCAAATGGCTGTCGGATGAGGAAAAGGCCCTGCTGGACACCGAACTGCGCAAGGACGATGCCGAAGGCTCCGCCAGCAAGCACAGCTTCCGCGACGGCTTCTTCAACCTCAAGGTATGGATGCTCGGCGGTATCGACTTCTCGATCCTGCTCAGCGCCTACGCCATGGGCTTCTGGATGCCGACCTTCATCCGCAACGCCGGGGTCACCGACACGTTCCATATCGGCGTGCTCACCGCCTTGCCAAGCGTCGCCGCCCTGCTCGGCATGCTGCTGATCGGCGCCAGCTCGGACAAACACCGCGAACGCCGCTGGCACATCATCGTGCCGTTTTTCATCGGCGCGGCGGCCATGGCCACGAGCACCTTCTTCACCCATAACGTGGTGGCCACGGTGGTGCTGTTCGCGATTGCTTCGGCGGCGATCATCGGCGCCGTGCCGGTGTTCTTCAGCCTGCCGGCGACCTTTCTCAAAGGCACCGCGGCGGCCACCGGCTTTGCCCTGGCCTGTTCGGTGGCGAATATCGCCGGCCTGGTCAGCAACTCATTGATGGGCGTTGCGATCGACGTCACAGGCAGCAGCGCCGGTGCCTTGTGGTTTTTCGCGGGCTGCCTGATCCTCAGCAGCTTCCTGGTCATCGCCTTGCCGGCGAAACTGGTGAACCGTTGATAACAACAATTTTTTCGGAAGACTCACCATGCAAGGCTTCTTGAAACGCTGTGCGCTGCTTGTTGCGGTCGGTCTGTGTGCCGGCACCGCGCAGGCGGCGGAAAAGGTCATCTTCGATACCGATTTCAACGTGCTCAACGATGACGGTCAGGCCTTCATCATGCTTGCCCAGTTGCATGCGCAAAAACGCATCGAGCTGCTGGGCATGACCCTGGTCAGCGGCAACGCCTGGGTCGATCAGGAGCAGGTCGACGCCCTGAAGGCCGTGGAACGCATGGGCGTGGATAAAGAGGTCGGCGTCTACTCCGGCGCCGCCTACCCGCTGCTGCACGACTACGCCACCTACGAGGCAGAAAAAGCGCTGTTCGGCTCCGGCTGGCCGGGGGCGTTCAAAAACCCGCGCCCCACATCACCCTCACAATTGGTCGCACCACCGGACGGCCTGGCCACCCACACGAAACTGCGCAAGGAGACCGCCGCGCAGTTCATTGTCGACAGCGTGCGCGCCAACCCGCACCAGGTGACGATCCTCGCCGTCGGCCCGCTGACCAACGTCGCCCTGGCGATTCGTTCGGCGCCGGATATCGTGCCGCTGATCAAACGCATCGTGTACATGGGCGGCGCCCTGGAAATTCCGGGCAATACCACGCCGGCGGCGGAGTTCAACTGGTGGTTCGACCCGGAGGCGGCGAAGATCGTGTTGCGCTCGCCGATCGAACACGTGATTTTCCCCAATGATGTGTGCGAGAAAGTCACCTTCGACAAAACGGTGTACCAGCGCGTGATTGCACAGAAAGGCGCGATTGCCGACCTGTACACGCATGAGTTCGGGCCGTTGTTCGACAAGGACCCGAGCTACCACAGCTTCACCTGGGACAGCTTGCCGGCGCTGTACCTGGTCAACCCTGGGATCGTCACCGAATCCCGCGAGCTGTGGGTGGATGTGGACGCCACGTTTGGCGCGGACTACGGTCGCGCACTGGGCTACCCGAAAGGCGCGCCCGTCGGCACGCAGAAGGCCAAGGTAGTGTTCGGCGTGGACCAGAAGAAATTCTGGGATGGCTACGTCAACCTCGTGACCCTGCCGACACCGGTCAAGCACTGACCGGTTGCGCGCTCCCACCGTGCATGGGAGCGCTGTTCTCTCAACCTGCCAGCGCGGGGCCGCCTTAGAGCCGACCGATTCTTTCTGACGAACCCGCCCCTGCAGTAGCCGTTGTTACCAGAGGAACGGATAGATACTCAGCAATCACCGCACGCAAAACCTGAGCAACCACCACAGCGTCCGAAGCAGAAGCCACATTCGTGAACCCCATCAACACCCCCTGCCCCTGCCCACCTTCCAACGTCCAGGCAGACAACGCCTTAACCCCCAACCCCGCCCGCTCAGCCGCCTCAGCCACCGCCCAATCCGGCACATCCACCACCAACCGCGCCAGCAAATTAATCCCTCCCGCTTGCTCATCCACCCGCAAGAACGCTCCGCAATGCAGCCGCAACGCCTCTACCAGATACCCCCGACGCTGCGCATACAACTGCCGCATCTTCTTCAAATGCCGAGTGAAATGCCCCTGCTCCAAAAAGTCCGCTGCGGTCAATTGCAACAACTGCGCACTCCGCTGTTGCAACACCCGAGCCCCCTGCTCAAACCTAGCCAGCAGCGCCGTGGGCACCACCAGATACCCCAACCGCAACCCCGGAAACAGCATCTTGCTGAAACTCCCGGCATAGATCACCCGATCATCACCATCCTGACGCTTGAGTGCCGCCAATGGCTGCCCGCGATAGCGAAACTCACTGTCGTAGTCATCTTCCACCACCCAACTGCCCTGCTCCCGCGCCCACGCCAGCAACGCCCGTCGCCGCGCCGGGCTCAGCGCAACACCCAGCGGGCTCTGGTGCGCCGGTGTGACAACCGCCAACCGTGCCTCACGTCCGCGCGAAATACCCTGCTCAACATCCAGCCCATCACGGTCCACCGGTACCGGCACCAGCTCCACACCCTGATGAATCAACAACTGGCGCGCATGCAGATACCCAGGGTCTTCAAACCAGCACCGCTGCCCTGCCATCGCCAATGCTTCACACACCAGCGTCAGGCCCCCCGCGTATCCGGCACACACAAACACCTGTTGCGGCGTGCACTCCACGCCCCGGTACAACGCCAGGTAGCTGGCTATCGCCACACGCAGCGCCTGGGTGCCGCGCTCATCGCCCATCGCCAGGCTGTTCGCGTCGGTGCGGCGCACTTGCTGGGTCACCAGCCGCGCCCACAGCTTGCGAGGGAAAGCATCCAAGGCCGGCAGGCCCATTTGCAGCGGCAGAGGGCCCGAAGTCACTGGCAACGCAGCCGGCATGGGTTTCACCGACACCTGCGGCAGCGCCTCGGCAATCACCGTCCCCGCCTGCCCGCGCGCCTCGAAAAAGCCCTCGCTGACCAGCAACTGATACGCCGCCTCCACCGTGCCTCGCGCCACCTTGAGTTCCTGCGCCATCGCCCGCACCGAGGGCACGCGCTCGCCGGGGCGCAACTGGCCCTGATCGATGGCCTGGCGAAAGCGTCGGTAGATTTCCTGGTATTTGGGCAGTGACGACATCTCGATTGGCTCGACGGGAAGACAGCACGAAGTCTGATCATGTCCCAACCCACTTGTCCAATCATGCCCCTGTCCGCCCAGCCGACCCACCATGAAAATGGCGCATCCCTTCACCGTCACAAGGATCGCCCATGAACCACCGACTCGATTACGCCCAGGCCGCGCCCGCCGGCTACAAAGCCCTGGGTTCGGTGCACAGTTACATCCACGGCTGCGGGCTGGAAAAAGAACTGATCGACCTGGTGTACCTGCGCGTCTCGCAACTCAATGGCTGCGCTTATTGCCTGGACAGTCACTCCCGCGACTTGCTCAAGCTCGGCGTGAGCCTGGAAAAAATCATGCTGTTGGCCGCCTGGCGCGAAGGTCTGCCGCTGTTCACCCCACGTGAACGTGCCGCCCTGGCTTGGGCCGAGGTGGTCACCCCGGTGGCGCAAACCCAGGTGCCGGATGCGGACTATGCAGACGTCGCGGCGGCGTTCAGTGAGAAGGAAATCGCCGACCTGACCCTGGCCATTGCCTTGATGAATGCCCTGAATCGCGTCGCCATCAGCTTTCGCAAAGTACCGGCGGCGGTCAAGGCACACCTGGAGAACCAAAAACCATGAATGAACATGTCGAATTTGCCCAGATGGAAACCCAGGCCGATCTGATTGCCAGCTTCGCGGTGATGCAACAGCTGCGCCCTCACCTCACCGACGCCACGGCGTTTGCCGAGCAAATCCAGCGCCAACGGCAAAACGGCTACCGCCTGCTGGCCGCACGCGAAAATGGCAACGTGATGGGTCTGGCCGGCTACCGGTTGACCGAAAACACCCTGTACGGCCGGTTTATCTACGTGGATGACCTGGTGGTAGACGCCACATTGCAACGGCGGCGCCTGGGTGAACAACTGCTGGACCGGGTGCGCGAGGAATCCCGCGCCCGTGGCTTTCGCTGGCTGGTACTGGACACCGGCATGCATATGGCCCTGGCCCAGCGCTTCTATTTCCGCCAGGGCCTACTGCCCCTGGGCATGCACTTTTCCCAGGACCTGAGCCAATGACCCGGGCCCTGCTCCTCAGTTTCAGCCCCCACGGCAAGGCCGCGCAGACCTTCAAACTGGCCCGTGCACTGTTGCGCGACCTGGTCCCCGACGCCGAGGTGACCGAGCGCGACTATGGCAGCCAAGCACTGCCACCCTTGACCCTTGAATATGCCAACGCGCTGACCACACCCGGCGGACTCGGCAGCAGCGCCACGGCACTCTCGGAACAATTGATCGTTGAACTGGAGGCCTGCGACCTGCTGATCCTGTGCACTCCCGTGCATAATTTCACCGTGCCGGCGGCGCTCAAGACCTGGATCGACCATGTGGTGCGCATCCAGCGCAGTTTTACGGTGAATGAACAGTTCGCCAAAGTCGGCTTGCTGCAAGACCGGCGCACCTTTGTGCTGGTCAGTTCGGGTAACGCCCGCAAGGGTCATGAGCCGGATTTTCTGACGCCGTACATGAGCACCATCCTGTCTACAGTGGGCATTCACGCGGTGGATTTCGTCTACTTGCCGGCCATGGTGCGCGGTGAAGAAGCCGTCAATCGCGCCCTGGAACAGGCACACCGGCAACTTGCGGTGGCAATCAGCTCTGGCCTATAAAAATAATGGCGCTAGAATCAGCGCCATTCCTGCACCTGACGCCTTGATACGAGCCCCCCATGAGCTTTGATTTCGACACGATCCACCCCCGCTTCGGCACCGGCAGCACCAAGTGGAGCCGCTACCCGCAAGACGTGCTGCCAATGTGGATCGCCGACATGGACATCGCCGCCCCACCCGCCGTGCTGCAAGCCCTGCACGCGCGCATCGACCAGCAGGTGCTCGGCTACAGCGTCGCCGGGCCGGATGTACGCGAAGCGATCATTGCCGACCTGTGGGCCAAGTACGCCTGGCGCGTGCAGCCGGATGCACTGCTGTTCCTGCCTGGCGTCGAGCCGGGTTTCAACATGGCGCTGCACGCGTTTGTCCAGCCGGGCCAGCCGGTGGTGCTGCAAACCCCCAACTACCGGCCGATCCGCCTGGCACCAGGCCACTGGAACCTGCCGCGCATCGAAGTGCCCTTCGAGCAGGTCAACGGCGAATACCTCACGCCGATGCCCGCGATGCGCCAGGCATTGACCGGCGCCGGCGCGCTGTTGCTGAGCAACCCGCACAACCCCATGGGCAAAGTCTTCCCCCGTGAAGAACTGCTGGCCGTGGCCAACGCCTGCCTGGAAAACGGCGCGCTGATCATCTCCGACGAAATCCACGCCGAACTGTGCTTCGACGGCCGTCGCCACATTCCCACCGCCAGCCTCAGTCCCGAGATCGCCCAGCGCACCATCACCCTGATGTCGGCCAGCAAGGCCTACAACGTCGCCGGTCTCAAGACGTGCTTCGCGGTGATCCAGAACGCCGAGATCCGCGAACGCTTCAACAATGCCCGTTGCGGCATGGTCGACAGCGTCAGCCCTCTGGGCCTGGAAGCTACCCGCGCGGCCTACAGCCAGTGTAGTGATTGGCTCGACGCGCTGGTGCAGTACTTGCAGTCCAACCGCGACTACCTGCTCGACGCCGTGCAAACCCGCCTGCCTGGCGTGGTGATGCACGCACCGCAAGGTACTTACCTGGCCTGGCTGGATTGCAGCGCCCTGGGGCTGGACGATCCGCAGCAGTTTTTCCTGGAACAGGCCAAGGTCGGGTTGAGCGCCGGTATCGAGTTCGGTGATGACAGCCAGCAGTTCGTGCGCCTGAACTTCGGCTGCCCACGGTCGATGCTGGAAGAAGGCCTGCAACGCATGGAACGCGCCCTGCGCAACCGTCAGGCCTGACTCACAACTGTTCGCAACGAGTGCCGCACCCCTGCTGTTACTGTTTTTGCCGGCCGCCGCAACCGGCTACAGCAGGGGTTCCAAGGCACGCCGATGTTCAACCTGGAGGTGGCGGCCACACACCCGAGCCTCACCCACCAGGGGACTCAGGCCTGAAAAAGTCCAAGGCTTGCACCTATCAAGGTGTACTCACAACTTGGCGATGGACACTTCTGTCGATTTTACGAAGGCAATCACTTCACTGCCTACTTTCAACTCCAGATCACGCACCGAGCGGGTGGTGATTACCGAAGTGACAATGCCGGACGCGGTCTGTACGTCGATTTCCGACACCACTTCCCCCAGCAGAATTTCCTTGATCACGCCCTTGAATTGGTTGCGCACGTTGATCGCTTTAATGGTCATGTCGGCTTTCCTTTTGGTTGTTGGGTCAATCCGCACGAATGCCCAGGCCCTCAAAATGCGCCATCGACCAGAACATTAAAAGGAATATATAACTCTTTATTTATTCTTTATGGACATATGCGAACTGTTGCACCACCGACAGTGGATCAACAGTTTGCCTTCTCCCGCTACAACCACATTTCCCTAAAGCCCCGGAAACACACGTACAGGCTAGATGGCACAGAGACTGCATATTCCTGAAAAGCATGATGGAACATGCCATTTAATTTTTCTGAATATAAGAAAGCCTTCTCTCAATGCCTTGCCGGAGCTGTTCCATGAAACCCTTCACCCAACGCTTACTCGGCGCATGCGCCCTCGCCCTGTGCCTGCAACCACTGGCCCATGCCGCTGAAACCGACCCCGCTGAAGTCAATCTCGACTACGCCTATTACTCGCCCGTCAGTCTGGTGCTCAAGCACTTCGGCTGGCTGGAACAGGCCCTGCCGCACTCCAAGGTGGGCTGGGTATTGAGCCAGGGCAGCAACCGTTCCCTGGAATACCTCAACAGTGGCGGCGTGGATTTCGCCTCTTCCGCCAGCCTGTCTGCCGTACTCAGTCGCGCCAATGGCAGCCCGATCAAGTCGGTGTACGTCTATAGCCGCGCCGAATGGACCGCTCTGGTGGTGCGCAAGGATTCGCCGCTCAAGAGCGTCACCGACCTGAAAGGCAAGAAAATCGCCGCTACCAAAGGCACCGACCCGTACCTGTTCACCCTGCGCAGCCTGCAAAAAGCCGGGCTGAAAAAGGACGATGTGGAACTGGTGCACCTGCAACATCCGGACGGTCGTACCGCCCTGGAAAAAGGTGACGTGGACGCCTGGGCCGGCCTCGACCCGCACATGGCCGCCAGTGAAATCCAGGCCGGTTCGCGCCTGCTGTACCGCAACAAGGACTTCAACAGCTACGGCGTGGTCAGCGTCACCGAGCAGTTCGCCAAGGCGCATCCGCAGACCATCACCAAAGTACTCGGCGCGTATGAAAAGGCCCGCGATTGGGCGGTGAAGCACCCGGATGAATTCGCCAAGCTGCTCGCCGACGAATCCGGCCTGCCGTTGGAAGTGGCCAAGCTGCAACTGTCGCGTACCGACCTGAGCACACCCTTCCTGAGCAGCAAGGACGTGGTGTCGTCAAAGGCGGCCGCACCGATCCTGGTGTCCGAAGAACTGGTGCGCAAAGGCGTGAACGTGGACCAGGTGATCGACCAGTTGATCGACACCTCGTTCGGCCACTAAGGAGCGCGTGATGACCAGCAAAACCCAAGCATTGCCCCTGGTCGAGCCGGTGGCGATCAATCGCAGTGCCTGGCCGAGGCGGCTCAAGGGCCTGGTGTTGCCGGTGCTGATCCTGCTGGTGCTGGAGGTGGTGGTTCGAGTGGGTTGGTTGCCGTCGTACCAGATGCCGGCGCCCAGTGAGATCGCCGTGACCCTCACGGACCTCGCCGAAGGCTCACTGTGGAAACACATCAGTGCCAGCCTGGGCCGGGTGCTGCTGGGCTTTGCCATCGGTGCCAGCCTGGCGCTGGTGTTTGCCGCCTGGGTGGGCTTGAGTCGTGAGGCCGAAGCCTACCTGGAACCGACTTTCGCCGGGCTGCGCTCGATTCCGAGCCTGGCCTGGGTGCCGCTGTTGCTGCTGTGGCTGGGCATCGACGAGACCTCGAAGATCGTGCTGATCGCCATCGGCGCGTTCTTCCCGGTGTACCTCAATGGTGTCGCCGCCATCCGCGACATCGATCGCAAGCTGGTGGAAGTCGGGCAAATGTACGGCTTCAGTCGGTGGCGCCTGGTGCGTCGCATCCTGTTGCCGGCCGCCCTGCCTGGCCTGTTCACCGGGTTGCGCAGTGGCTTGAGCCTGGCGTGGATGTTTCTGGTGGCGGCCGAGCTGATCGCGGCCACCAAAGGCCTGGGTTACTTGCTCAGCGACGGGCGCGAGACCTCGCGGCCGGATATCGTGTTGGCGGCAATCATCGTGTTGGCGTCGCTGGGCAAAGTCAGCGATGGCCTGCTCGCCACGCTGGAAAAGCGCTGCCTGGCCTGGCGCGATACGTTCCAGGGAGCAGGACAATGAGCGTGCAGCCACTGTTGGACATTCATGTAGCGCGTAAAAGCTTCGCCCACACCACCGTGCTGAAAGACGTGCGCCTGGCCCTGCAACCTCGGGAGGCCGTGAGCCTGCTGGGCCCCAGCGGCTGTGGCAAAAGCACCCTGCTGCGAATCGTTGCCGGCCTGGAAAAAGACTTTCAGGGCGAACTGCGCAGCCCCGATGGCGAAGTCGCCTTTGTGTTCCAGGAGCCTCGGCTGATGCCCTGGCTCACGGTGGAGCAGAACATCGGTTTCAGCGATGACAAGCACTACGACAAGGCCTGGGTCATGCAACTGATTGAGGAAGTCGGCCTCAAGGGATTTGCCCAGGCGCTGCCCAAGGCATTGTCCGGCGGCATGGCGCAACGGGTGGCGATTGCACGCGGACTGTATTCACGCCCGCAGGTGTTGCTGCTGGACGAACCCTTCAGTGCGGTGGATGCCTTCACCCGCATGAAGCTGCAGGACCTGCTGTTGCAACTGGCCAAACACCACGCGATCGCCTTGCTGCTGGTGACCCATGATGTGGACGAGGCGCTGTACCTGAGTGACCGCGTGCTGGTGATGGATAACCGTCCGAGCAGCATTCGCCAGGAACTCGCCGTGGACTTGCAGCACCCCAGGGACCGGCGTGACCCGATGCTGGCGCAATTCAAGGCACTGTCCTTGACCGAGCTGCAACGCGCCCACGTTATCTGATATCGCCTTCTTGGCCGCACCCCATTGAAAGGGGGTGTCAGGCCAGGGATTTGCGCGGTGTGAGGGTGACCCAATACCGCGTGCGTGCGTGCAACTCCAGCCCCAACGTCGAGGCCAGCAGGTTGAGGATGCGGTCGGTGTCGTCCAGGCGAAAACTGCCGGTCACCCGCAACGTTTCCAGGCTCGGTTCCCAACGTAACACGCCTGGCCGATAACGCTCGAGCTCCCGCAGGAAGTCACCCAGCGCCTGGTTCTGCGCAGTCAGCACACCGTCGCGCCAACCCAGCTGCACTACATCAAACGGCACCCAGGCCCCCAAGCCGCTGGCTTTCAGCGGCGCTTGCTGCCCGCCCTGCAGTGTCGTCATTTGACCGTTCAGGTCCCGCACCTGGACTGAGCCCTTGAGCACCGACACCAGACAACCGCTGGCCTGCTGCCTTACACACACATCGGCCTGGCTGACGCTCAACTCGCCGTAGCGCGTCCGCACGGTCACCGCCGCCGCGCCGGGTACGTTCAACGCCAACTCTCCGTCCACCAACGTGATGCGTCGCTGCGCCAGGTCCACGTCCACCGCCGTCGCGGTATTGAGCTGCAAGCTCCCGCCGTCGGCCAACGGGATGCGCTTGCGCTCGCCGGTCGCGGTGTGCAGGTCGGCACGCCAAGCCTCGATGGGCAGTTGACGGCTGATCAGCCAGGCGGTCGGCACCAATGCTGCAATTCCCAGGGCGCGCTTGAGCACGGCGCGGCGCCCAGGGTGCGGGCGATCGAGGCTGGCCATCGCCAGGGCCTGGGGCAAGTCGCTGAAACGCTGGCGCAAGGTCTGGGCTTTTTGCCAGGTCTGTTCGTGCTGGGGATGGCTGTCACGCCAATGCTGCAAGGCGGCGTGATCACGCTCGGTGGCGGCGCCGGATTCCAGCAGCGCCAACCACTGCGCCGCGGCGCGGGCAACGTCACGGCTCACAGGTCCACCAGCAGGCAATGTTCGTAAGCCTGGGCCATATAGCGTTTTACCGTGCGCTCCGACACGTCCAGGCGCTCGGCGATGTCCCGATAGCCCAGGCCTTCCAGTTGGCTCCACAGGAACGCACGGCGGACCAGCACCGGCAAGCCATCGAGCAATTCATCCAGGGCTTGCAAGGTTTCCAGCAGCAGCCAGCGCTGTTCGGGCGACGGCACGCAGGCTTCCGGCAGGCTGGCCAAGGCATTCAGATAAGCCTGTTCAAGACTGCGCCGCTGATGGAAATTCACCAGCAGGCGCTTGCCGACCGTCACCAGATAGGCCCGCGGCTCCTGCATCTGCGCGATCGGCTGAGCGCTGGCCAGCACACGCAAGAAGGTATCCTGGCTCAGGTCGGCCGCATCCCAGGCATTGCCCAGACGCCGGCGCAGCCAGCTTTCCAGCCAGCTGCGGTGGTCGCGGTACAGGCTCGACAAGGTCAGTTCGGGGGCGTGGGTCGGAACTACAACATCATTCATGGCGAGCGACCTGCGCGGCGCGAGTGAGTCTCAAATGAGATTCATTCTATTTAATATCGCGTCGACACACCATGGTCTTTTCAACATTGCCGCTTTAAACGATCTCTCGCCCGTTAACCATCGCGAGAGCGGATACTTCACTTATTAAAACCTCCTTGTTACAACATGGGAAAATCTGTAATCGTCGGTACAGATTCAAGAAAACCGCAGCTATTCAGCCTCCGACTTAGATTCATGTAGCCACCACCAGCGCCGTCAATCGTCTGGCCCTCGTGGAGGATAATTCCAGCCCTCAAGTGTATGTGTCTGCATTGCTCTCGCAATCAAACACCCGCCCCCGGCCCACGACACTTCCAGCCTTTAGCAGCGCCCCCGGCGCCAACACTGCATTGGCGCCGATCCGACACTGGTCGCCGAGCAACGCGCCAAACTTGTCGCACCCCGTGCGCTGCAAGGTCCCGTCAACCCGCACCCGCACTTCCTTGTCATCGCGCTCGTTGCGGTAGTTGGCAACGATGCTCCCCGCCTCCAGGTTGATCCCATGCCCCAACACCGAATCGCCGACAAAATTGAAGTGCGCCAGCTTGCTGCCGCTGAACATGAACGAGGTCTTCAACTCGGCACCGGGACCGATGATGCAATGCTCATCCAGCCAGCATCCGCCCCGTAGCAGTGAACCACTGGCGATAAAGCAGTGGGCGCCGATGATCAGGGGTGGCTTGAGCAACGCGCCAGCCTCGACGGTGGCGGTACGGTGGATGGCGATTTCATCCTGGATGATGTACTCGTCGGCCGGGAGTCTGGCCAACAACTGGCGAACGACCGCAGGCGCCTGGGTTGCCAGTGCCCA
The DNA here is from genome assembly GCF_054668895.1 of Pseudomonas sp. H3_E07. Classification (NCBI taxonomy): domain Bacteria; kingdom Pseudomonadati; phylum Pseudomonadota; class Gammaproteobacteria; order Pseudomonadales; family Pseudomonadaceae; genus Pseudomonas; species Pseudomonas sp. H3_E07. Next base: position 45,978 of record NZ_CP162795.1, read on the forward strand.
GGGTGTAAGGTCAGCCCATGGCGCAAGGGCGGATCGGGAGAACTGGGCGATGTAGTCGGTGAGTCGAATCAACGTCGAATCCTCTAACGGTCAGAGAAGTTCGAAACGCTAGCATGGACATACGACTCTTTACTATTTGTCTTTTTGTGGATATTTTATCCAGCATCAGACAACGAGGTCCGCCCATGCCATCGCCCACTTACCAAGACGTCATCGACGCCGCGCAACGCCTGGAAGGCGTTGCGCACGCGACGCCGGTGTTCACCTCGCGCACCCTCGACGCGCTGACCGGTGCACAGGTGTTCATCAAGTGTGAACACCTGCAACGTGCAGGCTCGTTCAAGTTTCGCGGCGCGTTCAACGCCCTGTCGCAATTTAACCCGCAGCAGCGCAAAGCCGGCGTGGTGGCATTTTCATCCGGCAACCACGCCCAGGGCATAGCGCTGGCGGCGCAGTTGCTGGGCATCCCGGCGACCATCGTGATGCCCACCGATGCACCGGCCGCCAAGGTTGCCGCCACCCGTGAATATGGCGCCAGCGTAGTACTGTACGACCGCTTCACTGAAGACCGCGAGCAGATCGGCCGCAACCTGGCCACTGAACAGGGCCTGACCCTGATCCCGCCCTACGACCATCCGCACATCCTCGCCGGGCAAGGCACGGCTGCCAAGGAACTGCTGGAGTCCACCGGACCGCTGGATGCCTTGTTCGTTGGTCTCGGCGGCGGTGGCATGCTCTCGGGTACAGCGTTGTCGACTCGTGCCTTGTCGCCGGATTGCCTGCTGTATGGCGTGGAACCGGAAGCCGGCAATGACGGGCAGCGCTCGTTTCGCAGCGGCAGCATCGTGCATATCGACACGCCGAAGACCATTGCCGACGGCGCTCAGACCCAGCACCTGGGCAATTACACCTTCCCCATCATCCGTGACAACGTCAACGACATCCTCACCGTGTCGGATGCCGAGTTGGTGGCGGCGATGAAGTTCTTCATGCAGCGCATGAAAATGGTGGTCGAGCCTACTGGCTGCCTGGGCCTGGCGGCCTTGCTCAACGAAGCAGGCCGGTTCAAGGGCCAACGGGTAGGCATTATCGTCACCGGCGGCAATGTCGATATCGAAAAGTACGCGGCCCTGCTCAGTGAGGCCTCATGAACAGCATCCACACTTCGACGGCTTCCCCGCCCGCCGGGCATTACGCCCAGGCCATCGCCCACGGCGACACGTTGTACATCTCCGGGCAATTGCCGGTCAGCCCGGACGGTCGGCATAACCTGTCGGCGACATTTGCCGAGCAGGCGCGGATCGCCTTGACCAATCTATTGGAAATCCTGAACGCCGCCGGTGGAACGCCGGCGGATCTGGTGAAGGTCACCGTGTATGTCGCCGGCGTTGAGCACTGGCCCGCATTCGACAGGGTCTACGCCGCCGCACTGGGTGAGCACCGCCCTGCCCGCGCCGTAGTGCCGGTGCCCGAATTGCATCACGGCTATCTCGTCGAGATTGAAGCGATAGCGCGTTACTTGGCGTAGGTGTAGACCGCCGCGCGCGAGACGCCCAGGTGCGAGGCCACGGTTTCCATGGCCCGGCGAATATCCAGGCAGCCGGAGTCTTTCAACTCCTGCATGAGTACACGCCGGTCCGCCGCCTTCAGCGCACGCGGGGTGGTGGCCAGGCGCGCTGCGAACTGGTCGATACGCGCACGGATGACATCGGCGCCGGACGGGTCCAAGGATTCGATGAGTTTGTCGCCGCTGACCGAGCCAAACTGCTCCAGCATGCCCTGCAAGCCACGGAACAACGAGAGATCGACGTTCATGCATAAGGCCGCCACGTACTCGCCGCCAGCGCCCTTGATGCCGATCGACGTGCTTTTGACCTGGCGGCCGTCGCTGAACTGGTTCTGGTAATTGGCGATGACTTGCGGGTACTCGGGGTCGGCAATGCGCGCAAGGCCCAACTCGGTGGTCGGGTCGCCCGCCGCGCGTCCGGACAGGTTGTTATGGATCGCCAGAATCGAGTGCTGCGGGTCGCGCAAGTCGTGCAGCACCACTTCGCAGAACGGGCTGAAGGTCTTGCTCAAGCCTTCGGCGATCTGTTCGAGCTGGCTGATCAGGTGAGTATCGTTGGGAGAGGTATTTTTCATGCAAGACAACATATCCAGTCCTGGACAGGGCGTCAATTTACACCCTGCCCCTCATTGTGGAGCCCGCACCATGGAGACCCCTGCCGCCTTGATCGACAGCGTGAAAATGCAGCGCAATATCCAGCGCATGCAGCAGCGCGCCGACGCCCTGGGCGTGCAGTTGCGCCCCCATGTCAAAACCCACAAGTGCGCCGAAGTGGTGGCCGCACAAATCGCAGCGGGCGCCAGCGGCATCACGGTGTCGACGTTGAAAGAAGCCGAGTATTTTTTCGCGCTGGGTATCCATGACATCCTCTACGCGGTGGCCATGGCCCCGCACAAACTGCCCCAGGCCCTGACGCTGCGTCGCCGGGGCTGCGGCTTGACGTTGATCACCGACAGCTTGGCCGGTGCCCAGGCGATTATCGATTTTGGCCGCCAGCACGACGAAACCTTTGCAGTGATGATCGAGATCGATTGCGACGGCCACCGCTCCGGGGTCAAGCCGCACGACCCTTTGCTGCTGGACATCGCCCGACTGCTCGGCGACACCCTCACCGGTGTGCTGACCCACGCGGGCGAAAGTTACGGCCTGGATACGCCTGAAGCCCTGCAAGCCATCGCAGAGCAGGAACGCGCCCGTTGCGTCGAGGCGGCCGAGCGGATTCGTGCCGCCGGCCTGCCCTGCGCCGAGGTCAGCGTCGGCTCTACCCCGACCGCACTCTCGGCCGTCAGCCTGGAGGGTGTGACCGAACTGCGCGCCGGGGTCTACGCGTTCTTTGACCTAGTGATGCACAACATTGGCGTATGCAGCACCGATGAACTGGCCTTGAGCGTACTGACCACAGTGATCGGCCATCAGGCAGAAAAAGGCTGGATCATCACGGATGCCGGCTGGATGGCCATGAGCCGGGATCGCGGCACGCAATCGCAGAAAAAGGATTTTGGCTACGGCCAGGTCTGTGATGAGCGTGGTACGCCGATCGAGGGGTTGCTGTTGAGCAGCGCTAATCAGGAGCATGGCGTGGCGCATTTCCAGGGTGTGGATGTGGTCGCCCAATTCCCCTTGGGTACTCGGCTGCGCATCCTGCCAAACCACGCCTGCGCCACCGGAACCCAATTCGGCAGTTATACCGCGGTGTTAGCGAATGGCGACCTACAGGTCTGGGAACGCCTGCGCGGCTGGTGATACACCGGTCACAGCCCGGCTTGGCGGCGATGGTGCCCGCAATGTCCATGCATGGTCCAAGGACCCAGGTGATGATCAGTGAAGATCGATGCCCGCTTGTGTCGTTGACCATCGTCACCACACACCATATAGTGTGCCCACAAACAGAACAGACCACTACATAGTGTGCAGTATCGGTATTTACCGACCACATTATGCGCAGTATTTCAATGCCTAGTAGCCTGCAAATTGCATATTTTTGGACGGGTTCACACGCCGTCAGAACAGATCAGGAAGGAGTATTTCAATGCTGAGTTGGGATGAAGTCGACAACGAAGACACCGGTGCAGCGGTGATCAAGGGCGCCAATGCCGGCCACGCCAGCGAAGCCAACATGGACCGTCTCGACGGCGCCGGCGCCGCCGCCGCGCTGGAAGCCCGTAACGTGACCGCCAACGACTCCGCCGCGATCATCCGCGCCAAGGCCGCCCTGGACAAACTCGACGTCGCCGAAGGCCTCGCCGAGCTGGAAGGCTCCGCCGCCCGCGTCGCCGTTGACGAAAAGCGCATGATCAACTGCCGCGCCGACCTCAACCAACTCGTGCCGTTCAAGTACGACTGGGCCTGGCAGAAATACCTCGACGGCTGCGCCAACCACTGGATGCCGCAAGAGGTCAACATGACCGCCGACATCGCTCTGTGGAAAAACCCCGAAGGCCTGACCGACGACGAACGCCGCATCGTCATGCGCAACCTGGGCTTCTTCTCCACCGCCGACTCCCTGGTCGCCAACAACCTGGTCCTGGCCGTGTACCGCCTGATCACCAACCCGGAGTGCCGCCAGTACATCCTGCGCCAGGCCTTCGAAGAAGCGATCCACACCCACGCCTACCAGTACTGCATCGAATCGCTGGCCATGGATGAAGGCGAGATCTTCAACATGTACCACGAGATTCCATCGGTGGCTAAAAAAGCCGCCTGGGGCCTCAAGTACACCCGCTCGATCTCCGATCCGAAGTTCGAAACCGGCACCGTCGAGACCGACAAGGAACTGCTGCGCAACCTGGTCGCCTACTACTGCGTCCTGGAAGGCATCTTCTTCTACTGCGGCTTCACCCAGATCCTGTCCATGGGCCGCCGCAACAAAATGACCGGCGTGGCCGAGCAGTTCCAGTACATCCTGCGCGACGAGTCGATGCACTTGAACTTCGGTATCGACGTGATCAACCAGATCAAAATCGAAAACCCACACCTGTGGGATGCCGAGATGAAAGAGGAAGCGACCCAGATGATCCTGCAAGGGACTCAGCTGGAGATTGAATACGCGCGCGATACCATGCCACGCGGTGTACTGGGCATGAACGCGGCGATGATGGAGGATTACCTCAAGTTCATCGCGAACCGTCGCTTGTCGCAGATCGGTCTTAAAGAAGAGTATCCAGGGACCACTAACCCGTTCCCGTGGATGAGCGAGATCATGGACTTGAAGAAAGAGAAAAACTTCTTCGAAACCCGTGTGATCGAGTACCAGACCGGCGGCGCGCTGAGCTGGGACTAACGTGTAGGAGCTGGCTTGCCGGCGATGGCGATCATGCGGGCGCCATCGCCGGCAAGCCGGCTCCTACAGGTTTGGTGTTGATACCCGTTAAATAGTTTTTATGCCCAATCAAACCATCAAGACGCCCTGCGTCGGCTTGTGTTCCACCGTTTACGGGGACTTGGTCTGCCGGGGCTGCAAGCGTTATCACCATGAAGTGATCCAGTGGAACGGCTACAACGCCGACGAGAAACAGGCGGTGTGGCTGCGCCTGGAGCAATTGCTGGTGCAGGTGATGGCCAGCAAGCTGGAGGTGTTTGATGCGCACCTGCTGCGTCAGCAACTGGAGAACCGCAAGATCCGTTTCGTCCCGCACCAGTCACCGTATTGCTGGGCGTACCAGCTGATTGCACGGGGTGCGCGGGTGATTTCCAAGCTGGATGCGTATGGGCTGGCATTGCTGCCAGAGTTTCGCGAACGCAGCCTGGCGGATCTTCGGGATGCGATTGACCGGGAGTTTTTCCTGCTGTCAGAGGCGCATTACGAGCGGTACATCGCCCCAGGTTTCCTGAAGGAAGCGTTTGGCCCCGCCCTGATCGCCACGCTCTGAAAAACGCGGTGGGAGCCGGCTTGCCGGCGATGGCGACCTTACGGACGCCATCGCCAGCAAGCCGGGCTTTCACGGGTTCAGGCGTTCCAGGAAACGTCGCGTTCCGCCTGCAGGCCGTAGCGCTCAATCGCCTGCTGACACACTTGCGGCGCCAGGCTGCCCTGCTCCGCCAACGCCGTCAGCGCTGCCAGCACCAGGTGATGGCGATCCACCTCAAAAAAATCCCGCAGCGCCGCCCGCGTATCGCTGCGTCCAAAGCCGTCCGTACCCAGTACGGTGTAGCGGGAACCCAAGTAAGAGCCAATCATCTGCGGCACTGCCCGCACATAGTCGGACACCGCAATCACCGGCGCGCCGTGGGGCAAGCATTCATTCACATGGCTGACCCGCGCCACTGCCTGCGGATGCAAGCGGTTCCACCGTTCCACCTCCCGCGCATCCCGCGCCAGCTCGCTGAAACTGGTGACGCTGAACACCTCGCTCGCCACCTGCCAATCGTCCGCCAGCAACTGTGCCGCTGCCTGGGCTTCGCGCACCAGCGTGCCCGCCCCGAGCAGGCGCACCTGGGCACCGGCCGCGCCTTGCAGGCGATACATGCCCTTGATGATCGCCGCTTCAACCCCTTCCGGCAGGCTCGGCTGCGGATAGTTTTCGTTCATCAGGGTCACGTAGTAGAACTCGTCCACATCCTGCTCCAGCATCTGGCGCATGCCGTGATCGAGGATCACCGCGAATTCCCCGGCGAACGCCGGGTCGTAGGCACGGCAATTGGGCACGGTGGCAGCCGTGAGGTGGCTGCTGCCGTCCTGGTGCTGCAAGCCTTCGCCCCCCAGGGTGGTGCGTCCGGCGGTGGCACCCAGCAGGAAGCCACGGGCGCGTTGGTCGGCGGCCGCCCAGATCAGGTCGCCAACGCGCTGGAAGCCGAACATCGAGTAATAGATGTAGAACGGCAACATGCGCAGGCCATGCACCGAATAGCTGGTCGCCGCCGCGACCCAGGAACTGATGGCGCTGGCCTCACTGATACCTTCCTCCAGGATCTGCCCGTCGGTGGCTTCGCGGTAGCTGAGGATCGAGCCAATGTCCTCAGGCTCGTAGCGTTGACCGACGCTTGAATAAATACCGATCTGCTTGAACAGGTTGGCCATGCCGAATGTCCGCGCTTCATCGGCCACGATAGGCACGATACGTGGGCCCAGGGCCTTATCCTTGAGCAGGTTGGTCAACATGCGCACGAAGGCCATGGTGGTGGACATTTCCTTGCCGTCGGCGGCCGTCGCGAAGCCGGCGTATGCCGAAACCGCCGGCACGCCGACCGGGGTGGCGCCCTGACTGCGACGGGGCACGTAGCCGCCCAACGCAGTGCGGCGCTGGTGCAGATAGCGCAACTCCAGGCTGTCCTCGGCCGGTTTGAAGAAGCTCAGTGATTCGGTCTGTTCATCGGTCAGCGGCAACTGGAAGCGATTGCGGAAGGCGATCAACGCATCACGGTCCAACTTCTTCTGCTGGTGAGTGGTCATCTTGCCCTGCCCGGCCTCGCCCATGCCGAAGCCTTTCTTGGTCTGGGCCAGAATCACCGTGGGTTTGCCTTTGACCCGACGTGCGGCGTGATAGGCCGCGTGGATCTTGACCATGTCGTGGCCGCCACGCTTGAGACGGTCGATCTGCTCATCGCTCATGCCCTCGACCAGCCGGGCCAGGGATTCGCTCTGGCCGAAGAAGTGTTCACGGTTGTAGGCACCGTCCTTGGCGGCGAAGGTCTGGAATTGACCGTCGACGGTGTTGGACAAGGTGTTGACCAGCGAACCGTCAGCGTCATTGGCCAGCAACGCATCCCAGTCCGAGCCCCACACCAGCTTGATCACGTTCCAGCCCGCGCCGGCGAACAAGGCTTCCAGCTCATCGATGATTCGCCCATTGCCGCGCACTGGGCCGTCGAGGCGTTGCAGGTTGCAGTTGACCACCCAGGTCAAGTTGTCCAGGCCTTCGCGGGCGGCCAGGGTCAGGGCCGACATGCTTTCCGGCTCGTCCATCTCGCCATCGCCGAAAACGCCCCAAACGTGGCGGTCGCGGGTGTCCTGCAAGTTGCGATGCTGCAAGTAGCGCATGAAACGCGCCTGGAAGATCGAACTGATGGGGCCGATGCCCATGGATCCGGTGGGAAACTGCCAGAAGTCCGGCATCAACCACGGGTGCGGGTAGCTGGACAGGCCGCGTGCGCCATGCGCGGACCCGCCTATTTCCTGTCGATAGTGGGCCAGGTCGTGCTCGCTCAAGCGCCCTTCAAGGAACGCCCGCGCGTAGATGCCCGGCGCGGAATGCGGCTGATAGAACACCAGGTCGCCGCCAAACCCTTCGTTGCGCGCGCGGAAAAAGTGGTTGAAACCCACTTCGAACAAGTCCGCCGCACTGGCGTAGCTGGCGATATGGCCACCCAGTTCGCCATAGGCCTGGTTGGCGCGCACCACCATGGCCAAGGCGTTCCAGCGTACCAGCGAGGCCAAACGTTCTTCGGTAGCAAGGTCGCCGGGGAATGCCGGTTGCTGCGCCACGCTGATGCTATTGATATAGGGCGTGCCGTGGCGGGGTTTCCAGTCGATGTGCGCAGCACTGGCGTCTTGAGCCAGCACGTCGAGGATCTGGCGCGCCCGCACGGGGCCGGCGTGGGTGACCAGGGAAGCCAGGGCGTCGCGCCACTCATCCAACTCTTGCTGGTCAATCACCGCATTCGTGAAACCGTTCATGGGCACCTCCGGCGTTTTTTTCCAGTTTATGTCGGTGCTGGAGGATTTTTTGCCTGTTATCAGGCGTTCACCGTTGAATTTTGAGCATGAATCACTGCCAGGCTTCGTTTTACCAGCACGTTATGCTCCAGCAGGACGAAAGCCCGCAATTGTGTTTAAAATGCCGCCCGCTCAACGACCGACGCTTAAAGATGACCCCAGACGTACTCGCCACCCTGCACACTCACCTGCTCACCGCCCTGGCGCACCCACCGGCTGAAACCCGTCGCCTGTTCCACGGCCGTGGCCGCTGCTGGCCGGGCCTGGAGCAACTGACGGTGGACTGGTTGCAAGGCGTGCTGTTGGTGGCGTTGTTCAAGGAGCCGGACGCTGCACAACTGGACGCCCTGAAACAGCTGCTGCAAACCGAGTTCGGTACGTACACCGTCGCCCTGCAACACCGCTACCTGCCGCAAAGCACCACCGAATGGCTGGCGGGCAACCCTGTCGACGAGCTGACCATTACTGAAGGCGGTCTGCGCTACCTGATCGACCTGGGTAAAAAACAGAACAGCGGGCTGTTCCTCGACATGCGCTACGGCCGCAACTGGGTGCGCGAGCAGGCCAGGGGCCAGCGCGTGCTCAACCTGTTTGCCTATACCTGCGGGTTTTCCGTGGCGGCCATCGAAGGTGGCGCGGACCACGTAGTGAACCTGGACATGGCGCGTGGTGCCTTGAGCCGTGGCCGTGACAACCATCGCCTGAATGGTCATGACCTGAGCAGAGTCAGTTTCCTGGGCCACGACCTGTTCAAGTCCTGGGCCAAAGTCACCCATAGCGGCCCCTATGACCTGGTGATCATCGACCCACCCTCGTTCCAGAAAGGCAGTTTCCTGCTGACCAAGGACTACCAGCGCGTGCTGCGCCGCCTGCCGGACCTGCTTACACCACAAGGCACTGTATTGGCTTGCATGAACGATCCGGCCTTTGGTGAAGACTTCCTGATCGACGGTGTCACCCGCGAGGCTCCGGGCCTGCGTTTTGTTGAACGGCTACAAAACCCGCCGGAATTTCCTGACATTGATGTGCAAAGTGGCTTAAAGGCGCTGGTGTTCCGCCAGGGCTGATGCCGAAACGTCCTACGCTTGCTACGCTAAGTGATACGCCGGGGTGGTGAACCTTCTTACCCCCTTCCCGGTCGATACCTGCATTCCCCGGCCAGACTCGACGGCGTCACGTTGTCGGCTGCCCCGTTTCACCTTTTGGAGAACCGCCCGTGATATCGACCCTGCATGTAGCCAGACTCAAAGCCTGGGGCGCCCACGGCTTTACCGCCACCGGTGTGGTATTGGCCTTTCTGGCTACCCTGGCGCTGCTGGAAAACTCACCCAAGGCCTGCCTGTTGTGGCTGGGCCTGGCGTTGGTGGTGGACGGTGTCGACGGTTCACTGGCGCGACGCGTGAATGTCAGCACGGTTTTGCCGAGCTTCGACGGTTCGGTGCTCGACCTGGTGATTGATTACCTCACCTACGTATTCATTCCAGCGTTGTTCATCTACCGCTACATCGACCTGCCGGACTTCACCCACCTGTTTGCGGTGTCGGTGATCCTGGTGTCGTCGCTGTTCTGCTTCTGCAACGTCAACATGAAAAGCAAGGACAACTACTTCGTGGGCTTCCCCGCCGCGTGGAATGTGGTGGCCTTGTGCGTCTATATCATCCAGCCGGAAGCCTGGGTCACCTTGCTCACAGTGATCGGCCTGGCCCTGCTGACCGTGACGCCGATGAAATTCCTGCACCCGTTCCGGGTGAAGCGTTTCATGCCGATCAATATCGCGGTGACCACGATCTGGCTGCTGTGCAGCTTTTTGATGGTGGTGGATTATCCGAATACCAACCCGTGGACGTTCGGGCTGTGGTCGTTAATGTCGGCTTACTTCCTGGGGATTTGTATCTGGCGCACGGCGCTGGAATGGATCGAAAAACGTCACGGTTGATCGCAGTTGAAGATGTGGGAGCGGGCTTGCTCGCGAATACTGAGTGTCAGTCGGTACATCGGGTACTGATACACCGCATTGGCGAGCAAGCCCGCTCCCACATTTGGATTGCGTCTAGCTGGCGAGTAAGATGGCGGCCTTTCGCTTAGCGCCCTGCCAATCATAAGCCCAGCCCATGCCCTTCGAACTCAGCGTAGACCTCACCACCCTCGCCATCCTGGCCATTGTCGCCTTTATCGCCGGCTTCATCGACGCCATCGCCGGCGGTGGCGGTTTGCTCACCACCCCTGCGCTGCTCACCGCCGGTATGCCACCGCACTTGGTATTGGGCACTAACAAGCTCAGTTCCACCTTCGGCTCGGCCACCGCCAGCTTCACCTTTTATCGCCGCAAGCTGTTCCATCCGCGCCAGTGGGTCCACGCGATCGTCGGCACGCTGGTCGGCGCCCTCACCGGCGCCGTAGTCGCCCACTACCTGCCCGCCGAAACCCTGAACAAGATGCTGCCGGTGATCGTGTTCGCCTGTGGCGTGTACCTGCTGTTTGGCGGCACGCCCAAGGCACCGCTGGACGCCGATGCGCCGATCAAGAAGAAATGGCAATCCACCCAGGGCTTCAGCCTGGGCTTCTACGACGGCGTGGCCGGCCCCGGAACCGGGGCGTTCTGGACCGTGAGCACGATGCTGCTGCACCCCATCGACCTGGTGAAAGCCAGCGGCGTGGCGCGCAGCATGAACTTCGTCAGCAACGCGGCGGCGCTGACGGTGTTTATCATCAACGGCTCGGTGGACTGGATCGTCGGCCTGGCCATGGGCATCTCGGTAATGTGCGGCGCGTTCTTTGGCGCACGCAGCGCGATCAGCGGCGGCGCCAAATTCATTCGCCCGGTGTTTATCACCGTGGTCCTTGGCCTGACAGTGCGCCTAGCCTGGCAGCACTGGTTCAGCGTGGCCTAGTCGACGGGCCAGGTAGAGGTCGATCAAGTAACGCGCAATCGAGCGAGAGGCCGGCAACGGCGGCAGGTCGTGGATGTTGAACCACTGCGCGTCCTCGATTTCGTCCGCCTGGGGCACGATGTCACCACCGGCGTACTCGGCATGGAAGCCCAGCATCATCGAATGAGGGAACGGCCAGCATTGGCTGCCCATGTACTGGATATTCTTGACCTCTACCTGGACTTCTTCGCGTACCTCGCGGATCAGGCAGTCTTCGGCCGACTCGCCCGGCTCGGCAAAACCCGCCAGCGTGCTGTAGACCCCCGTGACAAAACGTGGCGAACGCGCCAGCAGGATCTCGTCGCCACGGGTCACCAGCACGATCATGCTCGGCGAGATCCGTGGGTAGCTGCGCAAGTCGCAGGCCTCGCAATACATCGCCCGCTCGCGTGGCACCTGGACCATGGCCTGGCCGCAACGCCCACAAAACCTGTGTTCACGCGCCCAGGTACCGATCTGTGCCGCATACCCCAGCACTTTGTAAAGCGTGTGGTCGCCTTGCAGCATGAAGCCGCGCAGCCCCTGCCAGCTGCAGCCCGGTACTTCAGCAGGGGCATCGAGTTCCAGCAGGTACACCGGTTCGCCATCAAGGTGGCCAATGCCGTGTTCGGCGAACACCGAGAGGTCCTGGCGCTTGAGCCACTCCCGGGGAAACAAGGGGCCATTGGTGTCGTGTAAAAAGCCCTCGCGGCTGCGGGCGACGGCCCAGCCACCGGGGGTGTCGTTGTCCAGCAACGTTGTGGTAATCCAGCCTGGGGTCATGTCAGTCAATCCACGAATTCGGGTTTCTGCTTACTCATGTGGGCCGCGATGGCCACGCGCAGGTCGTTGGATTGCAACATAGCCGCGTTCCAGGTGGCAACGTATTCCAGACCATCATTGACTGTATGGTCACGCATGTAGCTGATCATGGCCTTGGTGCCGGTGACGGCTATCGGCGACTTGGCGGCGATTTCATGGGCGATTTCCATGACGCCGGCCAACAGGCTGTCCTGATCGGGATAGACGCGATTGACCAGGCCGATGCTGCGCGCCTCTTCAGCGCCAAACTGGCGGCCCGTGTAGGCAAGTTCGCGCAGCATGCCGTCGCCGATGATGCGCGGCAGGCGCTGCAAGGTGCCGACGTCGGCGGCCATGCCAATGTCGATTTCCTTGATGGAAAATTGCGCGCCCTCGGCGGCGTAGCGCATGTCGCAGGCGCTGATCAGGTCGATGGCGCCGCCGATGCAGTAACCCTGGACCGCCGCCAGCACCGGCTTGCGGCAGTTATCGACGGCATTGAACGAGGCTTGCAGTTCAAGAATCTTGCGGCGCAGCAGGCGCGCATTGCGGCCCACGTCCTTGCCGAACTCGTTGGCCACCGAGGCCAGCATCATCAGGTCGATGCCGGAGGAAAAATGCTTGCCTGCACCGCTAAGCACCACGGCGCGCACGGCGTCGGTGTCCTCGATCCATTGGAAGATGTCGATGATCTCGGTCCAGAACGCGGCGTTCATCGCGTTGATCTTTTCCGGGCGGTTGATCTGCACATGGGCAACGTTGCCGATGAGTTCGACGACAAAAGCGTGGTATTCGGACATGGCAGTGATCCCTGACTGGCGAGTGATAAGGCCCGAACTATAACAAGGGAACGTCACGGCACATCGGCCAAAAACGGGACAGGCCAATGTGATGGAATGTTGTGAGTGATCACTTCATGCAGCACCGATACATTTCACCCAAGGCGGCCGATTTATCGGCTATACAATCAGGGCCATTGCCTGGAGCCGCCTATGCCGACTACGTTTCGCTCAACCTTGATCCTGGCCCTGGTGGTCGTATTGACCGGTATCGGTGCCGGGTTGGGCGGGATGCTGCTGGCATTGCTCCTGCACGGTATTCAGCACCTGGCCTACGGCTATAGTCTCGACAGCCTGGTCAGCCATGAAACGTTCTTGCTGGGCGTCACGGCGGCTGCGCCCGAGCGGCGTCTGCTGGTGCTGGTGGTGTGCGGCCTGGTGGCGGGATTGGGCTGGTGGGCAATTTATCGCTATGGCCGGCCGCTGGTGAGCATCAAGCAAGCTGTCGCGGAAAAGATGCCGATCATGCCGCCCAAGACCACCCTCGCCCACGCCGTGCTGCAGATCATCACCGTGGCGCTGGGTTCGCCGCTGGGCCGTGAAGTGGCACCGCGGGAAATCGGGGCATTGGCCGCCACCTGGTTGTCCCTGCGGGCGCGACTCGACCCACAGATGCATCGCCTGCTCGTCGCCTGCGGCGCCGGGGCGGGTCTGGCGGCGGTCTACAACGTGCCGCTGGGTGGCGCGGTGTTTGTGCTGGAAGTACTGGTGGGCGCGTTCAGTTGGCCAGCGGCGGTGATTGCGCTGGCGACCTCGGCGATTGCGGCCTCGGTGGCGTGGATCGGGCTGGGTGCGCAATTACAATATGAGGTCCCGAACTTCGTATTGAGCCCTGAATTGATCGCTTGGGCGGTGGTTTGCGGCCCGCTATTCGGCGTGGCTGCGTACGCTTTCACCCGGCTCACCGGCAAGGCGCGGGCACAGGCTGCAAGAGGCTGGCGCTTGCCGGTGCTGGCATTGATCAACTTCACCATCATCGGCGGCTTGGCGATGGTATTGCCGCAAATCCTCGGCAATGGCAAAGGCCCTGCGCAGTTGGGTTTCGACAACGAGTTAAGCATCGGCCTGGCGGCTTTATTGCTGGTGGTCAAAGTGCTGATCACCACCAGCAGCCTGCGCGCCGGGGCCGAAGGCGGCTTGCTTACCCCCGGCCTCGCCAATGGCGCGTTACTGGCAATCATCCTCGGCGGCGCCTGGAGCCTGGCGTGGCCCGGCGTTCCCTTGGGCGCGTTTGCGATCATCGGCGCGGCGGCATTCCTGGCCGCCAGCATGAGCATGCCGTTGACCGCGATTGTGCTGGTGGCGGAGTTCACCCGAATCGACCACGACTTCCTGGTACCGATCATCCTGGCCGTGGTGGGTTCGATGTGTGTGAGCAAGCTGTGCCAACGGCGCTGGTAAAAACCCTGCAAAATGCTGGATAAAACCCGGCACACACGCCATCCTTCGCGCTTTAGGCCGCCCCATTCGCAGCGCTCGACGTTTAAAGGATATGCCCATGCACGCCCACCCCCTCACCCCTGCCGAATTCGAGTTCATCGAAAACACCCTGCTCAAGTACGGCGACGACCATTCGGTGCTGAACCTGGCCGAACTCGACGGCTACTTCACCGCCTTGGTGTCCAGCCCGGCGCAGGTGGATGTGGCTGAGTGGTTCCCGGCGATCTGGGGCGGCCAGAACCCGGAGTGGAACAACATGGATGAAGCGCAAAGCTTCCTCGAACTGTGCGTGCGCCACATCAACACCCTGGCAAGCCAGCTGGCCACCGATGCCCAGGGCTTCAAGGCTCGCTTCGACGAAACCGAACACCAGGGCCAGAACGTGACCCTGGCCGAAGAATGGTGTTTTGGCTACATCCGCGGCGCGGCCATCGGCAACTGGCCGGCACTGCCGGCAGAACAGGCAGCACTGCTGGAAAAAATCTCCTGGTGCGCCGAACAGGACAACTTCGAACTGCCCGCCGACCTGGACGTGCAAGCACACCAGCAACGCGTCAGCGAACTCGAACCGGCAGCACGAGCACTGCACGCGTATTGGTTGGCGAAGCGGTAAAGGACTGCTGGGCGTATCAGAGGGAGCGAGGCGCCTGCATCACAGGCACGCCAGTTCCCACATACACCGAGTAAATATCAGCGGCCACGACCCCAAGCTCGACAAGCACGGCGTCTATGCCCGATTATTCCAGTCCGCCCGTCGGCCACTCCGTTCCACCTTGCCTTGAATCAGGAGCCTTGTACCTTGAGTTCGCAGAAAACCGTGACCGTTACACCGCCCAACTTCCCCCTCAATGGCAAGGTCGCGCCCCCCGGCTCCAAATCCATTACCAACCGTGCCCTGCTGCTTGCCGCGCTGGCCAACGGCACCAGCCGCCTCAGCGGCGCGCTCAAGAGCGACGACACCCGCCACATGTCCGTAGCCCTGCGCCAGATGGGTGTAACCATCGACGAGCCGGACGACACCACCTTCGTCGTCACCGGCCAAGGCAAACTGCAACTGCCGTCGCAACCACTGTTCCTCGGCAACGCCGGCACCGCCATGCGCTTCCTCACCGCTGCCGTCGCCACCGTGGAAGGCACCGTGGTGCTGGACGGCGATGACTACATGCAAAAACGCCCGATCGGCCCGCTGCTGGCAACCCTCGGCCAGAACGGCATCCTGGTCGACAGCCCCACCGGCTGCCCACCGGTCACCGTACACGGCGTCGGCAAGATCAAGGCCAAGCGTTTCGAGATCGACGGCGGCCTGTCCAGCCAATACGTATCGGCCCTGCTGATGCTCGCGGCCTGTGGCGAAGCGCCGATTGAAGTGGCGTTGACCGGCAAGGACATCGGTGCCCGTGGCTATGTGGACCTGACCCTGGACTGCATGCGCGCCTTCGGTGCCCAGGTTGAAGCGGTCGACGACACCACCTGGCGCGTGGCCCCCACCGGCTACACCGCCCACGACTACCTGATCGAACCCGACGCCTCCGCCGCGACCTACCTGTGGGCCGCTGAAGTGTTGACCGGTGGCCGCATCGACATCGGCGTGGCCGCCCAGGATTTCACCCAGCCGGATGCCAAGGCCCAGGCCGTGATCGCGCAGTTTCCAAACATGCAAGCCACGGTCGTCGGCTCGCAGATGCAGGACGCCATCCCGACCCTGGCGGTACTCGCCGCGTTCAACAACACCCCAGTGCGCTTTACCGAGCTGGCCAACCTACGGGTCAAGGAGTGCGACCGCGTCCAGGCCCTGCATGACGGCCTGAACGAGATCCGCCCGGGCCTGGCGACCATCGAAGGCGACGACCTGCTGGTGGCCAGCGATCCGGCCCTGGCCGGCACCTCGTGCAACGCGCTGATCGACACCCACGCCGACCACCGCATCGCCATGTGCTTTGCGCTGGCGGGGTTGAAAGTCGCGGGGATCCGCATCCAGGACCCGGACTGCGTCGCGAAGACCTATCCTGAATACTGGAAGGCCTTGGGCAGTCTTGGGGTTCAGTTGAGCTATTAAAGGGGCGGCGTCGGAATGGGGAGGCACTGCACATGACAATTCGCCAACCCTGCCCACCCGGCGCCTGCGTCTGCGACCGCGAGCAACTGCTGCAAGCGCCTGGTGCCGACCTGCGCATTCTCAACCTGACGCGACAGGAAGAGAAAAAACTGCTCGACCGGCTGGAAGACCTCAAGAGCCTGCAAGACCTGGAGCACATGCAGCAGCGGATGTACGAACTTTTGGGCATCCGCGTGCACGTGGCCCCCGGCCATACCGAGGTCAAGAGCATGCGCGGTATCCAGATCGTGATCGATGAGCTGCCGGGCATGTGCCGCAAGACCCGCCAATCCATCCCGGCAGCCATCCGCCGGGGTATGGAGAAACGTCCGGAAATCGCCTACCGCCTGCTTGACGCCCACGACCTGTTTCGCGAAGGTTGAATCAACCCGCCACGGTTTCGGTTTCGAACAGCCCTTTGCCCAAGGCCCTGGCCTTGTCCAGATGCGCCTGCGCCGCGCCGCTTTCCGACTCCAGCAACAACGCCGACGTCACCACCTGCGCGCCACAGTAATCAAAGATCCCGTAGTCAATTTGCGTGCGCATCGCGTTGGCGTAGCCGTGTCGATCAAACGCATCGGCGTCCGCTGCACCCAGCGCCAGCAGATGCACCCGCAAGTGCCGCAGCTTTTTCACCACCGGGGTGTCGGGGCCGTAATCGATGGCCCAGCCGTTGACGAAGACGCGGTCGATCCAGCCCTTGAGCAGGCCCGGCAGCGACCACCAATAAATCGGGAATGCCAGCACCAGCGCATCGGCGCGGTCGATGCGGGCCTGTTCGGCCAACACGTCGGCCGGAGGCGTGGCGCGGGTACGGTGCACTAAGTGATCGGCGGCGGCGTAGCGCGGGTCGAAACCTTCCGCGGCAATGTCGGCGATTTCGAAGGTGTGGCCCGATGCAGTAAGGCCGGCTGACACCTGCGCAGCCACGCTATGGGTGAGGGATTGCGGGTCGTGATGAGCAACAACGATGAGTGCGTGCATGACATTGACTCCCTTTGGGGTTAGCCTAGGCTTAAGTTACGATTAGTAAGTTACTTTTGGTATATAAGCATGTCAAGCAGCGAATCCACCTCCCCCCGCCGTCGCCTGTCCCGTGAAGATCGCCTGCGCCAACTCTTGGAGGTGGCCTGGCAACTGGTGCGCGATGAAGGCACCGAAGCCCTGACCCTTGGCCGCCTGGCGGAGTTGGCGGGGGTGACCAAGCCGGTGGTTTACGACCATTTCGTCACCCGTGCCGGATTGCTGGCGGCGCTGTATGAGGACTTCGATGCGCGCCAGGATCAGGTCTTCGCCAACGCCATCGCGGCCAGTGGCGACACGCTGGACGAGCGTGCCTGGGTGATCGCCGAATCCTATGTGGATTGCGTGTTATTGCAGGGTCGGGAAATCCCGGGGGTGATTGCGGCCCTTAGCAGCTCGCCGGAGCTGGAAGCACTCAAGCGCCAGTACGAGGCGATCTTCCTCGATAAATGCCGCGACGCGCTGTCGCCCTTCGGTCGCGTGTCCCAGGCGGGACTGCGCGGCATGCTGGGCGCTGCGGAGGCGCTGTCCCAGGCGGCAGCCAGCGGCGAGATCAGCCGTGAAGAGGCGAAGCAGGAGTTGCTGGCGACCATCCTCGCGATGGTCAATCGCAGTCGCATGTGAATAACTTCTGACATGCGAGGAATAAACCGGCACGGCGGGCGTGTCATTACCGATGACGGCGTTGGCGGCAACGGCAACCTCGCCAAGCCGTAAGGCCAATGCGGGATTGTCTTTCAGCCCCGATCCTGTAGAAACAGCTGCACCCGGCGCGCGAGTTGATCAAGGTGCCGATCGCGTTGTTTCTCGGCATCCACCATGGCGCGCTTGCCGTGCTTTTGCAGCAGGTAGGTATGAATCTGCCGCACTTCCAATGAGCGGTAGATCGACGCCACATCCAGCACGCCCATCAAGCCCTCCGTGCCGTAGTCCCGCGTGTTCATCAGCACCTGGGTACCTCGCGCGCCGCGCACGTGGAAACCCATGCCCTCGAACGCCGGCACCTTCTCCACTGAGCACGCCAGTTCCGCATGGGGATAGCGGCTCAACACGTCACCCATCATTGCGCGCGCCACACCTTGACGCCGGTAACCGACCTGGACCGCCATGAACGCAATGCCGCAGGCCTCCGAATCGTCCTTCACCGGCAGGTACAGGCAAAAGCCGATGAGTTTTTCCGCTTCCATCGCCACCACCAACTCGACGGCGATGCCTTTGGCGCCGTTCAGCGCCTCCAGGTAAAGGTGCACCTCAAAGCCAATGGCGTACTGGTAGATGTTGTACAACAGGTTGCTCGGCGGCAGCGCCACGCTGCTGATATCGGTGAGGTTGTCCACCACCATCTGCAGGATCTGAGCATTGATGGGCTCGGGGCACGGCGTGGTGTAGCGGGTAAGGCTGAACATGCAAATTCCTGGGTTTAACGTCAAGGCAGCGCCGATTGTACCTGTTGCAGCCCACACACCTCACGCAAACATCCGCGCAACCAGCGATGGGCCAGGTCGGCATCCAGCCTGGGATGCCAGAGCATCGCCACGGTGAAGGTGGGCAACGTCAGCGGCAATGCAAAGCGGTGCAGGCCCTCGGATTGATGGGCGGTGTAGCGTTCCGGCACGCTGGCGATCAAGTCAGTGTCTCGGGCCAAGGCGATGGCAGTGGCGAAACCGGCGACAATGGTAGTGATCTGTCGCGTGAGGCCCTGGGCTTCAAGTAAGTCGTCGATCTGGCCTCGATCCTGGCCCCGTCGGGATACGTAGACGTGCTGACCTGCGGCATAACGCTCGACGCTGACGTCACCCCGGCTGAGGGGGTGACCACTGCGCACAACGCCGACCAGGCGATCGCGAAACAGCGCCTGGGTCAGCACTTCCGGGCCGGCAGTGGGGTCGACCACCCCGGTCTCCAGGTCGACGCTGCCTTCGCGTAGCAAAGTGCTGTCCTTGTCGGCCTTGTGGATGAACCGCAAGCGCACGCCGGGCGCGTCCCTCGCGGCGCGGGCCAGCAATGCCGGACCGAAATTTTCGACAAACTCTTCGCTGGTACGCAGGGTGAAGGTGCGCGTCACCTGGTTCATATTCAGGGATTGCACGGGGCGCAGCACGGCATTGGCCTCTTGCACCAGACGACTGACCTGATCACGCAACTCCAGCGCCCTGGGCGTGGCCACCAGGCCGCGACCCGCGCGTACCAGCAAGGGGTCGCCGGTGGTTTCGCGCAAACGGGCCAACGCTCGGCTCATGGCCGAAGGACTCAGACGCAGGCGTTTGGCCGCAGCCGCAACACTGCCTTCGGCGAGCAACACATCCAGGGTGATCAGCAGATTGAGATCGGGCATCAGCACTCCTTATATGGCGTTGGGTGCACGTATTAACTGCACATCATGCGTCTTCCGCCATGTTAAGCCACACCGTAGATTTGTGACAGTTGCCTTCATTCAAGGAATTGTCCATGCAAAGCACCTCACGTGGCAGCCTCGTCAGCCTGTGCCTGTCCATGTTGCTGGCCTCCCTGGGCACCAGTATCGCCAATGTCGCGCTGCCCAGCCTGACGCGGGCGTTTGATGCCTCTTTCCACGCCGTGCAATGGGTGGTGCTGGCCTATCTGCTGGCAATCACGGCGGTGATTGTCAGCGCCGGACGTCTGGGCGACCGGTTCGGACGGCGGCGGTTGTTGCTCGCCGGGTTGCTGCTGTTTGCCGTGGCGTGCGGGTTGTGCGGCATGGCGTCGTCCCTGGCGTGGCTGATTGCAGCGCGCGTCCTGCAGGGCCTCGGCGCAGCAGTGATGATGGCCATGGCCCTGGGCATGGTCGGTGACACCGTCACCAAGGCGCGTACCGGCCGGGTGATGGGTTTGATGGGCACGATGTCGGCCGTTGGCACCGCGATGGGGCCCAGTGTCGGCGGCGTGTTGCTGAGTGTGTGGGGCTGGCAGGCGATCTTTCTGGTTGGCGTGCCATTGGGATTGGTGGCGGTCGCCCTTGCCTGTTGCTATTTGCCGGTTGATCGGCCCCGCGCGCTCTCCTCGGCCGGCTCAGGTTTCTGGCCATCATTAAAAGATGCGTCGTTGCGCACCGGGTTGGTCATGAGTGCCCTGGTGGCCGCTGTGATCATGGCCACGTTTGTGGTCGGCCCGTTCTACTTGTCCCGAGGACTGGGACTCGATCCCGAATGGATGGGCTTGGTCATGGCGGTCGGCCCCTGCGTCGCGGCCATCACCGGCGTACCGGCCGGCAGGCTCACCGACCGCCTCGGCAGCCCGCGCATGACGCTGGCCGGCCTGGGCATGATGGCCTGTGGCGCCCTGCTGCTGTCCTGCGCTTGGGGTCTATTCGTCTATTTGGGCGCCTTGGTGATCCTGACCACCGGCTACAGCCTGTTCCAGGCCGCCAACAACACTGCCGTGATGGGCGACGTGGAGGGCGCGCGTCGTGGCACGGTGTCGGGCCTGTTAAACCTGTCACGCAACCTGGGGCTGATCGTCGGCGCCTGGGCATTGGGGGCGGTGTTCGCCTGGGCCAGCCCGGATGTCACCCGCGCCCTTCCCCAATCCGTGGCCTATGGCCTGCATACAACGTTCAGCGTGGCATTGGGCTTGATCCTGCTGGCCAGCGTGATGGCATGGCGCCGCTTTGCTGCTTTCAACGGCCTCCAGAACATCCATTGAGGCAAAAAAACAAAAAAGGCGTTGCGCCAGACCGGGTTACATCGCGCATCATGGGCACTTTCAAGCTCAAGGGTAACGTCCATGCGCGTTCTGTCATTGATGATGGGTCTTACGACGCTGGCCGCCAGTACGGTGTTCTGCGCCAGCGCGATGGCGAATGAAGAAAGTCAGTTGGTACAAGAGATCAACCAATACCGCAGCCAGGTGCAGCGCTGCGGCGACCAGGGTTCCCAGGAACTGCCACCGCTGACCAGCGATACGCGGCTGGTGCTGCCGGCCACCAATGTCGGTGACCTGCAGCAGGCGCTGGCGCGGGCCGCGTACCCGATGGTCAACGTGCAGGCCATCAGCCTGTCCGGCCCCAAGGATGCCCAGGCAGCCATGAAGGCCGTGCGCGAAAGCTTCTGCCGCGTGGTGCTGGATCCACAATTTGTCGATATCGGCGTGAGCAACAGCGGCCAGGACTGGCGCATCGTGCTCGCCCGCCCACTGCTCACCAGCGGCCTGGGCGACTGGCAGACCGAAGGCCGGCAGGTGCTGAACCTGATCAACACCGCGCGTTCGCAGCCGCGCCAGTGCGGCACCCAGGCCT
This sequence comes from Pseudomonas sp. H3_E07, assembly GCF_054668895.1. Taxonomy (NCBI): domain Bacteria; kingdom Pseudomonadati; phylum Pseudomonadota; class Gammaproteobacteria; order Pseudomonadales; family Pseudomonadaceae; genus Pseudomonas; species Pseudomonas sp. H3_E07. Next base: position 67,559 of record NZ_CP162795.1, read on the forward strand.
TTACCGCGACCACACCATTGTCCTGGAACGAAGACCTGGCCAGCGCTGCCAACAGCCACACGCGCAACATGGCCAATGGCAATTTCTTTGACCACCTCGACCATGACGGCCGTACCCCTGGCGACCGTGCCGAACTGGCGGGATACATCGCGAAGAACATCGGCGAGAACATCGCCGCCGGCCTGGATACCCCACGCAAAGTCGTGGATGGCTGGCTGGCCAGCCCGGCCCATTGCGCCAACCTGATGAACCCGCAATTCCGTGAACTGGGCGCGGCGTATGCCATGGACCCGAAGAGTGATGCAGGGATTTACTGGACGGGGGTTTTCGGCGCGCAATAAGTCAATGTGCAGGTCGATCAAACGGTTGCAGCATCAAATCGCCATCTCATGGATAATGGCGCTGAACTTGGCAGCGGTCATTCCGGTCTGTTGATAGTTAACCTGACTTCAGGCGTTCGACAGGCGGTGGCAAACAAGGTGTTCTCGCGATGAATTGGCTGCAAAGCAGCAGCGACATGGCTGAGCGGGTTCGCCTGCATGATTGGGCAAGCTCGCCCCTGGGGCCGCTGGAGCAGTGGCCGGATGTGCTCAAGACCACCGTGGCGCTTTGCCTCGCCTCAAGCTTCCCCCAATCCATTGTGTGGGGGCCGCAGTTGACCATGCTGTACAACGACGCCTTCATCCCGATTCTGGGGGACAAGCCCTATGCGCTGGGCCGCCCGTTCAGCGAGGTGTGGCATGAGGCTTGGGCAGATATCGGCCCCATCGCCAATGCGGCGTTCGAGGGGCATGCCACCTACATCGAGAACTTCCCCCTGCTGATCGAGCGCGGCAACGGTTCCGAGCAGGCGTACTTCACCTTTTGCTACAGCCCGATCCGCGACCCTCAAGGCAGGGTCGTGGGCATGCTCGACACCGTTACGGAAACCACCGCCACCGTGTTCCTCGCCCGCCGCCTGGCCGTGCTGGATGCCGTGGGCAGTGCGGTGGCCAATGCCACCGACGCCGAAACCATCATGTCCACCACCACACGCCTGCTGGCTGAGCACTTGCAGGTGTCCAACTGCGCTTACGCGGACATGGACGCCGACGAAGACGGCTTCACCATTCGCGGCAATTGGGCGGCACCGGGCTCGCCCAGCATTGTAGGGCGCTACAGCCTCGCCTCGTTCGGCGCACGGGCAGTGCGGCAGTTGCGCGCGGGTGAGCCACTGGTGGTTGAGGACAACCGGGTGGAGTTCCCACCCGAGGAAGCCGCCAGCTATCAGGCCCTGGACGTCCTGGCGACGGTGTGTTTCCCACTGATCAAGGACGGCCGCCTGACCGCCTTGATGGCGGTGCATCACAGGAAGGCGCGTGTCTGGTCACCCTACGACCTGGCGCTGGTAGGCGAAGTCACCGAACGCTCCTGGGCCCATATCGAGCGGGTACGCGCCGATGCCGCCGTACGCGAAGGCCTGGCGGCGTTCACCGAGCTGAATGCCACCCTCGAACAGCGTGTAATTGAACGCACTGCCGCCCTTACCCAGGCCGAAGCCGCGCTGCACCAGTCGCAGAAACTCGAAGCCATCGGCCAATTGACCGGTGGCGTTGCCCATGACTTCAACAACCTGCTGACCATCATTCGCTCGTCGGTCGACTTTCTGCGCCAGCCCGGGCTTTCCGAAGAGCGGCGCCAGCGCTACATGAGCGCTGTTTCCGACACCGTCGAGCGCGCCAGCAAGCTCACCAGCCAACTCCTCGCGTTCGCCCGGCGCCAACCGCTCAACCCGGAAGTCTTCGATGCGGGCCAGCGGGTCAAGAACATTGGCGAAATGCTTGAAAGCGTCACCGGCGCACGCATCCACGTGCAGGTGCAACTGCCCGAGCACCCTTGCCATGTACGGGTGGACGCCAGCCAGTTCGAAACCGCGCTGATCAATATCGCCCTTAATGCCCGGGATGCGATGGAGGGTCAAGGCACCCTGACCCTGCGCGTGGTCACTGTCGAAGCAATGCCACGGATCCGGGGCGATGCGGAAGCCCGACAACCGTTTGTGAGCATTTCCCTGGCCGATACCGGCAGCGGTATTCCTGGCGACGCCGTCGAACGCATTTTCGAGCCGTTCTTTACCACCAAGGCCGTAGGCAAAGGCACCGGGCTGGGACTGTCCCAGGTATTCGGCTTTGCCAAGCAGTCCGGGGGCAACGTGGAAGTCGTCAGCACCCCAGGGCAAGGCTCGGTCTTTACGCTATACCTGCCAGAGGCGACGCCACAGGCGCTACCTGACGAGCAACCGCAGCAAGGCCCTGCGCCCACGCACGATGCCGCGCAACGCCACATCCTGATCGTGGAAGACAACCTCGAAGTGGGCCGCTTCGCCACCCAGATCCTCCAGGATCTGGGCTACCAGACCACTTGGGCCACCAACGCGGAGCAGGCCCTCGCCTTGGCCGGCACGGACGCCCTGGCGTTCGATGGCGTTTTTTCGGATGTGGTGATGCCCGGTATGACCGGCGTAGCCATGGCGAAAGTACTGCGGCAACGGCGCGCGGACTTGCCGGTGGTGCTCACGTCCGGCTACAGCGAGGAACTGGCCGACAGCGGTTACGAAGGGTTTGAGTTCCTGCCCAAGCCCTACTCCGCCGACCAGGTTGCCCGGGCGCTCGCCAAGGCGATGCCCTGAGCCCTACTCCGCCACTGCCACCTGATTGCGGCCCTGGGCCTTGGCGCGATACAGGGCCTTGTCAGCGGTGTTCATCAGGCCGTGCAAGTCCTGATCCTGCGCATGGGTGGACGCCACACCCAGACTGGCGGTCAACCCATGCACCGGCTCGGAGGCCAATCCCGAAATGGCCTTGATCAACTGCTCGGCAATATCCCGCGCGGTTTCCAGCGACGTATTGGGCAGCAACACAGCAAACTCTTCGCCGCCCAGGCGCCCGTACACATCGGCTTGGCGGAACGACGTGCTGATCACCCCGCCGATCTGACGCAACACCTGGTCACCAGCCTGGTGGCCGTAGGTGTCGTTGATTTCCTTGAAGTGGTCCATGTCCATCATCAGCGCACACAGCGGTTGCCGGTTGTGACGGCATTGGGCGTACAACACCTGGGCATGTTCAAAGAAGGCACGGCGGTTCATCAGGCCGGTGAGTTCGTCGGTCTGTGCGGCGCGGGTGGAAATGTTGTGGGCACGCTCCATCTGCCGGGTCAGGCGAAAGGCCTTCTCCAAAGCATCCGAGAGCTTGCGCGTGGCGCTGACGACAAAGGTGGAGAACACCAGCACCGCAACGGCTACGCCCACTTGCATCGACGACGGCTGGAACAGCAGCCATAGCGTGCACGGCAACAGCACCACGGCCATGGAAGCCAGCGTCATGTAGCGATAAGCCGAGTAACAGGACACGGCGCTGACCGACATACCCACGGTAAACAGCATCACCAGCACCTGGGACAACCGATCATCGGTGGGCATCACCGCCAAGGCGCCGAGGCCCCAGGTTGCGGCAGACAGCAGCAACGTAACCCAGTAACGGCGTTCCCAGCGGTCTGGAGTGCGTTCGGCATTGGGGCAGCGAAACCACTTCATGAACATCATGATGCGAATCAGCGACGTCGCCGCCAATACCACCAGCCAGACCAAGATAACCTGATGGTCAAACCGCTCCCAGCACAGCCAGCACAGCATCACCGCAGCCAGGTAACTGCCGAATATCGCAGCGAATGACTGCCGGAACAGCTGGTGCAAACGATCGGTTCGCACCTGCTCCTCTATGAAGCAATCATGGTCCTGCCCACGCTCAAGGCCATTCATGAAATTCGCCCGATCCGACTGCCACGACAAAGGCGCCATTGTGGCACCCTGCCAGTAGTGCGGACAACAGAATCCAGCACGGTAGAGCCTTTAAAGCGGTTCCGGACGCAGAATCAGTACGCCAAGCGGCGGGAGATTCAACGACAGCGATACCGCCTGTCCATGGTGCGGCTCATCCTGGGTAAATATCTCCCCTCCATTTCCGTAATTGGAGCCGGCGTACATGTCCGCGTCGCTGTTGATCACTTCGCTCCAGCGCCCGCTGAACGGCACGCCGACTTTATAACCCTCACGCGGCACCGGGGTGAAGTTGGCCACCACCAGCACTGGCCTGCCGTCCTTGCTCCAGCGCAGCCAGGCGTAGACGCTGTTGATCGCATCGTCACCGATCAGCCACTGGAAGCCTTGGGGCGCGTCGTCCTGCTCATGCAGGGCGGGTTCCTCGCGGTACAGGCGGTTAAGGTCGCCGACCAGCCTTTGCACGCCTTTGTGCTCAGCATACTGCAGCAAGTACCAATCCAGCTGCTGGTCGTGGTTCCACTCGCGCCATTGGCCGAATTCGCAGCCCATGAACAACAGTTTTTTGCCGGGGTGCATCCACATGAACGCCAGATAGGCACGCAGGTTGGCAAACTTCTGCCAGCGGTCGCCGGGCATCTTGTCGATCAGCGAATGCTTGCCGTGCACCACCTCATCGTGGGAGATAGGCAGGATGAAACGCTCGGACCAGGCGTATACCAGGCCGAAACTCAGCTCGTTGTGGTGATGGGCGCGATACACCGGGTCCTGCTGGATGTAATGCAGGGAATCGTGCATCCAGCCCATGTTCCATTTGTAGTTGAAGCCCAGGCCGCCCTGCTGGGTCGGCTGGCTGACGCCGGGCCAGGCGGTGGATTCCTCGGCGATCACCAGGGCGCCAGGCGCCTCGATGGCGACCACATCGTTCAGGTGACGCAGGAAGTCGATCGCTTCCAGGTTTTCGCGGCCGCCATGACGGTTCGGTACCCACTCGCCGGCCTTGCGCGAGTAGTCGCGGTAGAGCATCGAGGCCACCGCATCCACGCGCAGCCCGTCAATGTGGAAATGTTTGAGCCAGTGCAGCGCCGAAGCCAGCATGAAACCATGCACTTCGGTGCGGCCCAGGTTGTAGATCAGCGTGTCCCAATCCTGGTGGAAACCTTCCAGCGGGTTGGCATATTCGTACAGCGCGGTGCCGTCAAATTGCGCCAGGCCGTGGGTATCCGTGGGAAAGTGCGCCGGCACCCAATCGAGGATCACGCCGATATCGGCCTGATGCAGTGCATCGACGAAATAGGCGAAATCCTGCGGCGAGCCAAAGCGTGCCGTCGGTGCGAATTGTGACAAGGCCTGATAGCCCCACGAGCCGCCGAACGGATGCTCCATGATCGGCATCAACTCGATATGGGTGAAGCCCAGTTGCTGCACATAGGGAATCAGACGTTCAGCCAGCTCGCGCCAATTGTACTGGCGTGCCACTTCGCCCGCCTCGTCCAGCTCGGCCTGCCAGGAACCCACGTGCAATTCATAGATCGACAGCGGCGCGGTGGTCTTCTGCTTTTCCACCCGCGACTGCATCCATGCGTGGTCCTGCCAGTCGACCTGCAAGGGCTCGGCGACCTTTGACGCAGTGTCCGGCGGCAATTGGGTGGCCAGCGCCACAGGGTCGGCCTTGAGCGGCAGGATCCCGTTGGCGCCGAGCACTTCGTACTTGTAGGCGGAGCCCGGCTGCAGGCGTGGGATAAAGATCTCCCACACGCCGGAAGGATGGCGCAGGCGCATCGGGTGTCGGCGACCGTCCCAGATATTGAAGTCGCCCACCACCGACACCCGCCGAGCATTCGGTGCCCACACCGCAAAACGCACACCTTGCACGCCGTCGACGCTGGTCACCTGGGCACCGAGGCAGCTGCCAAGGTCGCGGTGATTGCCTTCGGCGAACAGGTACAGGTCCATTTCACCGAGCAACAGTTGCTGGAAGCTATAAGGGTCTTCCGTGATCTGCTCGCCACCCGCCCACTGGATTTTCAACAGGTACGCCTGGCGCGTGTGAAAGTGCCCGACAAACAGACCGGGCACCTGGCTCGCGTCCAGGCTACCGATCTGCTCGCCACTGTCGCGGGCCAGTACCTGGACACTCAACGCTTCAGGCAGGAACGCACGGATAAACTGGCCGCCGTGATCATCATCGTGTGGCCCGAGAATCGAGAACGGGTCATGGTGTTCGGCGCGTACCAGCGCTTCGACGTCCTTGGACGCCGGCAATGCCGTCAACTTCGGTTGCAGCGGTTCTTTATTTGTAAAGCTCATGACGTCTCCCCACCGCGTGCAGTTTTCGATATAGGCGCAAGCCCGCTCAACAGTCCGTGCAACCCTTGCAGGGGCACTGGCAACCAGGTCGGGCGGTTTTCCGCTTCGTAGGCCACTTCATACGCGGCCTTCTCCAGGCTGAACAACGTCAGCGCTGCGTCCTGGCCTTTGGCATCCTGCCAGTCATGCGCCAGTGTAGACGTAGCGGACTGATAGGCCTGGATAAAGGCCTGGCGTGCTTCTTTCAGGTAACGGTCAGTCACGCGTTTGCGCGCCTGGTCCGCCTCGGGCGAGTGATCCACCCCTTGTACATTCAAGGCCATGGCCGCTGCATAGTCGAAGGAACGCAACACGCCGCTCACATCTTTATACGGGCTGTGCTTGCCGCGTCGCTCATGCAGTGGGCGCGCCGGCTCACCTTCAAAGTCGATCAGGTAGGCATCGCCCTTGACCACCAGCACCTGGCCCAGGTGCAAGTCACCATGGACCCGAATACGCAATCCGCCGGCCGTGGCTTTCGCCAGGGCCTGCACATGGCTGGCGATGGCTTTTTTCTGCGCCAGCAATTCACTGACCAGCGCTTGATCCGCCAGGTTCAACTGGCTTTGATGAAGTTTGAGCAGTTGCAACGCGCGGTCCAATTGCGCGCCGACATCCTTGGCCCAGGCCTGGGTGTCCTTGACAGTGGTGACTTCCGGCTTGAAGTCCTTGTTGGTGGTTTTCGCGCCGAGCACCCGGTGCATCTCGCCCAGGCGTTGGCCAAGCAACCCGGCAAAGTCAGCCAACTCGCCGAGGGCGTTGTAGTGCTGTTCCTGTTCGGACATGGCTTCGGCCAGTTCGTCGCGGATCGCGCGCTCCAGGTTATTCTGGGTCCAGCCCCAGGCGTCGCCCTGGTTGCTCAAGTAGCCTTGGGCAATCATCAGCAGGTTGTCCTGGCCCTCGGCGTCGTGGCGAATCATCGAGCCCAGCAACGGCGAGATATTCGGGTAGCCGGCTTCGGTCAGGTAGGCGCTCATTTCCAGTTCCGGGTGCACGCCGGAGGCGACTTTGCGGATCAGCTTGAGCACCAGGCTCTCGCCCACCACCACCGAGCTGTTGGACTGCTCGGCCGACAGGTAGCGCACCTCGGACTCATCCGTCAATTGCAGCTTGGCCAGGTGCGGGGTGGCCGCAAAGCGCAGCTCGCCTTCGTGGGTGTTGAGCAGGGTACCCGCCTGCAACCCCTGGATCACGGCGCGGACAAAGTGTTCGAGGCTGAAGGCATCGGTCACCAACCCCACCTGACGCACGCGCCGCACACGGGCCAACGCCAATTGCTGGGGCAAGGCGCTGGTGAACTGATCTTCGCCGAGGAAACCGAACGGCAACTGATAACGACTGACCTGTCCACCGGCCGTCACTTCCAGTTCGCTGAGCAACACCGGGTGTTGCGGGTCGCCAAAGCGCACGCCGTAAGCAATGCGCACGCTGTCGATGGCCGTGTCCTTGCCGGCGAACCAGCGGCGCTTGGGCAGCCAGGCTGGCAGCACGGTCTGTTCCAGGGAGGTGCGGCACGGTTCGTCCAGCAGTTCTTCCATACGCTTTTTCAACACCAGCGTGGTGAAGTCCGGCATGCTCTGGGCCGGCTCCACGTGCCAGCTGGGCATCTGGTTTTCCGGCGCCAGCACGAACCAATAAAAGCCATAGGGCGCCAGGGTCAGCAGGAAATTCAACTGGCCGATGGGCGGGAAGGCATTACCGCCCAGCATCTCCACCGGCACCATGCCGGCGAATGCCGACAGGTCCAGCTCGGCCGCCTGGGCACTGCGCGACACGTTGGCCACGCAGAGGATGATCTCGTTGCGCCCATCTTCGCCGGTGAATTCACGGGTATAGGCCAGGATGCGGCGGTTGCTCGGCGAGAGCATTTTCAAGCTGCCACGACCAAACGCCTTGGACTGCTTGCGCACCGCCAGCATGCGCCGGGTCCAGTTCAGCAGCGAATGGGGGTCCTGGGCCTGGGTCTCGACATTCACCGACGGGTAGCCGTATTGCGGGTCCATGATCGGCGGCAGTACCAGGCTGGCCGGGTCGGCGCGAGAGAACCCGCCATTGCGGTCGATGGACCATTGCATCGGCGTGCGCACGCCATCGCGGTCGCCGAGGTAGATGTTATCGCCCATGCCGATCTCATCGCCGTAGTACAGGGTGGGCGTACCGGGCATCGACAGCAACAGGCTGTTGAGCAGCTCGACTCGACGACGGTCGCGCTCCATCAACGGTGCAAGACGGCGACGAATACCCAGGTTGATCCGCGCGCGACGGTCAGCGGCGTAGTAGTTCCACAGGTAATCGCGCTCCTTGTCGGTGACCATTTCCAATGTTAGCTCATCGTGGTTGCGCAGGAAGATCGCCCACTGGCAGTTGGCCGGAATTTCCGGAGTCTGACGCAGGATGTCAGTGATCGGGAAGCGATCTTCCTGGGCCAGCGCCATATACATGCGTGGCATCAGCGGGAAGTGAAACGCCATGTGGCATTCATCGCCGTCGTCGCCCTTCTTGTCACCGAAGTACAGCTGCGTGTCTTCCGGCCACTGATTGGCTTCGGCCAGCAGCATACGGTCAGGATAATGGGCGTCGATTTCGGCGCGGATCTGCTTGAGCACATCGTGGGTTTCAGGAAGGTTTTCGTTGTTAGTGCCGTCGCGCTCGATCAGGTACGGGATGGCGTCGAGGCGCAGGCCGTCGATGCCCATGTCCAACCAGTAGCGCATCACCGACAACACGGCTTTCATCACCTGGGGGTTGTCAAAGTTGAGGTCGGGCTGGTGAGAGTAGAAACGGTGCCAGAAGTATTGGCCCGCGACTGGGTCCCAAGTCCAGTTGGACTTCTCGGTGTCGAGGAAGATGATGCGCGTGCCGTCGTATTTCTGGTCGTCATCCGACCACACGTAGAAGTCCCGTGCCGCCGAGCCGGGCTTGGCCTTGCGTGCGCGCTGGAACCAGGGGTGCTGGTCGGAGGTGTGGTTGATCACCAGCTCGGTGATCACCCGCAGCCCGCGCTTGTGCGCCTCGGCGATGAAGCGCTTGGCGTCGGCCATGGTGCCGTAGTCGCTGTGCACGCCACGGTATTCGGCAATGTCATAGCCATCGTCACGGCGTGGCGAGGGATAGAACGGCAGCAACCAAATGGTGTTCACGCCCAGATCGGCGATGTAGTCGAGCTTGGCGATCAGGCCGGGAAAATCACCGATACCGTCGTTATTGGAGTCGAAATAGGATTTGACGTGAACCTGATAAATCACCGCGTCTTTGTACCAGAGCGGGTCTTTGATAAAGGTGGCAGCGTTGGGTTTCTTCGCCATTGGAAACTCCTGAAAACACTAAAATTCTGTGGCCGGAATACGATCCAGTGCGGGCGCTGGCTTGCTTGCGATAACGGTCTGTCAGTCCCTGAACTGACACATCGCAATCGCAGGCAAGCCCGCTCCCACCGAGGATCTCCATCAGGCTGGGGAATGGGTGATACGCCAGATTCCAAAGGGCATCTGTGGGTCCAGTCGCGTCCACTGGTTCTTGCCATACCAGGTCCAGCGATGGCCGTTCATCAAGTCTTCGCCCTGGGTCTGGGCGTCGTCCGGCAGGCCCAACTCCCATAGCGGCAACTCGAAATGGGCTTCCTGGGCGTTGAATGGGTCAAGGTTCACGGCCACCAGGATGAAGTTGCTGCCATCCTCGCTGCGCTTGCCGAAATACAGGATGTTGTCGTTCCAGGCGTTGTAGAGCTTGAGCCCCAGGTGCGTCTGCAGCGCCGGGTTCTGCCGGCGGATGCGGTTGAGCTGGGCGATCTCGGCGATGATATTGCCGGGCGCCGTGTAGTCCCGTGGGCGGATCTCGTATTTCTCCGAGTCCAGGTATTCCTCTTTACCCGGCACCGGGGCTGATTCGCACAGTTCGAAGCCTGAATACATGCCCCAGAGCCCTGAGCCCATGGTGGCCAGTGCCGCACGGATCAAGAAGCCGGCACGGCCGGATTCGTGCAGGAAGGCAGGGTTGATGTCCGGCGTATTGACGAAGAAATTCGGCCGGTAGCACTCGCGCCACGGTGATTCGTTCAGCTGCGTCAGGTATTCGCTCAACTCGGCCTTGGTGTTACGCCAGGTGAAATAGGTGTAGCTCTGGGAATAGCCGACCTTACCCAGGCGCGCCATCATCGCCGGGGTGGTGAAGGCTTCGGCGAGAAAAATCACCTCGGGGTACTTGGACCGGACATCGCTGATCAGCCATTGCCAGAACGGCAGCGGCTTGGTGTGGGGGTTGTCGACGCGAAAGGTCTTCACGCCCTCTTCCACCCAGCCCACCACGATGTCGCGCAGTTCCGTCCACAGGCTCGGGATGGCATCTGCGGCATAAAAGTCGACGTTGACGATGTCCTGATACTTCTTCGGTGGGTTCTCCGCGTATTTGATCGTGCCGTCCGGGCGCCAGTTGAACCAGCCGGGATGGGCCTTGAGCCATGGATGGTCCTGGGAACACTGGATCGCGAAGTCCAGGGCAATCTCCAACCCATGCTCGGCGGCCGCCTGGACCAGGCGACGGAAGTCATCGCGACTGCCCAGTTGCGGATGGATGGCTTCATGGCCACCCTCCTCGCTGCCAATCGCATAAGGGCTGCCCGGATCGTCCGGGCCGGCGGTCAGCGAGTTGTTCTTGCCCTTGCGGTGGCTACGCCCGATCGGGTGGATCGGCGGGAAGTACAGCACGTCGAAGCCCATGTCATGGATCATCGACAGCCGCGAGTGCACGTCATTAAAGGTGCCGTGACGCGCAGGATCGTCAGTGATCGAGCGTGGAAACAGCTCATACCAGCTGGCAAACAGCGCCGCCTCACGCTCCACATCAATCGGGTAAACCGTGCTGATGCTCAAATAGGCGCGATGATCGGCCTGGGTCATCAGGTGTGCACTGTCTTCGTGCAGGAACTGCGCGACCTGCTCGGTTTCCAGCAGCCCGGAGAGTTCATGGTGCAGCAACATCAGGCGATCGCGCAGCTCATTGTCACTGCGCTCGGCAGCTTGCAGCACCAGGCTGCGGCCTTCCTGCAACTCCAGGCTGACCGGCACGCCGGCCTCATGTTTCTTGCGTAGCTCATAGCAAAAGCTGGCGAAGGTATCGATCCAGGCTTCGATGCAGTATTCGTGAGGGCCTTGCTGGGTCACGGTAAACGTGCCCTCCCAGCCGTTGTTGCCCACGTCGGTCATGACCACGCTGTGCCAGCTTTCATCCTGCAGCGGGCGCCAGCGGATCAGCACGGCGAGCTTGTCATGGCCGTCGGCGAACACTTTGCTGGTGACATTGACCTGTTGGCCGACCACGGCCTTCACGGCAAATTCGCCGCCATCAATCACGGGGGTGGTGCTTTCGATCGCAATCCTGGGCAGCAACAGTGCCTGGGACAGTGGTAACAAAGATTCTATTTCAGCAGTCATCGAGCATCTTCCCCTTACGCCCTGTGGACGCTCTTTGCTTGATCCGAATTCTGAGGCGGCCGCGCTCTTCCTGAGCATGACCGTAATAGGTCCGAGCCTGGGCTCCGGTTAAAAGTTCAGCTGGATATGCCGCCATCGGGCGGGGAATCAATTCGCCCCGGCGGCTGTCCACCGATAGAGCAAAGCACAAAGGAGGCCACACCGATGAATATCCCGATCCCGGCAGAAACGCCGGACCCGAATATCGACAAACCGACCCTGCCGCCCACCGAACCGCAGCCCATTCCGGAAAAAGAACCGCCCGAAAATGAGCCACCGCCGGTGGAGGAACCCCCTACGACCATGCCGCCAGTGATCGTCAGTCCTTCTCGAAACGCTTGACGATCTTCGGCATCACGCTGAACACCACCAAGGCCAGTAACGTACTGAGTACCGCTGTCGATTCCCGGCCCAACCCGGCCGAGACCCCGATCGCAGCGGTCATCCACAAACCAGCTGCGGTGGTCAGGCCTTTGACGTGGCCCTCTTCATCATCCTTGCCCTTGATGATCGTGCCCGCGCCCAGGAAGCCGATCCCCGCAATCACACCCTGCACCACCCGGCTCATGGCATCCGCCTGGTTGCCGGACATTTGCGGCACCATCACAAATAAAGCCGCGCCCAACGCCACCAGCATGTGGGTGCGCACCCCGGCGGCCTTGCCCTTGCTCTCTCGCTCAAAGCCAAGAATGCCGCCCAGGGTCGCCGCGATCAGCAGGCGCACGGTGATCTGGGTGAGCTGCTTGGCGTCGCCAATGTCGGCGAATTCAGCCTGCAGGGTTTGCCACACTTCAAGCCACCAAGCGTCCATCGAAGCTGTCCTTTGTCATGGTTGGTAAAGGATGGACAGCGGTGACCGCCAGTCAGTTGCCTGGAACCCCCACACATTACTGCCCCCTAATCCTCATAGCCCATGAATAAGGAGAACGGCATGCCCATTCGTATCGAAAACCACCTGTGCTACTTCATGCTCGATGACAACGGCCAGGAACAGAGCGTGCCGGCGACTCGGGTCAATATTGTTACCGACCTCGACAAATCCATGTCCTACGTGGAATTGGCCGCCGAACGGATCTACATCACTGAAGCGGAGGCCGATGCCCTGACCGTGGCCGGCGCCCATGACGGACGTCAGCACGTGAAGGCAGAAGAACCTGGTTCGCTGATTTAATTGATCTGTGTCAGCGCATTCAGAATAACGCTGCACCCCTGACGCCACGGGGTGCAGCACATTGTCGCAGCGATCTTCCCGCGCACCCTCTGATCCGCTTTTTATCGCCATACCTGAGTCTGTTATGCAAACAGCGTCACGCGCATAGTTCATCCGCCTGATGGAGGCTGATGAGCGAATGACCATGAGCGAACACATCCCAACCGTGGAAATCTTTGAGCCCACACACCCAAAGAAGGTGAAGGCCAAATCCAGTGACAACCTGATTCACACCCGCAGTTTCACCGGGCTGTTCCGTACCTTGCGCGTGAGCGGTGCGGGCTTCCTGTTCCTGGCCTTTTTCGGCACCGTGTGGCTGAACTGGGACGATCGGCAGGCGGTGCTGTGGGACCTGGCTGACAGCAAATTTCACATCTTTGGTGCGACGTTCTGGCCGCAGGACTTCATTCTGCTGTCGGCGCTGCTGATCATCTGCGCCTTCGGCCTGTTTGCGATCACGGTGTTCGCCGGTCGCGTGTGGTGCGGCTACACCTGCCCGCAAAGCTCGTTCACCTGGCTGTTCATGTGGTGCGAAAAAGTCACCGAAGGCGAGCGCAACCAGCGCATCAAGCTGCAAGCCGCACCCTGGAGCCTGAACAAATTGGCGCGACGCTCGGCCAAGCACACGTTATGGCTGGGCATCAGCGTGCTGACCGGTCTGACGTTTGTCGGCTATTTCACGCCGATCCGCCCCTTGGCGGCCGAACTACTGACCTGGCAGATGGGCGGCGTCAGCCTGTTCTGGGTGCTGTTCTTTACCGGCGCCACCTACATCAATGCCGGCTGGCTGCGTGAAGCGGTGTGCATGCACATGTGCCCGTATGCGCGGTTCCAGAGCGTAATGTTCGACAAAGACACACTGACCATTTCCTATGACGTGGCACGCGGCGAACAGCGTGGCCCGCGCAAACGTGAGGTCAAACCCGCCGACGTCGGCCTGGGCGACTGCATCGACTGCCAGCTGTGCGTGCAGGTCTGCCCCACTGGCATCGACATCCGCGACGGCCTGCAAATGGAGTGCATCGGCTGCGCGGCGTGCATCGACGCCTGCGATTCGATCATGGACAAAATGGGCTACCCGCGCGGCCTGGTGAGCTACACCAGCGAACATCAACTGCAAGGCGGCAAGACGCACCTGCTAAGGCCGCGTCTGATCGGCTACAGTGCCGTACTGCTGGTGATGATTGCGGCGCTGGTGGTGGCGTTGGTGGAGCGGCCAATGGTGTCGCTGGACGTGACCAAGGACCGGGGCATGTTCCGCGAGAACGCCCAGGGTTTGATCGAAAACATCTACAGCCTCAAGGTGATCAACAAGACGCAGCAGCGCCAGGACTATCGCTTGGAGCTGGTGGACGCCGAGGGCTTCCAGTTGCAAGGCAAGACCGAGATCAGCCTGGCGCCGGGGGAAATCAGCGATGTACCCGTGTCGGTGGCGTTGCTGGCAGACAAACCTGCGAGCAGTTCGCAGACCTTGCGCTTCAAGGTGACGGATGTGGATGAACCATGGATCTACAGCGCTGCCGACAGCCGTTTTGTCGCACCGCTGAACCGCTGAACCCTCGCAACCTGTAGAAGCCGGCTCCTACCGTAAATCTTTTGGATATTCATGAAACGCTACGAAAAATTCGCCGACGACATTGCAGAACTGATCCGCTCCGGCGTGCTGGGCCCCGGCCAGCGAGTGCCCTCGGTGCGCTATGCCAGTCAGACCTACGGCATCAGCCCGTCCACGGTGTTCCAGGCTTACTACCTGCTGGAGCGCCGTGGCCTGATCCGCGCGCGGCCACGCTCCGGGTATTTCGTCAATACCCATGCCCCCAGCCCGTTTTCCGAGCCGGTGGTGAGTGAGCAGGTGCATGAGTCCACCGAAGTGGATGTGAGCGAACTGGTGTTCTCGGTACTCGATTCGATCAAGGACCCGAACACCGTACCGTTCGGCTCGGCGTTCCCCAGCCCTATGCTGTTTCCACTGCCGCGCCTGGCGCGCTCCCTGGCCAGCGCCAGCCGTGAGATGGACCCGCGCCTGGTGGTCACCGACATGTCGCCGGGCAACCCGCAACTGCGCCGGCAGATTGCCCTGCGCTACATGGTCGGCGGGTTGATGCTGCCGATGGAAGAGCTGCTGATCACCAACGGCGCGTTGGAGGCTTTGAACCTGTGCCTGCAAGCCGTCACGGAACCCGGTGACCTGGTGGCCATCGAAGCCCCGGCGTTCTACGCCTGCCTGCAAGTGTTGGAGCGTTTGAAACTCAAGGCAGTGGAAATCCCCGTGCACCCGCGCGATGGCATTGACCTCAACGCGCTCGCGCAAACCCTGGAGCGCTACCCGATCAAGGCCTGCTGGACCATGACCAGCTTCCAGAACCCCATGGGCGCAACCCTGCCGGAAGCCAAGAAGCAGGCACTGGTGGAGCTGTTACGTGGCCATCAAGTGCCCTTGATCGAAGACGATGTGTACGCCGAACTGTATTACGGCCAACAGGCGCCGAAACCCGCCAAGGCGTTCGATACTGAAGGCCTGGTGATGCATTGCGGCTCTTTCGCCAAGAGCCTGGCCCCCGGCTATCGCGTGGGTTGGGTGGCCGCCGGGCGCTTCGCGCAAAAGGTTGAGCGCTTGAAGTTGATGACCTCGCTTTGCCCTTCGATGCCCGCCCAGGCGGCGATTGCCGATTACTTGCAGCACGGCGGTTATGACCGGCACCTGCGCAAATTGCGCTATGCCCTGGAGGAACAGCAAAGCGCCATGCTGACGGCCATCGCCCGCTACTTCCCGGCGCAGACGCGCGTCAGCCAACCCGCCGGCGGGTATTTCCTGTGGCTGGAGCTGCCGGAGCAGACGGATTCGTTAAAGTTGTTCCAGATGGCCTTGGCGCAAGGCATCAGCATTGCGCCGGGGCCGATCTTCTCGGCGACCCAGCGCTTCAGGAACTGCATTCGCCTGAATTACGGCAGTCCGTGGACCGAGGCATCGGAGGAAGCCATGGAAACATTGGGGCGTATTATCCGATCGTTTTGAGCAGGAACCCCACTCCACAAGAGGCCACACAAGAACGCGCACGCAACAGCTACGCGAAATGCACGCGCCAATGGGGCGCCCTGTTGGCGATCGACCTGGACAAGGTATTGGGATTTCTCGATAACGCAGACGATCGTTACTTGTATGCCAGCCATCGCCGTAATGGACAGATAGACGGCTCGGCCAGCAACGGTTACAGCATCCCGGACAATTCCGAAGCCAGCCTGCTCCAGGCTTTTTCCCGCAAGGGTTACGACGTGCTGCGCCATCTACAGACGTAAGCAGCAGGTGCTTAACGACCACCGCCCAAATCGAGGAACGTCCCGGTGGCATAAGACGCCTTATCCGAGAGCAACCAGATAATCGCTTCCGCCACTTCATCCGGGCGCCCGCCCCGGGCCATGGGAATACCGGATTCCAACTTGCTGACCCGGTCGGGGTCGCCGCTCAGGGCATGGAAGTCGGTGAAGATGTAGCCAGGCCGCACGGCGTTGACACGAATACCCTCACCCGCCACCTCTTTGGACAAGCCCAGGGTGAAGGTGTCGAGTGCGCCTTTGGAGGCCGCGTAGTCGACGTATTCACCCGGCGAACCCAAGCGAGCCGCCACTGACGACACGTTGACGATGCTACCACCCTGCCCGCCATGCTTGGGCGACATGCGCAGCACCGCATGCTTGGCACACAGGATCGGGCCGAGCACGTTGGTCTTCATGACTTTCAGGATGCGGAATTCGGACATCTCATCCACGCGGGATTTATGCCCCACCGTGCCGGCATTGTTGACCAATGCGGTGACGCGGCCCAACTCGGCGTCCACCCGATGGAACAGCGCGATCACTTCATCCTCGATGCTCACATCCGCGCGCACGGCAATGGCCTGGGCACCCAGCGCACGCACCTGTTCGAGCACACGATGGGCTGCGTCTTCGTCGGACTGGTAGTTGATGCAGATGCGATAGCCCTGGCGGGCGGCCAGCAAGGCCGTCTCGGCGCCAATCCCACGGCTGCCTCCGGTGATGATGACGACTTTGTCCATGGGTGCGGTCTCCTGATTCAACCTGATGCTAAGGGTTGGATCCAAGAATAACCGTCACGCACGGCTTTTGTCAGGCGCTACCGCCTCTTCGGCGCGCTGGATGTCCGTCATGAACCCCTCCGCCGGCAACGGATGGCCCAGCAGATACCCCTGCAGGGAGTTGCACCCCAGTCGGGTGAGGAAACTCTGCTGCACATCGGTTTCCACGCCTTCGGCGACAATGCGCAGCCCCAAGGCCTGGCCGAGGGCGACAATGGCGGAAACGATGGCAGCGTCGTCGCTGTCGTGTTCCAGGTCGCGTACAAACCCCCGGTCGATCTTCAGCTCGTTGGCCGGCAGGCGCTTGAGGTACATCAGGCTGGAATAACCGGTGCCGAAGTCGTCGATGGACAAATCGACGCCCATGTCCGACAGCTGCTGCAACACGGTCATGCTTGCATCGGCGTCGCTCATGGCAGTGGTTTCGGTGATTTCCAGGGTCAGGTTATTAGCCGGCAACTGGTGCCGCTCCAGGGCGTCGGCCACGCTCTTGACCAACCCGGCGTGGCAGAACTGCAACGCCGACAGGTTCACGGCAATACGCCAGTCTTCGTAGCCCTGGGCGTACCACAGGCTCATCTGGCGACAGGCCTCGTTGAGCACCCATTCACCGATCGGAATGATCAGGCCGGTCTTTTCCGCCAGCTCGATAAACATCGCCGGCAGCAGTAGCCCTTGTTGCGGATGCTCCCAGCGCAGCAGGGCCTCGGCCCCCACCGGGATACCGCTGACCGCGTCGCACTTGGGCTGGTAGTACAAGCGGAATTGCTCCTGCTCCACCGCATTGCGCAGGTCCTGCAGCAGTTGCAATTGCTTGCGTGCATTGGTGTTCATCGAGGCATCAAAGAAGCTGTAGCCGTTCTTGCCCATGCCTTTGGCGTGGTACATCGCGGCGTCGGCGTTCATCAGCAATTCCTGGGGGTTGTGGCCGTTGCCCGGGAACATGGCGATGCCCACGCTGGCAGAGATCTTAAGCTCATGCTCGGCCACCTGGAACGCTCGGTTGATCAGGATCACTTGGCGCTCGGCAAGGCCAAGGGCATCGTCCGGCTGGGTCAGTTGCACCAGCAACACGAACTCATCGCCGCCAATGCGCGCCAAGGTGTCCTGACTGCGCAAGTCTTCGCGCAGGCGCAGGCCGACCTCGCGCAACAATTGGTCACCCATGTGATGACCAAACGCATCGTTGACCGGTTTGAAGCCGTCGAGGTCGATAAACATCAGCGCGAAGCAACCGCCCTGCTCTTTCACGACCTGCATGGCCTGTTGAATGCGATCGGCCAACAAGGTGCGATTGGGCAAGCCCGTGAGCATGTCGTGCAGGGCCAGGTGGGTCAGTTCCTGGTTGGCCAGGGTCAGGGAATCGGCCAGCACTGCAGTGCGCGCTTCCAGGCGTGCATCGAGCAACGAGGTGAGCAAGGCGATGGCCAGCACGGCCAGGGTGGTCACCAGCACCAGGTTGTCCAGCCCCTTGCCGCTCAAGCCGTTCAGTGCAGCACCGCAAACGCTGTCATCGGCGAAACGTGCCGCGGCCATCCCCGTGTAATGCATGCCGACGATGGCAAAGCCCATCACCACCGCGGCGCCCCCACGCGCAAGGCGCACGTACGGCGCGTTACGACGCAAGTTATGGGCGATCCACAGCGCAGCGCCAGACGCCGCGACGGCGATCAACAACGAAGCGCCAAACAGAGTGGGGTCATAGTCAATGCCCGGCGTCATGCGCATGGCGGCCATGCCGGTGTAATGCATACACGCAATGCCGGTGCCCATGACCAGCGCGCCAAACGCCAGTTGCCAGGCAGGCAAACGCGGCTGACTGATCAGCCACAAGGCAAAGCCGCTCGACAACACCGCGATCAACAACGACAGCGCCGTGATCCCCAGGTCGAAGCCCAAGGCAAACGGCAAGCGCAACGCCAGCATGCCGATAAAGTGCATCGACCAGACCCCTACGCCCATCGCGATGGCGCCGCCGGTTATCCATAAATAGACAGCGCGGCCATTGGCGGTGGCGATGCGTCCGGACAGGTCCAGCGCGGTGTAGGAAGCCAGGATCGCCACGAACAGCGAGATCACGACCAGGGAGGGTGAATAACTACCGATGAGCATGGGACTTCTCGTGCACAACGGGACTAAGACGCCCGTACCAGGTGGCAAAGCGGGCGATTGTAGCGAGAATAATTATTGAACAGTTGATTAATTATCAGAGCGCCATTAGTGGCATTTTGACGTCAATCATATGGCTCAACAGCTACTCGAATCCGAGGGTCAGTTGCGGCCGAATGTGGGAGCGGGCTTGCTCGCGAAGGCAGTGAATCAGTCAAATGTTCAGTGACTGACACTCCGCATTCGCGAGCAAGCCCGCTCCCACAATGGCTCGGTTTATGTTTATTTTTTGTCCGCGATCGGTGTCTGCCCGTCCCAACCGCCGCCCAATGCGGCGATCAATTGCACGCTGGCGACCAGGCGCGTCTGCAGCAAGGTCAGCACCGTGCGTTCGTTGCTCAAGGCCGTGGCTTGCACGGTGACTACGTCCAGGTAGGCAATCAGGCCGGCCTTGTACTGATTCTGGGTCAGGCGCAGCGATTCACGTGCGGCCTCCAGCGCTTCGTTGCTGACCACCGCCTCGTCTTCCAGCACCTTGAGCTGCACCATGTAGTTTTCCACTTCGCGGAAACCATCCAGCACGGTCTGGCGGTACTTGGCCACCGTCTCATCATAGGAGGCCACGGTACGATCGACTTCCGCCGAACGCTGGCCACCGTCAAACAGGGTCATGGCGAGTTTCGGCCCCACCGACCAGAAGCGATTCGGCAGGCTGATCCAGTCGGCGTAGGTACTGCTGGAGTAGCCGCCGGCCAAGCTCAGGCTCAGGTCCGGGTAGTAGGCCGCCTTGGCGACACCGATATTGGCGTTGGCGGCGATCACCGAGCGTTCGGCCGAGGCGATGTCCGGACGGCGTTCCAGCAATTGCGACGGCAGGCTCACCGGAATCTGCGGCAGTGCCGGGATGTCCTTGCTCACCGCCAGGTTGAAGTTGGCCGGAGCCTCGCCGATCAACACGGCAATCGCGTTTTCCAATTGGGCACGCTGCCAGATCAGGTCGATCAGGCTGGCCTGGGTGGTCTTGAGCTGGGTTTGTGCCTGGGCCACCGCGTCCTTGCCGGAGACCCCGGCACGGTACTGGTTTTCAGTCATTTGCAGGGAGCGTTGATAGGTCTCCAGCGTGGCTTGCAGCAAGCGCGTCTGTTCATCCATGACGCGCAGTTGCAGGTAACTTTGCACCAGTTCCGATTGCTGGCTCAGGCGCATCGCCGCCAGGTCCGCCGAGCTGGCTTCGGCGCTGGCTTCGTTGGCTTCCAGGCCGCGACGCAATTTGCCCCAGATATCCGCTTCCCAGCTCACGCCCAACTGGGCATTGAGGGTGTCGCGAATGCCGCTGCTGGAACTGCTCAGGCTCGCGTTGCTGCTGCCGGTGCCCTGACTGGCGCGGGTTTTCCCCACGCTAAGGTCAACGGTGGGGTAAAAAGCGCCACGGGAACTGCGCGCCAGCGCCTGGGCCTGGCGGAAGCGCGCCTCGGCCTGGGCCACGGTCTGGTTGGCCGTGTTCAGGCGCATCACCAAGTCGTTGAGCTGGCGGTCGCCGTACAGTTCCCACCAGGCGCCACGGGCCAGGGAGTCACTAGGGGTAGCCTGACGCCAGCCCTGGGCTTCCTTGAACTGCGCCGGTTCCACGACTTCCGGGCGCTGGTAGTCGGGGCCAATAGCGCAAGCACTGAGCAACAACGCCAATCCCATTGTAGGAGCGAGCTTGCTCGCGAAGGTCGTCAACGAAAACGCGCACAGCCTGAACGTACGCGGTGACGGTGAGTTTTTCGCCAGCAAGCCGGCGCCTACAGGGGACTGCGGTGCATTGGCGTTGGTTGAATCGGTCATAGCGCAGTGTCCAGGGCAGCATCGGTACGCACGCCGCGCCAGGCGTTGAAGCGATGGCGCGCGCGGTCGAGATAGAGGTAAACCACCGGGGTGGTGTAGAGGGTCAGGATCTGGCTGAACACCAGGCCGCCGATAATGGTCAGGCCCAAGGGGCGACGCATTTCCGCGCCATCGCCCGCGCCCAGCAGCAACGGCAACGCACCGAGGATGGCTGCCATAGTGGTCATCAGGATCGGCCGCAAACGCAGCAGGCAGGCACTGCGAATCGACTCCAGCGGGCTCATGCCGTCGTGGCGCTCCAGCTGCAAGGCCAGGTCGATCATCAGGATCGCGTTTTTCTTCACCACGCCGATCAGCAGGAACAGCCCCAGCAGGGAGATCAGACTGAACTCGCCACCGGTCAGGTAAATCGCGAGCATCGCGCCGACGCCGGCTGACGGCAAGGTCGAAAGAATCGTCAGCGGGTGAATGTAGCTCTCATACAGAATACCCAGCACCAGGTACACCGCCACCAACGCCCCCAGGATCATGAACGGCTGGCCCTTCTGCGTGGCCGCGAAGGCATCGGCGGTGCCGGCCATCTTGGCGATCACGTCTTCCGGCAACCCGACCTTGGCAATCGCCCGCTCGATGGCGGCCGTACCCTGCTCCACCGTCACCCCGGGGGCCATGTCAAAGGCGATGTTTTCCGAGGCGAACTGGCCTTCGTGGCTGACGCGATCGTCGGCCAGGCTGTTCTCATAGTGGGCAATGGTCGATAACGGCACCCGCGCGCCATCGGCAGTGATCACCTGCATTTGATTAAGTGTGATCGGGTCCTGGGCGTATCTAGGATTGACCTCCATCACCACCTGGTACTGGTTGAGGCTGTCGTAGATGGTGGAAATCTGCCGCTGGCTGTAGGCGTTGTTGAGCACCGCCGTGACCATGTCCATGTCGATGCCCAGGCGCTTGGCCTGGTCACGGTCGACAATCAGCGTGACCTGCGCCGCACCCCGGCCTTCGCGGGCGTCGATGGCGGTGAGTTCCGGCAGCTCGCGCAAGGCGGCCACCACTTTCGGGTACCACAGCCGCAGTGCCGCCAAGTCGCCGCTTTGCAGGATGTAGGAATACTGGGCGCTGGTCTGGTCGCGGCTACCGCCGAATTGCAGGTCCTGGTCGGCCATCAGGAACAGCCGCCCGCCCGGCACCAGCGGCACGTCCTTGCGCAGGCGCTCGATCACCGCCTGGGCGGAAATCTTGCGCTCGCTGATGGGCTTCAGACGCACCAGCATCACCGCATTGTTGGTGCCGTTGTTGCCGCCGATGAAGCCGGCCACGCTGAGCACCGCCGGGTCCTTGAGCACCGCCTTGCGGAAGGTTTCCATTTTCGGCTGCATCACGCTGAACGACAGCCCATCGTCGCCGCGAACAAAACCGATCAACTGGCCGGTGTCCTGCTGCGGCATGAAGGTTTTCGGCACCACCACGTACAGCGCCACATTCAGGCCGATGGTCAGCAACAGGCTGAGCAGGGTCAGGCGACGATGGCGCAGCACCCAGTCCAGGCTGGTGGCGTAGCCTGCGACCATGCGGTCGTTGATCTTCTGGCTCCAGCGCTGCAAACCGGTCATCTGGCCTTTGACATGGGGCTTGAGCCAGCGTGCGCAGAGCATGGGGGTCAGGGTCAGCGAGATGATCAGCGACACAATGATCGCCGCCGACAAGGTGATGGAAAACTCGCGAAACAGATTGGTGACGATCCCGCCCATAAACAGGATGGACAGGAACACCGCCACCAGCGACACGTTCATCGACAGCAAGGTAAAGCCGACTTCCTGGGCCCCCAGGTACGCGGCCTTCATCGGCGGCACACCCTCGTCGATATGCCGGGAAATGTTCTCCAGCACCACGATGGCATCGTCCACCACCAGGCCGGTGGCCAGGATCAACGCCATCAACGAAAAGTTGTTCAACGAAAAACCGTACAGGTACATCACCGCAAAGGTACCCACCAGCGACACCGGCACCGCCAAGGTAGGAATCAGCGAGGCGCGGAAGTTACCCAGGAACAGGTACACCACCAGGATCACCAGCCCGACGGCTATCAGCAAGGTCATTTCGGCTTCGTGCAACGTGGCGGTGATCACCGGCGAACGGTCCATCGCCAGGCTCAGCTTGACGCTGGACGGCAACACCGCCTGCAACGCCGGCAGCTGCGCCTTGATCTGCCTGACCGTCTCGATGATGTTGGCGCCAGACTGGCGGTTGATCACCAGCAGCACCGCCGGTTCGTTATTGAAGAAGCCGCTGTTGTAGCGGTCTTCGACGCCGTCGCTGATCTTGGCCACATCGCCAAGGCGCAACGCCGCGCCATTCTGGTAGCGAATCAGCAGCGGCTCGTAGTCCTTGGCCTTTTCCAACTGGTCGTTGGCCTGGATCTGCCAGTTGCGCTGGCTGTCCTCCAGTGAACCTTTGGGCCGGCGCTGATTGGCGTTGGCGATGGTGTTGCGCACGTCGTCGAGGGCCACGCCGTACTGGTCGAGGGCCTTGGGCTCCAGCTCGATGCGCACTGCCGGCAACGAACTGCCGCCAATCTGCACTTCGCCCACACCGGGCACCTGGGACAGGCTTTGCGAAAGGATGGTCGAGGCCAGGTCGTACAGCTGGCCCTTCTGCAGCACGTCCGAGGTCAGCGACAGCACCATGATCGGCGCCTGGGACGGGTTGATCTTTTTGTAGGTCGGCATGCTGCGCATACCGCTGGGCAGCAGGTTGCGCGAGGCGTTGATTGCCGCCTGCACTTCCCGCGCTGCGCCGTTGATATCACGGTCGGAGTCAAATGCGAGGATTACCCGAGTAGAGCCCTGGCTCGACGAGCTGCTCATGGTGGTAATGCCGGCAATCGAGCCAAACGAGCGCTCCAGCGGCGTGGCCACGGTAGACGCCATCACCTCAGGGCTGGCCCCGGGCAAACTCGCCGATACAACGATTACCGGGAAGTCGATCTGCGGCAGCGGCGACACCGGCAGCAGGTTGAAGCTGACACCGCCCAGCAACATGATCGCCAGGCTCAGCAGCATGGTCGCTACCGGCCGACGGATGAAAGGTCCGGACAGGTTCATGACTCAACCGGCTCCAGGCTTTGCGGCTCTTTACGCCAGCGACGGCCAAGGCGATCGAAGTACAGGTAGATCACCGGCGTGGTGAACAGGGTCAGCACCTGGCTGACCAGCAGACCACCGACCATCACCAAGCCCAAGGGTTGACGCAATTCGGCACCGGATCCCGTGGCGAGCATCAACGGCACCGCGCCAAACAGCGCAGCCAGGGTGGTCATCAGGATCGGCCGAAAGCGCAGCAGTGCCGCCTGGTAGATCGCGGTCTGCGGGTCGAGGCCCTGGTTGCGTTCGGCGTCGAGGGCAAAGTCGATCATCATGATCGCGTTCTTCTTGACGATACCGATCAGCAAGATAATGCCGATGATCGCGATCATGCCCAGGTCATTGCCACTGAGCAGCAACGCCAGCAAGGCGCCCACGGCCGCCGACGGCAAGGTCGAGAGAATGGTGATCGGATGGATATAGCTCTCGTAGAGCACGCCCAACACGATGTACATGGTGACCACCGCCGCCAGGATCAACAACAAGGTACTCGACAACGAGGCTTCGAAGGCCTGGGCCGCGCCCTGGAACTGGGTCTGCACGCCCACCGGCATGCCAATGTCTTTCTGGGTCTGGTTGATCAGTTCCACCCCTTTGCCCAGCGCAACGCCGGGGGCCAGGTTGAACGACATCATCACTGCCGGGAACTGGCCGATATGCGCTATCGCCAATTGGGCCTGACGCTGTTCCACATGGGCCAGGCTGGACAGGCGCACCTGGCCACCATCGGTGGTTTTCACATGGATCTGGTTCAGCGCCTCCGGCCCCAGGGTTTCGCCGGACTGGGCCTGCAATACCACACGGTACTGGCTGGCCTGGGTGTAGATGGTGGAAATCTGCCGCTGGCCGAACGCGTCATACAATGCGTCGGTGATGGTCGACACGCTGACGCCCAGGCGCGAAGCCGCATCGCGATCGATCACCAGGTACACCTGCAAACCCTTGTCCTGCAGGTCGCTGGCAACGTCGGTGAGTTCGGGCAACTGGCTCAACGCGTGCACCAGCTTGTCGCTCCACAACGCCAGCAACTCGGCATCGGGTGAGGACATGCTGAACTGGTACTGGGTGCGGCTGACGCGGTCTTCAATGGTCAGGTCCTGCACCGGCTGCATGAACAGGCGGATACCCACCAGCCTATCGATTTCCGGCTGCAAACGCGTGATCACCTGGGCAGCGCTCAAATCGCGCTGGCCGTGGGCCTTGAGGTTGATCAGCAGGCGCCCGCTGTTGAGGGTCGCGTTATCGCCGTCCACGCCAATGTAGGAAGACAGGCTTTCCACTGCCGGATCGGCCAGGATGATCTTGGCCAATTCCTGCTGGCGCTGGCTCATAGCGGCGAAGGAAATTGACTGCGGCGCTTCGGAAATACCCTGGATCACCCCGGTGTCCTGCACCGGAAAGAAGCCCTTGGGCACCACCAGGTACAGCACCACGGTCAGGCCCAGGGTGGCGATGGCGACCAGCAGGGTCAGCGGCTGGTGCTTGAGCACCCACTGCAACATGCTGCCGTAACGCGCGATCAACCAATCGATCCAGGCGCCGCTGGCCTTGTAGAAACGGCTTTGTTCTTCTTCCTTGGGTTCGCGCTTGAGCAAGCGTGCGCACATCATTGGCGTGAGGGTCAGCGACACCACCAGGGAAATCAGGATCGCCACCGCGAGGGTGATGGCGAACTCACGGAACAAGCGCCCCACCACGTCAGCCATGAACAGCAGGGGAATCAGCACCGCGATCAGCGACAGGGTCAGGGAAATCAGGGTGAAGCCGATCTGCTTGGCGCCCTTGAGTGCGGCGGCCAGCGGGGTCTCGCCTTCTTCGATGTAACGGGAAATGTTCTCCAGCATCACGATGGCATCGTCCACCACAAACCCGGTGGCGATGGTCAATGCCATCAGCGTCAGGTTGTTGATGGAGAACCCCGCCAGGTACATCACGCCAAAGGTGCCCACCAGGGACAGCGGTACGGCAATGGACGGAATGAGCGTGGCGCTGACCCGGCGCAGGAACAGGAAGGTCACCATCACCACCAGGGCAATGGCGATGAGCAATTCATGCTGTACGTCTTTTACCGAGGCGCGGATGGTCTGGGTGCGGTCGGTGAGCACCGTCACATCGAGGCCGGCCGGCAGGTTGTCGGTGATGCTCGGCAGCAGCGCCTTGATGCGGTCCACCACCTCGATCACGTTGGCCCCTGGCTGGCGCTGGATATTCAGCAGCACGGCCTGGTTTTGGTTGGCCCAGGCGGCGAGGCGTTCGTTTTCGGCGCCGTCGACGATCTGCGCCACGTCCTTGAGGCGCAGCGGCGCGCCATTGTTGTAGGCGAGGATCAGTTCGGCGTATTGCTGGGGCGAGACCAACTGGTCGTTGGCGTCGAGCATCGACACCCGCGTTGGGCCGTCGAAGTTACCCTTGGGCTGATTGACGTTGGACGCCGCGATCAGCGTGCGCACGTCCGACAGGTTCAAGCCATTGGCTGCCAGGGCTTCGGGGTTGACCTTGATGCGCACGGCCTGGCGCTGGCCGCCGGCGATGCTGACCATGCCGACGCCGCTGATCTGCGCGATTTTCTGCGCCATGCGCGTATCGACCAGGTCATTGAGCTTGGGCAGCAGCATGGTCTTGGAAGTGATCGCAAGGGTCAGCACCGGGGTATCCGCCGGGTTGACCTTGTTGTACACCGGCGGCGCCGGCAAGTCCTTGGGCAGCAGGTTGGTGGCAGCGTTGATCGCGGCCTGCACTTGTTGCTCGGCGACATCCATATTGATGTCGAGGTTGAAACGCAGGGTCAGCACCGACGCACCGCCGGAGCTGGTGGAGGCCATCTGCGTGAGGCCCGGCATTTGCCCGAACTGGCGTTCCAGCGGCGCGGTGACCGCACTCGTCATCACGTCCGGGCTCGCGCCGGGGTACAGGGTCATCACCCGGATGGTCGGGTAATCCACCTGGGGCAAGGCCGACACCGGCAGCAAGCGGTACGCGATGATGCCGGCCAGAACAATGGCCAGCATGCTCAGCGTGGTGGCGACCGGGCGAAGGATAAACAGCCGCGACAGGTTCATGAACCGACCTTTTGCGCCTTGCCGGCGGTGGTGCCGGTCTCCCCTTTCGCCGCTGGCTTGCCTTGCAGGTGTTCGGTCGGGGTGGTCGGCACTTCGCTGCTGTCGTTCACCACTTCGATCTCGCTGCCGTCCTTGAGGCGGTCGGTACCTTCCAGGACCACGCGGTCGCCGGCTTTGAGGCCTTCTTTGATCACGGTGTTGTCGCCGTCGGTATCACCCACCACCAGGGGCTGCACCTTGACCTTCTTGTCACCGTCGAGCACGTAGACGAAGGTACCGGTGTTGCCGAACTGGATCGCCGCCGACGGCGCCAGCACTACGTTGTGCAAGGTATCGGCCAGCAGGTGCACATTGACGAACTGATTGGGGAACAGCGCCTGGTCCTTGTTATCGAAGCGTGCCTTGAATTTCAGGGTACCGGTGGTCACGTCGATCTGGTTGTCCAGGCTTTGCAGCACACCCACGGCCTGTTGCTTCACATCACCACGGTCCCAGGCTTCCACCGGCAGCTTGTTGCCGGCGTGGTAGCGGGTGAGCACGGTTTCCAGGGTGTTTTCCGGCAGCGTGAAGGCCACGCTGATCGGCTGGGTCTGGGTGATCACGGCCAGGAACGTGGTGTCGTTGGCCGCCACCAGGTTGCCGACGTCCACTTGACGCAGGCCGACACGGCCGCTTATGGGCGCGCGGATCTTGGTGAATTCGAGGTTGAGCTTGGCGTCATCCACCGCACCCTGGTTGGTCTTGACCGTACCCTGGTATTGCAAAACCAGCGCTTCAGCGGTGTCCAGGGTCTGCTTGGCAATACTGTCCTGGGCATACAGGTCGCGGTAACGTTGCACGTCGACCTGGGCGTTTTTCAACTGGGCCTGATTCTGCATCAGCGTGCCCTGGGCCTGGAGCAAGGCGTTCTGGTAGCTGCGCGGGTCGATCTCGGCGAGCAGATCCCCAGCCTTGACCATTTGCCCTTCTTCAAAGGCGATCTTCACCAGCTCGCCGCCCACCCGGCTGCGCACATTGATGGTGTTGAGTGCGGTGACCGTGCCCAACGCCTTGTAGTACACCGGAAACTCGCCCAGCACCGCAGGCGCCACACGCACTGGCACCGGGCCGGTGGATCCACCGAAGCCTGGGCGCATCATCCCCGTTTTGCCGGCATGCCCCGCGGGCTTCTCGGCGCCGTCTTTATGGCTGCCGGGCCAAAATTTCCAGCACAGGCCGGCGATAACCAGCAACACAAGCAGGCCGAACAGCCAGCGGCGGGACTTACGGGGGGAGGATTGCATGGAGTGATCAACCATTGGGCGCGAGAGCTTCTTCTTGGGGAGGCTGAAAGATAAGCACTGGGGCGCATTTAGAAAAGCGCCTTTACCGGCTATTTACCTTGGGCTTACAACTTTTAACTTATGCGACTTAGTCCTACGGCGGTTTCGCTAAGCATCTGAGCTACAAATAAAAACGGCCTGGACTAGGCCAGGCCGCAATCTTGCATCACGCGTGTTACTGCAAAACGACAGTAACGTACCGAAACAGTTACTTCAAAACAGCCAGGGCTGCTTCGTAGTTAGGCTCTTGGCCGATTTCAGGCACCAGTTCGCTGTGCAGCACGTTGTTGTTTTCGTCCAGCACCACCACGGCGCGGGCGGTCAGGCCTTGCAGCGGGCCGTCAGCCAGCGAAACGCCGTAGTCCACTGCGAAGTCGGCGTTGCGGAAGTCCGACAGGCTCAGCACATTGTCCAGGCCTTCAGTGCCGCAGAAACGCTTCTGGGCAAACGGCAGGTCAGAGGAAATGCACAGCACGACCGTGTTGCTCAGGTCGTTGGCCTGGGCGTTGAACTTGCGCACCGAAGTGGCGCAGGTCGGGGTGTCAACGCTTGGGAAGATGTTCAGGACCTTACGCTTGCCGGCGAAGGTTTCCAGGGACGCTTGCGACAGGTCGACAGCAACAAGGCTGAACTCAGGAGCGGTGGAACCGGTTTTCGGCAATTCGCCTTCAACCTGGACAGGGTTACCACGAAGGGTGACTTGAGCCATGAACGGAATCCTTATGCTGATGTGGGTTTAACGAATTCGAGAGGTCGAAGTTAACCACAAACTACGGCGTCTACCTACCGCCAGCGATAAATTGTCATGCCTTCGGTTATGGTTTAATTGCGCGCTTTGCGCCCAGCCCTTCAAGGAAAACGATGTCGATGAATGCCCCTGCCACCAAAGTCCTGGTCATTGGATACGTCTGGCCGGAACCCCGCTCCTCGGCCGCAGGCGGGCATATGATGCAGATCCTTGAAAGCTTTCTTGCACAAGGTTGGGACATCACCTTCAGCAGCCCAGCGACGATTGGCGAACACAAGGCCGATTTGCCTGCCCTGGGTATCGCCGAGTGCGCCATCGAGCTCAATAACAGCAGTTTCGATGATTTTATCCGCGATCTGGCCCCGGATATCGTGTTGTTCGACCGTTTCATGATGGAAGAACAGTTCGGCTGGCGCGTCGAGAAATGCTGCCCAAGCGCCCTGCGCGTGCTGGAAACCTCCGACTTGCAGAGCCTGCGCGACGCACGTCACCAGCGGTTCAAGGATCACTTGAAGGCGCACCCCGACAGCGACGACTTCAGTGCCTTGTTCTCCCCGGCACTGCAGGCAGAGTTCACACTGATGGCCGATACCGACCTGGCCAAGCGCGAGATCGCGGCCATCTACCGTTGCGACATCAGCCTGATGATTTCCGACGTGGAAATCCGCCTGCTCACCGAGCACTTCAAGGTGCCACCCGCCCTGCTCCACTGGTGCCCGCTGATGGTGGAGCCGCCGACCGAAGCCTTCGCGCCGTTTGAAGACCGCGCGCACTTTCTCAGCATCGGCAACTTCCGCCACGCGCCCAACTGGGATGCGGTGCTCTGGATGAAAAACAGCCTGTGGCCGCTGATCCGCCAGCAGTTGCCGGGGGCGCAGTTGCACATCTATGGCGCCTACACCCCGCCCAAAGCCACCGCCTTGCATAACCCGACGCAGGGTTTTCATGTCATGAACTGGGCCGAAGATGCCTTGCAGGTGATGACCGCCGCGCGTATCTGCCTGGCGCCCCTGCGCTTCGGCGCCGGCATCAAGGGCAAACTGGCGGACGCGATGCTCTGCGGCACGCCGAACGTCACCACGCCTATCGGCGCCGAGGCCATGGGTGATGAACAGCCGTGGCCGGGCATGATCGAACACAGCGCACCTGCCTTGGCGGCGGCTGCCGTGGCGCTCTACCAGAACCGCGAACGCTGGACCCTGGCCCAAGAAAATGGCCGCCAACTGCTCGCCCGCCGCTATGACCAGGCCATGCATGGCCCGGCGCTGGTGGCCTGCCTGGAACAGTGCCGCAGCCATCTGAATGCCCATCGCCGGGACAACTTCACCGGCAGCATGCTGCGCCATCACGCCCATAAAAGTACGCAATACATGTCCCAGTGGATCGAGGCGAAAAACCGCATCGTATAAACACGAGTGCTGGCGAGGTCGCGTGCGAGGGGGCATTATCCAAGGCAGCAACCACAATAAAGCGACGGCAGCATGACCCGAGCAACGCGAATCACCGACCCTTCCTACGAGCTGATGGACGACCACAACGGCCTGTCCATCATCTATCGCCAGCACGGCTTCCCCTGCCCGCTGGTGCGCTGGCACTTCCACAAGGAATACGAGCTGCACCTGATCGTCGCCAGCTCCGGCAAGGTGTTCATCGGCGACTACATCGGTAACTTCTACCCGGAAAGCCTGTTTCTCACCGGTCCCAACCTGCCCCACAACTGGATCAGCCAAGTGGAGGAAGACGAGGTGGTGCCCAAACGCGACATGCTGGTGAATTTCACCGATGAGCTGTTTGAAGGTGGCAGCCAGATCTTCGCCGAACTCAAGACCCTGGCGCCGCTGCTGGAGCGTGCGCAGTACGGTATCGAGTTTCGCTGCAAACGCACGATTAACCAGGCAATGACCTTGATGCAACGCATCGAGGACGCCCAGGGCATGGCGCGCCTGGGGCACTTCTTTATCCTGCTGGAAGCCTTGAGTGCGTGTGAGGACTACCAGTTGCTGTCGGGTGCCACCACGCCGCAGCTGGCCGACGAGCACAGCATCGACCGCACCAACCGCGCGGTGGACTACATTTTCGCCCATTACGCCCGTGAGTTGCCGCTGGAGGAAGTGGCGGAATATCTAGGAATGAAACCCACCTATTTCTCCCGGGTATTCAAACAGGCCACCGGGCGCACGTTTATCGAATTTGTGAACCGGTTGCGCATCAGCAAATCATGCGAATTGCTGGCAGACGGCGACAAGGCCGTGACCGATGTGTGCTTCGAGTCGGGCTTCAATAACATCTCCAACTTCAACCGGCGCTTTCAGCAACTCAAGGGCATGACACCCTCCCACTACCGACGCCTGGCAGTGCAACGGCTCACCGAAGAAAACCGCGGCCAGCACCTTACGACACCAGCAAACGGCTACAGATCAGGGCCTTAAACCGTGGCCTTCACGCAATGGAACCTTACGAAGTGCCAAGCCACTTAGTGAACACACGCCCAACGCTTCTTTTTCATTCGTTGGATGGCGTATGTTCACACACAGATATAAGGCCCTCCACTTATGACTGGCGTTCACCGCGTTCGCTTGGCCACCTCTATTACGCCCACGGCCCCCACACTACAAAGCCTGCACGCAGCCGATGAACATTCGGTGGCCTCCAACGTCATCAGACTTTTTCAGGCTCGTCAAAACAGGCATAGAGACCGCCCGCAGCCCGAATACGCAGTCGATATGCCGAAACACGCCCCGCAGCGAATACTTGACCTGCTCAGATACACGGTGACCGACGAGCAGCCAAGTCTGGCCGAACAGATCAGTCAATTGATACAAGGCGCCGGTGAGACACTCACAGACGAAAGAGCACTGCACAACGAAGTCGAACGGCTCCTGAACCAGCCGAGCGCGCTCAATCCGCAAAAAACCTACACCCAACTGATTGACGACATACTCCAAAGCCCGGCGCGTGCCATGCCCAACAACGGCATTGGTTTTTCTCGAGTTCGCCGAGAACTGCAAAACGCCCACCCTGCGCAAAACGCGGGTAACACCTCGATCCAGCAGTTCGCCAATGCTCTGGTTGAAGACAGCGACAGCCAACTGGCGATTAATTTTGCCAATTATTTGATCCGCATTCGGGTGGATGCAATCCCATACAACCCTGCTCGTGCAGTCCCAATTGCTGTACCGCCCAGCTCAACGTTCGGCCTCGCCTGGAACGAACTGGCTGACGCGCTCGACGCGGTGCCTTTCAAAACCTTTGCCCAAACCAAAGGCATTGATATTTCCAGTCTTGTCATTAAGGCCAATGGAGACCTGACCGGCCAGAGGAACAATCAAACCTTCAGCTTCTCTTTGGCACAAAATCCTGAATGGGCCGCCGCTTCATCTGCGGTTTTGACTGCGGCAAGAAAAATGCGCGGGGACATCACGTTCCACGACCGCGAGCATGCACCCGCGGAGGATGTCGCAAGCTTTTATCTGGAGCGCGCGCCCCGCTACAACAGCGACGACACGCTGATAGCGATCGACTGGCTGATGAAAGAGAGAAACTTCCATTCGATAAGTAACACCGATACCTACTACGCGGCTCAATACGCCCCAGTCCAACAGCGCCAAAGAGAGGCAAAACAACAGGTCGCAAACCTGCCACCGCCTCAGTTGAACCGACTACTGGCCGGTTTCGAGCCCGCATCGGTGGCACAAAAGATCAAGGACGCCGATCAGGCCCTGGCCCGCCTGAGCAGCCAAGCGATGGGCAAGTTGTTTGGGATCAAGATTGAAGAACTGCCCGAATATTCGACCTTCAACCTGGTACGTAACAACCTTAAGGATGTGCTGAACGGCGTTGCTTTTACAGCGTTCGCACAGGAAAAAAATCTTGAAGTGTCGAGCGTCCGGATCAATGCGGCGGACGGGACCTTAAAAGGCACAGTCAATGGCGTCGAAACCACCTTCGTGTTGAACGACCTCTCCGGTTGGTCCGAGGTCTGGCCGCAAGTACAACTGGCGGTAGAACGTATGGCGACAGGCTCAGGCGATTACGTCTTCTACCCGAGTGCACACTCTGCAGAGGTTTCAGAGGTGCTGCGTTTTTACGCGGAAGAAGGACCGCCTCAAAATGACGCTCCTAACCCTGGCTGGGCGCGAAGAGCGCGCGAAGGGAGTCTGCGCAGAAGTGCCGAAATCACCCAAGTCGACGGCTTCAAGGCATTGGTGGGTACACCCACTGACGATGCCCGCTCGCTCAGCGTGCGCGAGGTGCAGCAAGCCGTCATCTCACAGCTCACTGGGAAGCCAATGAACCTTTCGCCGCTTGAAACCCTGGCGGCGGCAGCCAAGGTCAATGTGCCACAGAGCGACCGCGCACCGCCCGTAAACGCGGCACCAGACCTCGACACCCCAGAAGACATCCTGGCACGCGCCGAAGGC
Organism: Pseudomonas sp. H3_E07; assembly: GCF_054668895.1. Classification (NCBI taxonomy): domain Bacteria; kingdom Pseudomonadati; phylum Pseudomonadota; class Gammaproteobacteria; order Pseudomonadales; family Pseudomonadaceae; genus Pseudomonas; species Pseudomonas sp. H3_E07. Next base: position 101,129 of record NZ_CP162795.1, read on the forward strand.
GAACTGGTCGGCACTGCGCATCGCGTGATGCTTGAGCTCAAGAGCGACCCGACGCCCCCTGCCTCAAAAAAGGTTGAGCCGGTCCCGGCCAACAGCCTGTTCGGACAATGGCGCGCTTACTTGGACAAAGCCCTGAAAAGCAGCGGCTTTACCGAGTGGGCCGCGAAACAGGGCATCGACCTAAGTACCTTGCGCTTTGACCCAACGGACCGCGCACTGATCGGTAAGGTCAACGGCGTTGAGCAACGCTTTACAGCCACTGATTTTACGAAAAGATACCCGGAACAGCATTTTGACGTACTCACCCCAGTGTTGACCGCTGCCGAGGCATTCACCGCACATGGAAAACCGATCACGCTGGCTCAGGCCAACGACAGCAGCGCATCCTTTGAATGGTTGGCCAATTTTTATTCCATCAGTACCGACTACGACAGCGAGGCGTTCACACGCCATACGGAGCTGATGGGCCGAACATTGGCATTTCCAACGCCACCTGAAAACCCAGGGAAAATCGTGAGCTGGTTGAACCAGCGCAAAATCGCGTTAGGCGACAGCAATGACAGGCATGCGCTGATTCATCAGCTTAAATTCGGGAATGTTGATAACGACGCCACAACCCGCTTTACGGTGGATCCGGACTCTAGCCACCAGCCCAAGGGCACCACGACACTCCAGAAGTTTCTGTCAGACCACGGCTGGTATGGCGCCACGTCGGCCGCACAGGTCGATAATTTGTTACAGGCGTTGCAAACCCAGATCCCGCAGGCACCTGCCCTGGGCAACCAATGGGGCTTCTTGTCCACTGACTTACCGTTGAGTGCTGAGCAACGCAGCGCGGTGGGTGAGCTCGTCAAAACGTCTATTGGAAACCACAGCACCCTTCTCAGCTTCTTGAGTTCCGGGGTTTCCAACCTGAGCAGCGACCCTGATCAGGCACTGCAACAGCTCCTCTCCAGTGACATCGCCCTGGAGCTCGCCACACACTTGCAAACCGCAATGAAGGGCGCTGCTACCCCAACCAGCCTAAAGCAATGGCTATTGACCGCGCTTGTGCTAGCGCTTGATCCAACGGCCGGCACCCAGCGCAATCGCGTTGCAGGTTTCGACTTCATGTGGCCTGCGAACTGGGGCTTAGGCGCTGGCAAGCTCAGTGAGCTTTTAAGCCAACATTTGGCTGATACCCAACAGGTCCCGACCCACCTTCGTCCGGCAGTCACCCGCCTATTGATGTCCGGTGCAGCGCCACATTTGCTGGTCAAAGACCTACCGTCGACGTTGAAGCTTGGTTCCCCAGAATGGGTCAACTTTTCAAGTGCGGTAAATCGAATCGAACTGATAGCCGCCGGTGCCAGCGCGAACATGACTTACCAGCAAGTCATGGACTTTCATAACATCAAGCCCATTTCAGCAGAGGAAAACCGCCTGCAGGCCGTCGCCCAACTGAACCCAGTGATTGATTGGGCCGTCATCAATAACCATCTTGGGAAAAACAACAACGACGAATATAGCCTCGAGCAGCTGAACGACAGCCAGGAAAAACTCAATACTCAGATCAATGAGACCTCGCAAGCCAAACGTTACCTGCGAACCGTCGCCCCCCCAAGCAGAAGGGCCATGGCCCTGGCGGCATTGAAAGAAAAGTTTGGCGCAAGCATCGATTTTGAGAGGCCGGTTCTATGGGAAAAGGTGGCGGGCGGGATCTTTTCCGGTATTAACGCAAGCATCGTCGAGGTCTATGAGGCTGGCCGCCTGGGTGAAAGTTGGAGTACACAACAACCAGGCCTGAACGTCGAAGACCTGCGCAAAAAAGCACACGAGTTGCCAGATATCAACGCGCAATTCGACAACGCCATCCAGGAAGACTTCACCCCGCGCAGGCGCCATACGATTTCCCTGTTCAAAGACATGCTCAGCAAGTTGCCGTTGGAGGAGCGCAATAGCCTTAACTTTGGAACGGTGGAACTTCTGCAAGTGGAAGGGACCGCCAGTGGCATCATCATCACGTCCGTTTACGAAGGCGTGAGGCGGGATTTCGCGGTCTATCCGGCAACCGGGCAAATAGTCAGAATTCCCGACATTGATCCATCAACGCCGCTAGACAAAAAAGTCAGCGTGGCTCTCGACATGGATGCGCTCAAAAACGGCACGGAGCCCAAACAGGGCGTCACCTGCGATGTTGTATTAAGGGAAAGCGAACAATTTATCCTCAACGAGACCACAGACGGTGACAAACGCCCTGAGTTACGTGAAAGGCGCTTCCTTGAACGCAGTGCAAGTGACGCATCTTCCGTTTACGACAGCAACAGAATGGAGGACCTCGCCAAGGTGCTGGTTGACACGGTCTACCTGCGCAAAAGTACTTTTGTCGGTAGCCACCGTGGATTGCACAATGCAGTTGAACATGGCGTAGAACCCAGCGACTTCTTCAAAGGCCTCTTACGTGCCATTCCAGGCAGCAGCAGCCTTGAAGATCTTTATCACGGTGAATACGCCAAAGCAGCAGGTGACCTGCTCGTTGATATCGCGCTCTATGTGGCTACCGAAGGCGCTGGGAAAATATGGACGCTAGCAAAAACAGGTGCTGCGTGGGCGACGGCCAAGGTCTCTGCCAAGTTTGTCGAAAAGTTTGGCGCAGATGAAGCCGAGGACATTGCTCTCAAGGATATAACTGCCGCCAGCACCTCGAATTCGATCAACGCATTGAGCCGAATGCAGGAAAGCCACCTTGCAGCGCAAACGGCAGATATGGCCGAGGGCAGGGTCATACGTTCCGGCACCCACAACCAAGTCAAGGTCAGCACGGTATTCCAAGACGGTAATTGGTACGCCTACGACGCCAGGACACAGGCGGCTTATGGCCCGGCCTTGGAAGGTTTTATCTCGGATACCTCAGCCCCTCTGCGTAAGGAGACGTTCTCCAGCGGCACTCAAGCCCTGGTCACTGAAAAGCCCCTGGCCACCGATGCGTACACCCTCCCCCGCGCCAAGGGCTTCGACCTGGTCAATGAGGGCAAGGTATACCGTTACGACGTCAAAAATCCCAATGTGCTCACGGACTTGGAGTCGGCCGACCACTTTAGGCCCTTGGATAATTTCGAGGCGATCTGTGAGGCACCGTCCGTCGGCGGCAGAGCCAAACGCGGCACCAATGACACCTGCTTCTCCAAAATCGTTGAGAACACGCCCAACGAATTGACCCAGGAGTTGCAAGCGCTCGAGCATGTTCGCTTGTTCCCCTCGCCGACGAAATTTCTGAGAAAGGATCAATTTGTCGTCTTCGAACGACGCCGCTACAAAGTAATTGATAGCGAGACAGGGCCACACCTTCACCCGACCCTGAACAACCAGCCCATCACCTACAAATCGCTGATAACCGGCAGCATCAAACAGGATCCACAGTTTGGCTTTTACGTTGGCCAAACCAACGAAGCACTGAACCAGGAAACGCGTGTTATCAAGCTCAACAGCATCAGCGATATAAGTGACGACAAGCGCGAAGTTCGTGCGGTCATTGTTAACGGTCGAACGCCTGGGGACTCCCAAAAATACCTGGTGATCGAGGCGGACACCGCACAGTTTTATTACGCAAAGCTGAATACAGCGTCATCCGGCGAACTCAAATTCTTTAAAACCACACCCAACGACATATCGCTCGTCAATGGTTATCGGAATAAATTCAGCATCCGCCAAGGCGTGTCCAGAACACCACTGGATGCCGAATTCATCGCCCTGCCCAAACTGGACTCGGCGCTGGCAGAACTCAAGCGGTCGGGTTACCAGAAAAAAGATGTCGATGAGTTAGGGGCCTTCGTTAAAAACATGACGAAGGAGCAACAGCGCGAGGTGCTCTATCAATTGCAACGTAGCGAAGCGATTGGCAAGACGAATATCGCCCTGAAGCCAAATCGAGTAACCGCTTTGACAACTCCCGCGAACTTCTCGACCTTAACAGCCGAGCAGCAGAACAAATTCCTGGCGCAGCAGGTAAAAGACACGGTGACCCGTTCCATGACGGCCACCGGGCTAGGCCCAGGCAATCAGATACGCTCAGCATCGGATATTGCGCGCGCAGACGCCGCCAACCAGACCGTCGAATGGTTGCGTCGAAGCATTCCCAGCAGTGCGCGGAATCGCTCTGACATAATTTTGAAAGCCGGCGCCGGCAATTGCGGAGAAATGGCCCTGCTGTCGAGGGACATCATCAAAAAGAGCGGTGGCAATGCCTACGAATGGAAAGCCTCAGACGCTCATGCATTTACCGTGGTAGGCGGCCCGTCCGCAATACCTGCAGGAACAGTCGACTTCTCGGAACCCGAGTGGGCGGATGCCTGGGTTGTCGACCCGTGGGCCGGTATTGCCAGCCCCGCTCGGGAGTACACGCAAAAACTGAAAGAGGTCATGACTCAGTGGGAGCGTGATGGCATAAAAATAGTGGAGGGCAACACGCCTATAAGCCCACTGGATAAAAATTGGATGGATGCCCTTATCGCGAAACCGAAGACCCCCTATCCTCACGGCTATATCAACCCCTGACCGCCTCGCCGGGCGAAAAGTGTACGCAGTCCGATTGCAGCGCTTTTTGCCCAGGACTGCCGGGCCTATGCCTTCGGCTGAACAATCAGTGAAACGTTTTACCCAAGCCCGAGGGAAGTGCAAAAAAGTATCAGTACCAGTGTTCCCAAGGATTTGTCACATCGTCTTGAGAAGGCTGTAATCAACGCACACTCTTCCTGACAACCCGTAGGAAGACACAACAACAATAACTGTCCTTCTGTAGCCCCCTGGGCGCGGAAATGGAGTGCGCGATGAAGTTCACAGCAAAAGCACTGCTTGCCTCTACCTGCATGATGACCTGCATGACCCTCAGCGCCGTCAGCTTTGGCGCGCAGACCCTGACCATTGCCACCGTCAACAACAGCGACATGATCCGCATGCAAAAGCTCTCGAAAACCTTCGAGGCCGAGCACCCGGAGATCAAGCTGAACTGGGTGGTGCTCGAAGAAAACGTGCTGCGTCAGCGCCTCACCACCGACATCGCCACCCAGGGCGGGCAGTTCGATGTGTTGACCATCGGCATGTACGAAGCTGCACTCTGGGGCGCCAAGGGCTGGCTGGAGCCGATGAAGGATCTGCCGGCGTCCTACGACCTCGATGATGTGTTCCCTTCGGTGCGTGACGGTTTGTCCGTCAAGGGCTCGCTGTATGCCCTGCCGTTCTACGCCGAAAGCTCGATCACCTATTACCGCACCGACCTGTTCAAGAACGCCGGGCTGACCATGCCTGAGCATCCGACCTGGACGCAGATCGGCGAATTCGCCAGCAAACTCACCGACAAGACCAAAGAGCAATACGGCCTGTGCCTGCGCGGCAAAGCCGGTTGGGGCGAGAACATGGCGCTGATCACCACCCTGGCCAACGGCTACGGTGCGCGCTGGTTTGACGAGAAGTGGCAACCGGAATTCAACGGTCCTGAATGGAAAGACGCGCTGAACTTCTACGTCGACAATATGAAGAAATCCGGCCCGCCGGGTGCTTCCAGCAACGGTTTCAATGAAAACCTGGCGCTGTTCAACAGCGGCAAGTGCGCGATCTGGGTCGATGCCAGCGTGGCCGGCTCATTCGTCACCGACAAGACCCAAAGCAAAGTGGCTGACCATGTCGGCTTTACCTTTGCCCCCCACGAGAAGACCGACAAAGGCACTTCGTGGCTGTACTCCTGGAGCCTGGCCATTCCGACCAGCTCCAAGGCCAAGGATGCCGCCAAGGTGTTCACCAGTTGGGCAACCTCCAAGGAATATGGCGAGCTGGTGGCCAAGACCGACGGCATTGCCAACGTACCGCCAGGCACGCGCAAATCCACCTACAGCGACGAGTACATGAAGGCCGCGCCGTTTGCCAAGGTGACCCTCGAATCGCTGAAAGTCGCAGACCCGACCAAGCCGACACTCAAGCCGGTGCCGTATATCGGTATCCAGTTGGTGACCATTCCTGAGTTCCAGGCGATTGGTACCCAGGTCGGCAAGTTCTTCTCGGGCGCACTGACCGGTCAGCAGACGGTGGATGCAGCATTGACCGCCGCACAGACCACCACCGAGCGTGAAATGAAGCGGGCGGGTTATCCCAAATAGTCCAGGCTCACCACCATAAATGTGGGAGCAGGGCTTTTGTGGGAGCTGGCCTGCCTGCGATGCAGACAACTCGGTCTGTCAGTTACACCGAGATGATGCCATCGCAGGCAAGCCAGCTCCCACATTTGATCGCGCTCCGACTCTGGTTCTGCATGTAATCGACTGGCTTTGATCACCATGAATACAACCACACCCAAAAACCGCCTGGCCAACCCCGGCTGGTTCCTCGTCAGCCCCTCGGTGGCCTTGCTGCTGCTGTGGATGATCGTGCCGCTTGGCATGACCCTGTACTTTTCGTTGATCCGCTACAACCTGCTCTACCCCGGCGAAAACGAGTTCGTGGGGCTGGAGAACTTCACCTATTTCATCACCGATTCGGGGTTCCTGCCCGGCGCCACCAATACCTTACTGCTGGTGGGCAGCGTGCTGCTGATCAGCGTGGTGTTCGGCGTGTTGATCAGTGCCCTGCTGGAGGCCAGTGAGTTCCTCGGCCGCGGCCTGGTGCGGGTGTTGCTGATTTCGCCGTTCTTCATCATGCCCACCGTCGGTGCGTTGATCTGGAAGAACCTGATTTTCCACCCGGTCTCGGGGATTCTCGCCGCCGTCTGGAAGTTCTTCGGCGCCGAGCCGGTGGACTGGCTGGCGCACTACCCATTGCTGTCGATCATCATCATTGTGTCGTGGCAGTGGCTCCCCTTCGCGATCCTGTTGTTGATGACCGCCATGCAGTCCCTCGACCAGGAACAAAAGGAAGCCGCGCGCCTGGACGGTGCCGGCGCCATCGCGATCTTCTGGCACCTGACCCTGCCGCACCTGGCCCGCCCGATTGCCGTGGTGGTGATGATCGAGACGATCTTCCTGCTCTCGGTGTTCGCTGAAATCTTCACCACCACCAACGGCGGCCCCGGCTACGCCTCGACCAACCTCGCCTACCTGATCTACAACCAGGCGCTGGTGCAGTTCGACGTGGGCATGGCTTCGGCCGGCGGCTTGATTGCCGTGGTCATCGCCAATATCGCGGCGATCATCCTGGTGCGGATGATCGGCAAAAACCTGACTGACAAGCCTTGAGGGCCGCGCCATGACGCTTCAACAATCCCGCCGCCTGCAAAGCCTGTTGCTCGGCACCCTGGCCTGGGCCATCGCGATCCTGATTTTCTTCCCGATCTTCTGGATGGTGCTGACCAGCTTCAAGACCGAAATCGACGCGTTCGCCACGCCGCCGCAGTTCATCTTCACGCCGACGCTGGAGAATTACCTGCACATCAACGAGCGCAGCAACTACTTCAGCTATGCGTGGAACTCGGTGCTGATTTCCTTCAGCGCAACGGCGCTTTGCCTACTGATCTCGGTGCCGGCCGCCTACTCCATGGCGTTCTACGAGACCCAGCGCACCAAAGGCACGTTGCTGTGGATGCTGTCCACCAAGATGCTGCCACCCGTGGGCGTGCTGATGCCGATCTACCTGCTGGCCAAGAGCTTTGGCCTGCTGGATACACGCATTGCGCTGATCATCATCTACACCCTGATCAACCTGCCGATTGTGGTGTGGATGGTTTACACCTACTTCAAGGACATTCCCAAGGACATCCTCGAAGCCGCCCGCCTGGATGGCGCGACCCTGTGGCAAGAGATGGTCCGCGTACTGTTGCCGATTGCCAAAGGCGGCCTGGCGTCCACCGTATTGCTGTCGCTGATCCTGTGCTGGAACGAGGCGTTCTGGTCGCTGAACCTGACCTCCTCCAGCGCCGCGCCGTTGACCGCATTGATCGCCTCCTACTCCAGCCCCGAAGGCTTGTTCTGGGCCAAATTGTCCGCCGTCTCGACCCTGGCCTGCGCACCGATCCTGATCTTTGGCTGGATCAGCCAGAAACAGCTGGTGCGCGGTTTGTCCTTTGGCGCCGTTAAATAATAATTCCTAGCGGAGGCTCATCATGGCCAACCTGAAAATCAAGAATCTGCAAAAAGGCTTCGAAGGCTTCTCGATCATCAAAGGCATCGACCTGGAAGTGAACGACAAGGAATTCGTGGTGTTCGTCGGCCCGTCGGGCTGCGGTAAATCCACCCTGCTGCGCCTGATCGCCGGCCTGGAAGAAGTCAGCGAAGGCACCATCGAACTGGATGGCCGCGACATCACTGAAGTGACCCCGGCCAAGCGTGACCTGGCGATGGTGTTCCAGACCTACGCGCTGTACCCGCACATGAGCGTGCGCAAGAACATGTCGTTTGCCCTGGACCTGGCCGGTGTCGACAAGAAGCTGGTGGAGAGCAAGGTCAGCGAGGCGGCACGCATCCTGGAACTGGGACCGTTGCTGGAGCGCAAGCCCAAGCAGTTGTCCGGTGGCCAGCGCCAGCGTGTGGCCATCGGTCGCGCGATTGTGCGTAACCCAAAGATCTTCCTGTTCGACGAACCGCTGTCCAACCTCGACGCCGCCCTGCGCGTACAGATGCGCCTGGAACTGGCGCGCCTGCATAAAGAGCTGCAAGCGACCATGATCTACGTGACCCACGATCAGGTTGAAGCCATGACCCTGGCCGACAAGGTGGTGGTGCTGAACAGTGGCCGTATCGAGCAAGTCGGCTCGCCGCTGGAGTTGTACCACCAGCCAGCCAACCTGTTTGTGGCGGGTTTCCTCGGCACGCCGAAGATGGGTTTCCTCAAGGGCAAAGTCACCCGTGTTGAAAGCCAAAGCTGCGAAGTGCAGTTGGACGCTGGCACGTTGATCAACCTGCCGCTGAGTGGCGCCACCTTGAGCGTGGGCAGTGCAGTGACCCTGGGCATTCGTCCGGAACATCTGGAAATTGCCTCCCCGGGCCAAACCACCCTGACCGTCACCGCCGACGTCGGCGAACGCCTGGGCAGCGACACCTTCTGCCATGTCATCACCGCCAATGGCGAACCGCTGACCATGCGGATTCGCGGCGACATGGCCAGCCAGTACGGCGAGACGCTGCACCTGCACCTGGACCCGGCGCACTGCCATCTGTTCGACACCGACGGTGTTGCCGTGGCCCGCCCACTGCGCGCTGCCGCCTGATTTCGCGAGACTTTGCTGATGAAACTGAATAAACAGAACCTCGCCCAGTTGGCACCGCAAGTGAAGCTGCCCACCTATGAGATCGCCAGTACCACGCAGGGCATCGCCCATATCGGCGTCGGTGGCTTCCATCGCGCACATCAGGCGTATTACACCGACGCCCTGATGAACACCGGCGTTGGCCTGGACTGGAGCATCTGCGGCGTCGGCCTGCGGGCCGAAGACCGCAAGGCCCGCGACGACCTGGCCGGCCAGGACTACCTGTTCACCCTGTATGAACTGGGCGATACCGATGACACCGAAGTGCGTGTGATCGGCTCGATCAGCGACATGCTGCTGGCCGAAGACGGCGCCCAGGCGTTGATCGACAAGCTGGCTGACCCGGCAATTCGTATCGTCTCGCTGACCATCACCGAAGGCGGCTACTGCATCGACGACAGCAACGGTGAGTTCATGGCCCACCTGCCGCAGATCCAGCATGATTTGACGCACCCGAGCGCACCGAAAACCGTGTTCGGCTTTATCTGTGCCGCGTTGACCAAACGCCGCGCCGCCGGCACTCCGGCATTTACCGTGATGTCCTGCGATAACCTGCCGCACAACGGCGCCGTGACGCGCAAGGCGCTGCTGGCCTTCGCCGCCCTGCACAATGCCGAACTGCACGACTGGATCAAGGCCAACGTGAGTTTCCCGAATGCCATGGTCGACCGCATCACGCCGATGACCAGCACCGCGCACCGCCTGCAATTGCATGATGATCACGGCATCGACGATGCCTGGCCGGTGGTGTGCGAACCCTTTGTGCAATGGGTGCTGGAGGACAAGTTCGTCAACGGTCGCCCGGCCTGGGAAATGGTCGGCGTGCAGTTCACCGATGACGTCACCCCCTATGAAGAAATGAAGATCGGCCTGCTCAACGGCAGCCACCTGGCGCTGACCTACCTGGGGTTTCTCAAGGGTTATCGGTTTGTGCACGAGACCATGAACGATCCGGTGTTTGTCGCCTACATGCGCGCCTACATGGACCTGGACGTCACGCCTAACCTGGCACCGGTGCCGGGCATCGACCTGACGGACTACAAGCAGACGCTGGTGGATCGCTTCTCCAACCAGGCGATTGCCGATCAGTTGGAGCGCGTGTGTTCGGATGGCTCGTCGAAGTTTCCCAAGTTCACCGTACCGACCATTAACCGGTTGATCGCCGATGGCCGCGAGACTGAGCGCGCCGCGCTGGTGGTGGCGGCCTGGGCGTTGTATTTGAAAGGTGTGGATGAAAACGGGGTGAGCTACAAGATCCCGGATCCGCGGGCTGAGTTTTGCCAGGGGCTGGTGAGTGATGACGCGCTGATCAGCCAACGCCTGTTGGCGGTGGAAGAGATTTTTGGTACGGCTATTCCCAACTCGCCTGGGTTTGTGGCAGCTTTCGAGCGCTGCTTTGTCAGCTTGCGTGACAACGGCGTCACCGCAACACTGCAACATCTACTGAAGAAACCAAATTAAATAGGTGGGAGCTGGCTTGCCTGCGATAACGATCTATCAGTCACATCATGGCTAACTGGACCACCGCCATCGCAGGCAAGCCAGCTCCCACCGTTGATAGGGTTTCCACTTCAAAAAAACAATACTGCTGAGCAAATCCTCATGACCCAGCAAAACCTGTTTCTCGGCATCGACTGCGGCACCCAAGGCACCAAGGCCATCGTCCTCGACGCTTCCAGCGGCAAGGTACTCGGCCTGGGCGCTACGGCGCACACGCTGATCAGCGGCGCCAATGGCCGTCGCGAGCAGCACACCCAGGAATGGCTGGACGCCTTTACCGAAGCCACCCACCGCGCCCTGCAACAGGCGGGCGTGGATGGCCAGGACATCCTCGGCATCGGCGTTTCCGGCCAGCAACATGGTTTGGTGCTGCTGGATGACCAGGGCCGCGTACTGCGCCCGGCCAAGCTGTGGTGCGATACCGAGACTGCGCCGGAAAACGAGCGACTCTTGCAGCACCTGGGCGGCGAAAGCGGCTCTCTGGAACGCCTCGGCGTGGCGATTGCCCCGGGCTACACAGTATCCAAGCTGCTGTGGACCCGCGAACAGCACCCGGACATTTTTGCGCGTATCGCGCATATCCTGCTGCCCCACGACTACCTCAATTACTGGCTCACCGGTCGCGCCGTCGCGGAATACGGCGATGCGTCAGGCACCGGCTACTTCAACGTGCGCACCCGTGAATGGGATGTGGCGCTGCTCAAGCACATCGACCCGAGTGGGCGCCTTGAAAACGCCTTGCCGCAACTGATCGAGGCCGATCAAAGCGTCGGCACGATTCTTCCGGCAATTGCCGAACGCCTGGGCATCAACCCCAATGCCATCGTTTCCAGTGGTGGTGGTGACAACATGATGGGCGCCATCGGCACTGGCAACATTGCGCCTGGCGTGATCACCATGAGCTTGGGTTCATCGGGCACTGTGTATGCGTTTGCCGACCAGCCGAGCGTAAGCCCGCAGGCGTCGGTCGCCACGTTCTGCTCATCCAGCGGTGGCTGGCTGCCGCTGATCTGCACCATGAACCTGACCAACGCCACCGGGGTGATCCGCGAACTCTTCGATCTGGACCTGACCGCGTTCAATGCCTTGGTCGAGCAAGCGCCGATTGGCGCGGACGGCGTCAGCATGCTGCCGTTTCTCAACGGCGAACGCGTGCCCGCCCTGCCCCACGCCACCGGCAGCCTGCACGGCCTGACCATGACCAACCTGACCCGCGCCAACCTGTGTCGCGCGGTGGTCGAAGGCACGACCTTCGGCCTGCGCTACGGCCTGGACTTGCTGCGTCAGACAGGGTTGCAAAGCCAGAGCATCCGCTTGATCGGTGGCGGTTCGAAAAGCCCGATCTGGCGGCAGATGGTCGCCGATATCATGAACACCGAAGTGGTCTGCACCGAACAAAGTGAAGCCGCCGCGCTGGGCGCCGCGATTCAGGCGGCCTGGAGCCAGTCCGGCGAGTCACTGGCCAGCCTGTGCGACAAGTGCGTGAGCGTTGACCCGGCCAGCCGTGCGCTGCCGGTAGCGGCCAGTGTCAGCGCATATCAACAAGCCTACGAGCGCTATCAGCAGCTTGTGGCAACCCTTTAAGAGCGAAAGACTATGTATCTGGTGTGTGGTGAAGCGCTGTTTGATTTTTTCAGCGAGGAAGATGCCAGCGGGCAGGCGTCCAAGGTCAATTACAAGGCGATTGCCGGCGGTTCGCCGTTCAACGTCGCGGTAGGCTTGCGCCGCCTAGGTATCGAGGCGGGCTTGCTCGGCGGTTTGTCCACTGACTTCCTTGGTCGCCGCTTATTGCAGGTGCTCAAGGATGAGGGCGTGAGCGAGCAGTTCCTGGTGGAATTTGCCGCGCCGACCACCTTGTCGATGGTCGCCGTGGGCGCCAATGGCTCACCGCAGTACAACTTCCGTGGTGAAGGCTGCGCCGACCGACTGCTGGAAGTCGCCCATCTGCCTGAGCTGGGTGATGACATTCGCGGCCTGCATATCGGCTCGTTCTCCCTGGTGGTGCAACCCATCGGCGACACCCTGCTGAGCCTGGTCAAGCGCGAAAGCGGCAAGCGCCTGATCAGCCTCGACCCCAACGTGCGCCTCAACCCGCAGCCGGATATCCAGCTGTGGCGCGACCGCGTGGCAGAGCTGGTCAAGCATGCCGACCTGATCAAGGTCAGCGACGAAGACCTGCACCTGCTCTACCCCGAACAGTCCCCTGAAAGCGTGTTGCAGGGTTGGCTGCAGCACCGTTGCCAGTTGGTGTTCCTGACCCAAGGCGGCGATGGCGCCAGTGTGTTCAGTCGCCAGCACGGCCACTGGTCACAACCGGCCGTCAAGGTGGTGATGGCCGATACGGTGGGGGCCGGCGATACCTTCCAGGCCGCGTTGATTGCCTGGTTGACCGAGCAACAATTTGACTCGATTGACGGCCTGCAGCAGCTCAGCCGCGACCAGATCGACGCCATGCTGGGCTTTGCGATTCGCGCCGCGGCATTGACCTGCACCAAGACCGGTCCAGACCTGCCTTACCGCCGCCAGGTGAGTTGAACCCAGCAGCAACATGAGCAATGTGCCACCACGCAGGCCACGTATTCCGTGGCCTGCGCGCGTTTATACACACATTGCCAAGCGGGAAAACTGTGCTAAACCCAAAACAGGAGCAGTAATTACAACAAATGCAGGAAAGACCCATGCAAAAAAGCAACGGCTTATCAACCCGCGCCGTTTTAGCTGTCGGCCTTCTCTCACTGCAGTACACCACACCACAACAGTCCTACGCTGCCTGCGCACTCACTCCCGGCCCGGGCAACGACACCTTCATCTGCGACAGCGGCAGCAGTGCCGGCCTGACCGATCTCCTGGGCAATAACAGCCTGACGCTGCCTGCAGGTGGCACCGGCACCATCAACGGTAAGCGTCTACTTGGCGGCAGACTACAACACCCACCTGGACAGCAACGCGATGGAGGGGGTCAGCGGCACCGCCGGCGTGCGCATGAGCTGGTGAAGATGAAGGTTTTGTCAGCCAGGCAAACATTAATCGATGGTTAATCCCGCAAGTCGAGAGTGACGCTGTACCCACTTGCGGAGAACCACCATGAAACTGCGCACATTGATGCTCGGTGCCACCTTTTCACTGGCGGCTGTGTCAGGCCTGGCCCAGGCCGACGATCAAACAGCCGCCGTGAAACCCGTGCCTTACCACTATGGCCTGCCGATGAACATCGACAAGGTCCTGGCCATGAACGAAGCCCAGACCGACGAATGCAAAGTCATCAAGGCCGATATCAAGTTTCTGGACAAGGCAGGCAAGGTGGAAGACGTGAGCTATCGGAAGATGTCCGATGCCTGCGATTTCCAGAATTGAAGCGAACCACCGTAGGACCGAGCTTGCTCACGAAGCACTTAAAACGCCACTGAGTAGTAGGCTACCCGCGTTATCGTTGCCGATTTTCGCGAGCAAGCTCGCCCCGGCTAATAGTAGACGCGCCCTCCCACTCGTTGCAGTGTAGGTGCGTGGGTGTGCTTGAGGTCTTCGCGCAACCCGGTGATCAGGTTGCAAATGGCTCGACTGCTGTCGAGTTTGTCTGCATCGATTCCTTTGACTTCCAAATCCACCCGGTCGCGGTCACGGTCATCGTAGACCTTGATCGTCAGCGAGGCATCTTCGGCTTTGGTGCATTCGCACCGTCTGGGCAGGAAACTTCCTTCAATAATGCTGCGAAGTTCTAATTCCGAAAGCATGGTCAACCTCTCCTTTTCTGAGACTGCCAACAGATTGTTATGAATCTGGCGGACGCTCGCCCGCCGCGTCTTGCCGGCCCTGGAAGACGCTTGTAACACCCAAGCGTACTCGGCTAAGTCAGCGCTCGTTGTAACTTTTCCTCATAAGCACTGTGCCTGGTTATAGAGGTTGAACAGCGTCAATGGGATCGTCGTCGAACGGCTACGATTAAACGTTTAACCCTGGACTTAAGGTCAAACGACACTTTGCGCAGCGACCCTTTCGGCAACATGTCGCAAACTATCGAAGTTGATGTTCGCTCCGGAATTGATCGCCACCAGCGTCTGCCCGCGCAGGTTGTGAGTGGCGACGTATTGGCGAATGCCCGCCACCGCCAACGCCCCGGAAGGCTCGGTGATAGAGCGCGTGTCGTCGTAGATCAACTTGATTGCGCTGCACAACGCGTCATTGCTGACGGTGATGACTTCATCCACCCAGTCCCGGCAGATCTCGAACCCGTGGGCGCCGACCTGGGCCACCGCCGTACCGTCGGCAAACCCGTCAACGCTGGGCAGCACCACGCGCTCACCGGCACGCAACGCCGCCAACAGGCAACTGGAGCCCTCGGGTTCGACGCCGATGATGCGCACGTCCGGGCGCAGGTATTTGACGTAGGCGGCGACGCCGGCGATCAGGCCACCACCGCCCACCGGCACGAAGATCGCGTCCAGCGGCCCCTGCTGTTGGCGCAGGATCTCCATAGCCACGGTGCCTTGGCCGGCGATCACGTCTGGGTCGTCGAAGGGCGACACGAAGGTGCACCCGGACGACTCGGCCAACTGCAGCGCATAGGCCAGGGCAAAAGGAAAACTCGCGCCGTGCAGCACGGCTTGCGCACCGCGTGAACGTACGCCCAACACCTTGAGTTCCGGGGTACTGGCGGGCATCACGATACGCGCCTTGATCCCCAACTCCCGCGCTGCCAGGGCCACACCCTGGGCATGGTTACCCGCCGACGCGGTGACCACGCCACGGGCCCTTTGCTCAGGCGTGAGCTGCACCAGCTTGTTATAGGCGCCGCGGATCTTGAATGAAAAGGTGGGCTGCAAGTCTTCGCGCTTGAGCAACACCTGGTTGCCCAGCAATGCCGACAAGGCCGGGGCCGCTTGCAAGGGCGTACGCACCGCCAGGTCGTACACCGGGGCAGCAAGAATCTTCTTCACGTAATGCTCAAGCAGTCCCGGGTCGGCGGTGTGAGGCGCGGTGCAGCTACTCATGGATGTCTCCTGGCTTTTTGTCAAAGACCCTGGAGACGGAAAAACAAAACCCGCCTCTAGGGCGGGTCTGGGTACAGCCGTGCGCTATCCCGCCAAATGAGGAATGGCGGTAATAATGCTTGGCTGGCTGCGGAAGGCTTGAAAAGTCATGTGACGAAACTAACCGGCGGCCCGCGATCAAGTCAATGGCCAAGCGCCATTTAGCGGCTGGGGGTTTACGTTCTATATACGAAACGTATACGCTTTGTATATTCCCACTGCACAGTGATGACCATGGGCATCGTCAAGATCACCGACCACCTGCACGAACAATTACGCCTGGCCAGCGCAGCGATGGACCGCTCCATCAACGCCCAGGCCGAGTTCTGGATCAAGATCGGCCTGCTCGCCGAACTCAACCCTCACCTGCCCTACAACGAGCTGATCAACAAACTGCTGCTGGACAAACCTGACCTGATCCGAGGGCGCAGTTGATGATCAAGACTGCCGCACAATTGGCCGTGATGCGTGAAGCCGGGCGCCTGCTGGCCCAGGTCTTCACCATGCTCGACGGTTTTGTCGCCGCCGGCCGCTCTACCCTGGAACTGGATGCCGCCGTCGAAGCCTTTATCCGCAACGACCTCAAGGCGCGCCCTGCCAGCCTGGGCCAGTACGACTACCCCTTCTCCATCAACACCTCGATCAACGAGGTGGTGTGCCATGGCATGCCCAGCGCCAAGGCAATCCTCAAGGACGGCGACATCATCAACATCGACATCACCCTGGAAAAAGGTGGCTTCATTGCCGACTCCAGCAAGATGTACATGATCGGCAGCGTTACGCCCAAGGCCCAGCGCCTGGTCGAGAAGACCTTCGAAGCGATGTGGGCCGGTATCCGCCAGGTCAAGCCCGGCGCCCGCCTGGGTGATATCGGCCATGCCATCCAGAGCCATGCGCAGGCCAACGGCTACAGCGTGGTGCGCGAGTATTGCGGCCACGGCATCGGCCGGCAGATGCATGAAGAACCGCAGGTCCTGCACTTTGGCCGCCCCGGCACCGGACTTGAACTGCGTGAAGGCATGGTGTTTACCGTGGAGCCGATGCTCAACCAGGGCAGCTCGAAAGTGCGCAGCCTCAAGGATGGCTGGACGGTGGTCACCAAGGACAACAGCCTGTCGGCGCAGTGGGAGCACACGGTGGCAGTGACCGCGGATGGCTTTGAAGTCCTGACCCTGCAGACTTAGACGGTTGCCCATACGGCGGCTCACTTTCGAACAGCCGGAATGCCGGCCCAGTCAAAAGTAAGAAAAATGCTCTCGCCGCAACCCTCGGCACTTCGCTAGAGCTGACCCGTTTCTTACTCTCGATTTCAGTCAAATGTGAGAGCTGGCTTGCCTGCGATGGCCTCAACTGAATGTGCCTGATGTACCGAGTTATCTGCATCGCTGGCGAGCCAGCTCCCACAGAAAAGCAGGGAGGTGACTGATCTCTCAGCCAAGCGCGGCGGCCTTAGAGCTGACCCGTTTCCTACTCTCTATCTCGGTCGAATGTGGGAGCTGGCTTGCCTGCGATGGCCTCAACTGAATGTGCCTGATGTACCGAGGTGTCTGCATCGCTGGCAAGCCAGCTCCCACAGAAAAGCAGGTAGGTGACTGATCTCTCAGCCAAGCGCGGCGGCCTTAGAACTGACCCGTTTCCTACTCTCTATCTCGGTCGAATGTGGGAGCTGGCTTGCCTGCGATAGCCTCAACTGGATATGCCTGATGTACAGAGGTGTTTGCATCGCTGGCATGTTCACACGACATTGGCGCCCCCCGCTATCCGCTTCAGCCCCACCACCATCAAGCCCGCCCCAAGCCCCATCGCCAGCAGGAACAACGGGTACGACACCCACCAGGGCGTGCCCGCGGTCATCATGCTGAACTCCGACATGCCGCCAATGCTCGCAATCAGGTTGAGCGGCAGGAACACCACGTTGATCAGGGTGAGCTTGCGCAACAGGTTGTTCATGCTGTTGTTCATCAGGTTGCCGCGCGCATCGATCAGCCCGGAAAACACGTTGGAATAAATCTCCGCCTGTTTGTAGCACTGATGGTTCTCAATGATCAGGTCATCGATCAGCGCCAGGATTTCCGCGTCGAAGTGCTCCTTCTCGGCATGGTTGCGCAGCCGCGACAGCACCGCGCCGTTGCTGTGCAGCGCGTTGATGTAATAGATCAGGCTTTCGCTGAGGCTGAACATCTGCATCAGATGATGGTTGCTCATGGACGCGTTGAACTGCTGCTGCAATTCCCGGGCGACCAGCTTGATCACCTTGAGATGGCCCAGATAGTGGTGGATGTTGTTGAGCAAAAGGTCCAGCAACACATCCAGCGGTGTGTGCAGTGGGCGGCGCTTGCCGAGACCGGTCAGCGGGGTTTCGTCGGTGGCAATCACCAGCAGGCGGCTGGGCGAAAACAGCAGGCCGCAGGACGACACCTCGAACACCAGGTTGCCGCCGCCGGAGTAGTTTTCCGGGCGCTTCCAGATCAGGAACAGATTGTCCGGATGAAACTCGATGCGTGAGACTTCGTCGGGGTCCAGCGCCGAA
The DNA here is from genome assembly GCF_054668895.1 of Pseudomonas sp. H3_E07. NCBI lineage: Bacteria > Pseudomonadati > Pseudomonadota > Gammaproteobacteria > Pseudomonadales > Pseudomonadaceae > Pseudomonas > Pseudomonas sp. H3_E07. The sequence continues at coordinate 119,391 of NZ_CP162795.1, forward strand.
GCCAGGGCGTGCTCGTCGAGCTTATGGTGGTCGCGCAGCCACTCGCGCTCGGCCAGGTCAGGGTTGTTGAACAACAGGATCGGGGCATCGTCACTTTCCCCACCGTACAGCTTGCCGTCGGCCAGTTGAAAACGCTGAATCATCGCCGGGTCACCAAACCTGGCCCTGACGTTTCAACTCCAGACGTCGCACGAACTCCTCCAGCACCAGCCCATACAGGTCGTCCTGCAAGTAGGCATCCTCAATGCCCGCGTCCAGGTTGGGGTTGTCGTTGACTTCGATCACCACCACTTTGTCGCCGGACTGCTTGAGGTCGACGCCGTAGAGGCCATCGCCGATCAGGTTGGCGGTCTTCACCGCCAGTTCCACCACCGCTTTGGGCGCTTCGTGGACCGCCAGGGTACGGCACTCACCGTTGATGTCCTGGCCGATGGCCTTGTGGTTGTAGATCTGCCAATGGCCCTTGGACATAAAGTACTGGCAGGCAAAAATCGGCTTGCGATTGAGTACGCCGATGCGCCAGTCGTACTCGGTGTAGAAGAATTCCTGGGCCAGTAACAGCACCGAATGCTCGAACAACTCGGCGGTGGCCTTGAGCAAGGCGTCCTGGCTTTCTACCTTGATCACGCCTCGCGAGAAGCAGCCGTCGGGGATCTTCAACACCAGCGGGAACCCCAGGCGCTCGCCGACCCGTTCGAAGTCTTCCGGTCGCTCCTTGTACAGAATCTCTGTGGCGGGCATGCCCAGTTGGTGGCTGTTGAGCAAGTCGGTAAGGTAGACCTTGTTGGTGCAGCGCAATATCGACGCCGGGTCGTCCATCACCACCAGGCCTTCGCTTTCGGCTTTCTTGGCGAAGCGGTAGGTGTGGTTGTCGACGCTGGTGGTTTCGCGGATCAGCAAGGCATCGTATTCAGCCAGGCGCGAGTAGTCCTTGCGCTCGATCAACTCGACATCGATGCCCAGGCCCTTGCCCACGCGGATGAAATTATCCAGCGCCTTGGCATTCGACGGCGGCAATTGCTCCTGGGGATCGTGCAGGATCGCCAGGTCATAACGCGCCAGTCTCCGTGAGCGCGGCTGGCGCCAGATCTTGCGGCTGAAGTTGTCCAGGGCGTGGGCAAATTGATCTTCCTGATCATCGCGCAACTTGTGCAACACGCCGGACTTGACCCCTTCTATGTGCCAACCGTTATTCTTTTTGAAATCAACTAACAGAATCGGGCAAGGGAAGGCTTCAAACAATTGACGGGCCAAATCCTGCAATGGCTCTATATTGGTTCGACCAAAATAAAGTGTCAGGGTAAAGCCTTCGGTATTGCTATAGAGGTGATGATTCAGGGCTTTATCAAGGGTCTTGTCCAGGTCGTCCAGGGCCAGGCCGTACAGCGACTTCCTGGTCAGTTCACTGATGGTGCGCACCGAGGGAATTACCTTGTGCCCACGGGCTTCGGCGAGCAGCGAGCAGTAATAACCGTGCCCCAGGTACTTGTAGCCGCGGCACAGGTTGATCACCTGCACACGCTTGCCGGTCTCGCTTTCCCGGGTCTGCTCCAGGTATTCCTGCGCGGTGACGATGTCTTCGCTGGGGAAGTAGGAGGCCCAATCTTCCTTGCGCTCGACAATGATCACTACTTGACGGGTTCCTTTGAGGGGGACGGGAAAATAACCTGTATTAGTTATTGTCGCCGCGACTGTTTGCTCGGATACTTCACGCCAATGACCTTGTACCGCCGACATAATATTTGATCCGCTTTAGAGAACTCGACCTTTTCTATTAAGCACGATCTTTTAGAGAAGTCCCGTTTCGTTACGCAACTTTTACGGCGGTCATATGGCTCTTTGCTTTCGCGTTGCAACCCCCTGCGATGTGCCTGAACTGGTGGCACTGGAACAGCACTGTTTCACCACCGACCGGCTGTCATCGCGCAGTTTCCAGTGGATGGTCAGCCGCGCCCATGGCCAGTTGCTGGTGGCGGACAATGACGGGCAACTGCTCGGCTATGGGCTGGTGTTGTTCCACCGCGGTACCTCGTTGGCGCGCCTGTATTCCATCGCCATTGCCGAGCACGCGCGCGGCCTGGGGTTGGGCAAACAGTTGCTCGCCCGTATCGAAACCATCGCGGTGGAACACGACTGCGCCTACCTGCGCCTGGAGGTGCGCACCGACAACCCCGGCGCCCTCGCCCTGTATGAACGCAATGGCTACCGGCGTTTTGCCCTGATCAACGATTACTACGAAGACCACACCGCTGCCCTGCGCCTGGAGAAACGCATCGTCCAGCATCAGGATGCGCGCCCGCAAAGCGTGCCGTATTACCAGCAGACCACTGACTTCACCTGTGGCGCTGCCTGCCTGCTGATGGCTATGGGCGCGCTGGTGCCGAAACGCGTGGCACAACGCCGCGAAGAGCTGCAGATCTGGCGCGAAGCGACCACCGTGTTCATGACCGCCGGCCACGGCGGATGCAGCCCCCAAGGGTTGGCCCTGGCCGCCTGGCGCCGGGGCTTTGCGGTGCGCATGCAGGTGAATGTGCGCGGGCCGCTGTTTTTGGATGGCGTGCGTGATGCGCATAAAAAGGACGTCATGCGCCTGGTGCATGAGGCTTTCGAAGAGGAATTAGCGAGTAGTGACGTCGAGCAAGTGTTCGGCGGCGCGCTGGACTTGCCCCAGGTATTACGCGACGGCGGCCAGCCGCTGGTGCTGATCAGCAGCTACCGCCTCACCCGATCCAAGTCACCGCACTGGGTAATAGTCACCGACTGCGACGATGACTTCGTCTACCTTCACGACCCGGACGTTGACCACAGCCAGCACCGTCAGCCCCTGGACTGCCAGCACTTGCCGGTCAGCCATGGGGAGTTCGAACGCATGTGCCGGTTCGGCAATAACAAATTGCGCGCGGCGGTGGTGGTCTTCACGCCACGTTCTTGATCGCAGCCTTGGCCTCCAGCTCACGCACCAGCGGCAACACGCGCTTGCCGAAGTACTCGACTTCTTCCTGGAAGTGCAGGAAACCGGCGAGCACCAGGTCCACCCCCACCGCCTTGAGCGCGATGATGCGCTCGGCGACCTGCTGCGGCGTGCCGATCAGGTTGGTCTTGAAGCCATCGTTGTACTGCACCAGGTCTTCGAAGCTGGACTTAGCCCAGTTGCCCTCACCTTCCGGTGAAGCCTTGCCGGCCTGCTTGGCTGCATCACCAAAGGCATTCACGGCCTCCGGATCGGCCTTGTCGATGATCTCCGCCAACACGGCACGGGCTTCTTCCTCGGTGTCGCGGGCAATCACGAACGCGTTGACGCCGACCTTGACCGAATGGTTATTCGCCGCCGCCTTGGCTCGAATGTCGTCGACTTGAGCCTTGATGCCTTCTGGGGTGTTGCCGTTGGTGAAGTACCAGTCCGACACCCGTGCGGCCATGTCCCGCGCCGCCCGCGAGCTGCCGCCCTGGAACACTTCCGGCTGGCCCAGTGGCTTGGGCTTGAGGGTGTACTCGTTGAAACGGTAGAAGTCGCCCTTGAAGGTGAAGTCGTCCTGGGTCCAGATGCCTTTGAGGGCACGGATGAACTCTTCGGAACGACGATAGCGCTCGTCGTGCTCCAGCCAATGTTCGCCGATGGCCTGGAACTCGCCCTTGAACCAGCCGCTGACGATATTCACCGCGATACGGCCGTTGGTGAGCTGGTCGATGGTCGCCAGTTGCTTGGCCGCCAGCGCCGGTTGCCACGGACCGGGCAGGATGGCGGCGATCACCTTGAGCGTGGTGGTCGCCGCCAGCAGCGCATGGCTGAACGCTACGGACTCATGCTGGTTTTCGGCGCCGTAGCCGGCGGTGAAACGGATCTGGGTGAGGCCGTACTCGAAACCGGCGGCTTCTGCAAGCTGCGCCAGTTTGCGGTTGTAATCAATGCCCCAGTGAGTGCGTTGCTCGATCTTGCTGACCACCAGCCCACCGCTGACGTTGGGCACCCAATAGGCAAATTTCACGGCTTGCTGACTCATCGAACGGTACCTCGCACAAAGGGATGTACCCGGGGCTTGAGCAGCAAGCGTGCCAGGCCGGTGAAACGCCCATGCCAGGGGCTCTGGGCCGACTTCGAGGTGTCGGCGACGATGTCGCAGAGTGTGCTGGTTTGTCGATCAGCTGTTGCCAGGGCAACAGTGGCCGAAGGGTCTACCCCGCAAATACGGGCGCTGGCACCCGGCACGGACTGTGCAATCCCCCTGTACCGATCACTGCCCAGGAACCTTGCCCATGACCGAACAACACGTCATCAACCCGCTGTCTACCGGCGTCGACTACCCGACTCTGGCGGCACGCTTCCGCCCGATTTTTCAGCGCATCGCCGAGGGCGCCCTAGAGCGCGAACAGCGCCGCACCCTGCCCCACGAGCCGATCCAGTGGCTGAAAGCCGCCGGCTTTGGCGCGGTGCGCGTGCCGGTGGAGTACGGCGGTGGGGGCGCTTCCCTGCCGCAGTTGTTCGAACTGCTGATCGAACTGGCCGAAGCCGACTCCAACGTGCCCCAGGCCCTGCGCGGGCACTTTGCCTTTGCCGAAGACCGCCTGAATGCACCGCCCAGTGCCGGTCGCGACCTGTGGTTCAAGCGCTTCGTAGAGGGCGATATCGTCGGCTGCGCCTGGACCGAAATCGGCAACGTGGCCATTGGCGATGTGGTCACCCAGGTCAGCCCCGACGGTGACCATTGGAAGCTCAATGGAGAAAAGTTCTACAGCACCGGCAGCATCTTCGCCGACTGGATCGACGTGTATGCCCAACGCAGCGACACCGGCGCCGATGTGATTGCCGCCACCCGCGCCCGCCAGCCTGGGGTGGTGCACAGTGATGATTGGGACGGCTTTGGCCAGCGCACCACGGGCAGCGGCACGTCGCGCTTTACCGATGCGGTGGTGGAGGCGGACAACGTTATCGACTTTGCTACGCGGTTCAAATACCAGACGGCGTTCTATCAGTTGGTGCTGCTCGCCAGCCTGGCGGGTATTGGCCGCGCGGCGCTGCGCGACGTGGCACACCAGGTGCGCAGCCGTAAGCGCATCTACAGCCATGGCAATGCGGCCCATGTCAGCCAGGACGCGCAGGTTCAACAGGTAGTGGGCGAAGTGGCGGCGCTGGTTTATGCCGCCGAGGCAAGCGCGTTGAAAGCCACGTTGCCGGCGCAACGGGCGTACCTGGCGCGGTTTGGGAGGGATGATATTGTTGAGCGTGAAGCCAATGTAGCGGCCGAGATTGAGTCGGCCACGGCGCAGGTGGTGGTGTCGGGGTTGATTCAGCGTGCCACCAGTGAGTTGTTCAATGCCCTGGGGGCGTCGGATGTGCGTCAGGGGAAGGCGCTGGACCGGCATTGGCGGAATGCGCGGACGGTGTCGTCGCATAATCCGGTGATCTATAAGGCGCGGATTGTGGGGGATTGGGTGGTTAATGGGGTTGAGCCGCCGTTTGTCTGGCAGATTGGGAATGGGCCGGGCCGGGGCTGAGTCACTCGGCACATCGCTTAAGCTCGGTGTGCCCGTAATCCAACATTGATTTGGAGGGCTTGCCAGCAATGCAGGCAACTCGGTATATCAGTTACACCGAGGTGATGCCATCGCAGGCAAGCCAGCTCCCACATGTTGACCGAGTTCGGCGTTGAATACCGGACGGCTTTAAGGCCGTCCCAGCCAACATCAGAACGCGAGCTTGTAACCAATCGCCATCAACATAACCGCCAAACAAGGCCGCAACACCCCATCCGGAAGCTTGCCCGTCATATGGCTGCCGACATAGATTCCCGGCAACGACCCCATCAACAAAAACCCCAACAAATGCCAGTCCATATTCCCCATGCTGGCATGCCCCAACCCCGCCACCAGGGTCAGCGGCACAGCATGCGCGATTTCAGTCCCCACCAATCGCCGCGTAGCCAGAAACGGATACAGAATAAACAACGCCACCGTTCCCAGCGCACCAGCACCGATGGACGTCAGCGCCACCATGGTTCCGAGGACCGCGCCAGTCACCACTGTCAGCGCATTCAGGTTCCGCGGGCTCATGTGATAGCTATCACCCGCATGCCGCTGGGCAAACGCCAACAGACTTTTCTTGAACAGAATCGCCAAGGCCGTCAGTAGCAACACTACACCGAGCGCCTGCTTGATCACCGCATTCATCACACTGGGGTCGGTATGCAGACTGGCCAGGAACCACAGCGTCAACAACACCGCCGGCACGCTACCCAGGGTCAGCCAGCCGGTGATGGCCCAATCGATATTCTTGTTCTTGCTGTGCACCAACACCCCACCCGACTTGGTGATGGCGGCATACAGCAGGTCAGTGCCCACGGCGGTGGCCGGGTTGATGCCGAACCACAGCAGGATCGGGGTCATCAACGAGCCCCCACCCACACCGGTCATGCCCACGATAAAACCAACGATCAGGCCAGCAATTACAAAACCAAAATTACCCACATCCATCACAGCTACCTGCGGCCTTATAAATTTCTGGCCGCAGGATAGCGATTTTTCTTATAACGACTTATATCAATGTGATCTGACTTTATGCCTTTTAGCTCAGACGGTGACAGACATAAGCCTGGGTCTGATACGGAAAGGCCACCGTGTCGCGCCCCTTCAACGCCGGATGCGTATCAATCAAGGCCTGCAATTGCGCAGTCACTACCGCCTTGGGTGCATCCGGCAGCGCGGCAATAAAGCTCACGGAAAGGAAGCGGTCCATGATCACTTCCTGAGGGCTGCCGACATGACTGTAGGGAAAACAGGTTACTTCGGGGTCGGAAAAATACTCGCCGGTGAAGGCCTCACGCCAACGCCCCGTATGAAAGCGCGGCGTATCACCCTCGTACGGGGTGATAATCTCGGTGATGGCGGCGACCCAATCCACCGACTCATCGCGGACATTCCACACCAGGCCAAGCCGACCGTCAGGTTTGAGTACGCGATGGATTTCTGCGAGCGCGGCTTCAGTGGAAAACCAGTGGAACGCCTGGGCACACACCACTGCGTCGGCGCTGGCAGAGGGCAGTGGGATAGACTCAGCAGTGCCATTGACCAGGCGCACATCCGGCAACAGTTTGGTCAACTGCGCGCCCATGGCCGCGACCGGCTCGACGGCGGTCAATGTCGGTGCCAGGGTGCTGAGCAGGCGGGTGAATTTGCCAGTGCCGGCGCCCAGGTCGATCACGCTCGATTGTGCATCGATGCGCAGTGTGTCGGCGAGCCAGCCCGTGAGTTGCCTGGGGTAGTCCGGCCGGCCTTGGGCGTAGGTGACGGCCTGGGTAGAGAAACCTTGTTGAGCAGACGTGTGTACACCAGTCATTGCCAATCTCTCCTCGGGTAAAGCGGGGGCACAGTGTGCGCCCTCTCACCTTTATTTTCTAATCGCTGCATCCAATCGTACGCGCCATGGGTAGTCCTTTCAGAAACCCCGCTGTTTTACTGAAATGGAGAAGTACCCATGAACGCTAAAGCACTGTTCTGCCTCACTACACTGCTGGCCGCCGCGCCGGCCGCATTCGCCCAGACCGGCTTGCCTGACAGCATCAAGGTGCCGGACGGCCACAAGGTGGCGCTGGAAACCACCGGCGTCGGCGAAATCACCTACGAGTGCCGCGACAAGGCCAACGCCGCCGGCCAGACCGAGTGGACGTTTGTCGGGCCAAAAGCGGTGTTGAATGACCGCAGCGGCAAGCAAGTCGGCACCTACTTTGGCCCACCGGCCACCTGGCAGGCCAAGGACGGTTCGACAATCACCGGCACCCAATTGGCCGTGGCGCCATCGGGCGCGGGCAACTTGCCGTATCAATTGGTCAAGGCCAACCCCGCTGAAGGCAAAGGCGTGATGAGCGGCGTGAGTTACATCCAGCGCGTGGCCCTCAAGGGCGGCGTGGCACCGAACACAGAGTGCACGGCAGCCAACAAAGGCAAGCAGGAAGTGGTGAAATACCAGGCCGATTACATCTTCTGGGCGGCCAACTGAGCAAACTGAGCTACGCTGCCCCGAAACTGCCTACATACCTTGTAGGAGCGAGCTTGCTCGCGAAGAACCTGAGAGCGCCACGGACAGCCTGAATGCCCACGTTTTCGTTAACGTTTTTCGCGAGCAATCTCGCTCCTACAGGGGTTCAGCAATTGAGGGGACGGTGATACGTGTTTGATTACGAAGCCTGTCTGCAGGCCTGCGCCCGTGGCGATCAACGCGCCTTGCGCCAACTCTACGAGCAGGAAAGCAGCCATCTGCTCGGCGTAGCGATGCGCATCGCCAGGAACAGATCCTTGGCCGAAGATATCGTGCACGATGCGTTTATCAAGATCTGGCGCGGTGCCGGCAGTTTTGACCCCAGTCGCGGCTCGGCCCGTGGCTGGGTGTTCAGTGTGACCCGGCACCTGGCGCTCAACTTCGTACGAAACCAATACCGCGAAGTCCCGTTGAGCGATGAACACGAACAGGTCGCTGCAACCGACACGTTTGAATTCACTGCACGCTCAGGGCAAGTGCACACCTGCCTTGAGCAACTCGACCCGGTCCGTCGCACGTGCATCCTGCATGCCTATGTCGACGGTTATTCCCACAGCGAAATCGCCCAGAAACTCGACACCCCGCTGGGGACCGTCAAGGCCTGGATCAAACGTAGCCTCGCCGCGCTGCGGGAGTGCATGGCATGAGCAACCCACTGGACGAACTGGCCAGCGAATACGTGCTGGGCACCCTGCCCGGCGAACAGCGCGCTGAAGTCGAACAACGCCTCAAACACGATTCCGAACTACGCGCTGCAGTGGACGCCTGGGAGCAACGCCTGTTGCCGCTGACGGCCTTGGCGGAGCCCGTGCCGCCCTCCTCTGAGCTGTGGCGGCGTATCGAACGCAATATTGCCAGTGCCGGTACACGCTGGTGGGACCTGCTGGCAGTGTGGCGCGGCCTGGCCGGTGCTGGGCTGTTGACCACGCTGGTGCTGGCCGGGTTGCTGCTGACCCGCCCGCCCACTGCCGCCCCAAGCTTCGTGGTGGTGCTGGTGGCGCCGCAAAGCCAGGCGCCGGGCTGGGTGATCCAGGCCAGCAATGATCAGCAGATTCAGTTGATCCCGTTGGGCGTCATGGAAGTGCCGGCCGACAAGGCTCTGCAGTTCTGGACCAAGGGCGACGGCTGGCAGGGACCGGTATCCCTGGGCCTGGTCACGCCGGGGCAGACGCTGTCGGTGCCATTGGACAAGCTGCCACCGCTGACTCAGAACCAATTGTTCGAACTGACCCTGGAAGACCCGCGCGGTTCGCCGACCGGCAAACCCACTGGGCCGATCCAGGCGATCGGCCGCGCGGTCAAAGTGCTCTGATCAGGCGACGGTGGGCAACCACACGCGAAACCGCGCACCGCCCAGCGGTGAAGCCAATGCCGTCAAGGTGCCGCCCTGGGCTTCCAGGGCGCGCCGGCTGATGGCCAGGCCCAGGCCAAACCCGCCGGTAGCGCGGTCGCGGCTGCGGTCGAGCCGGTAGAACGGCTCGAAGATGCGCTCGCGCTGGTCCACGGGGATGCCGATACCGTCGTCGTCCACCCAGATTTCACAGCCCTTGGCACACACCTTCACCCCAACCTGGATGCGCTTGTCGCAGTAACGCGTGGCATTGCGCAGCAGGTTCTGCAAGGCACGAGCAGTGAGGCGCGGATCGAGGCTGAAGCGCTCTACGGCGCAGTCGAGCGCGACGTCGATGACGATCTCGGGGTTTTCCAGTTCGTCATCGACGCTGCCCAGCACGCTGTCGATGAACTCATCGAGCACCACCTCGACCCGCTCCGGCAGCTGCGCCGGGTTTTGCAGGCGGCTGTAGGACAACAACTCCAGTACCAACTCATCCAGTTCGCGGATATGCGCCACCAGGCTTTGCAGGCGTTCGCGGCTGGCCTCGGGCAAGTCCTCGGAAAGCGCCAGGGCGAGGCCGAAATCCAGCCGCGTGAGCGGCGTGCGCAGCTCATGGGAGACCGCGTTGAGCAGGTCGCGCTGCTGGTTGAGCAGGTGCTCGATGTCGTCGGCCATGGTGTCGAACACCGAGGCCAGGCTGCCGATGCTGGAACTGGCCGGAATACCCGTGCGCTCGGCCAGGTTGCCTTGGCCCAATTGCGCGGCGGTGCTTTTCAGGCGTTCCAGATCGCGCCAGTGCGGGCGCAACCACACCAGCAGGCAGGCCAGCAGTGCAGCGACGATCAGCACGTTGATCGCCCAGTACAGCACATTCATGTCCATCGGATCGGGCGGTACAGTCAGCTTGACCACGAACTGCTCATTGATCGGCGAGCTGATTTCCTCCATCCAACCCCATTCCCCCAGCCGGACCACCGACTTGCCGCGTTCCAGCAGCGTCTCTTCGGCCGGGGTGTAGCTGGCGTCCTGGCGCAGCAACAACTGCACTTTCAGCGGCGCGAAATCACGACCGAGTTGCTCGGTGACCTGGGACCAGCGCTCCACCGGCGCCCGCAGGTATTGCTTGACGATCAGCTTCTGCTGGCCGCGGGTCTGCTCGATGTTGTAGTTCATGTAGCGGTGTTCGAACAGCTGGATCACCAGCGACGGGATCAAGTAGATCGCCAGGCTGTAGGTGACGATGGTGATCAGGTAGAGGCGCAGCAATACACGGAACATGGCTCAGCATTCCCACTCGGAACGGCTGAACAGGTAGCCCTTGCCCCACACCGTCTTGATTTTGCGCGCCTCACCGGCGTTGTCGTCGAACTTGCGGCGCAGCTTGGAGATGGCCACGTCCACCGAACGGTCAGTGCCATTGAATTCGATGCCCCGCAGGCGTTGCAGGATCTGGTCGCGGCTCAGCACTTCGCCTGCATGCCGCGCCAGCACCACCAGCAGGTTGTACTCGCCGCTGGACAGCTCCACCGGCTGCTCACGCCAGGTCACCGTGCGCTCCGACAGGTCGATGCACAGGTTGCCCATGATGATCTGATCGTTGGCCACCTGGGGCTCGGACAAACTGCTGCGCCGTAATAACGTGCGCACCCGCGCCAGCAATACCCGTGGCTCGCAAGGCTTGGTCACGTAGTCGTCGGCGCCCATTTCCAGGCCCAACACCTGGTCGTGGCTGTCGTCGCGGGCGGTGAGCATCAGGATCGGCAGGCCCGCCGAGTCAGCGCGCAACAGGCGGCAGACTTGCAGGCCGTCGAGGCCGGGCAGCATCAGGTCGAGGATCACCAGGTCCGGCGGGTTGAGGCGCGCGCGTTCGCGGACGTGGTCGCCACGGCTGAGCACGCTGACGTGGTAGCCATTGCGTTCCAGATAGCTGGCAATCAGCTCGGAGAGTGCGGCGTCGTCTTCCACCAGGAGGATGTTGGGCATGGTGTTTCCAAATAATGCGGTTCGTCGGCTGTGCACAGACCCTTGTGGGAGCGGGCTTGCTCGCGAAAGCAGTGGTTCAGTGAGCAGATTTTTTGGCTGATATACCGCTTTCACGGGCAAGCCCGCCCCCCACATTGATCGTTGCTGTTTGCAGGATTGTGCAAGGATATACGCCCTCTGCCGACTATGGGTCGCACCTTACATTTCTTCACAGACGAGCTACACAGCTTCACAGCACCAAGGCGCAGGTGACTTTAGGATGCGCCAGTCAATATTGGGATAAAAGCATGTCGAAGAATCTGTTTGCGCCATTTTGCCTGCTGGCCCTCACCCTGGCCCTGAGCGCATGTGGCGACTCCGCCGCCGAGGCGCCGGAAATGCCCCTGGCCAAAGTGCGCGTCGAAACCCTTGAAGCCAAGCCCCTGGCCATCACCAGCGAACTCAGCGGGCGCATTGCCGCGCCGCGTATCGCCGAAGTGCGCGCACGGGTCGCAGGCGTGGTGATGCAACGGGTGTTCAAGGAAGGCCATGATGTCAAACAGGGCGACGTGCTGTTTCGCATTGACCCCGCACCGTTCAAGGCCGACCTCGACAGCGCCCAGGCCAACCTGAGCAAGGCCGAGGCCGATGCCTTCAAGGCGCGCCTGCAGGAACAGCGCTACAGCCAGTTGGTGGAAGGCAATGCCATCAGCGGCCAGGACTACGACAACGCCCGCGCCGCCGTGCGCCAGACCAACGCCGAGGTCGCAGCCAACAAAGCCGCCGTCGAACGCGCGCGCTTGAACCTGGGCTACGCCACCGTGACCGCCCCGATTTCCGGGCGCATTGGCCGGGCGCTGGTCACCGAAGGCGCGCTGGTCGGCCAGAACGAGGCCACACCGCTGGCGCTCATCCAGCAACTGGATCCGATCCACGCCGACCTCACCCAGTCCACCCGCGAACTGAACGACCTGCGCCGCGCCTTCCGCGCCGGCAGCTTGAAGCAGGTCGGCCAGGACCAGGCCAAGGCTACGCTGATCGAGGACGACGGCAGCCTCTACCCATTGCCGGGCAAGTTGCTGTTTGCCGAGATCAGTGTCGACCCTGGCACCGGGCAAATCATCCTGCGCAGCGAGTTCCCCAACCCCGACCTCGACCTGCTGCCCGGCAGCTTTGTGCGGGTGCGCCTGGAACAAGCGGTCGATAAACAAGGCATCAGCGTGCCGCAACGCGCCATCACCCGTGACAGCGCCGGTATCCCGATGGTGTTGCTGCTGGACGCCGGGCAGACCGTGAGCCAACAGCCGGTCGAGCTGGGGGCGGTGATCAACGATCGCTGGATCGTCAGCAGCGGCCTCAAGCCCGGTGACCGCATCATCGTCGAAGGCCTGCAACACGCGCGCCCCGGTGAAAAAGTTGAAGTGGACGACAGCCCGCTCGTAAAGGAATAACCCGTCATGCCGCAGTTCTTTATTGACCGCCCGATCTTCGCCTGGGTGGTCGCCCTGTTTATCCTGCTGGCCGGTTTGCTGGCGATCCCGCAACTGCCGGTGGCGCAGTACCCCAACGTCGCGCCGCCGAAAGTGGAGATCTACGCGGTGTACCCCGGTGCATCGGCGCAGACCCTGGATGAAAGCGTGGTGAGCCTGATCGAGCAGGAGCTCAACGGCGCCGATCACCTGCTGTATTTCGAGTCCCAGAGCAGCCTCGGTTCGGCCACCATCACCGCCACCTTCCAGCCGGGCACCAACCCGGAAATGGCTCAGGTGGACGTGCAGAACCGCCTCAAAGCGGTCGAGCCGCGCCTGCCGCAGGCGGTGACCCAGCAAGGCTTGCAGGTGGAGAAAGTCTCCGCCGGCTTCCTGCTGCTGGTAACGCTCACCTCCAACGACGGCAAGCTCGATGACGTGGCGCTGAGTGATTACCTGGCGCGCAACGTGATGAACGAACTCAAGCGCCTCGACGGTGTGGGCAAGGCCCAGCTGTATGGTGCCGAGCGCGCTATGCGCGTCTGGATCGACCCGCAGAAATTGATCGGCTTCAACCTGACGCCGGCCGACGTGAACGCTGCGATCAGCGCGCAGAACGCCCAGGTCTCGGCCGGCAGCATCGGGGATTTGCCCGGCACCAACACCCAGGAAATCACCGCTGCAATCCTGGTCAAGGGCCAGCTTTCGACGCCCGCCGAGTTTGCCGATATCGTGCTAAAAGCCAACCCGGACGGTTCGACCGTGCGCATCGGCGATGTGGCGCGGGTTGAAGTGGGCAGCCAGGAATACCAGTTCTCCACACGCCTGAACGGCAAGCCGTCCACCGCCGTCAGCGTACAGCTGTCGCCGGGCGCCAACGCCCTGAACACCGCGACGTTGGTGCGGGCGAAAATGGACGAGCTGTCGCGCTACTTCCCGGCCAATGTGGAGTACAAAATCCCGTACGACACCTCGCCATTCGTCAAGGTCTCGATCACCAAGGTGGTCTATACCCTGCTCGAAGCGATGGCGCTGGTGTTTGCGGTGATGTTCCTGTTCCTGCAGAACGTGCGCTATACCTTGATCCCGACGCTGGTGGTGCCGATTGCCCTGATGGGCACCTTTGCCACCATGCTGTTGCTGGGCTTCTCGATCAACGTACTGACCATGTTCGGCATGGTATTGGCCATCGGTATCCTGGTGGACGACGCCATTGTGGTGGTGGAGAACGTCGAGCGCATCATGGCCACCGAGGGCCTGTCGCCCAAGGAAGCGACGAAAAAGGCCATGGGCCAGATCACCGGGGCCATCATCGGCATCACCCTGGTGCTGGTGGCGGTGTTTCTGCCGATGGCGTTCATGGCCGGTTCGGTGGGGGTTATCTACCAGCAGTTCTCGTTGTCGATGGCCACCTCGATCCTGTTCTCGGCGTTCCTCGCCCTGACCTTGACCCCGGCGCTGTGCGCCACCTTGCTCAAGCCGATCGCCAAGGGCGAGCACCATGCCAAGGGCGGTTTCTTCGGCTGGTTCAACACGCGCTTTGAACAGCTCACCGACCGCTATGAAGGCTGGGTAGCCTATGCCCTCAAGCGTAGCGGCCGTTACCTGCTGATCTACCTGGTGCTGCTGGTAGGCCTGGGCTGGATGTTCAGCCGCCTGCCCTCCTCCTTCCTGCCGGTGGAAGACCAGGGTTACACCATCACCGACATCCAGCTACCGCCGGGCGCGAGCAAGAACCGCACGGTGCAGGTGGCCGAGCAGATCGAAGCGCACAACGCCGAGGAACCTGGGGTGGGCGACACCACCATGATCATGGGCTTCAGCTTCTCCGGTTCGGGGCAGAACGCGGCGCTGGCGTTTACCACGCTCAAGGATTGGTCTGAGCGCAGCAGCGATGATTCGGCTTCGTCGATTGCCGACCGCGCCAACATGGCCTTCAGCGAGCTCAAGGATGCGATTGCCTACGCGGTCCTGCCGCCGCCGGTGGACGGCCTGGGCACGTCCAGTGGTTTCGAGTTCCGCCTGCAGGACCGGGGGGGCGTCGGCCATGCCGCGTTGATGGCGGCGCGTACCGAATTGCTGGCTGCCGCTGAGAAAAGCCCGATCCTGGCCAACGTCCGCGAAAGCGCCCTGGCCGAAGCCCCGCAAGTGCAGTTGGAGGTGGACCGCAAGCAGGCCAACGCGCTGGGCGTGTCCTTCGCCGACGTGGGCAATGTGCTGTCCTCGGCCATCGGCTCGGCCTACATCAACGACTTTCCCAACCAGGGCCGCATGCAGCGGGTGGTGGTACAGGCCGAAGGCGACCAGCGCAGCCAGGTGGCGGATTTGATGAAAATCAACGTGCGCAACAACGCTGGCAAGATGGTGCCGCTGTCGGCCTTTGTCGAAGCCAAATGGACCCAGGGCCCGACGCAGCTGACCCGCTACAACGGCTACCCGGCCATCGCGATTTCCGGCGAAGCGGCACCGGGCCACAGTACCGGTGAAGCGATGGACGAGATCCAGCGCCTGGTCAGCCAGTTGCCGGCAGGCCTGGGCCAGGAATGGACCGGTTTGTCGTTGCAGGAACGTCTGTCCGGCGCTCAAGCGCCCTTGCTGTTGGGCTTGTCGCTGTTGATCGTGTTCCTGTGCCTGGCGGCGCTGTATGAAAGCTGGTCGATCCCCACCTCGGTATTGCTGGTGGTGCCGCTCGGTGTTCTCGGCGCCGTTATCGCGGTGGGCTTGCGCGGCATGCCCAACGATGTGTTTTTCAAGGTTGGCCTGATCACCATCATCGGCCTGTCGGCGAAGAACGCGATCCTGATCATCGAGTTCGCCAAGGACCTGTATGACCAGGGTGAAGACCTGGTCACCGCTACCTTGAAAGCTGCGCGCTTGCGCCTGCGGCCGATCATCATGACGTCCCTGGCGTTCATCCTCGGCGTGGTGCCGCTGGCGATTGCAAACGGCGCCAGCTCGGCCAGTCAGCAAGCGATTGGTACGGGGGTGATTGGCGGGATGATTACGGCGACGCTGGCAGTGGTGTTTGTGCCAGTGTTCTTTGTGGTGGTGATGAAGTTGGTGAAGAAAAAAAGCCGCTAGCACAATTTTCCCTTTCCCCTGTGGGAGCTGGCTTGCCTGCGATGGCATCAACTCGGTATGCCTGATGTACCGAGGTGGCTGCATCGCAGGCAAGCCAGCTCCCACAAGGATCGGGTACAGTCTGCTCACATACCGTGATTTGTGAGCCCTCATGCCCTTCCTCGCCCGCACCCACCCTCGCCTCTCCGCCGCCGCCGTGTTCGGGATTGCCGTGGGCATCCTGGTGCCGGCCGACACGCTGGTCAGCAAAGTCCTCATCGGCTGGAACGCCGGCGTCTGGACCTACCTGGTGCTGATGCTGTGGCTGACCCGCCGCGCCAAGGCCGAGGACGTAAAGCGCATCGCCGAGATCGAAGATGAAAATGCCGGCCTGGTGCTGTTCACGGTATGCATCGCCGCCATTGCCAGCCTGGCGACCATCACGTTCGAGCTGGTGGGCAGCAAGGATCTGGCCAATGCCGAGCGCCTGCTGCACTACGGGTTCACCGGGTTGACGGTGATCGGATCGTGGTTGCTGATCGGGGTGATTTTCAGCGTGCACTACGCCCGCCTTTACTACACCTGGGACGGCAAGGAACCGGCGTTGCGCTTTGCCGAGGGCCTGACTACGCCCAATTACTGGGACTTCCTGTACTTTTCCTTCACCATCGGTGTAGCGGTGCAGACCTCCGATGTGGGCGTCGCC
The DNA here is from genome assembly GCF_054668895.1 of Pseudomonas sp. H3_E07. Taxonomy (NCBI): domain Bacteria; kingdom Pseudomonadati; phylum Pseudomonadota; class Gammaproteobacteria; order Pseudomonadales; family Pseudomonadaceae; genus Pseudomonas; species Pseudomonas sp. H3_E07. Next base: position 135,953 of record NZ_CP162795.1, read on the forward strand.
ACCCGGGCCATGCGCAAAGTGGTGCTGGGCCAATCGTTGATCGGTTTTTTGTTCAACACGGCGATCCTGGGGTTTTCGATCAATATTGCCGCCGGACTGTTCGGCTGACACGGCACACACCTGCTAGACGCCCCACACACGCTGGGCGCTAATCGCTTCACTTAGTCCGTCTCGGTGCCTTATGGGCACGCACAACTGAATCGACTTATCCGAGGAAGCCAACACCGGCCCTGTTGCTGCTGATAGCGACCTGGCTGCATGTGGCAGTTTGACGCACCGGTCATCTGACTTTGTCCTACAACAGCTTGACGGCTTTCCTCGTTTGATGGTTTCCTGAAACCGGTTTCAGTCATTCCAATAAAAACAGAAGGTCGATGACCGTGAACAATTTCTCTGCCGCCCAGCGCAGCCGTGTGACCATGCTTGATGTGGCCGAGCGCGCCGGTGTGTCCAAGGCCAGCGTGTCACGCTTTATCGGCGACGACCGCGCCCTGCTCTCCGATGCCATTGCACTGCGCATCGAGCAAGCCATCGAACACCTCGGCTACCGCCCCAACCAGATGGCCCGTGGTCTCAAACGTGGCCGCACCCGCCTGATCGGCATGCTGGTGGCCGATATCCGCAACCCCTATTCCATTGCCGTGATGCACGGTGTCGAAACCGCTTGCCGCCAGCACGGTTATAGCCTGGTGGTGTGCAACACCGACCGCGATGACGCACAAGAGCGCCAGCACCTGGCGGCCCTGCGTTCTTACAACATCGAAGGGCTGATCGTGAACACCCTCGGCCATCACCTCGACCAGTTGCTGGAACTGCAACGGGAAATGCCCCTGGTGCTGGTGGACCGTAAGGTCGAGCCGTTGCACAGCGACCTGGTTGGTCTGGACAACCCGGCGGCAGTGCGTATGGCGGTAGAACACCTGGAGCAGCAGGGTTATCGCGACGTGCTGATGGTGAGCGAACCCACCGATGGCACCAGTTCACGCTTGGAACGCCTGGAGAGTTTCAAGGCTGAGATTGCCAGCCGCCCGGCATTGACCGGCGCCGTGCTAGAACTGGATGACGCGCTGCAACAACACCTGCAGACCTTTCTCGCAAAACCTGGCCCCAAGGCGCTGTTCTGTGCCAACGGCGTCGCAGCACTGGCCTGCACCCGCGCCCTGAAGAACCTGGGTTGCAACCTGTTCGACGACATCGGCCTGATCGCCCTGGATGACCTCGACTGGTATCCGCTGGTAGGCACGGGTATTACCGCCCTCGCCCAGCCGACCGAAGCGATTGGCGCCAGCGCCTTCGACTGTTTGCTCAAACGTCTGCGCGGTGACACAACGCCGACCCGCACCCTGGACTTCATGCCCCAACTGATCATCCGAGGCTCCACAACCCCTTGCAGGAGCGAGCTTGCTCGCGAAAAACGCCAACGATAGCGCAGCGATCCTGGTTTAACGCGGCGCTTTCAGGTTTTTCGCGAGCAAGCTTGCGCCTACGGAAAGTATTTTTTTCAGAAAAAATGAAACCGGTTTCAGAGGTAACCAACAATGCATAAATACCCCGTTTCAATCAGCCTCTCCAGCTACGGCGCCGACCTCGTCCGCCAGCAGGGCCAGTTGAGTTTTGTCGAGCTGCTGAGGGCCGCCGGCGCCCAACGTATCGAATGGCGTGAAGAATTGCTGACCGTCGAGCAACCCAAAGCCTTGGCCCAGGCCACTGCCGAGCATGGCCTGGAATCGGTGTTTTCATCGCCGCTGGAACTGTGGGTCGCCGGCCGCGCCCAACCGAATGCAGAACTCGCGGCCACCCTCGATCGAGCGCAGGCGTTCGGCTCACGCTGGCTGAAAGTCTCCCTTGGCTACTTCACCGACACCAACGACCTGGAAAGCCTGCACGCCCTGCTCAACCGCCACCCGGTTCAACTGCTGGTAGAGAACGACCAGACCTTGCACGGCGGCCGCATCGAACCCATGCAGCGCTTTTTCACCGAGGTGGAACGCCTGGGCCTGCCGGTGAAGATGACCTTCGATATCGGCAACTGGCAGTGGCAAGACCAATCCGCCCTCACCGCTGCACGCCTGCTGGGCCGGCATGTGGATTACCTGCACTGCAAGGCCGTGGCCCGCCGCGCCGACGGCAAGCTGGTGGCCATGCCGCCTGGCGCCACCGACCTGCATCTGTGGGAACAACTGCTCAAGCACATGACTCCAGGTATTAGCCGGGCCGTGGAATTCCCGCTGCAAGGCGATGACCTGGTCGCGGTCACCGCGCGGCAGGTCGCCACCCTCACCCTGCTGGGCCAACCTCGTGCGGAGCGTGCTTATGTCTGAGATCGATATCCTGTCGTTTGGTGAAACCATGGCGATGTTTGTCGCCGAGCAAACCGGCGATCTGGCCCACGTGGCTCAATTTCATAAACGGATCGCGGGTGCCGACAGCAACGTCGCCATCGGCCTGTCACGCCTGGGTTTCAAGGTGGCCTGGCTGAGCCGGGTCGGTAACGATTCGCTCGGGCGCTTTGTGGTCGACACCTTGACCCAGGAAGGCCTGGATTGCCGCCACGTGGCGGTCGATCCGGCACACCCCACCGGTTTTCAACTCAAATCCCGTGAAGAAACCGGCGATGATCCTCAGGTGGAGTACTTCCGCAAGGGCTCGGCGGCCAGCCATTTGTCGATCGCAGCCATCAGTCCTGCCTTGCTGCAAGCCCGCCATCTGCATGCCACCGGCATTCCGCCCGCACTGTCTGAGGCGACACGTGAGTTGTCCGTGGAGCTGATGACGCAGATGCGCAAAGCCGGACGCAGCGTGTCGTTCGACCCCAACCTGCGCCCGTCCTTGTGGGCCAACCAACAGACGATGATCCGTGAAATCAACGCCCTCGCCGGCCTGGCCGATTGGGTCTTGCCGGGCCTGGGCGAAGGCCGCCTGCTCACCGGTTTCGATGACCCGGCCGACATCGCCGCGTTCTACCTCGACCAAGGCGCCGAAGCCGTGGCCATCAAGCTTGGCCCGGACGGTGCCTACTACCGCACTCATTTGGACCAGGGCTTTGTCGCCGCCGTGCGCGTGGACAAGGTCGTGGACACGGTCGGCGCCGGCGACGGTTTTGCCGTGGGCATGATCAGCGCCCTGCTGGAAAACCTCAGCTTCCCCGAGGCGGTACAGCGCGGCAACTGGATCGGCAGCCGCGCCGTGCAAAGCCGTGGCGATATGGAAGGCCTGCCAGCCCGTTCAGAGTTACCGATTCGATCCGTTGCCTAACCCACTACCTGTTGCCACAACTACAACAAGCTCAGGAGCAACCCCATGGAAACCGTGAAACTCGCCACCCGCCGCTGGTGGTACATCATGCCCATCGTTTTTATCACCTACAGCCTGGCGTACCTGGACCGCGCCAACTACGGCTTCGCCGCCGCCTCCGGCATGGCCGAAGACCTGATGATCACCCCCGGCATGTCGTCACTGCTGGGCGCGCTGTTTTTCCTCGGCTACTTTTTCTTCCAGGTGCCAGGAGCGATCTACGCGCAGAAGCGCAGCGTCAAGAAGCTGATCTTCGTCAGCCTGATCCTGTGGGGCGGCCTCGCCACCCTGACCGGCGTGGTGTCCAACGCCTACATGCTGATCGTGATCCGCTTCATGCTCGGCGTGGTCGAAGCCGCGGTGATGCCGGCGATGCTGGTGTACCTGTGCCATTGGTTCACCCGGGCAGAACGCTCACGCGCCAACACGTTCCTGATCCTCGGCAACCCGGTGACCATGCTGTGGATGTCGGTGGTATCAGGCTACCTGGTGCAGCATTTCAGCTGGCGCTGGATGTTTATCATCGAAGGCCTGCCGGCCGTGCTGTGGGCGTTTATCTGGTGGAAGCTGGCCGATGAGCGTCCAAAGGATGCCAAGTGGCTGAGCGACTCTGAGAAACAGGACCTGGAAACCGCGCTGGCCGCCGAGCAAGTCGGGATCAAGGCGGTGAAGAACTACGCCGAAGCCTTCCGCTCGCCCAAGGTGATCATCCTGGCCCTGCAATTCTTCTGCTGGAGCATTGGTGTGTACGGCTTCGTGTTGTGGCTGCCGTCGATCCTCAAGCAAGGCTTGCAGATGGACATGGTCGAGGCCGGCTGGCTGTCGGCGCTGCCCTACCTGGCGGCCGTGATTGGCATGCTGGCGGTGTCGTGGGGCTCGGACAAGCTGCAAAAGCGCAAGCGTTTCGTATGGCCACCGTTGCTGATTGCCTCCATTGCTTTCTACGCGTCCTACGTGCTCGGTGCCGAACACTTCTGGTGGTCCTACACCTTGCTGGTGATTGCCGGCGCCTGCATGTACGCGCCCTACGGTCCTTTTTTTGCGATTGTCCCGGAAATCCTGCCGGCCAACGTCGCCGGGGGCGCCATGGCGCTGATCAACAGCATGGGCGCCCTGGGCTCGTTTGGCGGCTCGTACCTGGTGGGCTACCTCAATAGCAGCACCGGTTCGCCCGGCACTTCGTACCTGCTGATGAGCGGCGCCTTGCTGCTGTCGGTGGTACTGACGATTTTTCTCAAGCCCGGCGCCAGTGATCGCACGCCGGCGCCCAACCTGGAATTAAAGGTAAAGACCGCATGAAAAAGTCTGTCGTGTTGTACAAGAAACTCTCTGCGCCACTGATGGCCCGCCTGCATGAGCAGACCGATGTCACGCTGATCGAAGCACTGGACGACACCGGCCTGGCCAAATTGCGCGATGCCCTGCCCGGCGCCCACGGTCTGCTAGGTGCCAGCCTACGGCTGGATGCCAAGTTGCTCGACCTGGCGCCACAGCTGGAGGCCGTGGCCAGCGTATCGGTCGGCGTCGACAACTACGATATCGACTACCTCACCGCGCGCGGCATCTTGCTCAGCAACACACCCGACGTGCTCACCGAAACCACCGCCGACACCGGTTTTGCATTGATCCTGGCCACCGCCCGGCGCGTGGTCGAACTGGCCGACATGGTCCGCGCCGGCCAATGGAACAAAAACATCGGCCCAGCGCATTTCGGCAGCGATGTGCATGGCAAGACCCTGGGCATCATCGGCATGGGCCGCATCGGCGAAGCGCTGGCCCAGCGTGGGCATTTTGGTTTTGGCATGCCGGTGATCTACCACAGCCATTCGCCCAAGCCGGCGGTGGAGGCGCGTTTTGGTGCGCAGTACCGCAGCTTGAACGACTTGCTGCAACAGGCCGACTTTGTCTGCCTGACGTTGCCGCTCACCGCCGAAACCGAGAAATTGATAGGCGCAGAACAGTTTGCGCGGATGGGCCCGGAGACGATCTTCATCAATATTTCGCGGGGCAAGGTGGTCGACGAGGCCGCGCTGGTGGAGGCGTTGCAACAGCGCACCATTCGGGCAGCGGGGCTGGATGTGTTTGAGAAGGAACCGCTGGATCACAGCTCGCCGTTGTTGCGCTTGAACAACGTGGTGGCCACGCCGCATATCGGCTCGGCCACCCATGAGACGCGGGAGGCCATGGCCAAATGTGCGGTGGATAATTTGCTGCAGGCGTTGGCCGGTGAGAAGCCGAAGAACCTGGTCAACGCCAACGCCTGGAACCGCTGATTTCTGACACCACAAACCCCATGTGGGAGCGGGCTTGCTCGCGAATGCGGTGTGTCAGTCGAGAGACGTCTTGACTGATCCACTGCATTCGCGAGCACGCCCCCGCTCCCCCATTTTGAGCGCATTTCAGGTCAGATAACGAAACGCGCCACCATTCCATTCAAATCCACCGCCAGGCGCGACAGTTCGTGGCTGGCTGCGCTGGTCTGATTGGCACCGGCCGCCGACTGGGTCGCCAGGTCACGGATGTTCACCAGGTTGCGGTCCACTTCGCGGGACACCTGGGCCTGTTCTTCCGAGGCGCTGGCGATCACCAGGTTGCGTTCGTTGATCAGGCTGATGGATTGGGTGATCTGCTCCAGGGCCACGCCGGCGGCGCGGGCCATTTCCAGGGTGGTCTGGGTGCGCTGGTTGCTCTGCTGCATCGATTGCACGGCCTCACCGGTGCCGTTCTGGATGCCGGCGACCATTTTCTCGATTTCCTGGGTCGACTGCGCGGTGCGATGGGCCAACGCTCGCACTTCGTCGGCCACCACCGCAAAGCCACGCCCGGCCTCACCGGCGCGAGCCGCTTCAATGGCGGCGTTGAGCGCCAGCAGGTTGGTCTGCTCAGCAATCGCACGGATCACGTCCAGTACCTTACCGATGTCGCGGCCCTGGGTGGCCAGGCCTTCAATCATCGCCGCAGTGTTTTGTACGTCCTGGGTCATGGTCTGGATGGCGCCGACGGTTTCCACCACACGGTCGCGGCCTTCACGGGCGGCCTGGTTGGACTGGCTGGACGCCTCGGAGGTGGACACCGCATTGCGCGCCACTTCTTCTACCGCCGCCGTCATCTCGTTGACTGCCGTGGCGGCCTGGTCGATTTCGTTGTTCTGTTGCTGCAAACCTTTGGAGGCTTCTTCGGTGACTGCGCTCAACTCTTCCGCTGCCGAGGCAAGCTGGGTGGCCGAGCCGGCGATGTGCTGGATGGTCTGGCGCAGGTTGGCCTGCATGGTGGCCAGGGCGCCGAGCAAGCGCGCCGGTTCGTCCTTGCCGTCGTCTTCGATCGCTTTGCTCAGGTTGCCGCCTGCGATGGTTTCAGCGACTTCTACGGCTTTGCGCAGTGGCGTGACAATGCTGCGGGTCAACAACCAGGCCAACAGCACGGTGAGCAATGCGGCAGCGACGGAAACCGCAATCACGCCGGTGATCGCGCCGTCGTAACTCTGCCCGGCATCAGTGTCGGCGGTCTTGGCATCGGCCACGTTGATGGCGATGAGCTTATTCAATTGCTCGCCCATCTGGTCGGTGCCGTCCTTGATGCGGCTGTTGATCAGCGCACGCATTTCATCCACTTTGCCCTGCTTGGACAACGCGAGCATGTCGGCCTGGGCCTTGAGGTAGTTGTCCAGCGTGACCATAAACGTTTTGTACAGCGCGGCTTCTTCCGGGCCGGCGGGCAGCGCAGCGTAACTGGCCTGGGCGGTCTTGACCTTGTCAACGAGCACACTTATGCGCGTTTCGGCCTCTTGCAGGCTGGCAGGCTCGCGGTTGACCAGCACGCGGAACGACAGGATGCGCAGGCGCAGCACGTTTTCCGTGATCACCCCCAGCGACGTCACGCTGGGCAGTTGGGTCGCGGTCATTTCCACTGAGGATTGCCGAATCTGTGCCATGCGGTTGACCGCAAACACCCCCAGTAAAATCACTAACAACGCAATGAAGGCGAAACCGAGAAACGCTCGAGGGGCAATGTTCAATTGGCGAAGGGACATAGGGGGGGCTCTCAGAAGTAGTGTTTGCGAGCGTCCCTGCTGCGAAACGATCAGTCGGCGTCAACGCGCCGTTCCGACCTGTGGTCACCACTGTTGTCGTTGGTATGTGGGCCTATCCTCGATATCGGCAGGGCCTGGGGTTTCCCGCAGGTCATTCATAAATATTTTTTTACACTTCTGACGACCGGCGCTTTCTGGCATCCTGCGCCTCCATTTTCTGACCCGAGCCCGTATTTTGTCTGACGCTCAAGCCCCCCGCCCGCGCTATAAATCCGACCTGATCTACGGCCTGGAAGACCGCCCGCACTTCACCGCGGCGATTTTTGCCGCATTGCAGCACGTGCTGGCGAGTTTCGTCGGAATCATCACCCCCACGCTGATCGTCGGTGGCGTGCTGGGCCTGGAAAGCGAAGTGCCGTACCTGGTGAGCATGGCGCTGTTTGTGTCGGGGCTCGGCACCTTTGTGCAGGCGCGCACGTTCGGCCCGATCGGCTCGGGGCTGTTGTGCCTGCAGGGCACCAGTTTTTCCTTCATCAGCGTAATTCTCAGCGCGGGCTTCATGGTCAAGGCCCGGGGCGGCGGCACCGATGAGATCCTCTCGACGATCTTTGGCATCTGCTTCTTCGCCGCGTTTATCGAGGTGGTGCTGAGCCAGTTCATCGGCAAGCTGCGCAAGCTGATCACCCCGGTGGTCACCGGCACCATCATTACCTTGATGGGCTTGTCGCTGATCAAAGTCGCAGTCACTGACATGGCTGGCGGTTTCGGCGCCAGCGACCTCGGCGCGGCCAGTAATATGGGCCTGGCTGCGCTGGTACTGCTGACTATCGTGGTGCTCAACCGTTTCAACAACCCGTTCCTGCGCCTGGGCTCCATCGTGATCGGCCTGACCCTGGGCTTTGTGGTGGCCTGGCTGATGGGGCGTGTGGACATGGCGGCACTGCCTCAGGTGCCGTTGATCAGTGTGCCGGTGCCGTTCAAATACGGTTTCTCGTTCGACTGGGTGGCGTTTATCCCGGTGGCGGTGATCTTCCTGATATCGCCCTTGGAAGCGGCCGGTGACCTGACCGCCAATTCGATGATTTCCCAGCAGCCGGTCAAGGGCCCGCTGTATATCAAGCGCATCAAGTCCGGCCTGCTGGCCGACGGCCTCAACTCGGCGATGGCGGCCACCTTCAACAGCCTGCCGATGGTGACCTTCGCCCAGAACAACGGGGTGATTCAGTTGACCGGCGTGGCCAGCCGCTACGTGGCGTACTTCATCGCCGGGCTGCTGGTGCTGCTGGGGCTGTTCCCGATGATCGGCGCGGTGCTGCAATTGATGCCCAAGCCGGTGTTGGGCGGCGCCACGCTGATCATGTTCGGCACCGTGGCCGTGGCCGGCATCAAGATCCTCGCCGAAGCCGGGCTGCACCGCCGCAATGTGCTGATCGTGGCGATTTCCCTGGGCATGGGCCTGGGCGTGGCCGCCGTGCCGGAAGTGTTGCGTGACCTGCCCAAGGCGCTGCACAACATCTTCGAATCGCCGATCACCGTGGGGGCTTTCTGTGCAATCCTGCTGAACATTTTCCTGCCGGAAGAGTTCATAGAGCTGGAAGAAGATGAATTTGATCCGGAGTCTTCGACCCTTAAAGTGATGCAGGACCCGGACGTCACGAAATAGGAGCACTTATCAATGCGCAAGCTCATGGTTCTATCGCTGTTGCTACTGACCCTGAGCGCCTGCGCGCTGTTCCCCAACCGCGACCCGGTGAACATCAACGTGGTGGGTCTCGAGCCCCTGCAAAGCCAGGACCTGGAAGTGCGATTCGCCGTGAAAATGCGGGTGCAGAACCCTAATGACACGGCGATCGACTACAACGGCGTGGCCCTGGACCTGGAGGTCAATGGCCGGCCGCTGGCGTCAGGGGTGAGTGATCAAAGCGGATCCATCCCACGCTTTTCCGAGACGGTTCTGACGGTGCCGGTCAGTGTTTCGGCGTTTTCTGTCTTGCGCCAGACCCTGGGCCTGAGCCAGACCCAGAGTTTGAACAACCTGCCCTACGTGTTGCGCGGCAAACTGGCGGGTGGACTGTTCGGCACGATGCGCTTTGTCGACCGTGGTACGTTGGACATGCCCAACACGGCCACCTGGTGACCGCCATGCAACCGACGCTGCACACCGAACGATTGCGTTTTAGTCGGTGATGTAGCGCACGCCTGGCTTGGCCCGCTCATCCACCACAAGTTCGAAAACATCCGGCCGGGCGTAGTGCCCCACCACGTCATAGTCATACCGCGCACGCACCAAGTCATCCGTGTTGATTTGCGCCGTCAGCAGCCCGGCTTCTCCAAGCAACGGCCCTGCCAGAATGTCCCCCATGGGCCCGACAATCACACTGCCACCTGCAATCAACGCACGCTCGGGCGGCCAGTTCGCCACCTGAACCCCCAGTGCCTCGGGCGACGCCTGCACCTGGCACGCACTCACCACAAAGCAACGTCCCTCATGGGCCACATGGCGCATGCTCACCTGCCACATCTCGCGCTCGTCCACCGTCGGCGCGCACCAGACCTCCACACCCTTGGCGTACATCGCCGTACGCAGCAGCGGCATCATGTTTTCCCAGCACACCGCACCGCCGACACGTCCCACTGCCGTATCGATCACCGGCAGGGTAGAGCCATCGCCCTTGCCCCAGATAAGCCGCTCGGTGCCGGTAGGCATCAACTTGCGGTGCTTGGCCACCAGACCGCCCGCCGGTTCGAAATACAGCACCGTGCAATACAGCGTGCTACCGCTGCGCTCGATCACACCGAGAACGAGGCTGGCGCCAGTGCGCGCCGACAGGCCTGCCAGCGCCTGCGTTTCAGGGCCTGGCACATCGATCGCATTATCAAAATAACGCGCGAAGGCTTCGCGACCTTCCGGCAGCCGATAACCCAGCTGCGTGCCGAATGCCTCACCTTTGGGATAGCCACCCAGCAGCGCCTCGGGCATTACCACTAATTGCGCACCGCTGCGCAGGATCTCGTCCTCATAACTGAGGATCTGCGCCAGGGTTTCGCCCTTGCCGCCAGGCAGGGATCCGATTTGCAGGGCCGCCACAGTAGAAACAGGCATCGCATTCACTCCAGATAAAGGGGTTGCCCATTCTCCCGTCAGCCTCGATCATGAATAAAGCCCACTTCAGTGCTGAATGATATGAGCCAAATCAATATCGCCCAGGTCGATCTGAACCTACTGAAAACCTTCGAAGCCCTGCATGACGAGTCCAGCGCCAGCCGCGCCGCCTTGCGCCTGGGCGTGACGCAATCGGCCGTCAGCGCAGGCTTGCGGCGCTTGCGCGAGGTGTATGGTGATCAATTGTTCGTGCGCACCGGGCGTGGCCTGGCGCCGACCTTGCGGGCCAATCAACTGAAACCGGTAATCAGTGAAGCACTGGAACGCTGCCGGCAGAGCCTGGCCATGGTTGATCCGGACAATCAGCACTATCAGGGTCGGTCAGTGGTGTTGGGTTTATCCGATGATTTCGAAATTGCGTACGGCCGCCGGCTGATCGAGGCCATCGCACAACGGGCGCCCAGGCTGCGGGTGATTTTCCGTCAGACCCATAGCCAGATCGTCGCGGGCGCCCTCCTCGACCGCACCCTGGATCTTGCTATCACAGCCGGTGGCTTTGCTCAGGGCCGGCTGAGTCGCCAAGTACTGGGAGAAGGCGATTACCGCTGTCTGGTGGATTCGGACCAAGCCAGCATCAGCCTGGAGGAATTCGTCACACGCGAGCATGTGCTGGTGTCATCCGGCGGGTTTATCGGGATTACTGACGAGGGCTTGGCGGCGCTGGGGCTGAGCCGCCAGGTATGTGCGTCCACCAGCCACTTCGCCGCGCTGCCCTTTCTGCTCAAGGGCAGTCAGGCGGTGGCGACCATTCCTGGGCATGCGGCACAGGCCATCGCGCAGATGACCGGCCTGCGCGTGCTGCCCTGCCCGCTGGCCTTGCCGCGCTACCCGGTGGAACTGGGCTGGCGTACCCAGGCGCAGCTTGATCCGCTGTTGCTGAAAGTGCGTGAAGCGATTGTGGCGAGTTTTACTTAGCCGCGGCCATCAGCTTGTTGACTTCGCTGCGCACCATGTTCGAAAACTCCGGCGGCGACATGCCGTCGAGTTCGGCGCGCACCCACTCGGCCCACTTGCCCTTACGCTTGGCGCGCTCGCCGAACAAACGCGCGGCCTCGCCCTTGGCCTTGCCCAGATTGGTTTGCCACAGGTCGTAGAGACGCGACTTTTCATCTTCCAGCTCGGCGCGTTCGGCGAGGGTCTTGTTGGCGAGATTGAAGCTCATGTTGAATTACCTGCTGCACAAATAGGCGACATCTTACACTGTAGGTCGAATATTCCAGATTCGGATTTTGCTCAAGGCCGGGCCTAAGCAAAAAAACTGCAACTTTTGCCATCGCCCGGCACTCCATTGATCACTGTCCCATTCACCCGCAAGGAGTCACACAATGGCCCGCAAATCCGCTGCCCAAGCTGTCGAAGACCAAATCAAGGATCAAGCCTTCAGCGAACTGACCGCGTTGATCGAAGAATCGGACAAACTGCTCAAAAGCAGCGCCTCCCTGGTAGGCGAAGAAGGTGAAACCCTGCGTGAGCAGGTCGCCATCAAGCTCAAACAAGCCCTGGACTCGGTGTCCAATGTGCGCGAGCGCAGCAAGCCGGTGGTCGATGCCACCGAGACCTACATCGGTGGCCACCCGTGGCAGACCGTGGCGATCAGCGCCGGTTTCGGCCTGGTGGTGGGCCTGCTGCTCGGTCGCCGTAACTGAGCAACGGGGGCTGCGCTGCTGGCGCAGCCCCCGTCAACCTTCGGCCAGTTCCTGCAACTGCTTTAAATCCTGCGCGTTAATCTCTATACCGATTTCCTGCGACTTCGCCCGCGTGCGATGACGCCGGTCCCCCGGCAAGCGCCGCAACCCCGCCGCATGCATCTGCCGCACCAGCTCCTGGCTGCGCTCGGCAAAGTTTTGCCCGGTGGTTTTACTCGGGTCGATCAAAATCACCAGCTGGCCCGTCCATGGCGTGCGCGCACCTGGATGATCCGACCAATTGAACTCGAACGAGAAGTTACCGCCCGTCAACGCGGCGGCCAGCAACTCGACCATCATCGACAGCGCCGAGCCCTTGTGCCCGCCAAACGGCAATAGCGCACCGCCTTCAAGAATGGCCTTGGGGTCCTGGGTCGGCTGACCCAGGCTGTCGACGCCCATGCCCGGCGGCAGGCGCTCGCCTTTGCGCGCGGCAATTTGCACGTCGCCGTGGGCGATGGCGCTGGTGGCCAGGTCAAACACAATGGGAGGGCCGTCCGCCCGTGGTGCAGCGAACGCAATCGGGTTGGTGCCGAACAACGGCCGGTCGGCGCCATGGGGCACCACACAGGTCATGCTGTTGACCACACTCAGCGCCACCAGCCCTTCTTCGGCAAAGGGTTCGACGTCGGGCCACAGCGCCGCAAAGTGATGGGAATTGTGAATGGCCAGCAGCGCAATGCCGGCACTGCGGGCCTTGTCCACCAACAGTGAGCGGGCAGCTGCCAGCGCCGGCTGGGCAAAACCATTCACCGCATCCACCCGCACAAAGCCGCTGGCGACGTCTTCAACGATGGGCACCGCCTTGCCGTCAACCCAGCCGCTGTTCAACGTCGAGACGTAGCCGGGCACGCGAAACACCCCGTGGCTATGGGCCCCGTCGCGTTCGGCACTGGCGCAGTTTTCGGCCAGTACCTGAGCCACCGATTCAGACGTGCCCTGCCGGGTAAAGATGCGCTGCAACAGCAGCGTCAAGGCCTCATAGCTCAGGTGCGTGGTTGAAGGGGCGTGATCCAAAGGCGATGCAGACATCGGTAGCTCCCGTTTAATTATTGGAAGGGGCACTGCGTACGAACAATCGGCAGTCACGATTAAACAGTGTTTCGCGCGTGACTGTCGACCACGACAAGCAGCCCGGCGCATCAGACATATCTACTGCCGAACCCGCGTACCAAAACTCTAGGCTCACGACGTCCCGGACGGGCTATTCGCACCGCCTCCGCACCTTTGAGGGTCCACCCTATGAGTCAGGTACAACCGCCTTACTTTTTTCCTGAAGTCCTGCGTTCGGTCTGGAAGGAACGCGATCGCGAACGACACTTTGGCATCGATGCCAACGACAGGGGGTTCTTGCGCAATCTGCCTTTGAGCAGCCATGAGGTACGGGGCAAGCAGGTGCCCCCCATGATCGCCCAGACGCTTTGGCTGAACAAAAACAGCCCGACGGAGCAGGAACTGGTGGGCAGTTTCATGATGAGTTCAACAGGCACCTACACCCGCGCCTTTCTCTACACGCCCTATGGCGGGCTGGAAAAATTCGACAGTCGGACTCTGTTGCTAAGTGAGTTGACTGAACGCCTCAAGACGCCGGCCAAAGCCGATGAGCTCTTGCAGTTCATTGCGCTGGGCACGCGTTCGGGATTGAAGCTGTCATCCCCTCTGGTGCTGACACCAGTGGATATTGAGGGCGATGTATTTGACCAGCAGAGAAAAGCCGTGGAGCAGCAGCAAACGCTCAACCTGCAAGCCGTGCTCGCCGAGCTGGTGAAATTGCCCAGCCTCGACATGATGCTCCAGTCGCTGCTCAGGTCGGTCTTCCACCCACTCTTCCCCGGGCTTGAGCCCAGCCAAACCCGAATCAACTTGTTCAAATTGCTATCCACCGAAGGGAAGCCACGGCAGTGGGTCAATTCGCTGTCGATCAGCGAGGCGCTCCTGATGCTTTACCGTCAGCAAGCCTGGCCGGCGGGGCAGACCCGCGAGTACTCCCATCCCTACGCCATCACCGCCGCCAACAACGCAACCCGCTGGGAAGATGGCCTGAAGCAGGCATCAGAACAATTGTCGTCGTTCTTGCAGAATACCCTTGAGACGTTTTGGAACACAGAGTCGCCAAACGGCACCTCACGCCGTGAATTCCTGGCACACACCATGGCGCACAAGGCTCGGATCGACCTACTGTTCAAACGCCAGAGTGAAATCATTACGCCTGAACACGCCGATAAACTGGCCGCGCTTTACCTTCCGGACGGCGCGCCGCGCTCCCAAGCCAGTGACGGATTACGTGTCGAGACGGTGAGGTTCTGGGAGCGCGCGTCTCACTTCGTCGAACTGACCAATTCGGTGATGATCAGCGATGTGCAGACCTGGTTTTATTCGCCGCCCAAGGGGCTGCAGGTACTGGCCGATCACGACGATCTGATTCATACCCTGAAGGCAATGGTTAAGGCCCCGGCCTATGAAGATGATGTCTACAACGCTCTGTCCCTGGAGGAGCGCCTGTGGTTTATCGGTTTCAACCAACCGTCGGTCAGCGGCAACCTCATCGTCGGCAACGTGTTTGAACACCTGATGGAGGGCATCATCGACAAACAGAAACAGAACCTGATCTACGTGCTCGGCCAATTCCGACGCGAACGCGGCGATATCAACCTCTCGGCGTTGCTGGATCATGCCATGGACGTGCGCTTCATGATCGATGACAAGCTCTTGACGCTGGACGCTGCGCACCGCTGGACCACCCACTCAGTGTTGGCCGACCCGCTTCGGCCCATTTCGGTCGCCGCTAAACGAGCGGAGCAGGCGCATAAACAGTTGATTGATATCCCCGACGCGCTGGAGAACCTGGTCAAACCACTGCCGTCGATCACCGCCCCGCTGGCCGAAGCCTTGTCGAGCCGCGAGCGGCAGGCAGTCGACCCTGAACGGGTGTACATCAATCGCTACACCGACCATGCGCCCCCCTACCCCCTTGTGCTGCCACTGGACAGCCATAGCCTGGCGGATCATTTCGCCGCACGTCTGGCCGAAGGGGCTGGCCCGGTCCCTGAAACCCGCCATTACGGCGTTTACAAGCCAGACCACACCGCTTATGGGCAGCAACTGACTCATGTGGACGTGAGGTCGCTCAATCGGATCGTCAATCAGGTGTTGGCCCACTACAAAGAGCAGGGCATCCACGACGCCCCCCGTAAACATCTTCAGGACCTGCTACCGCAGATGGGGGTCATGATGTCCAACGCGATACGCCACCAGGCCTATCTGCGACGTCTTAACAAGACCCTGGACGCCAGGGATGAGGCCATCATTCAAGCCGTGTTTGACCCGTTCAACCCTGACCGTCGTCGACGGGAAGACCTGGAAGGGTTTATCCCCGATGCCTATCGCATCACCGTCCAACGCGATGAAGAAGCACTGCGGCACAGCCTGGCCAATTGCCTGATGATCACCGAGCGCGGTGGACTTGATCACCAGCATTCGGGTCGCGCCATTCTCTGGACACCGGCCTGGGGCCTGGAAAGTTTCGTTTCTCCCTCCGTGGCAAAACAACAGCTTGAGGAGCGCCTGAGCGACCCCTGCGCGTGCTTGGCACTGTTGGAAAACCTGGACCCGCGCCAACGCCAGCCGCATGCCAACTACAGCTTGGGGGCATTCTGGCTGATCACCGAACCGATCAGCGAAAATCGCCAGCAGTCTTGGATCGACCACTACATCGCACAAAGAGCCCATTGGTTGGCACAGAAGCCAAATGGCAAAGCACTGTTAAATCTTATGGCGGTACTGCCTACCCCTGTCCTTGGGGGGGCTGCACAGCTCGCCCATCATTTTATGGCACAACGCTCACTACCCGCTTGGCTTGGCATGGCGAGCCCTGCTGAACAGCAGCACCATGCTGAGTTACTTGAGCAATATCGGCTCAACACCCTGGATCAAAAAGACTATCTGTATGAGTGTTCCTCGCTACGCCAGCGGGTTCACGACACGCTGAACGAGATGCTGGTGGACTATTCTGTTGACCCGGAAGACGTGTTTATCACGCCACGGCTTGCCATGGGTGGTCAACGACAGAACCTCACCGATTACGCCCTGGCCCACATCAATGAGCAGGCGAGCGCCTTCACTGTGGAGTCGGCGGTAACACAACTGACCGAATCAACGATCCGGCCACTCCTGCTTAAATTGAACATCGCCCAGGCCACTCAGGACTACCTGAAAGAGAAACTAGCCTCCGGGCAACCAGGTGCACTGGAGCGTGAGCTGCGTTTTATCCGGCAATTACCCTGGCAACTGTTGCAACAGGCCCATGCGCTGAAACTGCAGGAGCGGTTATCGGAGGCTGGCTACAACCTGATTCGTCAGGTCTTCGACATGCCGGACGCCGTCGCCCGAGCCACGATTTCGGGCGCCACGGCAAGTATTCGGCCCCTTGAGATGATTGCCACACCTGGCGCCAGAATCGTCAAGGCACTGGGTCTTTACGTGATGGGTGCCGGTGCTACTGGGCCGTTGATTCTCTATGCGCCTTACTACCCAGGGCAGTGCTTCATGGAGTTCGAGCACCAGGCGCAGTTTCTCCTCCACCTGAATGCCCCAGGCATGCTGCAGGACTGGATCATCGCCCACCTGGAAGGCGCAGATAAGACGACGTATAAAAATTTGCTGATCAGCACAGCAGGTGCCACCTCCGACATCACCTTGGCCAATCACCCAATAAGAGGTCACGCCATCAAGCAGCTCTATCAGGACAACCAAGTGGTGATGGGGCGGATGCTGAAACACCAGCAGGACCCCGATGGCGCGGGTTTATGGGGCACCGTCAAAAGCCTCTTGAGCGGCGGCGTGCGGATCGTCGCGCAATTCTTGCCAGGAACGCTGCAGATACCGGTGGTGATCTGGCAGAGCTATAAACTGTTCAAAGACTCTGCCGAGGCACTGCAACAGCATCATTGGCAGGATGCACTGCGCTCATTCATTCTTGGTGTTGCAACAATGGCAAGGCTGGAGCGGCTGATGCGCACGCCAGCTCCCAAAGCAGCTCCCCCTGTCTACAAAGAAGTGAACGAACGCGATTTGAGCCCCTCCGACACAGTCGTCGCGCCGACCGTCAAGGACATCGACGTGACCGACCCCAGGCGCACACGCCTGCAAACCTACGAAACCAGCCAAGTGGCGTTGATAGATTTGAAAAAACAGGCGGAAACCGGCCTCTACGCTGCTGCCGACGGCAGGTCGCTCTACGGTGCCGTGGAGGGCAAGGTTTACCCGATCAAAAATAGCCCACAACTGAGGATCGCCGGCCTGTCCACCAACAGTGACGGCCCGCTGCTATCCCGTACCCCTCGGCAGCAACAGGTGCTGGCCCCGCATTATCACCCGCTGCAATACGGCCAAGCGATCACGCGGCTGGGTAATCATTATGTGACGCGTTTGAACGCCTCGCTTGACATGAATATCGAAGCGACTGGCATGGATGAAATTCGCCGAATCTACCCGATCAAGGCCCAGCAGATTATCGAGGCCCTGGACATCTCACGCCTCTACGCATTGCGCGCGATGCATAACCTGGTTCAACTCCGACGCCTGACGCCCGGCACACGCCTTGATGACTTCCTGAAGCGGCTGTTTGACGTCAAAAACGTTGATGCTGGCCTCCTGAAGAAAGTGCATGATGCCATCACCCCGCTGTGCAAAGCCTTGGTAGACCCGGACCTCGACGGGTGGGACACCTCACGTTTTGTGGTCGGGGCGAACAGAAATCCCTCGCAAAGGGTGATCGCGTTCACTGTCTCCGGCGACAGAAAAAACCAAGTGTTCTTTACCGAGCTGTTTTTTGATCAACAACTCCGGCACAAGTACATCACTCTGTTGACCGAACCCTTCAACATTGACGGCCATGCGCGAGCGGCCACACTGATTCACGAGTTCGCCCATCTCTACGCGCGCGCCGAAGATATCACCTACATAGAGGCGCGTCGGCCCTTCGCGGACCTGATTGACACCACGAATCAAAGAGGCAGGTTCGAACACACACTGTTGCAAGCCTTTCAGCACAACGTTCTGTCGCTGCGCACGCCGTTTAATCAGCTGTTCTCGCGTTGGTACCCTAGGTCCGGGAGCTCTGGCACCTCCGGCAACTCCGGTAATTGGGTCACCATGGACGCTTCCAACTCGGAAGATCTAGCCGCCAAGGCAATCCTGGAAACCACAGCCAGCACGAGCATTGATGAGGCACGTAGAGCATTTTTAGATACCGCATCAGCCGACAAACGCATTGACACGATTCTGCGCAACGCCGACTCCGTTGCCAGGCTTATTTGTGAAATGGGGCGCGCACTCGACCCTGAACAGGGTACGCGTTAAATGTTCCGGCGCCCCATTGGAGCTGGGAGCCCGAACGGGCTCCCGGCGGGCAGCGTCAGTCTTTCTGATCGCGCAGAACATTGCCCGACGCGCCATCAATACGCGCTTCATAGACTGTGCCGTCGGACTTGCGCCCTTTGACTTCCCAATAGCCATTGTCATCGGCTTCGGCCGCGTAAACCTCGACATAACCGGCCTTGGTCTTGGCGACTTCAATAGCCTTTTCAATGGTAATCCAGCCCGCCCCCGGTTTATCCGCCAGGGCTGCGCCAGCACTGAGCAGTGCAGTGGTTGCGCACACAGCGACTAAGGTTTTCTTCAGCATATTCGTTCTCCATTGTGGGAATGTCCTGAATTTTTTAGGCGCTCTCAAACAAGAATAAGTTCCAATTGATGTGCAATCGCCATGACGGCTGTTCTCGCCACCGGCCTGCGGAGGTTAGAATGTGGGAAATCAGGATGAGTCAATGACCGAAAAGTCCCTTTCAGAAGCCGAATACGACGCCATCACCGACGCTGCCGCGCATTGGTGCATGCGCCTGCACGCGGTTGATTGCACCGCGAGTGAACGTCGGGCTTTTGAACAATGGCACGATGCCCACCCGCTGCATGCTTTCGAGTACGCGGCCATGCTGGAAATCTGGGACGTCGCCGACCACCTGCCACGCAATGAACCCACGACAACGGTGGTGCCCTTCAAGCCCCGTCGTCGCCTGCGCACCTATGCGGTAGCGGCCGCGATCTGTCTGGTCGCCCTGCCCCTGGCGGCCTTTACCGGCTGGGAAGCGGGATGGCTGCCCAGTTCCTATGAACGCTTTGATGCCACCCATGGCCTGCGCCAGGTGACGCTCGGGGATGGCAGCCAGGTGGAACTCAACCTGGGCACCCAATTGGTCTATAGCAATTACAAAGACCAGCGCCGCGTAACGCTGAAGAAAGGCGAAGCGTTCTTCAAGGTCAGTCATGACACTGCGCATCCGTTTATCGTGCACGCCGGCGAAGGCCAGGTGCGGGTCACGGGCACTCAGTTCAACGTGTGGAAGTATGAAGACCAGGTGCGCGTGACGCTGCTCGAAGGCTCGGTGCAGATCTCCAGCGACAAAGTGCATGGCAGCGTGCCACTGACCCCTGGCATGCAGGCCAACTTCCACCACGGCGATGCCACGCCGCGCGTAAGGACGATGAGTCCCAACGACACGGCGCTGGCCTGGCGCCAGGGCAAGCTGATCCTCGACAACCTGGCCCTGGCCGACGCGCTACCGCTGATCAACCGCTACCTGAGCAAACCGGTGATGCTCGCCGACGCCAACACCGGCACGATCCGCATCGGCGGCATCTACAACATCAACGAGGTCAACAACCTCGTTCCCTCCCTGCCCAAGGTTCTGCCGGTCTACCTGACCCAGAACCAGGACGGCAACCCCGTACTCAATTCCATCCCGCGTAAAGCACCGAAAGGCTGAGCCATTGCCTACAGGCACAGGGTTCTGTGCGCGTGGAGTGTCCGTTTTTTTAACACACTGTCGGCCTGAATCGCCCGTGCGGAGCGGATTCATGGTTTTGTCATGGACAGTGTTTCAACACTGATACAGCGGGATGAAACGTTTGTGCGATGACAGAAGTGCAAGGGTTCCACTTGGCGCTGTCTCACGGATGAAACAGCCGTGACATCACTTTGCCCCACAAAAAACCTAACCCCATGAATAATCAAGACAAATAGAAAGCGGCACGGCTTCTGCTCTATCCCTTACAGCGCTGTTTAGGGTCAGCGCGAAGCATAAGGAAGACCGCCGTGATCACACTCAATCAAGCGTCGCTGAACGTATTGCTGATCAGCTGTTTACTCAGTGCCGGCATCAGTGTTCCGAGCTTTGCGGGTGACGGCGTTATTGTGACGGGCCGCGACGTACAAGGGCACATGTACGGTCGACCTTCATTCGGCAAAGACCCCTACCCAACCACGGCTAACGCAAATCCAAGCCGGGACATCATCAGCGCCACCGGCGAACTCAGTGATTCGGCGATTGGCGGCATCAGCAGCGGCTCAAGCATTGCCCGCTCGATTCAGTCCACCAGCAACCTGAACCACTTGACCGCCACCCAAAACGGCATGTCGACCCTGGGTGCCGGCTCGGCAGCCGGTCATGGTGCGGGCAGCAGCATGGGCGGGCAGATCAGCGACTCGATCCAGCGTGGCATGGCGCCCCTGAACAACATCGGCAGCATGATGGGGGGCAAATAATGAACCGTTCGTTGCTCATTCTGGCCCTGCTGGGCAGCGCCGCGGCCATGGCCGACAACACTGCGGTGATCAACAACAGCGGCAAAGACTATGTCGGCAACGTGATGATCAATCAGGCGGCGGGCAACCAACAGCAATCGGCCAACAATCGCGCCGTAGCGCTCGGGGGCCAGGCCTCCACCCGCACTGTCCAGAATATGGATGGCAAGGTCGACCCCGCCCTGAGCGCCAAGGCGACGATCGAGGGCACTTCTTTTACCAATGGCAACGGCATGCTGGGCATCAACCAGTCGGTCGGGGCCAATAACCAATCAATCAATGCCGTGCGGATCAGCCTCAACCCTGGCCCGCAAAGCATCGACGACAGCGTCCTGTTGCAACAGAACACGACGACGCTGGCAACCGACTCAGGGCTCACCCCCACCACTGGCAGCCGCCAGGTCGTGACAAGCGACCAGGCCTTCACCGGCAGCCGAGGAGTGATTCAGGTGAACCAGAGTGCCGGGGTGGGGAACCGAGTGGCTAACACCTTGGGCATCACTATCAAGTAACAGCTTGGTAGCACACGTTAGACCGTACCAACACTTAACCAACTAATTAGAAGCAAGGAGAAACACCATGAAACCTCAAATGGCTCTGAAACCACTGGTTTTCGCTCTCGCCGCACTCATGGCTGCTGCTGCTCAAGCAAATGGCTGGCACCCTGCGCCTCAACCAACCGGTGTTGTTGCCTCTGTCGTGACAGACGTACAAAACAGCGCAGGCAACCGCTTCGACGACACCAACACCGAAAACAACGCCTCTGCCGATGATTCGGTTAATAGCAACAGCGGTAACACCGGTGTGAACGCTCAGGCTGGCAGTGGCAACCAGGCAGACAACTCTGGCGCCATCTCCAGTGCCAAAGGTGACTATGCAAGCGTGTTCGCCGTGGTCGATGTGAATCAAAACAGCGGTCTGAACAACTTCGTTAACAAAGGCACGCAAAACAATGCCTCCCTGGACAACTCGGTTAACGGCAACTCCGGTAACGTCGGTTACAACGGCCAAGCCGGTCAAGGCAACCAAGGTAAAAACAACCTGGCAATCACCACCGCTGATGGCAAAAACATCGCAGCGGCCGCCAACACCGAGCAAAACTCGCTCGCCAACAGCTACCTCAACACCGCTACTTCCGGGTATGGCCATTATGGCAAACCTCAGTACGTATCGAACAACTCCAGCCTCAACAACTCGGTTAACCGCAACTCCGGCAACACAGGTGTAAACCTGCAATCCGGCGCCGGCAACCAAGGCAGCAACAGCCTGTCGATCGGTCAAGGTTGCACCGTTTGCACCAGCGGCGTGCGCTTCTGATCCAATCGGGCCTTGGCAACAAGGCCCTTTTTTATTCCAGTGTCCAACAGGTCACACGATCATGCGCCTCGCGACCCTTACCCTCCTGATGTTGCTCACCGGCCCAACCTGGGCAGGCACCATGGCGATCTCCGCCATGCCTGGCGGTGCAGTCATCTACAAGAAGGTCGAGAGTATCCGTGAACGCCGGTTCGCCAACCTGGTGGAACAGAAAACCGATTTCAGCTGCGGTGCTGCGGCACTCGCCACCATCCTGCGCCAGGGCTATTGGCTGGACGTAGACGAAGACCACGTCATCAAAGGCATGCTGGTCAATGCAGACCAAGACCTGGTACGTACCCAGGGTTTTTCCATGCTGGACATGAAGCGCTACCTCGAAAGCATCGGCATGCGTGCCCGGGGTTACAAGATCGGGCCAGAGACCCTGGTGACCGTGAAAATCCCTGTGGTGGTGCTGCTGGAGATTCGTGGCTACAAGCACTTCGTGGTGTTACAGCGCGCGGACAAGGACTGGGTCTATATCGGCGACCCGGTGCTGGGCCATAAACGCTATTCACACGACGACTTCGTCAAAGGCTGGAATGGCATTGTCTTCGCCATCCTGGGTGAAGGTTACGACAAGGCCAACGCCTTGCTCGACCCACCCACACCGCTGACCGCCAAAAACCAGATGAATGAGTTCAGGCCCGTAGGCGATGCAGAGCTGATGGATTTCGGTTTCATCCAGAGCGACTTCTTTTAACAGAAGCGCAATAAGGGGCAGGACGCTCCAGGAGCAGCAGATGAACACTTCCCGTTGGCTGACGGTCTTGTGTCTGGCAGCCTCAATGCCCGCTTATGCTTCATCGGGGTTTAAACCGATCGAACTCAAGGATTCGGAAATGGCCGAGCTGCGCGGTCGATATGTGATGCCGGGGCGGATTATCAGCTTCGGCATCGTCATGAGCAGCACGTTTCAAAACGCTGCCGGAGATATCATCAAGGGCACGGCAAGCATGCAGGTCGACGCGTCCACCATCACACCGCAATTCTATGTACAAACCACCGGCTCATCAGGTTCAGGCACGAACCAGGGGCCGGGCACCGGCACCGTGACCGGCGGCGCAGGCCTGGGCAGTGGCCAAGGCGTGACTCAGAGCGTACGTACAGCCGGTGACGGTAATACGGGCTACAACAATGTAGGTATCAACGTGACTGAAAATGGCTTGGCCCCCACGAATGTCGTGCAATCCGGGCAGGTACTGCTGGCAGGTGGGATAGTCAACGGCACCAGCGCTGCGGGCGATATTGCTGTTTCGGCGAGAAACGGCGGCCTGCAGATGGCGATCCAGTCCAAGAATAATCAAGGCAACAGCCTCCAACAAATCGGTGGCGGTAATCTGGGCCAGGCCATCGTCCTGACCGGTAATGCCAACTTCGTCACCAATATGACCCAACTCAATGTGGTGATGAATAACGGCCTGAACAACCCGGCGTTGAACTGCAACCTGGATCAACTCAAAGGCCTACGCACTCTCGGTTATTGAACTACGCTGACCCTCGGCACTTTCGCATTCAGAACAGGACGGCTTATTTCATGCATCGATCGTTATCGCTACGTGCGGTGGTCTGTTTAAGTACGCTGTTGCCCGCATCCGTGTTGTATGCCGCGCCAGACGCCGATATCGAGACCCTCAAACAGGAACTTCTGGAACTCAAGCAGCGGTACGATGTACAGCAAAAAGCCCTGGCGGTGTTAGAGCAACGGGTGCGCCAGGTGGAGGACCAACCCGCGGCACCCGCGCCCAAGCGCCTGGCCAAGTCCCCGGCAGACTTCAAGAAAGGTGGCACGACCGTGGCAGGTACGGGCGCAGCAGCAGCCTCTGGTGGTGCAGGTGGTGGCGGCAGTTCTTACGGTCAGTCACTCAAGGACGACTCAGCCCCTGCACAAAGCGTGAGCAACCTCTATAACGAGGCCAGCGGCTTTTTCGGCAACGGCAAGTTCAGCGTTGAAACCGGTATCACCTACGCGCGTTACGATGCCCGCCAGCTCACCCTCAACGGCTTCCTGGCGTTGGACTCTATCTTCCTCGGCAATATCAACCTGGACCGGATCAAAGCCGATAGCTGGACCCTGGACCTGACCGGTCGCTACAACGTCGATAACCGTTGGCAGTTCGACGTCAACGTGCCGGTGGTGTACCGCGAATCGACCTACCAATCGAGCGGCGCCGGCAATGATGCCACTGCCACCTCTGAAGCAGACGTCAGCCGCGATCCAACCATCGGTGACGTGAACTTCGGCGTGGCGTACAAATTCCTCGATGAAACCCCTACCTTGCCGGACGCGGTGGTTTCGGTACGCGTCAAGGCGCCGACCGGTAAAGAACCCTTCGGCATCAAGCTGGTCAGGCAAACTACCAACGACAACCTCTATGTACCGGAAAGCCTGCCGACCGGTAACGGTGTCTGGTCGATCACACCGGGCATCTCGCTGGTCAAGACCTTCGACCCGGCCGTGCTGTTTGGCTCGCTTTCGTACACCCATAACTTCGAAGATTCGTTTGACGACATCAGCAGTGACGTCAATCAGAAGGTCGGCGGCAAAGTCAGGCTGGGCGACAGCTTCCAGCTCGGCGTCGGTGTAGCCTTCGCCCTGAACGAAAAGATGAGTATGTCGTTCTCGGTCTCCGACCTGATACAGCGCAAGAGCAAGCTCAAGCCTGACGGTGGGGACTGGCAGTCGGTGGTGTCCAGCGATGCCAACGCAGGCTACTTCAACGTGGGCATGACCATTGCGGCGTCGGATAACCTGACGATTGTGCCGAACCTGGCGATCGGGATGACGGATGATGCGCCGGACTTTACGTTCAGCCTGAAATTCCCTTATTACTTCTAACTGAAACGACGGTATTCGCCAACAAGCTCGCGCCTACTACGGGTAGTCGAAACAAGGAAAAGCCCCGCAACGATAAGGGTCGTTGCGGGGCTTTTCGGTTTACCCGCCCTAGCGGATCTGGTGTTTGTGCAGCAACCGGTAGAACGTGGGTCGGGAAACCCCCAGTACACGGGCCGCCACACTCAAGTTGTCACTGTGCCGGTTGAGCACGTCGCACAGCGCCTGACGTTCGGCGCGGTGCTTGTAGTCTTCCAGTGTAGCCATCGGCGGCGAAATTGCCTGTTGACCCTGCAATCCCAGATCAACGGCTTCTATCTGCCGTCCTTCGGCCAAGACCAGCCCACGGCGTACGCGATTGGCCAGCTCACGGACGTTGCCTGGCCAGGCGTGCTCACCCATTGCGACCAACGCATCGTCACTGAAACTGCGGGGGCGGCGGCCGGTTTCCTGGCTGTAGAAACGTGAAAAGTGGTTGGCCAACATCGCTATGTCACCATGCCGTTCACGCAGAGGCGCGGTGACCACTTGCAGGACGTTGAGCCGGTAGTACAAGTCTTCGCGGAAAGTGCCCTTCTCTACGGCGGCTTCAAGGTCGACGTGAGTCGCCGCCAATACCCGCACGTCTACCGGAATCGGCTGGCTGCCCCCCACTCGCTCGATCTGTTTTTCCTGAAGAAAGCGCAGCAGGTTGGCCTGTAGCTCCATCGGCAGATCGCCGATTTCATCGAGAAACAGGGTGCCGCCGTTGGCCGCTTCAATCCGCCCGATCTTGCGCTGGTGTGCACCGGTAAACGCGCCCTTCTCATGCCCGAACAATTCGGATTGGATCAAGTGTTCAGGGATCGCCCCGCAATTGATCGCCACAAATGGTTTGGCGTGACGTTGGGATTGGCGGTGCAGGGTCTTGGCGACCAGTTCTTTACCGGTGCCGCTGTCGCCACGGATCAATACCGGGGATTCGGTGGGCGCCAGTTTGGAGAGCAATTTGCGCAGTTCGCGGATCGGTCGACTGTCTCCCAGCAGCTCATGCTCGGGTTCATCCACCGCTGTGTAGCCCTTGCCACGCAGGCGTGCCATGCCAAACGCGCGGCCCAGGGTGACCTGTACGCGAGCCACATCGAAGGGCAAGGTATGGAAATCGAAGAACCACTCGCAGACGAAGTCACCGACGTTCTGCAGGCGTAGCACGTCTTGGCTGAGCACCGCGATCCACTCAGTGCCGCTGCGGCTGATCAGTTCTTTGACCGCTTCAGGACGTTCCAGGTGATAGGGCTGCAGGCGCAACAGGCCGACATCGCAAGACCGGTCACCGACCCCTTCCAAGGTGCAGCTGTCGACTTCCCACCCCGCCGCACGCAAACCGGGCAGCAGCCCGTGGCAGTCGTCACAGGGATCAACCACTAGCAATCGACGTTGAACGGGGGGTCCACCCATGACTGTTCCTTGGCGTCAACATTGTTAAAGTTATTTAGAAACAATAGTTTGTGACGTCTGCCGCTTACCCTAGCAAGGTTTTGACGCTGGCCTTGTATCGTTTCGCTATAAGTCGGGGCAAAAAGCCATTAGCCGGTGTTCAGACTGAAAAAGTTAGGCGTCGACGAGACTTCCATTCAGCTTTCAAAACAGCCGCTTACATGACGTTAATCACTAAATATCGAAAATAGTTGCTTTAACATGTGACCCGTACCCCGCCATCGTGCATCAGTACAAGTAACCCGCCGCACGGTCAGCCCAACCGCCGGCACTCACTTGAATGGGCAATGAGAGAGAACCCACATGAACGCCCCGCTCCGCATCAACGAAGCTCTTTTGATCGCAGACCGTGCCTTCCAGCCCTTTCAGTGCGTGGCCTGGCATGACGGCAATGGCGCCCTCAGCCTGAGCGTCATCGACCGCACCAATACCCGTATTGGTAGCAAACAACTGTCGTCGAGTGCTTATACCGACCCGGCACAACTTGAAGACTTGCTGTTGCAGGCCCGTGCCGAACTCGATAAAAGTGGCTACCAGTTGCAATCGTGGGCAATGCCTAAGTAATCCGCCACTGCAACTTGCGCTTATCGGTTTAGATCAGCGCAAGTTCAGTGTTAAAACGCGCGACGCTTATTGAGCAGCCAGAATAAACCGCTCGATGGCCTCTGCGGCACCGTCCTCGACATTACTACCGGTTACCACGCTGGCCTGACGCTTGACGGTTTCTTCAGCCTGGCCCATGGCAATCGACAACCCGGCCACCTGAAACATGGCAGGGTCATTGCCGCCATCCCCTATAGCCGCGGTCTGCTCCATGGCGATGCCGAGGTGCGCCGCCAAGGTTTTCAAGGCCTCGCCCTTGTTGGCCAACATTGCAGTCACGTCCAGGTACACCGGCTGTGAACGCGACACCTGGGCCAACCCCTGCACCTTGGGCTGCAACTGCGCCTCTAGCTCCACCAGCAACTGCGTGTTGTTGCTGGCCGCGACAATCTTGTCCACACGGTCCAGGTAGGGTTCAAAGCTCTCCACCACGACCGGCCCGTAGCCCAGTCCCTCAGCCTCGCGCGGCTCCATCGGCCCTGTCGGGTCGCGGCGCAACCAGTCGCCGCCAGCAAACACCCAGACCTCCACCTCCGGCTCAGCCGAGAACAACGCCAACGTCACCAGCGCCGCCTCCGCCGGCAGATGATGGGCAACCAGAATGCTGCCATCGGGATGGATCAGCGTACCGCCGTTAAAACCAGCGACGGGCACGTCGATGCCGAAGGTTTCGATCAAGTGCAGCATGGCCTTGGGTGGACGCCCGCTGGCCAGGCTGAAAAACACCCCGCTGTCACGCAAGGCACGCACCGCGTCGGCGGTGCGTTGGCTGAGGCTGTGATCCGGATGCAGCAACGTGCCGTCCACATCACTGAGGATAAAACGGATGGGATGGATCGCAGCATCACTCATCCGAGGCTATGCCAGGTGCGGCCGTCACGGGCCAGCAAGGCGTCGGCGGCAGCCGGACCATCTTCACCGGCCTTGTAGGTCTGGATCCCATCGTCTTCCTTCCATGCATCAAGGAATGGCTGCACTGCACGCCAGCCGTTCTCGATGTTGTCTGCGCGCTGGAACAAGGTCTGGTCGCCGGTCATGCAGTCATAGATCAGGGTTTCATACCCCGTCGACGGCTGCATTTCGAAGAAGTCCTTGTAGGCAAAACCCAGCTGGATGTTGGCCATGTCCAGGGTCGGCCCGGGCTTTTTCGCCAACAGGTCAAACCACATGCCTTCATTGGGCTGGATCTGGATCTTCAAATAGGTGGGCTTGAGCTCATCCACCTCAGTATCGCGAAATTGCGCGTAGGGCGCAGGCTTGAAGCAGATGACGATTTCGGTGTCGCGCACACTCATGCGCTTGCCGGTGCGCAGGTAGAACGGCACGCCGACCCAGCGCCAGTTGTCGATCATCACCTTGAGGGCGACGAAGGTTTCGGTGCTGCTGTCCGGGGCGACATTCGCCTCTTCGCGATAGCCCGGCAGCGACTTGCCGCCGATTTCACCGGCGGTGTACTGCCCGCGCACCGAATTGGCCCGTGCATCTTCAAGCGACCAAGGGCGCACCGCGCCAATCACCTTGGCCTTTTCACCCCGTACGGCATCGGCGCCGAAGGCAGCGGGAGGCTCCATGGCCACCATCGCCAGCAACTGGAACAGGTGGTTGGGCACCATGTCGCGCAGAGTGCCGGTCTTCTCGAAGAAATTGCCACGGGTTTCAACGCCGACGGTTTCAGCGGCGGTGATTTGCACATGGTCAATGTAATGGTTGTTCCAGAACGCTTCGAACAGCACGTTGGAGAAACGGCTGATGAGGATGTTCTGCACCGTTTCCTTGCCCAGGTAATGGTCGATGCGATAGATCTGCTTCTCGCTCATCACCTTGAGCAGGCTGGCGTTCAGCGCCTCAGCGGTGGCCAGGTCGGAGCCAAAGGGCTTCTCGATGACCACGCGGCGAAAGCCGTCTTCGGTTTCCGTGAGCAGGCCGGCGCTGCCCAGGCGCTGCACCACGTCGCTGAAGAAGCGCGGAGCAGTGGCCAGGTAGAACACCGCGTTGCCGGTGCCGCTGTCAGCGATCTTCTTGCCGATGTCGGCATAGGTGCTGTCATCGAGGAAATCCCCCTCGACGTAGCTGATGCCCTTGGCCAATTGCGCCCACCGCTCAGGGTCCAGGGCGTTTTCACCACTTCCCTTGACCTTGCTCGCTGCTTCGGTGCGAATGAAGTCTTCGAGTTTCTTGGCGAAATCGGCGTCGCTGATGGCGTTGTGGTCAACGCCGACAATACGCAGGCCGTCGCCCAGCAGGCCATCACGACTGAGGTTGTACAGCGCCGGCATGAGCAGGCGCTTGACGAGGTCACCATGGGCACCAAACAGAAACAGCGTGGTGGGTGGAGCGGGTTCGGCCTTGGGTTTCTTGCCGTTGGCGGTCATTTTTTGGAAGTCTCCACATGACCACCAAAGCCGAAGCGCATGGCAGAAAGCATTTTGTCACCGTAGGTGCTCTGCTGACGCGAACGGAAGCGTGCGAACAGCGAGGTGGACAGCACCGGCACCGGCACGGCTTGCTCCATGGCCGCTTCGATGGTCCAGCGGCCTTCGCCACTGTCGGCAACCGAGCCGGAATAGCCGTCGAGTTTCGGGTCGGTGGCCAAGGCGTCAGCGGTCAGGTCCAGCAGCCAGGAAGACACCACGCTGCCACGGCGCCAGACTTCAGCGATATCGGCCACATTCAGGTCGAAGCGCTGGTCTTCGGGCAGGTTTTCCGAGTTCTTGGTCTTGAGAATGTCAAAGCCTTCGGCGAACGCCTGCATCATGCCGTACTCGATGCCGTTGTGGATCATCTTGACGAAGTGCCCGGAACCCGCAGGGCCTGCGTGGATATAGCCTTGCTCGGCGCGCGGGTCAGCGCTGTCTGAGCGATCCTTGGTGCGCGGGATGTTGCCCAGGCCAGGGGCCAGACTCTTGAAGATAGGATCGAGGCGCTGCACGGTCTCGGCATCGCCACCGATCATCATGCAGTAACCACGCTCCAGGCCCCAGACGCCGCCGGACGTGCCGACGTCGACATAGTGCAAGCCTTTTTCCGCCAGCGCCTTGGCCCGACGGACGTCGTCCTTATAGTTGGTGTTGCCGCCGTCGATGATTGCATCACCGTCTTCCAGCAGCGTACTCAATTCGTTGATGGTGTCTTCGGTCGGTGCGCCGGCTGGCAGCATCACCCACACGGTGCGCGGCTTCTGCAGCCCGGCAACCAGGGCCTTGAGATCGGCAACGCCGGTAGCGCCCTCTTCGCTCAGGCCTTTTACAAATGCTTCGTTACGGTCGTAAACAACGGTGGTATGCCCATTGAGCATCAGGCGCCGTGCAATATTCCCGCCCATGCGGCCTAGTCCGATAATCCCCAGTTGCATGTGCTGATGCTCCTAACTACTAAAAAATGTGTGACATAGTTTATAGCGCAATGAGGCTAATGAGGGTTAGTCCAGCGCGGATACCTGTAGTTTCATGGAAAAAAGTTGCCATCGTTTCACCATCACGGCACAAAAAGTCACAGGACCATCAAAAATAAAAAAGTTCCATTGCCCGCAAAAAGAATTCAGAATTAGCCTCGACTGCTGCCGAGAACCTCGACTCAAGCGTTCTGGCACACCGCGACATACCGGCTATTTGCGAGGTAAGCAATGAGCACTGCACAGATGAATCGTCCGCCACAGACCCTCTATGTCACCATTCGACGTGATGAGTTGCGCCAGTTGAAAGACGAACGCGAACAGCTGCAGCAGGAAGTCATGCGCCTGCGTTCGCACATCATCCAAGCCCAGTTGGACCAGCCCGCCGGCGTCCAGCCCGCACTCTGCTGAGTCTTGCGATCACTTTGTAAGATAACAGCTACAAAAATCTCACAAAGTTTTCACATACTCCTCCCGATACTCCCGCCCGAAGGGCCGCCCCATGCAAGGGTGGCCTCTGTTGCGCGCGCCCCTGCGCGTCAACTGAAAAAATTATCGGGTTGGAGCGCTGGATGGCGATGTTCAAACGCAGCACTACGTCTGCGAAAGGCTTTGATTGGGCCGGTCTTGGTTGGCTGTTTCTGTTCTTCTGGTACTTCTCGGGTATTACCCAACTGCTGATCCAACTGACCGGAACCTCCGGTTTCAGTGGCTTTCGCCAAGCCTTCTTTATGAGCGCGCTGTGGCTGGCGCCCATGTTGCTGTTCCCCCGCCGTACACGTCTGCTCGCCGCGTTGATCGGCGTCGTGCTGTGGGCTTGCTCCATGGCCAGCCTGGGTTATTTCTTCATCTACCAGCAGGAATTTTCCCAAAGCGTCATCTTCATCATGTTCGAGTCGAACATTTCGGAAGCCGGTGAATACGCCACCCAGTATTTTGCCTGGTGGATCGTGCTGGCGTTCATCGCTCATACCGCCTTCGCCGTGTTCCTCTGGACCCGTTTGCGCCCGGTCTATCTGCCTCGCGGTCAGTCGATGCTCGCCGCGGCCGCCATTGTGCTGGCTGTGGTGGGTTATCCGCTGGTCAAGCAGATCGCCACCAGCGATAACATGGAACAGGCTATTGATCGCTTCGAAACCCGCATCGAGCCTGCCGTGCCATGGCAGATGATTGTTGCCTATCGCCGCTACACCGAACAGCTGGACAACATGCAAGGCATGCTGACCAGCGCCAGCCAGATCCCGCCCCTGAAAAACCTCAAGGACAGCATGGCTGGCCAGCCGTCAACGTTGGTATTGGTGATCGGCGAATCCACCAACCGCCAGCGCATGAGCCTCTACGGCTACCCACGCAACACCACGCCCGAACTGGACAAGCTGCGTGAT
This sequence comes from Pseudomonas sp. H3_E07, assembly GCF_054668895.1. Lineage (NCBI taxonomy): Bacteria > Pseudomonadati > Pseudomonadota > Gammaproteobacteria > Pseudomonadales > Pseudomonadaceae > Pseudomonas > Pseudomonas sp. H3_E07. The sequence goes on from NZ_CP162795.1 coordinate 167,813, forward strand.
CAACTGGCAGTGTTCGATAACGTCATCACACCGCGCCCCTACACCATCGAAGCACTGCAACAGGTGCTGACCTTTGCCGACGAAGAAAATCCGGACCTGTACCTCAAGACACCGTCGATTGTCAGCGTGATGAAGCAGGCCGGCTACAAGACCTACTGGATCACCAACCAGCAAACCATGACCAAACGCAACACCATGCTCACAACCTTTTCCGAACAGGCCGACGAGCAGGTGTACCTGAACAACAACCGCAACCAGAACGCTCGCCAGTACGACGGTGACGTGCTTGCCCCCTTCTCCAAGGCGCTGGCCGACCCCGCCGAACGCAAGTTCATCGTGGTGCACCTCTTGGGCACCCACATGAGCTACCAGTACCGCTATCCGCCGACCTTCGACAAATTCACCGATCGCCAAGGCGTACCGGAGGGCGTCAGCGATGCGCAGTTGCCGACCTATAACAGCTACGACAATGCCGTGCTGTACAACGACTTTGTGGTGTCGAGCCTGATCAAGGACTACGCCAAGACCGACCCCAATGGCTTCCTGTTGTACCTGTCGGACCATGGCGAAGACGTTTTCGACTCCGCCGGCCACACCACCTTGGGGCGCAACGAAGGCAAGCCGACGGCGCCGATGTACACCATCCCGTTCATGGCCTACGCCTCCCCCAAATGGCGCGAAAGCCACGACTGGAGTTTCGCCGGCGACCTGCAACGCCCGTACAGCAGCTCCCAACTGATCCACACCTGGGCGGACCTGGCGGGCCTGAGTTTCGATGAATGGGACCGCAGCAAGAGCCTGGTCAGCGACAGCTTCACGCCTCGCCCCTTGATGATCGGCAACCCCTACGAGCGTCAGCAGAAAGGCCTGATCGACTTCAGCCTGATCAAGCCGAAAAAGCGCACCACCGACGTGGTGCTACAAGAGCCCTTGCAATAGAAAGATAACAATCATTCTCGTTTAACCCTAAAGTTCCGCGCCTCCTTTCGTCTTTGAGCCAAGGCCTTCTTTTACTGAGAAGGCTGCAAAGACGACAAGGAGTCTTCCGCGATGTTCGCGCCCTTTACGCGTTCCATGACCTTCACCCTCGGCCTGTTCACTGTGGTAGCAAGCCCGGATCTGCTGGCTGAAACCGACCCCGAAAACAACGCCCTCGAACTCGGTGCCACCAGTATCACCGCCGAAGGCCTGGGTGCCACCACCGAGCACACCGGGGCCTACACCACCGGTTCCATGAGCACCGCCACCCGCCTGAACCTGTCGGTCAAAGACACCCCGCAATCCATCTCGGTGATCACTCGCCAGCAGATGGATGATTTCAATCTCAATACATTGACCGATGCGCTGCGCCAGACCACCGGGGTGACCGTCCAACACCTGGATTCGGACCGCGCCGGCTACTCATCGCGCGGTTACTCCATCAACAATTTCCAGGTGGATGGCATGCTCAATACATTCGGGCGCATGAAGTCAGACGCCGACACCATCATCTACGACCGTATCGAAGTGGTACGCGGTGCGACCGGCCTGACTACCGGTGCAGGCGATCCCTCGGCCACGGTCAACATGATCCGCAAACGCCCGACTTCACAGTGGCAAGCCAAGGCCGGCGTCAGCGGCGCCAGCCATGACAACTACTACAGTTACCTGGATGTGGGCGGCCCGCTGGCATTTGACGGGCGCCTGCGCGGACGTACCGTGATGGCTTACCGCGACAGCCAATCCTTTCGCGACAACTACGCTCTGCAAAGGGAAGTCGGCTACGGCATTCTCGAGGCCGACCTGACAGACGATACCGTGGTAGCCGTAGGCTTCGATTATCAGAACAAGCATGTTCAGGGCACCTCATGGGGCACACTGCCCTACTGGAACAGCGATGGCGGCAAGGCCCGCCTGTCACGCTCCGCCAATATGGCCACCGACTGGAGCTCCTGGCCGCTGAAGGACAAGACCACCTTTGCCTCCCTTGACCACAAACTGTCCGAGGACTGGCGCCTGAAAGCCGCCTACACCCACCGACAGAGCGATACCGACGGCAAGGTCTATTACGGCGGCGCGGGCTTCCCGAATCCGGACGGCAGCGGCATGACCGCCTGGACCAACCAGATGGTCGGCACGTCGAAAATGGATGCCGTGGACTTCAACCTCGCCGGCACCTACACACTGCTGGGGCGCGAGCATGAATTGATGGTGGGGTATGGGGAGTCGGAGCAGCGGGATTCCTCGCCCTACCAGCGTTACAGCACACCCGAAGGCTACGAAACCATCCCTGATTGGCAAGATATGGGCGGTATCGTCAAGTTCCCCGACCGTACCACTGGGCTCAAGGGCCCACACTCAAGCAAACAACAAAAAGCCGGGTATCTGGCCACTCGACTGAGCCTGACCGACAGGCTTCACGCGGTACTGGGCAGCCGGTATGGCAGCTGGGAAATCGAAAGCACCCCTGTTGACTATGACGCCAATAACCAGCGTATCCCCGAACCCAAAACCCGCCAGACCCACAACGACATGTGGACGCCCTACGCCGGGCTACTCTACGACCTGACACCGCAATACACGGTGTATGCCAGCTACACCGATATCTTCAACCCGCAGGACGAACGCGACGCCAGCAAGAAATACCTGGAACCGGTGGTGGGCAGCAACTACGAAATCGGCCTCAAGGGCAGCCTGCTGAACGAGCGGTTGAACCTGGCCACCGCGTACTTCTGGAGCACCCAGGATAACGTGGCCGAACTCGACAACGCCGCGCCACCCGACCCGGTGACCCGCGAGCAGTTCTATAAATCCGGTGGTAAAGGCAACAAGGTGCAGGGCTTTGAAGTCGAGGTGTCAGGCGAAGTGATGCCCGACTGGAATCTCACCGCAGGCTACACGTACACCCACTCGGTCAACGGCGATAAGCAACGCAACAACACCGATCAGCCGATGAACCTGCTGAAGATGTCGACAGCCTATCGCCTGCCGGGTGAATGGCGAGGGTTGACGGTAGGTGGCGCGGTCAATTGGCAGAGCGAGTTCTACAAATTTGCCGGGCGTCCAACGGGTGGCCGGAACCAGGACGGCGACCTCATCACGACTCCGACCAAGATCACCCAGCAGGCCTACACCGTGGTCAACCTGATGTCGCGCTACCAGTTTGACGAACATGTTTCGGCATCCATTAACGTCAACAATCTATTTGATAAAAAATATTACGAACGTGTCGGTTTTTACAATGGCGTGTATTGGGGTGACCCTCGTTCGATCACTCTGGCATTGGACTGGAAGCTGTAAGATCTTTTAACCCGAAGTTAACGAAATTGTTAACTTCGCGGTTTTTTCCGAGTTAATTCCTACTTAATAAACTCACCTCAAACTCGCCCCATGAATCTGATCAAGGACAGAGCGGATACCGATCACTCTTAATGGGAATACTGCCATGAAACTCTCGACCCTGGTGCTTGCCAGCCTGATGACCCTGACCTCCGCCGCCGCCTTCGCCGAAGGTGGTTCCGAGCGCTCGAAGGAGTTCTACAACAACTTCACGTTCATGCAGCAAAAGACTCACGGCACTGCAGAACAAACCGCGCAGGCTGATGGGAAGAACGCGAAGAAAGAGGCAGCCGGTCAATCTACCGCCGAGGAACTACCGAACACTTGATTCAACTGCGTTAACCGCACGGCCCTTTACCATCCTGCTCCTATGGCTAAGGTGAACTTGGCGCCATTTAATTAATGGCGCCTTTTTTTGCCTGTGATTGATTAAAGCGGTTTGCTCCAGAACAACATGCGCCCGTGGGCTGGATCAAATATCGAGTCATCAAAACCGAACTTGCGATAGGCCGACTGAGCCACCGCATTGCCCTCCAGCACCTCCAGGGTGATTTTGCAGCAGCCCCGCTGACGGGCGATTTCCTCGACCTTCAACAGCATTTTCTGGCTCAACCCCAGCCCCCGAAACGCATCCATCACAACCACGTCATGGACATTGACCAGCGGACGGCAGGCAAATGTGGAAAACCCTTCAAAACAATTCACCAGACCTGCCGGCTCCCCTCCCACAAACGCCAGCACGCTGAAGGCATGAGGTCGCTTGGCCAGCTCGCCCGGCAACTGCTCCAGAAGATCGGCAGGCAGGCTGTGGCCACCGCCCATCGGGTCCTCGGCGTAATGGTTGAGCACGCGGCCAATGGCTTGCGCATGCACGGGATTGGTATAGCTGGCTTGCAGCACCAGGATATCTGGGGTGTCCATTTCCGTCCTCAATCACGACTACAAGGGAATCGGCTCCCTATAGGGGCACGATTGTAAGCGTGGAGCCGGACACAGATGAAGGAGATTAACTACAAAAATGCGCATGAAAGCGCCAAGGCTGTGCCGTTGAAAGCCGACAATCAGCCGATTCCTGTGTTTTTTCACACGCCCTCAGGCGAAACGCAGCAACTGCATTTCCCGCAGGCGGCTCAATGTCCGACGGAACGCAAACTCCAGGTAACCCTCGGTATAAAGACACTCCAGAGGTACCCGCGCCTCGATGAACAATGGCACCTTGCGGTCGTAGCACTCGTCCACCAGGGCGATGAAACGACGCACACTGTCATCGTGCACCGACAATTGCGGCAACTCGCGATCACCCGCCTCCACGCGCTGTGCGCCATCTTCGGTACCTCGGGCGATCCGGCCGGGGCGTTTTTGCGCACTGAGGTTGGGCACTTCACCCAACAGGATCGCCTTGAAGCGATCGCACAGCAACATGAAATCCATCGCCGCGAGGGGTTGCTCGCACAGGTCCGCGTAATTGCACCAGAGCACTGTGTCGCTGGACTGCTGCGCGATGATCGAGCGATGACCGACAGTCACCGGCCCACTCTGCACCGCCTGCCCTTGCGCCAATTGCTTGAATACACCGGCCAGCGCGTCGGGTTGATTGACCCAATAGCGCTGAAACGCCACGCCCGGGTCCAAGCGGTGGTCCTTTTCGCCGTCCACGGCCACCACCTGCATATGCTGTTCTATTGCCGCAATGCCCGGCAAAAAACGCTCCCGGTTGAAGCCATCGGCGTACAACTGCCCAGGCGGTTGATTCGACGTGCAGACCATCACCACGCCTTCCTCGAACATCACCTGAAACAAGCGTCCCAGGATGATCGCGTCACCGATGTCATTGACGAACAGCTCATCGAAGCACAGCACGCGCACCTCCTGGCTCAGCTCGCGCGCCAGGGCCTGCAAGGGGTCATGGGTGCCTGTCAGTTGGAACAGCCGTTGATGCACCCACGCCATGAAGTGATGAAAGTGCTGGCGCCGCGCAGGCACCCGCAGGCTCTGGTAGAACTGGTCCATCAGCCAGGTCTTGCCACGCCCCACTGGCCCCCACAGGTAGACGCCGATGATTGGCGCACGCCCCCGATGTAGGGCTTCATGGCAGGCTTGCAGCGCGTCGACCGCTCGACGCTGAGCGTCGTCGGCAACGAAGCCCGGTTGAGCAATGGCGTATTGGTAGGCAGCGCGGGGCGAGTCGAAAGTCATGCCCGCCAGTATGACCTACAGGGAAATATCCAGTCGCGAAATCTTACCCTGCTCGTTCAATCGAAAGGTGTAGCGCAGCTCCAACGGGCTTCCGGGAAAATTGCCAGACACCACATTACTGACCAGCACCTTGCCCGTTCGGTGTTGCACCTTGAGCACTTCGACCCGCGGCTGGTAACGGCGCGCGGTGTCTTCCATCCAGCGCGCGATGGCAACGGTGCCGACTTGATGCTGCCCCTCATCGAACACATTGGCGTCGTCGGCAAAACAATCGGCGACAGCCGAGGTGTCACGGCTGTTGGCCGCCTCGAGGTAGGCCATGATGGCCGGCGCCAACTCGGGAATAGACATGGCACAGCTCCTTTGTAGGTGATTGGTGACGCCATGCTAAGCCAGGGTTGTGTCAGTTTTTGTCAGGAGTAAACGGCCCGTCCTCATTCTGTTCCATCAGCTTGCGCCAGGCCCGTAGCCAATCACTGCGCCGCCCCGGATAACGCTCGCCATGGGCTTGGGCACTCGCCACGCGGTCGGTGCGGAAGGTGCGATACGCGCCACGCAATTCACACCAGGCGACGATCACCCGCACTTCGTTCAAGAACCCTAAGGCCAGGGGCCAAATCAGACGTTGGCTCTGGGTCTGGCTGGCGTCTGCGTAATCGATCTGCAATTTGGCCTGGCTGCGAATGGCTTCGCGAAACACGTTGAGGGGTACGCGGTTTTCCGGATAACCGAACCCTGGCGGGCCGGGCAATACCGTTGGGTTGCGCAAGGCTTCCTGAGCGGCCGGGTCGAGCACGTCGGCGATTTTCGCCAAAGCATTGGCGGCGGCGCGGCTGAGCACGTCATCACCGCGCTGATCCACGTAACGCAAGCCGAGCACGATAGCCTCGGTTTCCTCGGCGTTCAGCATCAAAGGCGGCAGAAACAGGCCGCTTCGCAACACATATCCAACCCCCGCCTCGCCGAAAATCGGCGCGCCCAATGCAGTCAATTCGGCAATGTCGCGGTAAAGCGTACGCTCGGACACCTCTAGCTGCGCCGCCAGCACGGCAGCAGTCACCGGGCGTTTCTTGCCCCGCAAGGCCTGGAGCAAAGTCAGTAGACGAGTGGTGCGCGACACGGGAATGCCTGCCGAGAAAAAAAGTGATGCAGCTTAGCAGAGCCCCCTGTCAGAAAACGTCAGCAGTGAAAAAGCCTCTTGACCGAATACATTACCAGCATCATATTTAATACATGTTGATAAACATGTATTAACCATCACAGCCTCAGGAGTCCTTCTATGCGCAGTAAAGTCTTTGGCCGCCGCAGCGGTCTGCAGGTGTCTGAACTGGCCTTGGGCACCGCTAATTTCGGTACGGGCTGGGGCCATGGCGCCGAACGCGATGAAGCCAAACAAATCTTCGACGGCTACCTTGAGGCCGGCGGCAACTTTCTCGATACCGCCAACGGCTACCAGTTCGGCCAGGCCGAAAAACTGCTGGGTGAGTTTATTGCCACCGAGCGTGACAACCTGGTGGTGGCCACCAAGTACACCTTGCGCTCCCAGCCATCGGATGAAGGCACGATCAGGCTGGGCAACAATCGCAAGAACCTGGTTCGCTCGGTGGAAGACAGCCTCAAACGCCTGAACACCGACCGGATCGACCTGCTCTGGGCGCACATGAGCGACAACGTCACGCCCATGGAAGAGATCCTGCGCGGCCTCGACGACCTGGTCCGCGCCGGCAAGATCCACTACGCCGGCCTTTCCAACTTTCCCGCCTGGCGTATTGCCCGCGCCGACCTGCTGGCCGAAGTGCGCAACTTCGCGCCGATCATCGGCATCCAGGTGGAATACAGTCTGGTCGAGCGCACCGCCGACCGCGAATTGCTGCCGATGGCCGAAGCCCTGGGCCTGGCTGCCACACTGTGGTCGCCCCTCGGCGGTGGCTTCCTGACAGGCAAGTACCGCAACACCCAGGACGACAACCGCGCCAACAAACTTGGGATCCTGGTGCACGCCGAACACAGCGCCCGTGAAACCGCCGTGCTGGATACCCTGCTGGCGGTCGCCGCCGAAGTTGAAGCCTCCCCGACCCACGTTGCCATCGGCTGGCTACGGGAAAAGGCGCGCCGCTCCACCACCGCACTGATCCCGATCCTGGGTTCGCGCACTCGCGCTCAACTGGACAGCACCTTGGGCGCGTTGAATGTGCAATTGTCGGCCGAGCACGTCACCCGCCTCGACCACGCCAGCGCCATACCACTGGGTGTACCGCACGGCATCATCGCCGAGCGTTTCCCCATCGATATCGGCCTGGACTCCCCTCGCCCGCCGGTTATCTGAGGCGAAAAAAAACGGCCTGTCGAACAGGCCGTTTTTTATTCATCGCTCCAGCTTAAGCCAGGCTCTTGCTGACCACTTCGAACACATCGCTCGACAGCTCACCAGACGACCGAATGCGCTCCAGCTCTGCCCTCATCAGCGCCTGGCGTGCGCTGTCGTATTTGCGCCAGCGGGTCAACGGCGCCAACTGCCGCGAAGCGATCTGCGGATTGAAACCATTCAACTCGATCACCAGGTCCGCCAGGAAGCGATAACCCGAACCGTCCGCCGCGTGGAAGTTGATCAGGTTCTGCCCGGCAAAGGCCCCCATCAAGGCGCGCACCTTGTTGGGGTTCTTGATGTTGAACGCCGGGTGTTCCATCAACGCCTTCACGCGCGCCAGCCCGCCCGGCAAGGTGCTGCCGGCCTGCACGCTGAACCACTGGTCCATGACCAACGGGTTGTCCTTGAAGTTCTCGGCAAACACCGCCAGGGCCTGGGCCTTCTCCGCTTCGAACGGCGAATTCACCAGCACCGCCAGCGCGGTCAGGCGCTCGGTCATGTTGTCGCTGGTGTCGAACTGCTCGAGAGTCGCCGCCAACACTTCCGGCTTGCCGCTGAGCATCAGGTACGACAGCGCGATGTTTTGCAATGCGCGACGGGCGAAGTGCTCGGCGGCCGCCACGTACGGCGTTTGCTTGGACAGCTCGCGATTGGCCTGGTAACGCAGCCACAGGGCTTCATGCAGGTTATCCGCCAATTGCTTGCGCGCAAACTCGCGGGCGGCGTGGATGGCATCCACATCCGCCACCTCGCTGATTTCGGTCAGGTAGGCTTCACCCGGCAGCGACAGCATCTCCGCAACCATCGCCTGGTCCAGGCTTTCGTCGCTCAACACGCTGCGCAGCGCGGTGATCAAGCGCTGATCCATGTGCAACGCCTGGCCCTGTTGATGCTGGGCAATCAGTTCCTGCAACACCTGCACCGACAACTGCTGGCCGGCATCCCAGCGGTTGAAACCGTCGCTGTCATGCTGCATCAGGAACATCAGTTGATCGCGGTTGTACGGGAAACTCAGCTTGACCGGCGCAGAGAACCCGCGCAGCAGCGAAGGCAACGGTTGCTCAGGGATATCAACGAACGTGAAGGTCTGCTCGGCCTCGGTCACCGAGATCACGCGCGACGTAGCGCCAGCGGTCGCTTCACCGGCCAGGCGCAAGGCCATACTGCTGCCCTTAGCGTCCAGCAAGCCCAATTCCACAGGGATCACGAACGGCAGTTTTTCCGCCTTGTCCGGGGTTTCCGGGCAGCTCTGGCGGAAGGTCAGGCTGTAGGTTTTGGCCACCGCATCGTAGGACTCGCTCACCGCCAGACGTGGCGTGCCGGCCTGGCTGTACCAGCGCTTGAACTGCGTCAGGTCGGCGCCGTTGGCGTCTTCCATGGCCTTGATGAAGTCGTCGCAGGTCACGGCCTGGCCATCATGGCGTTCGAAGTACAGATCGCTGCCTTTGCGGAAGCCTTCGGCACCGAGCAAGGTGTGGATCATGCCCACCACTTCGGAGCCTTTTTCATACACGGTCAGGGTATAGAAGTTGGAGATTTCGATGAAGCTGTCCGGCCGCACCGCGTGGGCCATCGGGCCGGCGTCTTCGGCGAACTGGTGGGTGCGCAAGTACGCCACGTCCTGGATGCGCTTGACCGTGGCCGAGTTCATGTCGGCGGAGAAGCCCGAATCACGGAACACGGTGAAGCCTTCCTTGAGCGACAGCTGGAACCAGTCGCGGCAGGTCACGCGGTTACCCGACCAGTTGTGGAAGTATTCGTGGGCGACGATCGCCTCGACCCGCTGGTGCGCGGCGTCGGTAGCGGTTTCGGCACGGGCCAGCACCGCACTGGAGTTGAAGATGTTGAGGCCCTTGTTTTCCATGGCGCCCATGTTGAAGTCGTTCACCGCCACGATCATGAAGATGTCGAGATCGTACTCGCGACCATAGGTTTCTTCGTCCCAGCGCATGGACTTCTTCAGGCTGGTCATCGCGTGCTGGCACTTGTCGATGTTTTCCGGCTCGACGTAGATGCGCAGCGCTACGACACGGTCAGTCATGGTGGTGAACGTATCTTCGACACACCACAGGTCACCTGCAACCAGGGCAAACAGGTACGCCGGCTTCTTGAACGGGTCTTCCCAGGTTGCCCAGTGGCGGCCGTCTTCGCCAGGACCGCTGGCGATCGGGTTGCCGTTGGACAGCAGGATCGGGTAGCGATGCTGTTCGGCGATGACCGTGGTGGTGAAGGTACTCATCACGTCCGGGCGGTCGAGGTAGTAAGTGATCTTGCGGAAACCTTCGGCCTCGCACTGGGTGCAGAACATGCTGCCGGACTTGTACAGGCCTTCCAGGGCGGTGTTCGTTTCCGGGTGGATTTTTACCGTGGTGTCCAGGGTAAAACTCGCACTTTTCGGCTGGACCGTCAGGTGGCTGTCGGTCAGTTGGTAGTCATCTGGGCCGAGTGCCTGATCGGCAAGGTTCACGCTCAACAATTCCAGCTGTTGTCCATCCAGCACCAACGGCGGCAACCCCGCGCCGCGCTCAGGGTTGCGGCGCATCAGCAGCTGCGCGTGGACCAGGCTGTGGTCCTCGAACAACTCGAAGGTCAGGTGCGTCTCTTCGATCAGGTAGTCCGGCGCCTGATAGTCCTTCAGGTAAATCATCTTCGGTTGTTCGGTGCGCATGGGTGGCATCCTTCTACTGATGCACGGCGAGCTGGTAGGCCGTGTACTTACGAATATTGATAACGCCGGTGTCGAAGATCAGGTATTGGCCCTTGATCCCCAGCAGCGTGCCTTCGGCAATCGGGTTCTTGTCCAGGTTGAAGCTGACGATCTTGGCCGGATACTGCTCCACCGGGTAGCGGATTTCGATCGGTTCGATGTCGGTCACCGGTTGGATGGCCTGCAGGCCAAAGCGTTCCTGCAAACCGAGCAAGCCTTCGGCGCAGGAAGCGAACAGCTCATCGCGCACCTGCTTGAGGTCGACCGCTTGGGCGTCGCCCTTGAGCAGCGCGCGCCAGTTGGTTTTGTCGGCCACCTGACTGCGGAACAGGTCTTCGACGAACCCGGACTGCTGGCGCGTCGCCACGCGCATGATCGGCAGCGCCTGGCTTGCGCCCTGGTCCAGCCAGCGCGTCGGCAACTGGGTGGCGCGGGTGATGCCAACCTTGATCCCCGACGAGTTCGCCAGGTACACCACGTGGTCGGTCATGCAGAATTTTTCGCCCCAGCCCGGATCACGGCAGGTGCCGGCATCGTAATGGCAACGCTCGGGGCTCATGATGCACAGGTCACACTGGGCCAGCTTGGTCATGCACGGGTAGCAGTAACCCTGGCTGAAGCTGGTCTTGGTCTTGCGGCCGCAATGGCTGCAATGAATGGCACCGAGGTATTCCAGGCGCACGTGAGTACCGATCAATGGATTGACCGGTACCTCGGCATCGCCTAGGCGAAACGCATATTGAACGGTCGGCTCACCGAGTTGCGCCGACATTTTGCTGACTGCACCGCGACCAATTTCAATCAATGGATCGCATCCGACTTGAACAGGATGTTCGGCACCGGCGCGGACTTGGACGCACATTCCTGCGGGCCCATGTAGCCGGTGCGCTGGTCTTCCGGCAGGTTCTGGATTTCCCAGGCGATCATGGCCTGCAACGACAGTTCGCGCTGTTCGGCAGAGAGCTTGCGGCCATCGGACCATTTGCCGATCTCCACGGCGAGCTTGAGGCTCTCGTAGATGTCCGGCGTGATGTTTTCGATCATTTCAGCAAAAGAGGACATAAGGCTCTTCCTTATCAAATAGACGCTTTGCGGCGGCTGTATAGCCCACCCAGCAAACCCGTCAGGCAACCGATAACCAGGCCGCCGACATGGGCAGCGTTGGCGATTTCGCCGAAACCGATCATCGAGACCAGCCCCGACAGGCAGAGCAGCAGCCATACCAGCATCATCACCAGCACCCCGCGGGGCAAGCGATAGGCCGGGTTAGGCGACAATAATTGAAAAATCCAGCAATGCCCGAGCAGGCCATACAGCACGCCGGACAACCCACCGAACAGGCCGGGGCCGCCATAAGCATATTGAGCGTAGTTGGACACCAGGCTGAACAACAGGGTCAGGCCCAGCAAGTTGATGCTGCCCTGGCGCGCTTCGATGCGCCGGCCCAGTTCCCAGTACCACATGCCGTTCATGGCCAGGTGCAGGATGCCGAAGTGGATCAGCATCGGGGTGACCAGACGCCACCACTGCCCCGCCGCCAGGCTTTCGGCCAGCGGCGTGAACTGGATGTACTCGCCGACGATGCGAAATGGCAGGAACGTCAGCCAGCTCATGGCTTGCAGGTTTTCACCGAGCAAGGTCACGGCGCCAACAATAATACTTGCCAGCAGCACCAAAGCGGTCAACGGGCTGTGCCGCAGTTGCTGAATGAACCCGGGCCGCTTGACCGGAGCCTGCTCGGGAATATCCAGTTGCTGGTCCGGGTCACCGGCAGGAAAGCGTTGGTACAGTACGCGCACGTCGTTGCTGATGTTCTCGGGCACCCACAACACCTGCTCACCCGCCTCTTCACTGACACGATGGGGGACTTGCATACGTTGCAGCAGCAGGACAAAGCCGCCCAGGTCGACGCTCAAGGGTAAGCGTAATACCGCCACAGCACTCATTTGATGACCTCGGGCCGCTCAACGTCGACCCATACGAATTTATTCGGATCCAGCCACGTCTCCTGATCCAGACGGTAGGCCACCAGCTTGCCATACAGCACTGCGCTGTAGTCCAGGCAGGCCAGGTTCGGTCGGATCGGCGCCGGTTTGCCGCTGCGCCAGTAATGGCCGACGAACAGCAAGGGTTCGTCGACGCCGTAGCGCAGCAGGGAATTCTTTTCGGTGGACGACAACGGCGTACGCGCCACCGGTTCCGGCAAGGCGTCGGGCTGGAACACGATATCGCCGTAGGTCTTGGGGTCGTCTTCCCAGAACTTGGTGCGGAAGAATGAGCGCGTCAGGCCATCGCCACCGGTCAGCGTCAAGCCATCCGGCAGGCGCATGTCGGTGCCACGCAGCAGGCGGTCGAACGCATTACAGGCAAAACTGCCCGGTACGGCGGCGGCCTGCAGGAAATGCTGGTCGATGCATCCGTCCGGAAAAGTCGCGCGCAACGGGTCGATAAAGCCGTTATCCCAGCAGGCGTGCACCACGCGGAAGCGTCCGGCATCGACAAACAGCGGCATGTCGTAGAACCAGCCGAGGAAGTCGTGCCAGTCGGCCGGGTGCTGTTCGAATTGGGTCAGGGTCTCGTGGATCAACCGCGCGTGCCGTGGGTTGTGCTCGCGCACGAACTGTTTGCCACTGCCTGGCGGTGCGGGCGTGGTCCAGCCCAGGGCGTTGAACTCATGGTTGCCCATGATGCAAAGTGCCTGGCCGGCCTCGGCCATGTCGTGGACGATGTGCAAGGCCTCGCGGATGCGCGGGCCACGGTCGATGATATCGCCGAGGAACACCGCCATGCGCGACGGGTGACGCCAGGTGCCGCCCTGCTTGTGGTAGCCCAACAGGTCGAGCAGGTGCTCAAGGGTATGGGCGCAACCGTGCACGTCACCAATCAGGTCGTAGCTACGCGCGGGATCGAGCATCAGTCGCCTCCACCCCCCAAGCGGCTGCCCCAGCCCAGCTTGGTGCGGCACACTTCGTAGTAGTTGTGGTCCAGCGGGTGGATCAACCGCAACTTCTGTGCCTTCTTGCTCACGGTGATGGTGTCACCGGGGGCGCAGGTGAAATGGTTCTGCCCGTCACACGACACCTGGGGGTAGATCTGCATGTCTTTGGACACCACGATTTTCAGCTCACTGTTGCCATCGACCACAATAGGCCTGCTCGACAACATATGGGGGTACATCGGCACGATCACAATGGCATCCAGCTTGGGATGCATGATCGGGCCGCCCGCCGACAGCGCGTAGGCCGTGGAGCCGGTAGGCGTGGCAACGATCAGGCCGTCGGCCTTCTGGCTGCACACGAACTGGCCGTCTATATAGAGCTCGAACTCGATCATCCGCGTGGACTTGCCGGGGTGCAGCACCACGTCATTCAAGGCATCGCCCTGGCCGATGGCTTCGCCGTGGCGACGCACTTCAGCTTGCAGCAGGAAGCGGTTTTCCACCAGGTAATGGCCGTCGAGCACCTTGGCCACTTCGACTTCCAGGTCATCGGGGCGGATATCGGTGAGGAACCCCAGGCTGCCACGGTTGATCCCCAGCACCGGCACGTTATGCCGAGCCAAGGCCCTGGCCGCACCCAGCAGGCTGCCATCGCCACCGACCACAATCACCATGTCACAGACTTCGCCGAGCATCTTGCGCGATGAAGTCTGCAGGCCGTGGCCGGGGAGGATTTCAGCGATGGTGTCTTCGAGGATCACATGCAGATGGCGTTCCAGCAGGAATTTTTTCAGCCGGCGGACGGTGTCCAACACCTGGGTACTGCCCAGGCGACCGATAATGCCGATATTGCGAAATTGCTCCATGGGGCTCCTGCGGGATGTGGGGTGTGGCAAAAAGAAGGATTATGGGCGAAAGGCCGCCCCAGGCAAAATCCTTTGTCGCCATGAAGCCTTGATGACAATAGTTCTCAGCCACCCATGCAACCTTTAAACGGCTATGCTCGGACCATGACTGTGTTCCCGGATCTGCACACCCTGCCCCGACAGCTGCGCCACCCCGAAGTGCGCGACCTGGCGTGGGTGATGCTCGCCCCGCCGATGCTCGCGCACACGCCGTGGCCGCAACGCCACCCGCTGGCCGGCAGCGATTGGGTGCAGGCACCGCATCAACTGGAACGCTGGCTGCGCCAACTTGATCAGGACAGCGGCGCCTTGCAGCAATGGCTCAGCCTGTCACGCACGCGGCGCCTGGGCCTCTATTACGAACGCCTGTGGCAGTTCGCGGTGCAGCATGCGCCGGGCGTGGAATTGCTGGCCGCCAACCTGCCGATCCGGCGTGCCGGGCATACCCTCGGCGAATTGGACATGGTGCTGCGCGACCGCGATGGGGTGCATCACCTGGAGCTGGCGATCAAACTTTATCTTGGGCCACAGGATGGCAACGGCCAGGACACGGCGCAATGGCTGGGGCCAGGTTGCCATGATCGGTTGGACCGCAAACTGGCTCATCTGGCCCAGCATCAACTGCCGATATCAGCGCGTGCGGAAAGCCGCGAGGCGTTGGCGGCGCTGGATATACAGCAATTCGATGCGCATTTGTGGCTGGGCGGTTATCTCCTCTACCCCTGGCCCGGCCAGGCTCAAGCCCCCGTCGGCGCCCATCCGCAGCACCTGCGTGGGCGCTGGTTGCATCAGCGCGATTGGCAAGCGTTTGTCAGCCTCAGCCAGCCGGGCCGCTGGCAACCCCTGCCCCGGCATGCGTGGCTGGCGCCGGCGCATTACCCGGCGGATCAGGTGTGGAGCGAGGCGCAGATGCAAGGCTGGCTGGCCGACCTGGACCCCATGGCCCCGGCGCAGTTGCTGGTGCGGCTGGTGCAGGTGGGTGAGGATTGGGAGGAAGCTGAGCGGCTGTTTCTGGTGGCGGACCTTTGGCCGAATGTGCCGGGGGCTGGCTGAAGGATTTTTGGTGTATTGGAGGGCCTTATCGCAGGCAAGCCAGCGGCCACACTTTGACTGCACCGCCGATCAAATGTGGGAGCTGGCTTGCCTGCGAAAGCGATCGTCCAGGCGCTACAAGTCATCGATATGCCGATAATCCAGCTGCAACCCAGCCGCCAACTCTTGAGCCCGACCCAACCTGATCGGCCCACGCTCGATATCCACCAGCACGCCAGGGCACTCCAGCAACGGTAACCCGGCGATATCCTTGAGTCGTCCGTCAGTGATCACCAGCAACCGCCGTTGCTCAGCCGGGTAACGCGCACGCCGCAGTGCCAGCCAATGCCTGGCCTCTACAAGCGCCGCGAGTAATGGCGTGCCGCCGCCCGCGCCCAACTGGTCCAGCCAACCCGCCAAGCCCTTCGCCGCCTTCAATCCCTGGACCTGCCAGTTGGGCGAATGCCCGCTGGCCGTCAACAACGCCATCCGTGCCCGCTGGCGGTAGGCATCATCAAACAACTGCGCCAACACGCCCTTGGCGTCGGAAAGCGCGTGATGTCGCCGGGTGGACGCCGACGCATCGACAATCACCAGCCACAACGCGGGGGCCGAACGACTGCGCAGGTGATAAAGCAGATCCTCACGGGTTCGCGGGCGCCCACCGAGCAAGGTGCCCGGCCAATTGATCGAGCCCTGTTTCGCGCTGCGCGCCTTGCCGTGCCTGCCTCTGTCCAGTTGCCCCGCGTTGGGGCGGGCATCCGCCCCCGCGTCAGGTCGGGGGCGAATGCCTAGGGCTTTTTTGGCCAGGTGGGGATTTCCCGGCGTGCGCCCGTGGGCAAGGCCGGTGCGGGCATGTCACCCCATTGGCCTTGGCCTGGGGAAGCGTCGGAGGACTTGGGCGATTGCCCTTCACTCGGTGGGCTCGATGGAGTGGCCTGCTCTTGGCGGCGATGGCGCAAGGCAAACTCCGCCACAGCTTCAATATCTTCCTCGCCGATAGCATGGGCACCCCGCCAGGCGGCATGGGCCCGAGCGCCGCGCAACCAGACCAGGTCCGCACGCAACCCGTCGACGCCCGCAGCGAAGCACCGTTCGGTGATCCGAGCCAGCGTCTCATCGTCCAGCGCGATGGCATCCAGCCGCGCCCGCGCCTGAGTGCAGCGCTCTCGCAAGGCTGCCTGCGACTCATCCCATTGTGCGCAGAACGCCGCCGGGTCGCTGTCGAAATCCAGGCGACGACGAATGATCTGCCCACGCTCGACCGGCAAGGTCTGCCCACTCAACGCCACGTTGAAACCGAAACGGTCGAGCAGTTGCGGTCGCAACTCACCTTCCTCCGGATTCATGGTGCCGATCAGCACGAAGCGCGCCGAATGGCGATGGGAAATACCATCGCGCTCGATCAGGTTGGTGCCGCTGGCGGCCACGTCCAGCAGCACATCCACCAAGTGGTCGGGCAGCAGGTTGACCTCATCGACGTACAATACGCCGCCATCGGCCTTCGCCAAGACCCCGGGTGAGAACTGCGCCCGCCCCTCGCCCAACGCGGCGTCCAGGTCCAGCGTGCCCACAAGGCGCTCTTCGGTGGCGCCCAAAGGCAACGTCACGAACTGACCACTGGCCAACAGGTCCGCCAAACCGCGCGCCAAGGTCGACTTGGCCATGCCGCGCGGACCTTCGATCAGCACACCGCCGATCTTCGGGTCGATGGCAGTCAGGCACAGCGCCAGTTTCAGGTCATCGGCGCCGACTACGGCGGACAGCGGGAAATGGGGAATATCAGTCATGCGATCCCTCTTCAAATTCTGCGACACAAGCCTGCTCACCACAACGAGCCCGCCTTTAGCCGTCCTCTTCTATATCCAGCAACAGGTTTTCCAACGCTTCGCGATACGCCCCCGGCTCCTGCCACATGCCCCGCTGCTGGGCTTCGAGCATGCGCTCGGTCATGTCGCGCAGTGCATCGGGGTTGTGCTGTTGCACAAAGGCGCGGGTGTCGGGGTCGAGCAGGTAGGCGTCGGCCAACAGTGCGTATTGGTGATCGTCAATCAGTGCCGTGGTGGCGTCGAAGGCGAACAGGTTGTCCACGGTCGCCGCCATCTCGAATGCACCTTTATAGCCATGGCGCTTCACGCCTTCGATCCACTTGGGGTTGGCGGCGCGGGAACGGATCACCCGGTTCAGCTCTTCCTTCAGAGTGCGGATCTTCGGCAGGTCCGGTTGGCTGTGGTCACCATGATAGCTGGCGGCCTTGTCACCGCTGAGGGTTTCCACGGCAGCGAGCATGCCGCCCTGGAATTGGTAGTAGTCGTTGGAATCCAGCAGGTCGTGCTCACGATTGTCCTGGTTCTGCAGCACCGCCTGCACCTGGCTCAAGCGCTGAGCGAATTGCGCACGGGCGGCGGCGCCTTCATCGGAACCTCCATAGGCGTAGCCGCCCCAGTTGAGGTAAACCTCGGCCAAGTCCTCACGGCTTTGCCACAGGCGACCGTCGACCGCGCCCTGCACGCCCGCACCATAGGCGCCCGGCTTGGCGCCGAAAATGCGCCAACCGGCTTGTTTCGCCGCAGCTTCTGCGTCCAGGCCAGACGTGAGCAACGCCTCACGCTCGCTGCGCACCTTGGCGGCCAGCGGGTTCATATCGTCCGGTTCATCCAGCGCCGCCACTGCCTGCACCGCGGCGTCGAACAGGCGGATCAGGTTGGCGAAGGCATCGCGGAAGAACCCGGACACACGCAGGGTCACGTCGACACGCGGGCGGTCCAGCAGGCTGATCGGCAGTATTTCAAAATCATCCACCCGTTGGCTGCCGGTCGCCCACACCGGGCGCACGCCCATCAGCGCCATGGCCTGGGCGATGTCGTCGCCGCCGGTGCGCATGGTGGCAGTGCCCCATACCGACAGGCCGAGTTGGCGCAGGTGGTCGCCGTGGTCTTGCAAATGTCGCTCGAGAATCAGGTTGGCGGATTGAAAGCCGATGCGCCAGGCCGTGGTAGTGGGCAGGTTGCGCACGTCGACGGTGAAAAAATTGCGACCCGTCGGCAGCACATCCAAACGTCCGCGGCTCGGCGCGCCACTTGGGCCGGCAGGCACAAAACGGCCACTGAGGGCATCCAGCAAGCCACACATTTCCGCCGGGCCACAAGCGTCCAGACGCGGCGCCACCACGATGCGCAGGCTTTCGATAACGGCCTTCACATCCTCCCAACCGGGCTCTTCCAGCTGTTCAAGCGGCCCCTCCAGCGCCTGTTCGATCAGCCGCGCGGCATACAGCTCCAGGCGCTCGCGGGTATCGCCGGCGGTGCGCCACAACTGCGCATCGATCTTCTGCAAGACCTGGGGACGGCGCCCGGTCCAGGGCTCGGCCAAAGCGCAATCCAGCGGATCAAAGCCCAAGTCAAAGGCCTTGGCCAACACACGCAGCAGACTCGATTGCGGACCACGGCCATCGCCACGCGGGATGCGCAGCAAGGCCAGCAAAGTATCGATACGCAGGCGACCTGCCGGCGACTCGCCAAAGATGTGCAGGCCATCGCGGATCTGCGACTCTTTCAAGTCGCACAGGTACGTGTCCAGGCGCGGCAGCCAGACGGCGGCGTCGGCGTCGCTCTCCAGCTCAAGTTCCTGGTCGATGCGGGTTTCGCGCACCAGCTTGAGGATGTCTTTCTGCAACTCCAGGGCGCGACGCGGATCCAGCAGTTGCGCTTCGTAGTACTCGTCCGCCAGCAGCTCAAGGTTACGCAGGGGGCCGTAGGTTTCGGCACGGGTCAGGGGCGGCATCAAGTGATCGATGATCACCGCCTGGGTGCGTCGCTTGGCCTGGGCGCCCTCGCCCGGATCGTTGACGATAAACGGGTAGATATTCGGCAGCGGCCCCAGCAGCGCATCGGGCCAGCAGTTTTCCGACAAGCCGACGCCCTTGCCCGGCAACCATTCAAGGTTGCCATGTTTGCCTACATGGATCACGCCGTGGGCACCGTAGGTGTGGCGCAACCAGAAGTAGAACGCCAGGTAACCGTGGGGCGGCACCAGGTCCGGGTCGTGGTAAACGGCGCTGGCGTCCACCTGATAACCCCGCGCCGGCTGAATACCGACGAACGTCAGGCCCAGGCGCAGGCCGGCGACCATCATGCGGCCATCGCGGAACATCGGGTCGTGATGAGGCGTGCCCCAGCGCTCCAGCACCGCCTGGCGATTGGCCGCGGGCAAGCGGCTGAACATCGCCTCGTAGTCCTCCAGGCCCAGGCTTTGGTGGCAGGGGCGCAGGTCGAGGCTGTCGAGGTCATTGGTAACGCCGCCGAGCAAAGCGTGGATCAGTGCCGTGCCGCTTTCCGGCAGTGCATCCGGCACCGGGTAGCCTTCGGCCTGCAGGGCACGCAGGATATTCAACGCCGCCGCCGGCGTATCCAGGCCGACACCATTGCCGATACGACCATCGCGGGTCGGGTAATTGGCGAGGATCAGCGCGATGCGCTTGTCGCCATTCGGCACTCGCGCCAACTCGACCCAGCGCCGCGCCAGCTCAGCAACAAAATCCATGCGCTCCGGCGCGGCGCGGTAGCACACCACATCCGACTGGCTGCGCTCACTGCGCCAGGCCAGGTCCTTGAAGCTGATCGGCCGGCTGATGATCCGCCCGTCCAGCTCCGGCAAGGCAATGTGCATCGCCAGGTCGCGGGGGCCAAGACCTTGGTCGCTCGCTTCCCAGCCGGGCTGGTTGTCCTGGGCGCAGATCGCCTGGATCACCGGGATATTGCGGCGAAACGGCCGCAAGTGCGGCGCTTCCGGGCTGGACTGGGCGAAGCCGGTGGTGTTGAGAATCACCGCCGCGCCGACCTCGTCCAGCAGGTCCTCGACCACCGCCAGGCAGCCGGGTTCTTTCAAACTGGCCACCGCCATCGGCAACGGGTTGAGACCCGCCGCCTGCAAGCGCTGGCAGAACACATCGATAAAACCGGTATTGGCTGCCTGCAAATGCGAGCGATAGAACAACACCGCCGCCACCGGCCACTCGGCATTCCAGTCGGCCTGCCAATCATTCAGCCGGGCGCTGGCACGGTGCGGGTGATAAATCGCCGTGCGCGGCAAGGTTTGCGGCTCGGCCCAGGCGTAATCACGGCCCAGGTAAGTGCTGGCCAGGCAGCGATAGAAATCCAGGGCATTGCCCAGGCCGCCCTGGCGCAGGAAGTGCCAGAGGCGATCACGCTCTTCGGCGCCGACGGTACTTAGTCCGCTGAGCTCAGGGTCCGGGCGATCATCCCCCGGCACCAGAATCAGTTGAACGCCACGCTCGGCCAATTCCACCAGACGCTCAATGCCGTAACGCCAATAACCGATGCCACCATGCAGGGAAATCAGGATGACCTTGGCGTGGCGCAGCACCTCATCGACATACAGGTCGACCGAGGCATGGTTCTGCACCTGCATCGGGTTGGCCAAGCGAAAGCTGGGGTAATCGTCCGGCAACTGCTGGGCCGCTTCGGCCAGCAGCGCCAGGCTGGAATCGCCGCTGCACAGGATCACCAGATCAGCGGGGGTTTGTCCGAGGTCGGCAATATTGTCGTCCGAGACGAAACCACCGGGCTGGGTCCTGAGCAGGTGCATGGGTTAAACGCTGAGGGCTGCGCGCAGTTGCGCTTCAAGGCCCGCCGCGTCGAGGTCCTGACCGATCAGCACCAAGCGTGTGATGCGTGCTTCGTCCGGGCCCCAGGCACGGTCGAAGTGCTTGTCGAAACGCGTACCCACCCCTTGGATCAGCAGGCGCATCGGCTTGTTCGGAATCGCAGCGAAGCCTTTGACGCGCAGGATGCCGTGTTGCACCACCAACTGGGTCAGGGCGTCGAGCAGCAGCGCTTCATCGGCCTGCGGCAGGTCGATGGAGATGGAGTCGAAGGCGTCGTGATCATGGTCATGATCGTCTTCACCGTCATGGTGATGGTCGTGATGACTGTGGCGACCGTCGATATGCTCTTCGGAGCCGGCACCCAGGCCGATCAGCACGTCCAACGGCAAACGACCGCTGCTGGCTTCAATGATCTTCACCGCGGGCGGCAGTTCTTCCGCGACTTCCAGGCGCACACGGGCCAGGTCTTCAGGGCTGATCAGGTCGCTCTTGTTGAGGATCACCAGGTCGGCGCTGGCCAGTTGGTCGGCGAACAGCTCATGCAGCGGCGACTCGTGGTCCAGGTTCGGGTCGAGCTTGCGCTGGGCATCCACCTGGTCCGGGAAAGCGGCGAAGGTGCCGGCGGCCACGGCCGGACTGTCGACCACGGTGATCACAGCGTCGACGGTGCAGGCGCTGCGGATTTCCGGCCACTGAAAGGCTTGTACCAACGGTTTTGGCAGGGCCAGGCCGGAGGTTTCGATGAGGATATGGTCGAGGTCGCCGCGACGGGCCACCAACTCGCGCATCACTGGAAAGAACTCTTCCTGCACGGTGCAGCACAGGCAGCCATTGGCCAACTCGTAGACGCGGCCGTTGGCTTCTTCTTCGGTGCAGCCGATGGAGCACTGCTTGAGGATTTCACCGTCGATGCCCAGTTCGCCGAATTCGTTGACGATCACGGCGATGCGACGGCCCTGGGCGTTGTCGAGCATGTGGCGCAGCAAGGTAGTCTTGCCCGAGCCGAGGAAGCCGGTGACGATGGTGACGGGGAGTTTGGCCAGTGTTTTCATCGGATGCCCTTGGGGGCGGGCATACGGGACGATAGGCCCTGCGACGGCGCGCAGCAGCGGATTTCGTCACCGGATCACCCCGCCCGGTTGAAGTAGAAAATCGGTTGCGAGGCAGGTCTCCTGGCTTGGGGCTTGCGGGTCTTGCGACCGGCGCTGGCTGCGCCTTCCCGCCTTGTCGGCAGTGGCGTGGCAGTCAGCTGAACCCTTTACAGTTGCGGGGGCAGCCGCGGCTTGGACCGCGTTCCCTTCTTAGCTTCGGCCTGGGCCGAAGAACCTCGAAGGGTGTAAGGCTACGCAGTGCTTGGGGGATGGTCAATGATGGGGTTGGATTGGTTGGGTTAGTGTACATATCCGTTTCTGCGGTGATGGCTGCTATGGGTTCCGCCCTTACGGCGGGTCACTTTGGAAAAGAGCCCCAAAGTAACCAAAGGGCTCTTGCCCCAACACTCGGCACCTCGCTCACGCTCGGTGTGCCCGTAATCCGACAGGGATTTGGGGGGCCACCGCCACGCGCCATCCATGGCGCGGGGCGGCTAAACCGGCATCCCTGCCGGTTTACCCCCCAAATCCCTGTCGAATTCCGGCCAGCGTGTTTGACGGGGCGCTTAGGATCAAGATCAAGATCAAAAGCAAAAGCACAGCGGCCTGACAGCCGGCTTGAGTGGTGTAGAGCAAAGGCGGTTCGCTGTAGGAGCGGAACCCATTTCAGCCATCATCGCAACAAGGGATATGTACACACCCCAATTGACTCCCCTCCCACCCCCATGCTCTCCTACACATCTTGTTTCGGGTGCCCTTCACAGGGTGAAACGGGAAACCGGTGCGTCATAGCGATATGACCAGTCCGGTGCTGCCCCCGCAACGGTAAGCGAGTGAAGCGTCAGATCCACTGTGCCTCGACGGCATGGGAAGGCGATGCTTATTAGGCACATTGCCCCTCGCAAGCCCGGAGACCGGCCCGAAAAATTCAGATAACAAACCCGCGGTGGGCGGGCGCTGTTCAAACCCTGCGTGCCTGGCTCGCGGGGTTTCCATGCGCTCGTTTCACCCAGACACCTGAAAGGGACGCGCCATGTCGATCGTCAGCAGCACCTCGCACTCCGCCAGCAGCACCGCCACCCTGAGCCAACGCCTGACCGCCGCCATCGGCGCGTCGATCCTTGGTGCGTGCCTGGTGTACTTTGCCGGTTTCTCGCACATCGAGGCCGTGCACAACGCTGCCCACGATACCCGCCACAGCGCTGCGTTCCCGTGCCACTGAGACCTGCCGACATGATCAAGCGTATCGCGCAAACTGCAGGTTTCACCGGCCTGCTGGCCGCCCTGTTGCTGACCTTGCTGCAAAGCTTCTGGGTCGCCCCGCTGATTCTGCAGGCGGAAACCTTTGAAAAGGCCCCGGCCGCCACCGAAGTGGCCCACGAACACACCGAAGGCGCTGCCGCCCACACCCACGATGCCGAAGCCTGGGAGCCGGAAGACGGCTGGCAGCGCGTGCTCTCCACCACAGGCGGTAATCTGGTGGTCGCGGTCGGTTTTGCGCTGATGCTGGCCGGTCTCTACACACTGCGCGCGCCAACCCGCACCGCCCAAGGCCTGCTGTGGGGCTTGGCCGGTTACGCAACCTTCGTGCTGGCACCGACGATGGGCCTGCCGCCTGAGCTGCCGGGCACCGCCGCCGCGGACCTGGCGCTGCGCCAGACCTGGTGGATCGGCACTGCGGCTTCTACGGCTGCCGGCATCGCTTTGATCGTATTTGGTCGTAACTGGCTGTTGAAAGTGCTGGGCGTGGCGATCCTCGCCGTCCCCCACGTGATCGGCGCGCCACAGCCCGAAGTGCATTCGATGCTGGCACCGCAAGCCCTGGAAGCACAATTCAAGATCGCTTCACAGTTGACCAACGTCGCTTTCTGGCTCGCACTGGGCCTGATCAGCGCGTGGCTGTTCCGCCGCAACCGTGACGACCAATACTCGGCATGACCCTGGTGATCGGCCTGGGTTTCCAGCAGGGTTGCGATCTTCACACCTTGCTGGCGCTGTTCGATTCGGCCCTCGCCGAGGGCGGTATCGAGCGTCACCGCATTAGCGCGCTGGCCAGTATCGATCGCAAACAGAATGAACCGGGGTTACTGGCTCTGGCCCAGAGGCTGAACCTGCCACTGCAGTGTTTCAGCGCCGAGCAACTGGCGGCGTTTGAACACCGCCTGAGCCACAAATCCGACATCGCTTTTGCCCACACCGGCTGTTATGGCATCGCCGAAAGCGCCGCGCTGGCACTCGCCGAGCACCTTGCAGGCAGCCCTGCCCGCCTGTTGATCACTCGCAAAAAAACCGCCCAAGCCACCTTTGCATTAGCCTGCGCCGGCTAAAATCCCGATAATTGCCGCCCCCGATCATGAGCAACATTCATGCTCGCCCGTTTTTCGACAGGAACCACCATGACCGTCTACTTCATCGGCGCAGGCCCCGGCGACCCGGAATTGATCACCGTCAAAGGCCAGCGGCTGATCCGCAGTTGCCCGGTAATCATCTATGCCGGCTCATTGGTTCCGGCGGCGGTATTGGACGGCCATTCGGCGCTAACGGTGGTCAACAGCGCCGAATTGCACCTGGAACAGATCATTGACCTGATCAAAACCGCCCACGACAACGGCCAGGACGTGGCCCGCGTCCATTCCGGTGACCCGAGCCTGTATGGCGCCATTGGCGAACAGATCCGCCATCTGCGGGAGCTGGGCATTCCCTTCCAGATCATTCCCGGCGTCACCGCCGTGGCCGCCTGCGCAGCCCTGCTGGAAACCGAGCTGACCCTGCCCGATATCGCCCAAAGCGTGATCCTGACCCGCTATGCCGACAAAACCCGCATGCCCGCCGGCGAGGATTTCGACAGCCTGGCCCGGCATGGCACCACCATGGCGATTCACCTGGGGGTCAATCACCTGGAGAAGATCGTCGCTGAGCTGCTGCCGCACTACGGCGCGGATTGCCCGATTGCCGTGGTGCACCGGGCAACCTGGCCGGATCAGGATTGGGCGATGGGCACGTTGAGTGACATTACCGAGAAGGTGGCGGCCAAAGGCTTTCGGCGCACGGCATTGATTGTGGTGGGCCGGGTGTTGGCAAGTGACAGCTTCAGTGAGTCGTCGCTGTATCGCGCGGGCCATGCTCACCTTTACCGCCCCTGAAACCCAGGCATAAAAAAACGGCGCTCACGGGGCGCCGTTTTTTCTGCTCGCAGTGAACGCCTTATTCAGTAGTAGGCGTTTTCTTTCTGCGTGTGGTCGGTCACGTCACGCACGCCCTTGAGCTCTGGAATCCGCTCCAGCAAGGTGCGCTCGATGCCTTCACGCAGGGTCACGTCCGCCTGGCCACAGCCTTGGCAGCCGCCGCCGAATTTCAACACCGCAATGCCGTCTTCGACCACGTCGATCAGGCTGACCTGGCCGCCGTGGCTGGCCAGGCCTGGGTTGATCTCGGTCTGCAGGTAGTAATTGATGCGCTCGTTCACCGGGCTGTCGGCGTTGACGTTCGGCACCTTGGCGTTTGGCGCCTTGATGGTCAACTGGCCGCCCATGCGGTCGGTGGCGTAGTCGACCACGGCGTCGTCGAGGAAGGCTTCGCTGAAGGCATCGATGTACGCGGTGAAGCTTTTCAGCCCCAGGGCGGTGTCTTCAGGTTTCTCTTCCCCAGGCTTGCAGTAGGCAATGCAAGTCTCGGCGTATTGGGTGCCGGGTTGGGTGATGAAGACGCGGATGCCGATACCCGGGGTGTTCTGCTTGGACAGCAGGTCAGCCAGGTAATCGTGGGCGGCGTCGGTAATGGTTATGGCAGTCATGGAAACTCCTCACAGGCTTGCCAGCAGTTTACGCCAAAATATTACGCAGGTACAAAGTCCTAGTGTTTTTGTCGGGATAGGTTTTTTGGGGGGGTGTACATATCCGTTATTTGGGTGATGGCTGCTATGGGTTCCGCTCTTACGGCGGGTCACTTTTGAAAAGAGTCCAAAAGCAACCAAAAGGCTCTTGCCCCAATACTCGGTGTGCCCGTAATCCGACAGGGGTTTGGGGGACCGCAAGAGCACGGCGGCCTGAGTGGTGTAGAGCAAAGGCAAGGGCAAACGCAGTCCCTGTAGGAGCTGGCTTGCCTGCGATGGTGGTTAACGATGACGCGGGTAACCAGACAAAACGCGGCGTTCTCACGTTTTTCGCCGGCAAGCCGGCTCCTACAGAGGACGAAAAGCGTATCCACGATGCGAAGCGAGTCGCGCTTGCTCTGGCTTTTTATCTAAGGCGCCGTAAGGGCGGAACCAATATCAGCCGTTACCGCAGCAACGGATATGTACTCCGAAAAGATCTCACAAGTTCTGATACCGATTCATATCCAACACCCCCTCTTCCACCGGCGTAGTCTCCCGAATGTACTGCGACACATCATGGAAGTACTGCCAAAACAACGGATGACTGCGCCGCACACCCCAGCGGTCCACAATCTTCTCGAAACGCTTGGCATCCTTGGCCCGCTCCATTTCAGCCACAAACTCCGGCACTTCCTGGGCAGGGATATTGAACATAAAGTTCGGATAGCTGCTCAGCACGCCAGGATAAATCGTCACCGTGTCCAAGCCCGGCTGATAGCGATAAGCCTCACCCAGCAGAAACGCCACGTTACTGTGGGCACGATTGCGCAGCATGCTGTAGAGCACACGCTTACCGCTGGCGGTCTCGACACGCAGCATCGTCGCTTCAGGCAGTTGGTCGATGACCTTGAGCCCGGCGGCCGGGCGTGAAGTCAGGCGGCTCAGCGCCTGCTCCGCATCCTGAATGGCTGGGTCCACGCCGTCACGCGAGCAATAGGCGCCCGTGCAGCGGTTGATCGGATCCGGGCTCGCATTCAAATCGCCATAACGCGTGAGCAACTGGTTGGCAAAGTCGCGCTTCGGATCGTTTTCATTCAGGTGCAGGCCAGTGGGTTTATCGTCATCAATGGCTTCATAGTCCAGCCATAGCTTGAGCTTGCCGCTGTTCTGGTACCAGTCATCCAAGAAGCCCTCGCGGGAATCGGCCGGCATCAGGCGCAGGAAGTTCTGCTCGGCACCGTTGCGAATCAGGTCGAAATACAACCGGGTCTGGGCCTGGTGCGACACGTTGCCGAACACATCGAAGTTCACCGCCAACTGATAATAGGTGCGCTCCAGCAGCGGGTAGTCGAACAGCCACAGGGTTTGCGGCACCTCGCCAATCAGGCCTTTGGTCACCGAAGCGCTGTCGAAGTGGCGGAAGATGCTCAGCAAGGCATTGTCATTGCCCGCCCACAGGGTCGACCAGCTTGGCGGCGGCAAGTCAGCATAGCTGTCGCGGCGCAGGGCCTCGTATTCATTACGTTTGTCGCGGTACGCCAGCCACAGGCTGAGCACGCTGCCGACGTCATCGTTCTGCCCCGGCATCGCCAGCAACGGCGTGGCCTGGCCGCGATAGCGCGCATCGGTGATGTACAGGTCGTGGTCCGGGTCTTGGAACAGGGTCCAGAAGTTGTCACGGATCACGTCCGTGGCAATCTGCCCACGGCACACCGGCCCACGGATAAAGGTGCGTACGAAGTATTCGGCGTTGTCCAGCATGAACTGGTAACGCGCCTTGGCCGGGATGGCTTCGAAGGTTTCGAAGGGGTTGGCGCGACGGCCTGGGCCATAGCCCGGCAAGGCGTTGACCTGCCAGTTGCCGGCGTAGAACAGTTCTTTGATCCGCGCCATCTTCTGGGCACTGAACGGGTACGCGATGTGGGTTTTATGCACAATCACACCCTGCACCGGCCACAGGCGGTAATACACACGGGTGCCTGGATCATCATTGGGGCGACGGGTGGCGATCAGATCGATCGGCTGGCCGCTGGGCGTACGCGAACGCACCCACTGGAAGAAATGCCCCGGTTCGCCGTTTTCGAAGTAGATGTGCGCGAGAAACAGATGTTCGAACAACCAGCGCGCCACCAGGCTCTCCCGCGCACCCGGCTGGTTGAACAGGTTTTCCCACTGCTGCACCTGCAGGGCTTCCTTGGCGCTGGGCGCCAGGCCTTGTTCATCGATAGGAGCGCCGGACGCGAGCCAGCGTTGCAGGGTCTGGTATTGCTGGTCCGTCAGGCCGGTGACCGCCAGCGGCATGCCTTCCTTGGGATGGGCACCGGCGTAGGCATTGAACTCGCCGGGCATGGCGCACATGTTTTCACGGTTCAGGCCCAGTACGATATCTTGAGGCAACTTGGCGTTGGGTTGCAGCGGTGCGTTATGGCCCAGCTCCAGCATGCGTGCCATCAAGGCCGCCTGGCTGCCCTGGGCGTCCAGCACCGAGTAAAAGCCCTTTTGCTGCCAGGCCTGCTTGCCAAAGGCGTCATAGAACAGCCGTGTGGTCGGGGTCGCCTGGCTGCGCTCGCCATCATAGACCGGCACTTTGTTTGCACCCCGGGCCGCGCCCTCGCCACTGCCCAGGTTGAGCTGGCAGGCGGAGTCGTAGCAGGCGTGGCAGGCCACGCACTTTTCGGTAAAGATTGGTTGAATGTCGCGAGTGTACGAAATCGCCGGGGCGGGTCCGTCAGCCTGTGCGATGCAAGCGACCAGCGCCAGGACGGCGCTGGTGATGAGGCGAAGTGACATGTATCGGGTCCCGGTTCAATGCGTGCGCTGAAAATTTGCCGGTGATTCTACCGGGCCATACTCCCCAGCAACATGAACGATATTCATGCAAAAACTGCGCATGCTCTAAATCGGCACAGGTTTGTTATGATTCACGCCCTCCGAAATGCCTGACCAGAGTAGTCCCATGTCCGATCGTAGCGTTCGTCTGCAAGCCCTTCATCAAGCCCTCAAGGAACGTATCCTGATCCTCGACGGCGGCATGGGCACGATGATCCAAAGCTACAAGCTTGAGGAAAATGACTACCGTGGCAAACGCTTCGCCGACTGGCCCAGCGACGTCAAGGGTAACAACGACCTGCTGGTGATCACCCGTCCAGACGTAATCGGCGGCATCGAAAAAGCCTACCTGGATGCCGGCGCCGACATCCTCGAAACCAATACCTTCAACGCCACGCGCATTTCCATGGCCGACTACGGCATGGAAGCGCTGGCGTTTGAGCTAAACGTAGAAGGCGCACGCCTGGCGCGCAAGATCGCCGACGCCAAAACGGCGGAAACCCCGGACAAGCCGCGTTTCGTCGCAGGCGTGCTCGGCCCGACCAGCCGCACCTGCTCGCTGTCGCCCGACGTGAACAACCCCGGCTACCGCAACGTGACCTTCGATGAATTGGTGGAAAACTACACCGAGGCCACCAAAGGCCTGATCGAAGGCGGTGCCGACCTGATCCTGATCGAAACCATTTTCGACACCCTCAATGCCAAGGCCGCGATCTTCGCCGTGCAAGGCGTGTTCGAGGAATTGAATATTGAGCTGCCGATCATGATTTCCGGCACCATCACCGACGCCTCCGGGCGTACCCTGTCGGGCCAGACCACCGAAGCGTTCTGGAACTCCGTGGCCCACGCCAAGCCGATCTCCGTGGGCCTCAACTGCGCCCTGGGTGCCAGCGAGCTGCGTCCGTACCTGGAAGAATTGTCGAACAAGGCCAACACCCACGTTTCTGCCCACCCGAACGCCGGCCTGCCCAACGAATTCGGCGAATACGACGAGTTGCCGTCACAAACAGCCAAGGTCATCGAAGAGTTCGCCCAGAGCGGCTTCCTCAACATTGTCGGCGGCTGCTGCGGCACCACGCCGGGCCACATCGAGGCCATCGCCAAGGCCGTGGCCGGTTACGCGCCGCGCCAGATCCCGGATATTCCGAAGGCTTGCCGCCTGTCAGGCCTGGAGCCGTTCACCATCGATCGCAGCTCGTTGTTCGTCAACGTCGGCGAGCGCACCAACATCACCGGCTCGGCCAAGTTCGCCCGCCTGATCCGTGAAGATAACTACACCGAAGCCCTGGAAGTCGCGCTGCAGCAGGTGGAAGCCGGCGCCCAGGTGATCGACATCAACATGGACGAGGGCATGTTGGATTCGAAGAAGGCCATGGTGACCTTCCTCAATCTGATCGCCGGCGAGCCGGACATCTCCCGCGTGCCGATCATGATCGACTCCTCCAAGTGGGACGTGATCGAGGCCGGCCTCAAGTGCATCCAGGGCAAGGGCATCGTCAACTCCATCAGCATGAAGGAAGGCGTGGAGCAGTTCATCCACCACGCCAAGCTGTGCAAGCGCTATGGCGCTGCGGTGGTGGTGATGGCGTTCGATGAAGCCGGCCAGGCCGACACCGAAGCGCGCAAGAAAGAGATCTGCAAACGCTCCTACGACATCCTGGTGAATGAAGTCGGCTTCCCACCGGAAGACATCATCTTCGACCCGAACATCTTTGCGGTCGCCACCGGTATCGAAGAGCACAACAACTACGCCGTCGACTTTATCAACGCCTGCGCCTACATCCGTGACGAGCTGCCGTATGCACTGACCTCCGGCGGCGTGTCCAACGTGTCGTTCTCGTTCCGTGGCAACAACCCGGTGCGTGAGGCAATCCATTCGGTGTTCCTGCTGTATGCGATCCGCAACGGGCTGACCATGGGCATCGTCAACGCCGGCCAGCTGGAGATCTACGACCAGATCCCGGCCGAGCTGCGTGATGCCGTGGAAGACGTGGTGCTCAACCGCACGCCGGACGGCACCGACGCCCTGCTCGCCATCGCCGACAAGTACAAGGGCGACGGCAGCGTCAAGGAAGCCGAGACCGAAGAATGGCGTGGCTGGGACGTGAACAAGCGCCTGGAACACGCGCTGGTCAAAGGCATCACTACGCACATCGTGGAAGACACCGAGGAATCGCGGCTGTCGTTCGCGCGCCCGATCGAAGTGATCGAAGGCCCGCTGATGTCCGGCATGAACATCGTCGGCGACCTGTTTGGCGCTGGTAAGATGTTCCTGCCCCAGGTGGTGAAATCTGCCCGCGTGATGAAACAGGCGGTAGCGCACTTGATCCCGTTCATCGAACTGGAAAAAGGCGACAAGCCGGAAGCCAAGGGCAAGATCCTGATGGCAACCGTAAAAGGCGACGTGCACGACATCGGCAAAAACATTGTCGGCGTGGTGCTCGGCTGCAACGGCTATGACATCGTCGACCTGGGCGTAATGGTGCCGGCAGAGAAGATCCTGCAGGTGGCCAAGGAACAGAAGTGCGACATTATCGGGCTGTCCGGCCTGATCACCCCGTCCCTGGACGAGATGGTCCATGTGGCTCGCGAGATGCAGCGCCAGGACTTCCACCTGCCGCTGATGATCGGTGGCGCCACCACCTCCAAGGCGCACACGGCGGTAAAGATCGAGCCCAAGTACAGTAACGATGCCGTGGTGTACGTCACCGACGCTTCCCGCGCCGTGGGCGTGGCGACGCAGTTGCTGTCCAAGGAACTGAAAGCCGGCTTCGTGGAACGCACCCGCGAGGAATACGTGGAAGTGCGCGAGCGCACCTCGAACCGCAGCGCCCGCACCGAGCGCCTGAGCTATCCCGCCGCCATCGCCAAAAAGCCACAGTTCGACTGGAGCACCTACAGCCCGGTGGTGCCGACCTTTACCGGCGCCAAGGTGCTGGACAATATCGACCTCAAGGTGCTGGCCGAGTACATCGACTGGACACCGTTCTTCATTTCCTGGGACCTGGCAGGCAAATTCCCACGCATTCTTACTGACGAAGTCGTCGGTGAAGCGGCCATCGCGCTGTACGCCGATGCCCAGGAAATGCTCAAGAAGTTGATCGACGAAAAACTCATCAGCGCCCGTGCGGTGTTCGGTTTCTGGCCGACCAACCAGGTGCAGGACGACGACCTGGAAGTCTACGGCGACGACGGCCAGCCGATCGCAAAACTGCACCACCTGCGCCAGCAGATCATCAAGACCGATGGCAAGCCAAACTTCTCCCTGGCCGACTTCGTAGCGCCCAAGGACAGCGGTGTGACTGACTACA
The DNA here is from genome assembly GCF_054668895.1 of Pseudomonas sp. H3_E07. Lineage (NCBI taxonomy): Bacteria > Pseudomonadati > Pseudomonadota > Gammaproteobacteria > Pseudomonadales > Pseudomonadaceae > Pseudomonas > Pseudomonas sp. H3_E07. The sequence goes on from NZ_CP162795.1 coordinate 199,948, forward strand.
TCGGTGGTTTTATCACCACCGCCGGTATCGGTGCCGAAGAAGTCGCCAAGGCCTACCAGGACGCGGGCGACGACTACAACTCGATCATGGTCAAGGCCCTGGCCGACCGCCTGGCCGAAGCCTGCGCTGAATGGCTGCACCAGCAGGTGCGTAAAGAGCACTGGGGCTACGCCAAGGATGAGCAATTGGACAACGAGGCGCTGATCAAAGAGCAATACAGCGGCATCCGCCCTGCCCCCGGTTACCCCGCGTGCCCGGATCACACCGAGAAAGCCCAGTTGTTTCAACTGCTCGACCCCGAGGCCCGCGAAATGCATGCAGGTCGTAGCGGCGTGTTCCTCACCGAGCATTACGCGATGTTCCCGGCGGCGGCCGTCAGCGGCTGGTACTTCGCCCACCCGCAGGCGCAGTACTTTGCCGTGGGTAAGGTCGACAAGGACCAGGTGGCGAGCTACACCGCGCGCAAAGGCCAGGACCTGAGTGTGACCGAACGTTGGCTGGCGCCGAACCTGGGCTACGACAACTAAGCCCACGACAACTAAGCCCGGCTGGATTGTCTATGCTATCCCTCACACACCTGGTGTCGAGGGATGTATGGACGATCCAATCAACAACAAGCCCCCTACCTTCTGGCAGATGCTGCACAGCGTGATAGCGGCCGCGTTTGGCGTGCAAAGCGGCAAGAACCGCGCTCGCGACTTTACCCACGGCAGGCCCAGCCACTTTGTGGCGTTGGGCATTCTGTTCACGGTGGTGTTTGCCTTGACGTTGTTCGGTATCGTCAAGCTGGTGCTGCTGTTGGCCGGCGTCTAGCGCAGCAGCAGTTGCAGGCTGAAGGGGTAACGGTAGGACGCCGGCTTGCCGACGGCAGACAGTGCACGGAAATCCACTGGCGCCGCTGGCGCCAACAACCGTTGTGCCTGGGTGGCGTCTATCAACTGGAACAGCGCTTCCTGGCGGTCGCGCCCGCCATGGGCGTCGATTGGCACGCCCTTGGCATCATCATGGATCAACACCATCGCCCACCCGCCCAGGGTGAAATGCCCGGCGACCAGTGTACTCAGCCGTCCATCCAGCCGTGCCTGCAAAATCTGCGGCGAACTGTTCACCGCACTGAACAACACCTCCTGACCCGGCACCCGCCCACTGTCCTGTAGCGCCTGCATGGCGCCAAGCGCCATTTCGTCGTTGGCCGACCACACCAGCGCGGTCTGCGGGTAGCGCTTGAACAACAGCACCGCTTGCTCGAACGCGCGCTGGCGGCTCCATTCGCCGGAGACCAACTGGCGCAGGCGCACTTCAGGGTGCTCAGCCAGGGCACGGCGCAGGCCCTTTTCGCGCAGCTGCGCGGCCGGGGTCGTCTTGGTGCCGGAGAATGCCAGCAGGTCGATGGATTCGCCAGGCTTTGCAGGGCCGTGCTGGCGCAGCAAGTCGGTCAGCATCAAATAACCGGCCTGCTCGTCGTCGGCGACCATGCTGCCCATCACGTCGGCGTCGTTGCGGGCGTTCAGCAATTGCACCTGATCGGCGGTCAGCGCGTTATTCACAATCAGCAGCTTGACCCCGCTCCCCTGGGCCATGCGCAGGATCTGCGGGGCAACGTATTGCTCGTTCACCAACACCAGGTAATCCGGCCGCTCGCTGCCTTGCAGTGCCTCGCGCGCCTGATTCAGGGTGTTGCGGGTGTCACGCTCGGAATAGCGCACACGCAAATGCAGGCCGAGGTCCTTGGCTCCGGCCTGCATGAACTGCGCGTAGCTGACCCAGAAGGTTTCCGTCGACATGCCAGGGTTGAGAAACACCACCGACGTGGCATGGGCCATCGCCCCGTACGCCGATCCCAGCAACCACACGCACGCAATCAGCACCTTCGACATTGATGTTCAGCCCTGGATATTTGACCGTCATGATAATGGCATTGCGACAGTCAATCGAGGCTGTTTACTGGTGGCTTACCCAAAACACGGCAGTTCCCACCACCAGAATGATCAGGAACAGAATGGCCCAGGCATCTACGGTACTGTCGGGTTTACGGGCTTTTGTCGGGTTACTCATCGCATCGCCTCTTGTCGGTTTTATAGGTGATTACGTTCAAACACGCTCACAGTAAAGTTGACGATTGCCCGCATGACAAATGTGGGTATGGCGATAACGGTTCTCATTAGTCGATTTGGTTATTTGCATATACTCAAACATCACTTTTGCGCATAAACGCAAACTGGTATCTTGCCCCGGCTCCGTTGGGAGTGCGCGGCCGTGCGCGCAGATTTGCCGAGAACAGGACCTATATGTACGTATACGACGAATACGATCAGCGCATCATCGAGGACCGCGTCAAGCAGTTCCGTGATCAGACCCGACGCTACCTAGCAGGTGAACTGAGCGAAGAAGAGTTCCGCCCTCTGCGCCTGCAAAATGGCCTTTATGTTCAGCGCTTTGCGCCGATGCTGCGGGTGGCCGTGCCCTATGGCCAACTGACGTCGCGCCAGACGCGCATGATGGCCAAGATTGCCCGCGACTTCGACAAAGGCTACGCCCACATCAGTACCCGCCAGAACGTACAGTTCAACTGGCCGGCGCTGGAAGATGTGCCGGACATCCTGGCTGAACTGGCTACCGTGCAGATGCACGCCATTCAGACCAGCGGTAACTGCCTGCGCAACGTGACCACCGACCAATTCGCCGGCGTGGCCGCTGACGAACTGATCGACCCACGCCCCTGGTGTGAAATCGTCCGTCAATGGACCACCTTCCACCCAGAATTCGCCTACCTGCCGCGCAAGTTCAAGATCGCCATCAATGGCTCGACCTCGGACCGTGCAGCCATCGAAGTGCACGACATCGGCCTAGAGCCGGTGCACAACGAGGCCGGCGAGTTGGGCTTCCGCGTACTGGTTGGTGGCGGCCTCGGCCGTACTCCGGTGGTCGGTGCGTTCATCAACGAATTCCTGCCATGGCAGGACCTGTTGAGCTACCTCGACGCGATCCTGCGGGTCTACAACCGCTATGGCCGTCGTGACAACAAGTACAAGGCCCGGATCAAGATCCTGGTCAAGGCGCTGACCCCTGAGGTCTTCGCTCAGAAAGTCGACGCTGAGATGGAATACCTGCGCGGCGGCCAGACCACCCTGACCGAAGCCGAAGTGAACCGCGTGGCCAAACACTTCGTCGACCCTGAGTACAAGGCGTTGAGCAATCAGGACGCCGAGCTCTCAGCACTGGACAAAGAACACCCCGGTTTCGCCCGTTGGCGCACCCGCAACACCCTGGCGCACAAGAAGCCAGGCTATGTGGCAGTGACCCTGTCGCTGAAACCGACCGGCGTTGCCCCAGGCGATATCACCGACAAACAGCTGGACGCCGTCGCCGACCTGGCCGAGCGCTACAGCTTCGGCCAACTGCGCACCTCCCACGAGCAGAACATCATTCTCGCGGACGTTGAGCAGAGCCAGCTGTTCACCCTGTGGGGCGAACTGCGCGAAGGCGGTTTTGCCACGCCGAACATCGGCCTGTTGACCGATATCATCTGCTGCCCGGGCGGCGACTTCTGCTCGCTGGCCAACGCCAAGTCGATCCCGATTGCCGAATCGATCCAGCGCCGTTTCGACGACCTGGACTACCTGTTCGACATCGGCGAGCTGGACCTGAACATCTCCGGTTGCATGAACGCCTGTGGTCACCACCACGTCGGCCACATCGGCATCCTGGGCGTGGACAAGAAAGGCGAAGAATTCTACCAAGTGTCCCTGGGTGGCAGCGCCAGCCGCGATGCGAGCCTGGGCAAGATCCTCGGCCCGTCCTTCGCCCAGGAAGCCATGCCTGAGGTGATCGGCAAGCTGATCGACGTGTACATCGAACAGCGCACCGAAGATGAACGTTTCATCGACACCTACCAGCGCATCGGCATCGACCTGTTCAAGGAGCGCGTCTATGCAGCGAATCATTAAGAACAACGAAGTCCTCGACGAAACCTGGCACCTGCTGCCCAAGGACGCGAGCTTTGACGGCATCTCCAACTGCGACGACCTGATCGTGCCGTTGGCGCTGTGGCGCGAACACGGCCACGCCCTCAAGGCCCGCGACGGCGGCCTGGGTGTGTGGCTGGACGCCGATGAAGAAGCCGAAGAAATCGGCGAAGACGTGGAGCACTTCCAGGTCATCGCGCTGAACTTCCCGGCGTTCACCGACGGCCGCAACTACTCCAACGCCCGCTTGTTGCGTGACCGTTACGGCTACAAAGGCGAGCTGCGTGCGATTGGCGACGTGCTGCGCGACCAGTTGTTCTACCTGCGCCGTTGCGGGTTCGATGCGTTCGCCCTGCGCGCCGACAAAGACCCGTACGAAGCCCTGGAAAGCCTCAAGGACTTTTCGGTGACGTACCAGGCGGCAACGGATGAACCGCTGCCGTTGTTTCGTCGTCGCCAATAAACCGTAGGAGCGGGCTTGCCCGCGAAGATCGTCAACGATAACGCGTGAATCCTGGATGAACGTGTTGTCTGTGAGGTCTTCGCGAGCAAGCTCGCTCCTACAGGTTCTCGCTGATCAATCCTAATACCTGCTTCTGCCCTACGCTGCACGGCACCCCTTCCGGCTGCGCCCGTACCGCTTCGATCACCCCCAGCAGTTGCGCCTTGCTATGGGCCAGTTGCGCCTGCATGGCTTCGATCTGCGTGACCTTGCGCTCCAGCGCCTCGATCAACTCTTCGCGCTTGTGCTCGCCCGGCGCAGGCATCAGCGCCTTGAGCTCCTGCAGGGTAAAGCCTGCCTGTTGCGCGCTCTGGATCAGCTGCAAGGTTTGCAGGGCCTCCGGCGCATAACGCCGGTACCCATTGGACTGGCGTCCGACCTGGCTGATCAGGCCCTCGGCCTCATAAAAGCGGATCCGCGACGCCGCCAGCCCACTCTGCTTTGCCAGCTCTCCAATATTCATCACGGCACCTGCTTGACATTAAAGTTAACTTTAAGCTTAGCCTGAGGCTTCCCCCACTCAGGAGTCAACCCATGTCACCCTTTGAAGCCCTGCAACTGCCCAATGGCCAGGTCCTCCCCAATCGTATCGCCAAGGCAGCGATGGAAGAAAATATGGCCGATGGCAATCAGGCGCCGTCCCGTGAGTTGAAGCAACTGTACAAGGCCTGGGCGGACGGCAAGCCAGGCGTGTTGATCACCGGCAACGTGATGGTCGACCGCCGGGCCATGACCGGCCCCGGTGGCGTGGCCCTCGAAGATGAGCAGCATCTGGCGAGCTTTCGCGAATGGGCCGACGTCGCCCGCAGCAACGGCGTGCACTTCTGGGTACAACTCAGCCACCCAGGGCGCCAGACGCCAGCCAACCTGCGCCAGCAAGCCCTTGCACCGTCCGCCGTCGCGCTCGACCTCGGCGGTTTCTCGAAAATGTTTGCCACACCCAAGGCCATGACCGAGGACGACATCCAGGACGTGATCCAGCGCTTCGCCACCAGCGCACGCCTGGCCGAAAAAGCCGGGTTTACCGGCGTGCAGATCCACGGTGCCCACGGCTACTTGCTCAGCCAGTTCTTGTCGCCGTTGAGCAACCAGCGCACCGACCGCTGGGGCGGCTCCCTGGAGAACCGTGCGCGCCTGTTGCTGGACGTAATCCGGGCAGTGCGCGCCAATGTCAGCCCGGCGTTTTGTGTATCCGTCAAACTCAACTCCGCCGATTTCCAGCGGGGTGGCTTTGCAGAAGCCGACGCACGCGCCGTGGTCGAAATGCTCAACCCGCTGCCCATCGACCTGCTGGAGTTATCCGGCGGCAGCTACGAGGCACCGGCCATGCAAGGCGAAGCGCGTGACGGTCGCACCCTGGCGCGTGAGGCGTATTTCCTGGAATTCGCCAGTCAACTGGCGACGATCGCCACGATGCCGCTGCTGGTCACCGGCGGTATCCGTCGCCTGCCCATCGTGCAACAGGTACTGGACAGTGGCGTCGCCATGGCCGGGATCGCCACAGCATTGACGCTGGAGCCGCAATTGATCCAACACTGGCGCGAAGGCCGCGACCCCAACCCGCAACTCAAGCCCATCGACTGGAAGCGCAAGCCCCTGGCGTCACTGGCCATCCTCGCCGTCGTGCGCTATCAGATGCGCCGGCTCAGCCGCGGCCATTTGCCCAAGGCCAACGTCGCGCCGTGTATGGCGTTGGTGCGTGACCAGTGGTTTCTTGCGCGGCGTACCCGGCAATACCGGGCGGCCATGACGCAATCTTCACATTAAAGGCTGAACATCCGCCGTGATCGAACTGTCCCCTATTGATCAGCAGTTTTTAACCTCACTGACGATTGGAGTTCTTCATGGCGAAAATCAACCTGGCCCAGCAATTGGCGACCACCCTTGAACAGGCGGGCATCAAGCGCATCTGGGGCCTGACCGGCGACAGCCTCAATGGCCTCACCGACGCCCTGCGTACCATGGACAGCATCGAGTGGATGCATGTGCGCCACGAAGAAGTGGCGGCCTTTGCCGCAGGCGCCGAAGCGGCGGCCACGGGCGAATTGACGGTGTGCGCCGGCAGTTGCGGGCCGGGCAACCTGCACTTGATCAATGGCCTGTTCGACTGCCATCGCAACCATGTGCCGGTGCTCGCGATTGCCGCGCAGATCCCATCGTCGGAGATCGGCCTGAACTACTTCCAGGAAACCCATCCCCAGGAATTGTTCAAGGAGTGCAGCCACTTCATCGAACTGGTCACCAACCCCGAGCAGATGCCCCACGTGCTGCACCGCGCCATGCGTTCGGCGATCCTCAATCGCGGCGTCGCGGTCGTGGTGATTCCAGGCGATGTGTCGCTGCTGGAAGTGGAAGACAAGCTCAAGCCATGGCCAGCCTTGCATGCGCCACGCACGCTGCCTGCGGATCAGGACCTGCAACGCCTCATCGAAATCCTGGAAAGCAGCCAGAAAACCACCCTGCTCTGTGGCAGCGGTTGTGCCGGCGCCCACGATCAGGTGGTGGCGCTGGCTGACGCCCTCGGCGCTCCCGTGGTACACGCCCTGCGCGGCAAAGAACATGTGGAATGGGACAACCCGTTCGACGTGGGCATGACCGGCCTGATTGGCTTCAGCTCCGGCTATCACGCCATGCTCGACTGCGATACCTTGATCATGCTCGGCACGGACTTCCCCTACCGCCAGTTCTACCCAACCGACGCGAAGATCATCCAGATCGACCGCAACCCCCAGGCCCTCGGCCGTCGCGCCACGCTGGACCTGGGCATTGCCGCGGATGTCAGCGAAACCATCGGCGCCCTGCTGCCGCGCTTGACGCGCAAGACTGATCGCAGCTTCCTTGAAACCTCCTTGAAACATTATGAGAAAGCCCGCCAGGGGCTGGACGACTTGGCTCAGCCGTCGAAAGCCAATCGGCCGATTCACCCACAATACGTCGCACGCTTGCTCAGTGAATTGGCAGATGACGATGCGATCTTCACCGCCGATGTCGGCTCGCCCACCGTGTGGGCTGCGCGCTATTTGAAGATGAATGGCAAGCGTCGTTTGATCGGTTCGTTTAACCACGGTTCGATGGCCAATGCCATGCCCCAGGCCATCGGGGCCCAGGCAGCCTTCCCGGATCGCCAGGTGATTTCGATGTCGGGTGACGGCGGTTTCGCCATGTTAATGGGGGATTTCATCTCGTTGGCACAGTTGAAACTGCCGGTGAAAGTCATCGTGTTCGATAACTCGTCCCTGGGGTTTGTCGCGATGGAAATGAAGGCTGCGGGCTACCTGGATGCCGGCACCGAGCTGAAAAACCCGGACTTCGCGGCCATGTCCAACGCCATGGGCATCCTGGGCATTCGCGTGGAGCAGTCCGAAGACCTGGAACCGGCCCTGCGCCGCGCCCTCGCCCACGACGGCCCAGTGCTGGTGGACGTGGTCACGGCGACCCAGGAGTTGGTGATGCCGCCGACCATCAAGTTGGAACAGGCCAAGGGTTTCAGCCTGTATATGCTCAAGGCGGTGATGAGTGGCCGTGGCGATGAAGTGATCGAACTGGCGCGCACCAACTGGTTGCGCTAACGCAAAGAAGCGCCGTAGCGGACCGCGTTGGCGTTATTGCTGGCAGATCAGCTGGCCTGACAACGCGCGAAAAAGACCCGGCGGTCATCGCCGGGTCCATAGCAATCAAGCGTGCTGTTTTGCCACCCACTTGCTGTAGGCATCAATAAATGCCTGCAGGAACGGCTTGGTCTTTTCCGACACCTTGCCCGCCTCGTCAAACACGCTGCCCGCGCCGCCCAGATAGGCCTCCGGCTGCTGCATACAGGGCACATCGAGGAATACCAGGGACTGACGCAGGTGATGGTTGGCGCCAAATCCACCAATCGCACCTGGCGATACGCTGATGACCGCGCCCGGCTTACCACTCCATGCGCTCTGCCCATAAGGTCGAGAACCGACGTCGATGGCATTCTTCAGCGGGGCGGGCACGGAGCGGTTGTATTCCGGGGTCACGAACAACACCGCGTCGGATGAGCTCACCTGTTTGCGGAAAGTACTGTAGGCTGCCGGCGGTGTCGCACCGTCAATATCTTCGTTGTAGAGCGGCAAATCGCCAATTTCCACAATGTTCAACTGCAGGTTGGCAGGGGCCAGTTCGGCCAGTGCCAGCGCGACCTTACGGTTGATCGAGTCTTTTCTCAAGCTACCGACCACGACGGCTACGGTGTAGACCTTGCTCATTGGGGTTTCCCGACGTCTGACTAAAGGAGCTTGTAGTTATAAAGTCTTCGCGGCGTGTTCACCAGAAGGTTTTGATATTCCTGCGGGCGTTTGCCCGGCATTACGACCCGTAGGAAGAGTCTGAAAATATCAGCGAATAGTATTTTTATTCCGTAAGTAAACTACCCCGCTCCGTGACGGTCTACAGAACCGCAAATAGAGTGTTTATCTCCAGAGGTTCTAAACAGATGGCAGCAGTATTAGTCGGACAGTTTCATGCCAGAGACGCAGAAGGACGCGTGTATTCGGTGCATGAGTTCCAGGAATCCAACCCGGCGCAAGGCGACCTGGCTGGCTCGGCACCTACCACCACCTACAAGCTGGCCATTGGCGACCGTGTAGAGAAACTGGAAGGCGACGAATTCAAGTTGATCCAATCAGGTACCATTCTTGTGCGCGAATCGCAAACCACCCTCGCGTCATAAGACCTCGCCTATTCACCTGCTCAGTCCTGGCCATTCAAGGCATTGACTGGGCTGGGGTGATCACGGACGACGGATCTCCGTGACCTCGATACCCTGCTCTCCCTGCACCTGCTTAAGCGTCACCATCAACTGCCCCCGCTCGCCTTCGACGGCATACATCGAACGCTGGTAGCCTGCCGAGTTGTAGCCCGGATGCGCGACCACCTGCCTGACCAACTCCACGCCCAGCACCGAGCCCACTTGCTCGACCACCTGTTCCTGGGAGCGAATAAAGGCTTCAAGTGCCAGGTTTTCCGGTGGGATTTCGCGTTGAGTGTCGAAGAGATAAGCAGCCGCGCAGCCGACGGTCACTAGGACCAGCAGTTGCTTGGCCGTTACCCCGAGGAATATCGAGGGTAAAGGCATATGAGACCAGACCTGTTCTTGTTGTTAATGCCGGTAGCCGGCTGTGGTCGTTGATGATCAGCGCAGCCATTCTATTGAATACGCAGCCCGCTGCACATAGACTCCGGCGATGCGTTTACGTCATATCGAAGTGATTCAGGCCATCTTGCAGACCGGACACCTCGGCACGGCCGCCGAGTGGTTGCAACTTTCCGTGGGCGATGTAGACGCGGCGCTCAAGGACGCCGAGCAGCAGCTTGGTTTCATGCTGTTCGCCAGTGTGCGTGGACGCTTGCAGGCCACCCGGGAAACCCTCGAGCTGCAAGCCGAAATCGCCCATGTCTATGAAGCGCTGGAACCGGTACAACGACTGGCCAGCCGCTTGAAACACCCTCACGCCCCGACCCTGCGCGCCCTCTGCACGCCGCCCCTGGCCAATCAGCTGTTGCCACATAGCATTGCGCTACTGCGCCGGCGTTTCCAGGACACTCCGTGCAACCTCTCGAGCCAGACGACCCGAGAGATCGTCAGGAGCCTGCTGCTGCACGAAGCCGATGTGGGCTTGAGCCTGCATGACCCGGAACACCCGCAGATTCACAGCACCGTACTGGCCCAGGGCAAACTGCAGTTGCTCGCCCCCCATGGCTGGCTCAAGCCCAAACAGAAATACATCGCGCTACAGGAGCTGGCAGGACAATCGATGATCGGCCTGGAAGACCAGGACCCGCTCAGCCGCCTGTTGGACGCCAAGCTGCAAGCCCTGCGCCCGCTGCCGGTGGTGCAGACGCGCGTACAGACCTATCAGATGATGCGCAGCCTGGTGGAAGCCGGAGAAGGCCTGGCAGTGGTCGACCCCTTCACCGCGTTCGGCGCACGGGAGGCTGGGCTGGATGCGTGCCCGGTGTCGCCGCCGATCCTGATCAGCCTGTACGCGCTCACCCTCAAGGACGGCGTGACCACCCCGGCGCTGAATGCGCTGCTGGAGATCGTCACGCAAAAGGCCGAGGGCCTGCTCGCCAGCGACACAAAACCCCTCCCCCTACACCTTGAACAACCGATACCAGAATATCGCCACTTCGCGGGTTTGCGGGTCAATGCCTCGATAGCGCAGGTGGTCGACCCCACCCATCACGTAGCCGCAACGCTCATACAATCGGCAGGCGCCGAGGTTGTTGTTCTGGGTTTCCAGCATCATGCCCGGCAGGTTTTTCTTGCGGCTCCAGAACTGCGCCACATCCAGCAACGCCTTGGCTACCCCGTGGCGTCGCGCGGGCAAGGCCACTGCCAGCTCGTCGACATGGGCAAAACCATTCCAATTGGTGCTGACCACGATATGTCCCACCGGGCGATCATCCAGGTAGGCCATGAAGATTGCGCTGTCGGGCGCATCGCGGAAACTGGCGAACTCTTCAGGGTCGATGCCATAACACTTGCGGTACGGCAATATTCGCTCCACGGGCCATTGATCGACTCGCTTGCCCATCTGTGGCTCACCGTAGGCGCTGACCTCAAAGCTGAAATCATTACCCCACACGTAGGCATCAAAACCTTCGTCGGCGACGCGTACACTGAGCCCTGGATACTTCGGGTTCATTACAGCTTGCATAAACATCCTTAACCCTTGATGCAATCAACGGTGTAACAACGACCACTGCCGTCATCTTCGTGTTGCAACCCATGAACATCGGCGACAAAACCGGGGAAACTGCTATCGAATGTCCGGGCAAAAGCCAGGTAGTCGATGATCGAGCGCGTCGACTCGGTAAAGCGCTCGCCCGGCATGATCAACGGAATGCCCGGCGGATAAGGCACCAGCATCACGGCTGCGATGCGCCCTGGCAAGGCGTCGATGGAAACCGCTTCCACTTCACCCCTGACCAACTGGTCGTAGGCGTCGGCGGGTTTCATCGCGATTTCCGGCAGAACGGTGTACATCCGTTTGAGGTGTTTCGCGGTGGCGTTGCTGCGGTAACAGCTGTGCAATTGGTCGCACAGGTCGCGCAGGCCTAGGCCTTGATAGCGCGTCGGGCCTTGGGCAAAAACCGAGGGCAGGCAACTGGCCAGGCTGACATTGGCGTCGTAGCTGCGCTTGAATTCCAGCAACTCGGTGAGCAAGGTACTCCATTTGCCCTTGGTGATGCCCATGGAAAACAGTACGAGGAAAGAATACAGCCCGGTTTTTTCCACCACCAGGCCCCGCTCCCAGAGGAATTTGCTGACAACCGCTGCGGGAATCCCGCAATCGCTGAGGGCACCTCCCGCAGTGAGGCCGGGCATCACCAGTGTCACCTTGATCGGGTCCAGTAGCACATAGTCTTCGGCCACGTCGCCAAAGCCATGCCAGTCATCTTGAGGGTGCAACAGCCAATCTGCGGTGACGACGCGGTCGATTCCGGCTACCGACGGCGGCTGCCAGATCGAAAACCACCAGTCCTCTTCAGCAATGTGCTGGCGCAAGTTGGCCAACGCGCGGCGAAAACTCAACGCCTCGTCGAACATTTCCTGCAACAGCGAACGCCCGGCCGGACCTTCCATCATCGCCGACGCCACATCCAGCGAAGCAATGATGCTGTATTGCGGCGAGGTGGAGATATGCATCATGAAGGCTTCGTTGAAACGGTCACGGTCCAACTGGCGGGCGCCGCCATCTTGCACATGGATCATCGAGGCCTGGCTGAAAGCCGCCAGCAGCTTGTGGGTCGAGTGGGTGGTGAATACCAGTGGGCTGTCCGGAGTGCGCGAGGTGCCCATGCCGTAGCGCCCGGCGAAAAACTCATGAAACGCGGCGTAGGCGTACCAGGCCTCATCAAAATGCAGCACCTCGACGCTATTGCCCAGTTGCTGCTTGATCAGCTCAGCGTTGTAGCACAAGCCATCGTAGGTGGAGTTGGTCACCACCGCCAGCTTCACTTTCGGCGGGCGGCCACGGGTGAGCGGGCTGGCGTCGATCTTGGCGCGGATGGATTCGGGGCTGAACTCGCTCAAGGGAATCGGACCGATAATCCCCAGCTCGTTACGTTCGGGGCACAGGTACAACGGGATGGCGCCGGTCATGATGATCGAGTGCAGCACCGACTTATGGCAATTGCGGTCCACCAGCACCAGGTCATCGCGCCCGACCATGGAATGCCAGACGATCTTGTTGGCGGTGGACGTGCCGTTGATGACGAAAAAGGTGTGATCGGCGCCAAAGTTGCGCGCTGCGCGGGCCTCGGCTTCAGCCAGAGGCCCGGTGTGGTCCAGCAGCGAGCCCAGTTCGGGCACTGACACAGACAGGTCCGAGCGCAGGGTGTTTTCCCCGAAGAACTGATGAAACGCCTGCCCCACCGGGCTCTTGCGGTAGGCCACGCCACCGCCATGACCGGGGGTGTGCCAGGAATAGTTGGAGTCGGCGGTGTGCTGCACCAGCGCCTTGAAGAACGGCGGCAACAGGCCATCCAAATAAGTGCGGGCCGCGCGCGCGACTTGCCGCGCAAGGAACGGCACGGTGTCTTCGAACAGGTAGAGAATGCCGCGCAGTTGGTTGAGCTCGCTCATGGCGTCGGCGGGCGCGTTTTCCAGAGTAACTTGCTCGCCCAGGGCAAAGATTGGCAAGTTGGGTGCCCGCAGCCGCGCCAGGCGGATCAGCTCGACCATGTTTTGCAGCAGATGGGTATTCTCGCCAGCGCCCTCGGCGGCGATCAGCATGCACGCCAAACCGTGATGGGTGGAAGCCACCAGTCGCCCCTCGGCGTAATCCACGGCGGAAAAAATACTGAAGCCCTCTTGTTCCAGCTCTCGGGCGATACCTCGGACCCGGTCACCGGCAACGGTGTCGGCCTTGATGTCACGGTGCACGATAAGGACAGGAAACTTCAGGTCTTTGTACATGAGTGCTTGTAGTCCTGAGGGCTATGCACTCAAGGGTAGAAGCTTGGGGGCGATGACGCGAATGAAGATTTTTAAAGCGCGGTAAGCCACAGTAGAAGCCGGCTCGCCGGCTCCTACGGGGTTTGACTCATTGTTGGGTCAGGGTCGACCACAACGCCGGCGCACCCGCCGATTTGGCAATCGCTTCCAACCGCGCCGCATGCTCGGCCAGATCCTGCTCACTGGCGCGGATGATCGTGGTTGGCTTGCGGTCGGCCGGCAAGCGGCGGATTTCCGAAGGGCGGTTACCCGAACCCTCCGCCGAGCCGCTGCCGTCAGAGGCGTTACCGGCCAGGGACAGGCTGGTCTGCCCGCCGGTCATGGTCAGGTAGACGTCGGCAAGAATCTCGGAGTCGAGCAAGGCGCCGTGGAGTTCACGGCCGGAGTTATCGACGCCATAACGTTTGCACAAGGCATCGAGGCTGTTGCGCTGGCCGGGGTGACGCTCACGGGCCATCATCAAGGTGTCGAGGATCGAGCAGTGCTGGGAAATGTCTGCGCGATCGGTCTGCCCCATCAGGGCAAATTCGTTGTTGATGAAGCCGACGTCAAACGCCGCGTTATGGATGATCAGCTGGGCGCCGTTGATGAATTCGAAGAACTCATCGGCGACTTCAGCGAAACGCGGCTTGCCCTTGAGGAATTCGTCAGTGATACCGTGGACGCCGATCGCGCCTTCGTCACTGTCGCGGTCCGGTTGCAGGTAGACGTGGAAGTGACGCCCGGTGAGGCGCCGACCCATCAATTCGACACAGCCGATTTCAATGATCCGGTGGCCGTCGGTCACCGGCATGCCGGTGGTTTCGGTATCGAGTACAACAGATCGGATGGCCATCAGGGTTCAGCTCTCAACGGTGTGGTGTGATTCAAGGGGCGCGATATTAACACGTGAGTCGGCATCAGCTCTGCTTGTAGCCGCGCACTTCGTCCACGCCACGGTTGGCCAATTGGTCGGCGCGTTCGTTGCCAGGATGGCCGATGTGACCACGCACCCACTTCCAGGTGATGTCATGGCGATTGCATTGCTCGTCGAGGAGTTGCCACAGGTCGGCATTTTTTACCGGTTCCTTGGCCGCCGTCTTCCAGCCGCGTTTCTTCCAGTTGACCATCCACTCGTTGATGCCCTTCATCACGTATTGCGAGTCGGTCACCAGCAGCACGTTGCAGCGGCGCTTGAGTTCTTCCAGGCCGCGAATGGCGCCCATCAGTTCCATACGGTTGTTGGTGGTATTAGGCTCGCCGCCCCACAACTCTTTCTCTACGCCCTTGCACACCAGCAACGCGCCCCAGCCGCCAGGGCCCGGGTTGCCCTTGCAGGCGCCATCGGTGAAGAGTTCTACGCTATCGGTCATCGGTTGCTCGGTATTCATTCAAAAAGAGGGTCATGCATCGCTTTGCTTGCGGTTGACCTTGGCCATCGGCATCGGCACCAGCTTGCCCATCGGCTCGCGGCGTACCGGTTGCACCGGCCGCAACCCAACCACGATCTTGCGCGCCACCAGCAGATAGAAGCCGCCACCCGACAATTGCCACGCACCTGCGCGGCGCTCCCAGCCAGCCAGGCGGGCTTGCCACTTGGTCGACGCAAGCGGCGGACGATAGCACCCGAAGCGGCGTTTCTCCAGCGCGAAGCCCAGCAGGTTCAGCCAGTCTCCTACCCGCTGCGGCGAGATACAGCGCGCCTGGCGCAAGGCGTCGTGGGCGAATACATGGCGCAAGCCCCAACTGCTCCAAGGGTTGATCCCGACAATAAGCAAATGGCCACCAGGGCGTACGCTGCTCGCCGCTTCGCGCAGCAAACCGTGGGGCGACAGGCAGAAATCCAGGCCATGCTGCAACACCACCACGTCGGCAGCGTGCTCGCTCAAGGGCCAGGCCTGTTCCTCGCAGACGATCTCTACCCCTGGCAACGGCGCGCCCAGGCGCACATTGCGCTGCACTTGGGGGGCGCACGGCGGCGTTTCGGCCGAAGGACCGTAATGCACCAGGTAGCCACCAAAGAACCGGCCCAGCTCGTCTTCGAGCATGCGCCGTTCCTCGTCCAGCAAAAATTGCCCGATCGGACCGGACAGCCATTCGCGGGCTGCGCCGATCAGGGCCAGCCACTCAGGATCGGCCTGGGCGAACGCTTTATCAGTCATTGCATTCTCCAACTCGCCTAGACGTTCTAAGATGCACCAATGTGTTCAGCTTGGCGAATCGAAGAATGATACAGATCAGTGCCCTGCCCGCCTTCACCGATAACTACATCTGGTTGTTACAAGACCCGAGTACCCAGCGCTGCGCCGTGGTCGACCCCGGCGATGCCGCGCCGGTGCTGGCTTGGCTAAAGCAGAACCCTGAGTGGGCCCTGAGCGACATCCTGATCACTCACCACCACCATGACCATGTCGGCGGCGTCGAACACCTCAAACGGGTGACTGACGCCAAGGTCTACGGCCCGGCCAACGAAAAGATCCCTGCGCGGGACGTAGCCCTGAACGATAACGATCGCATCAGCGTGCTCGGCTGGGATTTTGACATTTATACAGTGCCGGGCCACACCCTGGGGCATATCGCCTTTTATCACCTGGGCGTGCTGTTCTGTGGCGACACCCTGTTCGCCGCCGGTTGCGGGCGCCTGTTCGAAGGCACGCCAGCACAGATGCACACTTCACTTGAACGTTTGGCCGCCCTGCCCGCTGACACCTTGGTGTACTGCACCCACGAATACACGCAGAGTAATCTCAAGTTTGCCCAGGCCGTGGAACCGGACAACGCCGATATCGCCCAACGGGTGGAAATCGTCCGCCAATTACGGGAACGTGGCGAGATCACGCTGCCTTCCAACCTGGCCCTGGAAAAGCGCACCAACCCCTTTCTGCGCACCTCTGAAACATCCGTTAAACAAAAAGCGGACGAACGGAGTGGACGCGACAACCGCTCTGGGGCCGAGGTATTTGCTAGCCTGAGGGCTTGGAAAGATAAGTTCTAATAGGAAGCAATCTGATACGTAATTTCTGAATGGTTGACCGGAACCAAACGGGTTTCTAGAATCGCCCGACATTTTTGCCCGGAACTTACTTCCAGCCAATGTCGTCATCTATTCGTAAATCCAACCATTCAGACGCATTGACCCGCCTGGCTCAAGCTGTGGCGGTGGCTGTGTCCGCCACGCTGGCGGGCTGCCAATCAAGCAATTTCACCGCACAATCCACCGTGCAACCCAAGCCAAACCTTACTGCCAAGATCAAACAGAAACCCGTCATCTGGCTTTCGGACAAGCCGGCTCCCGAAGTGCCCCAGGATGTTTGGGAGCGTATGCGACGGGGCTTTCAACTGCAGGACGGTGTAGGCGTCAACCCGCGTATCGAACAACAGCGCCTGTGGTTCGCCAGCAACCCTTCCTTCCTTGAGAACGCCGGCGAACGCGGCAGCCTTTACATTCATTACATCGTCGAACGCCTTGAAGAGCGCAACATGCCCCTGGAACTGGCACTGCTGCCAGTGATTGAAAGCGCCTACAACCCGATGGCCTATTCGCGCAGCGATGCGGTCGGTCTATGGCAGTTCATTCCCTCCACCGGGCGCTACTTCAATCTGCGCCAGACCCGTGCCTACGATGGCCGCCGCGACATCACCGCCTCCACCACAGCCGCCCTTGACTACCTGACCCGCCTGCACGACATGTTCAACGGTGACTGGCTGCTGGCCCTGGCTGCCTACAACGCAGGCGAAGGGACGGTGAGCCGGGCGATCGAGCGCAACGAAAAGCTCGGCCTGCCGACCGACTACTGGAACCTGCCCCTGCCTCAGGAAACCAAGGACTACGTGCCCAAATTCCTGGCGCTGTCCCAGGTGGTGCTGGCGCCCGAGGCCTATGGCGTCAACCTGAACCCGATTGCCAACACGCCGTACTTCGAGGTGGTTGAAGTCAAGCAAAGCATGGACCTGTCACGGGTTGCCGCGCTGGCCGAGATCGACGAAGACGAACTGTTCCAGCTCAATCCCGCGCTGAAACAACGCACCACCCTGGATGGCCCGCAGCATCTGCTGGTGCCGAGTTCCAAGGCACAACTGCTCACCAGCACCCTTTCGACGATGAAGCCTGAAGAATTGCTGGCGATGCGCCCGAAAAAGCAGGTGTTCGACGAAGTCGAGACGGCACGCGTTGCCGGCCGTACCCGCAACTACAAGGTACGCAGTGGCGACAACCTGACGCTGATTGCCAAGGCCAACAAGGTCGATGTGCATGACCTGCAGCGCTGGAACAAGCTCAACGGCCAGGCCCTCAAGGTCGGCCAGACCCTGGTGATGCAGGACACGCGCAAGCGGGTGGCCAAGGCCGACAGCAAGAAGCCGGTGCAATACAAGGTCAAGAAAGGCGACTCGCTGTACATCGTCGCCAAGCGCTTCAACGTTGAGATGCAACATCTCAAGCGTTGGAACCCACGTACTGGCCAGGCGTTGAAGCCGGGGCAGATGCTGGTGGTTTCCGGACCAAGATAAGCCCTCCCAACAGCACCGGGGAGCAAATGTGGGAGCGGGCTTGCTCGCGAAGGCAGTGTGTCATTCGACATATTCGGTGACTGACACTCCGTCTTCGCGAGCAAGCCCGCTCCCACATGGGCGCTCCATCATCCGACCGGCTTTTTCCAACCGGAACAAGCTGTTACTGTACCGATCATAAAGCCCAAGCCGCCCGGATCGGATCTCTGACTTGAAGCGTCCTCTCCTTCTACTAATAAGTCTGGCCTTGAGCTTTGGTGCGAACGCGGCGATTACCGAGAGCCACGGTTATACGCAGTTCGGCGTGCTCAAATACCCGGCCAAATTCACCCACTTCGATTGGGTAAACCCTGCAGCGCCGAAAGGCGGGACATTGCGGGTCATGGCCTTTGGCACTTTCGACACCCTCAACCCCTACACTTTCAAGGGCTCAAGCCCGGTTTCCACCCCCAATTTCCTGCAATACGGCGTCAATGAGCTGAACGAACCGTTGATGGTCGGCACCGGCCTGTACGCGCCCTCCGGCGACGAGCCGACCTCCAGTTACGGGCTGATCGCACAGTCGGTGGAGTACAGCGAGGACCGCAGTTGGGTGGTGTTCAACCTGCGCCCGGAAGCGCGCTTCCACGATGGCAAGCCGATCACCGCCTATGACGTGGCGTTTTCCTATCGCACCCTGCTGACCGAAGGCCACCCGCAATACCGTACCAACCTGCAGGAGGTGGCACGGGTGGATATCCTCAACCGGCATCGCATTCGCTTTGTGTTCAAGCGCGCCGGCAACCCGCTGCTGATCCTGCGCCTGGGCGAATTGCCTGTCCTGCCCCAGCACTATTGGAAAAACCGCGACTTCAAGGCGACGACTTTCGAACCGCCGCTGGGCAGCGGGCCGTACCGCATCAGCAAGGTCACGCCTGGCCGGCAACTGGTGTTCGAACGGGTGAAGAACTACTGGGGCAAGGACCTGCCGGTCAATCGGGGTTTCTATAACTATGACAAGGTCGAAGTGGAGTTCTACCGCGACAGCGACGTGGCCTTCGAAGCGTTCAAGGCCGGTGAGTTCGATATCTACATTGAGCACCAGGCCAAGAACTGGGCCAATGGCTACAACTTCCCGGCGGTTAATCGGGGCGACGTGATCAAGGCGCAGATCGCGCACCAGATTCCGACCCAGAGCCAGGGTCTGTTCATGAACAGCCGGCGACCGATCTTCAGCCAGGCCAAGGTGCGCGAAGCCCTGGGGCTGATGTTCGACTTCGAATGGACCAACCGCACCCTGTTCAGCAGCGCCTACAAACGCACCTTGAGCTACTACCCCAACAGCGAATTCTCGGCCACCGGCGTTCCAACCGGGCATGAATGGCTGATGCTCTCGCCGTACCGCGATCAATTGCCGGCCAGCCTGTTTACCCAGCCGTTCAGCCTGCCCCAGACCGACGGCCGTGGCATCCCCCGCGAAACCATGCGCCGCGCCCTGGCCCTGCTCGGCGACGCCGGCTGGAAACTCTCCGGCCAACGCCTGCTCAACAAGGACGGTCAGCCGCTGCGATTCGAAATACTGCTGGTCAATCCGAACCTGGAGCGCATCCTGCAGCCCTATGTCGAAAACCTGATCAGCATCGGCATCGACGCGCGCCTGCGCACCGTCGATCGCGCCCAGTACAAGCAGCGCCTGGATCAATTCGACTTCGACATGATCCTGATCACCCTCAACCAGACCTTGAGCCCGGGCCTTGAGCAGTGGCAGTACTTCCACTCAAGCCAGGCGGCGATCAAGGGCAGCAAGAACTACGCAGGCATCGCCAACCCGATTGTCGATCACCTGCTGGAACAACTGCTGGCCGCCAAGACCCGCGAAGAGCAACTGGCCGCCGGCCGTGCCCTGGACCGGGTGCTGCTGTGGCAGCATTACAGTATTCCCAACTGGTACCTCAACTATCATCGCTTGGCGTACCGCAACCGGTTCGCCTTTGTCACCACGCCGCCCTATAGCCTGGGCCTGAGCGCGTGGTGGCTGAAAGCTTCGGAGAAAGCCCAATGATGTATTTGCGTACTGCACTGCTCGGCGGCCTGCTGCTGTGCACCGCGGCCCAAGCCGCCCCGCAACATGCGTTGACGCTCTACAACGAACCCCCAAAATACCCCGCCGACTTCAAGCACTTCGACTATGTGAATCCGGACGCGCCCAAAGGCGGCACCTTCCGCGAGTCGGCCATGGGCGGCTTCGACAGCCTCAACCCCTACATCAGCAAGGGCGTGCCAGCCGACAACCTCGGCCTGATTTACGACACCCTGGCTATGCAAAGCCTGGACGAGCCCATCACCGAATACGGCCTGGTCGCCGGCAAGATCGAAAAAGCCCCGGACAACAGCTGGGTACGCTTCTATTTGCGCCCCGAAGCACGCTTTCATGATGGCCACCCGATCCGCGCCGAAGACGTGGTGTTTACCTTCCAGGAACTGATCAAGGAAGGCTCGCCGATCTATCGCACTTACTACGCCGACGTCGACGAAGTGGTCGCCGAAGACCCGCTGAAGGTGCTGTTCAAGTTCAAACGCACCAATAACCGCGAATTACCGCTGATCCTCGGGCAACTGCCGGTATTGCCCAAGCATTGGTGGGCCACCCGTGATTTTGCCAAGGGCAACCTCGAAGTGCCGCTGGGCAGCGGGCCGTACAAGGTCGCCGAGGTCAAGGCCGGGCGCATGATTCGCTACGAGCGGGTCAAGGATTACTGGGCCAAGGATCTGCCGATCACCCAAGGCTTCTACAATTTCGACAACCGCATCACTGACTACTACCGCGACAGCACCGTGTCCCTCGAAGCCCTCAAGGCCGGGCAGTTCGACTACTGGCTGGAGTTCAGCGCCAAGAATTGGGCCAACGCCTACAACATCCCGGCGGTTGCACAGGGGCGCCTGATCAAGGAAGAAATCCCCAACGGCAACCCCACGGGCATGCAGGGCTTCGTGTTCAACATGCGCAAGCCGATGTTCCAGGACGTGCGCGTGCGCAAGGCCATCAGCCTGTTACTGGATTTCGAATGGAGCAACAAGCAGCTGTTCAACGGCGCCTATACCCGCACCCGCAGTTATTTCGAGAACTCCGAGATGGCGGCCACCGGCCTGCCCGGCCCGGATGAACTGGCGATCCTCGAACCGCTGCGCGGCAAGATCCCGCCTGAAGTCTTCACCCAGGCCTTCGAACCTTCCAAGACCGACGGCAGCGGCATGATCCGCACCCAGCAGCGCGAGGCCTACCAACTGTTGCAGGAAGCCGGTTGGCGCATCGTCGACGACAAGATGGTCGACACCAGCGGAAAACCGGTAACCATCGAGTTCTTGCTGGCCCAGACCGAGTTCGAACGCATCCTGCTGCCGTTCAAGCGCAACCTGGCCGACTTGGGTATCGACCTGGTGATCCGTCGGGTGGACGTCTCACAGTTCATCAACCGAATTCGCTCGCGGGACTTCGATATGCTGGTGGGCAGCTTCCCGCAGTCCACCTCGCCGGGGAACGAACAGCGCGAGTTCTGGAAGTCCTCCAGCGCCGACAAGCCCGGCAGCCGTAACTACATGGGCCTCAAGGACCCGGCCATCGACCAACTGGTGGAAGAGCTGATCGACGCCGATTCGCGCAAGAGCCTGGTGGCACACGCCAAGGCCCTGGACCGTGTGTTGCAGTTCGGCTACTACGTGATCCCAAACTGGCATATCAAGACCTTCCGCGTGGCGTACTGGGATCACTTGGGCCATCCCAAAGTTCCGCCGCGCTACGACGTCGGCACCGCCACCTGGTGGGCCAAACCCGACGTAAAACCTGCGGTTACCCTGGAAACAAGCGCCGATCCGGCGAGCGGAGGCGATTAAATGCTGGCCTATATCTTTCGCCGCCTGTTACTGATCATCCCCACGCTGTTCGGGATCCTGCTGATCAACTTCGTCATCATTCAGGCCGCCCCCGGCGGGCCGGTAGAACAAATGATCGCCAAGCTCGAAGGTTTCGAGGGTGCCACCAGCCGCATTGCCGGCGGCGGTGCCGAAGTGTCGGTGGCCGGTTCCAGCAGCTACCGTGGCGCCCAGGGCCTGGACCCGGCGCTGATCAAGGAAATCGAAAAGATGTACGGCTTCGACAAATCGGCGCCGGAACGTCTGTGGATCATGGTCAAGAACTACGCCCAGCTGGATTTTGGCGACAGTTTCTTCCGTGACGCCAAGGTCATCGACCTGATCAAGGAAAAGATGCCGGTGTCCATCTCCCTCGGGCTATGGAGCACGCTGATCATGTACCTGGTGTCGATTCCCCTGGGGATCGCCAAGGCCACGCGGCACGGCAGCCATTTCGATGTGTGGACCAGTTCGGCAATCATTGTCGGCTACGCGATCCCGGCCTTCCTGTTTGCGATTTTGCTGATCGTGGTGTTTGCCGGCGGCAGTTACCTGGACTGGTTCCCCTTGCGCGGGCTCACGTCGAACAACTTCGACGAACTGAGCTGGGGCGGCAAGATCCTCGATTACTTCTGGCACCTGGCGCTGCCCATCACGGCCCTGGTGATCGGCAACTTCGCCACCATGACGCTGCTGACCAAGAACAGCTTTCTCGACGAGATCAACAAGCAGTACGTGGTTACAGCCAAAGCCAAGGGCCTGACCAATCACCGTGTGCTGTACGGCCATATATTCCGCAACGCAATGTTGCTGGTGATCGCCGGCTTCCCTTCGGCCTTCATCGGGATTTTCTTCACGGGGTCCCTGCTGGTGGAAGTGATCTTCTCTCTGGACGGCCTGGGCTTGATGAGTTTTGAAGCGGCGATCAACCGCGACTACCCGGTGGTGTTCGGCACGCTGTTTATCTTCACCCTGCTGGGGCTGATCGTGAAACTGATCGGCGACCTCACCTACACCCTGGTCGATCCGCGTATCGACTTTGCCAGCCGGGAGCATTGAGATGAATCTATCCCCCCTCAATCGCCGCCGGTTCGAGCGATTCAAGGCCAACAAGCGTGGCTGGTGGTCGCTGTGGCTGTTCCTGAGCCTGTTCGTGCTGAGCCTGGGCGCCGAGCTGATCGCCAACGACAAGCCGCTGGCCGTGCACTACGACGGCGGCTGGTATTTCCCGGCGCTCAAGCGCTACCCGGAGACCACCTTTGGCGGTGAATTCCCGCTGGAGGCCAACTACAAGAGCCCGTATATCCAGGAACTGCTCAAGGCCAAGGACGCCTGGACCTTGTGGGCGCCGATTCCGTTCAGTTACCAGAGCATCAACTACGACCTCAAGGTGCCCGCGCCGGCGCCGCCCTCTTCCGTGAACTGGCTGGGCACCGATGACCAGGGCCGCGACGTGCTGGCGCGGGTCATCTACGGCTTCCGCGTGTCGGTACTGTTTGCCCTGACGCTCACGGTACTCAGTTCGATCATCGGCGTGATCGCCGGGGCCCTGCAGGGTTTCTATGGCGGTTGGGTCGACCTGGCCGGGCAGCGCTTCCTGGAAATCTGGTCCGGATTGCCGGTGCTGTACCTGCTGATCATCCTTGCGAGTTTTGTGCAACCCAACTTCTGGTGGCTGCTCGGCATCATGTTGCTGTTCTCGTGGATGAGCCTGGTGGACGTGGTGCGCGCCGAGTTCCTGCGCGGGCGCAACCTGGAATACGTGCGCGCCGCCAGGGCGTTGGGCATGCAGAACGGCGCGATCATGTTCCGGCACATCCTGCCCAATGCGATGGTGTCGACCATGACCTTTATGCCGTTCATTCTCACCGGCGCCATCGGCACCCTCACCGCCCTGGACTTCCTCGGCTTCGGCTTGCCGGCCGGTTCGCCGTCGTTGGGTGAACTGGTGGCCCAGGGCAAATCCAACCTGCAAGCGCCGTGGCTGGGCATGAGTGCCTTTGCCGTGCTGGCGATCATGTTGAGTTTGCTGGTGTTTATCGGCGAGTCCGCTCGCGATGCCTTCGACCCGAGGAAATGAGATGAATCAGGACAATCTGATCGAAATCCGCGACCTCTCCGTCGAGTTCGTCACGGGCGACCATCACCACCGCGTGGTGAACAACGTCAGCTTCGACATCAAGCGTGGCGAGACAATCGCTCTGGTGGGCGAAAGCGGCTCGGGCAAATCGGTGACCGCCCATTCGATCCTGCGCCTGCTGCCCTACCCGCTTGCGCGGCACCCCTCCGGCACCATCAACTATGCCGGGCAGGACTTGCTCACGCTGAAAGAAAAAACCATCCGCCATATTCGCGGCAACCGTATCGCGATGATCTTCCAGGAGCCGATGACCTCGTTGAACCCGCTGCATTCCATCGAGAAGCAGATCAACGAGGTGCTCGGCCTGCACAAGGGGCTGCAAGGTAAAGTCGCCACCCAGCGCACCCTGGAGTTGCTGGACCTGGTGGGCATTCCCGAACCGCACAAGCGCCTCAAGGCCCTGCCCCATGAGCTGTCCGGCGGCCAGCGCCAGCGGGTGATGATCGCCATGGCCCTGGCCAATGAACCGGAGCTGCTGATCGCCGATGAGCCGACCACGGCGCTGGATGTGACGGTGCAGTTGAAGATCCTCGAATTGCTCAAGGAACTGCAGGCGCGCCTGGGCATGGCGCTGTTGCTGATCAGCCACGACTTGAACCTGGTGCGGCGCATCGCCCACCGCGTGTGCGTGATGCAAAAGGGTTGCATCGTCGAGCAGGCCGATTGTGAAACGCTGTTCCAGTCGCCCCAGCATCCGTACACCCAGGAGCTGCTTGCGGCTGAGCCCAGCGGCGGACCTGCGAGCAATGCAATCGGCCCTCCACTGCTGGAGGTGGATAACCTGAAAGTCTGGTTCCCGATCAAGAAGGGCTTTTTGCGCAACACCGTCGATTACGTCAAGGCGGTGGACGGCATCAACTTCAGCCTGCCCCAGGGGCAGACCCTGGGCATTGTCGGCGAAAGCGGCTCGGGCAAATCCACCCTGGGCCTGGCGATCCTGCGGTTGATCGCGAGCAAGGGCGGCATTCGTTTTGAAGGCCAGCAACTGGATACACTCAGCCAGCAGCAGGTGCGCCCGCTGCGCCGGGAAATGCAAGTGGTGTTCCAGGACCCGTTCGGCAGCCTGAGCCCGCGGATGTGTGTCAGTGAGATCGTCGGTGAAGGGTTGCGCATCCACAAGATGGGTACGCCGGCCGAGCAAGAGGTGGCGATTATTGCGGCACTCAAGGAAGTGGGGTTGGATCCGGAGTCGCGCCATCGGTATCCCCATGAGTTCTCCGGTGGCCAGCGTCAGCGCATTGCCATTGCCCGGGCGTTGGTGCTCAAGCCGCGCCTGATCCTGCTGGATGAGCCGACGTCGGCGCTGGATCGCACGGTGCAGCGGCAGGTGGTGGAGTTGTTGCGCAGTTTGCAGGCCAAGTACAACTTGACCTATCTGTTTATCAGCCATGATTTGGCGGTGGTCAAGGCGCTGAGCCATCAGTTGATGGTGGTAAAGCATGGGCAGGTAGTGGAACAGGGGGATGCGGCCGAGATCTTTGCTGCGCCGCAGCATGGGTATACGCGGCAGTTGTTGGAGGCGGCGTTTTTGGTTTGATCGTGTACCAATCCGTTTTTTCGGTAACGGATATGTACACCACCACTCCAACGGAACTTTGCCAAGAAATAACCGCCTGAATCCGGTAGGCTCACCCTTTTCATTCAAGGAGTTACTCCCCATGGCCAAAGCAACCGCCCGTCACATCCTCGTTTCCACTGAAGACAAGTGCAACGAACTCAAGGCCCAAATCGAAGGCGGCGCCGATTTCGCAGAAATCGCCAAAGCCAACTCCAGCTGCCCATCCAGCCGCGACGGCGGCAACCTGGGTTCGTTCGGCCCCGGCCAGATGGTCAAGGAATTCGACACCGTCGTATTCAGCGCCCCGGTCAACACCGTGCAAGGCCCGGTGAAAACCCAGTTCGGCTACCACCTGCTGGAAGTCACCAGCCGCCAGGACTGATCCTGTCTGTGCTGATGGTCTAAACGACGGCCCGCCTTTTGGTGGGCCGTTGTGCATGTGATGACTGGCGACGCTGATGCCGTTAGCGTACAAATCCCTTTTCTACTTCACACGGCATTCAAGGCTGACAATGCGATTGGCTTTTTCCTACATTTTTAGTTCGACACTGGCCCTGCTGCTGGCCAGCAGCGTCGTGATCGCGGCGCCCCAACCGTACCTGACCGTGTACGGTGAACCGGCCAAGTACGCCGCCGGCTTTACCCATTTCGACTATGCCAACCCGAATGCCCCCAAGGGCGGCAGCCTGCGCCGTTCGGCCATCGAGATCGGGCGCTTCGACCACGTGCTGCCGTATATCGACAAAGGCATCGGGGTTTCACAGGTCGACGGCTGGCTGTATGCGCCCCTGGCCCTGCGTTCCCTGGACGAGCCCTACACCGTCTACGGCCTGGTTGCCGAAAAGATGGAGCGCGCCGATGACGGCCTGTCGCTGCGGTTTTTCCTCAACCCCAAGACACGTTTCGCCGACGGCAAGCCAATCACCGCCGAAGACGTGCGCTACAGCTTCGACCTGCTGATGACCCAGGGCAGTCTGCGCTTTCGCACCCTGTTCGCCGACGTCAAGCACGTCGAGGTCGAGGGCGAGCGCCAAGTGCGTTTCGACTTCTCCAGCAATGAAAACCGCACCCTGCCCCTGGATATCGCCACCCTGCCGGTGTTCCCGGAGCACTGGTGGAAGACCCGCGACTTTGCCAACGGCGGCGGCTATGAAGCCCCACTGGGCAGCGGCCCGTATAAGGTCAGCAAGATCGACTCCGGCAGCACCATTACCTTCACCCGCGACCCGAACTGGTGGGGCAAGGACCTGCCCGTCAGCCGTGGCCTGTACAACTTCGATCACCTGAGCCTGGAGTACTTCGGCGACACCGAGGTGGCCCGCCAGGTATTGCGCGGCGGTGCCTACGATTTCAACCGCGAATTTTCTGCCACCGGTTACTCCATCGGCTACAACGGCCCGGCCCTGGATGATGGCCGCCTGCAACGCGCGCACTTGGCCAAGGAGATGCCGCAACCGGCCCAGGGTTATGTGTTCAACGTGCAAAAACCAGTCTTCAAGGACCGCCGCGTGCGCCAGGCCCTCGCAATGCTGTGGGACTTCGAATGGGCCAACCGGCAGATGATGCGCAATATGTACATCCGTCAGCAAAGCTTCTTCTCCAATAGCCCGCTGGCAGCCACCCAGCCGCCGACCCAAGAGGAACTGGCGATTCTTGAACCCTTGCGCGGCCAGGTGCCCGACGAGGTGTTCACCCAGGTGTTCAAGGCACCGGTGACCGACGGCAGCGGCATGATCCGCGACAAACAGCTGCAAGCCTTGGCGTTGTTGGAAGAGGCCGGCTGGAAACCGCACGGCGACAAGCTGGTTAACGCCGAGGGCGAGCCGCTGGAGTTTACCTTCCTTAATGCCCAATCTGGCCTCGAACGCCTGTTGCTGCCGTACAAACGCAACCTCGCGCAGATCGGTATCACCCTGAATATCCGCCGTATCGACGCCTCCCAATATGTGAACCGGGTGATGGCACGGGACTACGACATGATCGTCACCGGCTTCCCGGTCACCACCTCGCCGGGCATGGAGCTCTACAACTACTTCGGCTCGGCCGCCGCCTTTGACCCCGGCGCCAACAACTACATGGTGCTCAAGGACCCGGCCGTCGACAGCCTGATCAAGGGCCTGGTCAAGGCCGACACCCAGGCGCAGATGCTCACCTACGCCCACGCACTGGACCGGGTACTGCAATGGAATTACCTGTGGATCCCCAACTACTATCCGCCCGGCACCTCTGCCGCGTGGTGGAACCGCTTCGGCCGCCCGGCCATCGAGGCGAAAAACGATGAAGCCCTGGAAACCTGGTGGGAAATCAGCCCCACGCCCCTGACCAACGAGCAAATGAACGCTGAGCTGAAAAAACGCGGAGGTGCGCGCTGATGTTTGCCTATATCGTGCGGCGCCTGCTGCTGATCATCCCGACGCTGGTGATCATCCTGCTGGTGAATTTCGTGATCGTCCAGGCAGCTCCGGGCGGCCCGGTGGAACAAGCCATTGCCCACTTGCAAGGCATTGGCGGCGGTGCCGTCGGCGGATCGTCCGGCGAAGGCATCAGCGGCGGCTCCCGCGCCAGCCGCGGCCTGGACCCTAAGTTGATCGCAGACATCGAAAAACAATACGGCTTCGACAAGCCGGCACCGGAGCGTTTGTGGCTGATGCTCAAGAGCTACGCCCAGCTGGACTTTGGTAACAGCTTCTTTCGCGGCAAGACGGTGATCGACCTCATTCTGGAAAAAATGCCGGTCACCCTCTCGCTCGGCCTGTGGGCCACGCTGATTACCTACCTGGTGTCGATCCCCCTGGGGATTCGCAAGGCCGTGCGCCATGGCAGCAGCTTCGATGTGTGGAGCAGCACCGCGATTGTCATCGGCTACGCCATGCCGGCGTTCCTGTTCGCGATGTTCCTGATCGTGGTCTTTGCTGGCGGCACGTCGCTGAACTGGTTCCCGGTGCGCGGGCTGGTGTCGGAAAACTTCGAAGAGCTGAGCACCGTGGGCAAGATTGCCGATTATTTCTGGCACCTGGTATTGCCAGTCACCTCGTTGGTCATCGGCGGGTTTGCCACCCTGACCATCCTCACCAAGAACTCATTCTTGAATGAAATCACGCGCCAGTACGTGGTGACCGCCCGCGCCAAGGGCTTGAGCGAAAGGCGTGTGTTGTATGGACACGTATTCCGCAATGCCATGTTGCTGGTCATCTCAGGGATTCCCCAGGCGTTTATCGCCGTATTCTTCGCCGGCTCCCTGCTGATCGAGGTGATCTTCTCCCTGGATGGCCTGGGCCGCATGAGCTACGAAGCCGCCGTCTCCCGCGATTACCCGGTGGTATTTGGCTCGCTGTTCATCTTCACCTTGTTCGGCCTCTTGATAAAACTCATCGGTGACCTCTGCTACACCCTGGTGGACCCGCGTATCGACTTTGCCGCGAGGAACGCCTGATGCTTAACCTGTCTCCCGTGGCGCGCCGACGTTTCGAGCGCTTCAAGAAGAACCGTCGCGGCTGGTGGTCGCTGTGGCTGTTCATCGGCCTGTTTATCCTGACACTGGGCGGTGAGTTGATCGCCAACGACAAGCCCTTGGTACTGAGTTTCAAGAACGAACTGTATTTCCCGGTATTCAAGCGTTACACCGAGCAGGCGTTCGGCGGCCAGTTGCCATTTCAGGCCGACTACCGCAGTGACTACGTGAAAAAGCTGATTGAGCAGGACGGCGGCTGGATGCTGTTCCCTCCGATTCCGTTCAGCGACGACACGCCCAACTACGAGCTGACCCGCCCTGCCCCCAGCCCGCCATCGGCGGTGAACTGGCTGGGCACCGATGACCAGTCGCGGGATGTATTGGCGCGGGTGATCTTTGGCGCACGGGTGTCGATCCTGTTTGCCTTGGCGCTCACGGCCATAAGCGCCGCCATCGGCATCGCGGCTGGTGCTTTGCAGGGCTATTACGGCGGCTGGGTGGACCTGATCGGCCAGCGCGTGCTGGAAGTGTGGTCCGGGTTGCCGGTGCTGTACCTGTTGATCATCCTGTCCGGCTTTGTCGAGCCGAACTTCTGGTGGCTGCTGGGGATCATGGCGCTGTTTTCCTGGCTGGCCCTGGTGGACGTGGTGCGCGCAGAGTTCCTGCGTGGGCGCAACCTTGAATACGTCAAGGCTGCTCGGGCCTTGGGCCTGGGTGACGGCAAGATCATTCGCCGGCACATCCTGCCCAACGCCATGACCGCCACCTTGAGCTACTTGCCGTTTATCCTGACCGGCGCAATTTCAACCCTGAGCGCCCTGGATTTCCTCGGTTTCGGCATGCCCGCAGGCAGCGCCTCGCTGGGCGAGTTGATCGCCCAGGGCAAGCAGAACCTGCAAGCGCCCTGGCTGGGCCTGACGGCGTTCTTCACACTGGCGCTGATCCTGTCGCTGCTGGTGTTTATCGGCGAGGCATTGCGTGATGCCTTCGACCCCCGCTCATGAGTGACCGCCTATGAACCTGATCGAAATTCGCGACCTCAGCGTCGCCTTCAGCGGCCAGACCGTGGTGCGCAACCTGAGCCTGGACGTACGCCCCGGCGAATGCCTGGCGCTGGTAGGCGAGTCGGGCTCGGGCAAGTCGGTAACCGCCCACTCGATCCTGCAATTACTCCCCGAAGCCGGCACTGAAACCACCGGTTCCATCCAGTACCGTGGCCAGGAACTGATCGGCGCGTCGGCGGCGACCCTGCAGAAGCTGCGCGGCAACCGTATTGCGATGATCTTCCAGGAGCCGATGACCTCCCTGAACCCTTTGCACAGCATCGAAAAGCAGATCGGCGAAACCCTGTTGCTGCACAAGGGCCTCGGTGGCAAGGCAGCCCAGGCCCGCATTCTGGAATTGCTCGACCTGGTGGGCATCCAGAAGCCCCAGGAACGGCTCAAGGCCTATCCCCATCAACTGTCCGGCGGGCAACGCCAGCGGGTGATGATCGCCATGGCCCTGGCCTGCGAGCCGGAACTGCTGATCGCTGACGAACCCACCACCGCGCTGGATGTAACGGTGCAGCGCAAGATCCTGCTGCTGCTCAAGTCCCTGCAAAAGCGCCTGGGCATGTCGCTGCTGCTGATCAGCCACGACCTCAATCTGGTGCGCAGCATTGCCCAGCGCGTGTGCGTGATGCGGGCTGGCGAGATTGTCGAGCAGGCTGACTGCCAGACCCTGTTCAATGCGCCGCAACACCCCTACAGCCGTCTGCTGCTGGATGCGGAACCGGACGCGGATGCGCTGTGCAGCGACGAACGCGAGACGGTGTTACAGGTGGATGACCTGACCGTGCAATTCCGCCTTGGCGGTGGGTTGTTCCGCCGCAAGACCTACCTGCGTGCAGTGGACGGCATCAGCCTCAGCGTGCAGCGCGGCAAGACCCTGGGGATTGTCGGCGAGTCCGGCTCGGGCAAGTCCACCCTGGGCCAGGCGATTCTGAGGCTGCTGGACTCCACCGGTAGCATCCGCTTCCAGGGTGAAGCCCTCGACCCGCTGAATAACCAGCAGATGCGCCCATGGCGCAAGCAGATGCAGGTGGTGTTCCAGGACCCTTACGGCAGCCTCAGCCCACGCATGACCGTAGAACAAATCATCAGCGAAGGCCTGGAGGTGCACGCGCCGTGCAGCCTAGCCGACCGCGATGCGCAGGTGATCCAGGTGCTCAAGGATGTGGGCCTCGACCCCGCCAGCCGTCACCGTTACCCCCATGAGTTTTCCGGCGGCCAGCGCCAACGCATCGCCATCGCCCGCGCCCTGGTGCTCAAGCCGGCGCTGATGCTGCTGGATGAACCCACGTCGGCCCTTGACCGTACCGTACAGAAACAAGTGGTGGCGTTGCTGCGTGAGCTGCAAGACAAGTACGGCCTGACCTACCTGTTTATCAGCCATGACCTGGCGGTGGTGCGCGCCATGGCTCACGATATGATCGTGATCAAGGACGGCCAGGTGGTGGAGCGCGGCGCCAGTCATGCGGTGTTCGATGCACCACAACACCCTTACACCAAAGAGCTGCTGGCAGCGGCGCATATCCCCTTGTAAGCGCTCCCCCACTTGTGTGACGGCATAAATATGAACATCACCGACAACCTCAAGGACTACCAGCAGGTTCGTGGCCTGGCCATCCAGTCGCTGTTCGAGATCATCGAGCAGTCCAGCGAAGGCACGGTGATCGTCGACCGCGACGCCAACATCGTGTGGATGAACGAGCGCTACGCCAAGCGTTTCGGCCTCAAGAGCGCCGACGAAGCCATCGGCCAGCCGTGCGAGCAGGTGATTTCCAACAGCCTGTTGCGCCAGGTGGTGCGCAATGACCAGCCGATCCTGCTGGACATCCAGGACACACCCAAAGGCCCGCTGGTGGTGATGCGCTTGCCGATCCACAACGAGGCCGGCGCGGTGATCGGGGCGATCGGCTTTGCCCTGTTTGATGAACTGCGCAACCTGTCGCCGCTGATCGAGCGCTACCTGAGCATGCAGCAGGAACTGGCCTCCACACGCTCGCTGCTGCGCTCACGCCAGAGCAAATACAATTTCGCGCACTTTATCGGCACGAGCGCCGCCAGCCTCGAAGTCAAACGCCGGGCGCGACGCAGCGCCAGCGCCGAGTCGCCGGTATTGCTGCTGGGGGAGACCGGCACCGGCAAAGAGTTGCTGGCCCAGGCGATTCACGGCGCCTCAAGCCGTGCGCACAAGGCCTTTGTCAGCATCAACAGCGCGGCGATTCCCGCTGATCTGCTGGAGGCCGAGTTCTTCGGCACCGCGCCGGGTGCGTTTACCGGCGCCGACCGCAAGGGCCGTCCGGGCAAATTCCAGATTGCCCAGGGTGGCACGCTGTTCCTCGATGAGATCGGCGACATGCCCCTGCCGCTGCAAAGCAAATTGTTGCGGGTGTTGCAGGAAAAGGAATTCGAGCCGGTGGGCTCCAACGAGATGCTGCACAGCGATGTGCGGGTGATCGCGGCGACGTCCATGGACCTGGAGGCGGCGATCAAACGTGGCGAATTCCGCGCGGACCTGTATTACCGGCTGAACGTGCTGCCGATCCAGGTGCCGCCGCTGCGTGAGCGCCTGGAGGATATCCCGGCGTTGAGCGAGGCGATTCTTGAGGAACTGCGCAGCCAGCATGAGCTGGACCGTGAGGCACTGGCGCTGCTGGCACAGCATGCGTGGCCGGGGAATATCCGTGAGCTGCGCAATGTGCTGGAGCGGGCGGCGTTGCTGAGTGATGACCTGGTGTTGGATGCCAGGGAGATTCGGGCGGCGATTGGCACCTTTACGCCGGTGGAACGTGCCAGCGCGGTGGCGGCGGTCGAGGGGGAGAGTTTCAGCGCGGCGCGGGAGCGGTTTGATCGGCAGGTGATTGGCGCGGCGTTGCGGGCGTGTGAGGGGAATGTGATAGAGGCGGCCAATCGATTAGGGCTCGGGCGCTCGACGCTGTACAAGAAAATGGTGGCGCTGGACCTCACTCAGTCTCAATAGAGAGACTTCATTCCAAATATGAAGACAGTCCAATGTGGGCGCGGGCTTGCTCGCGAATACGGTGTGCCAGCCGCCTAATTCGTTGCTGAGATACCGCATTCGCGAGCAAGCCCGCTCCCACATTTGATCTTTATGAGTCTCAAATACGGGACAAATCTGATAACGCCAATCCAATCGCCATAATTTATCCTTATATTTCAAACAGTTAGTTAATTGGCACGCATCTCGCTATAGCCCTTCCCACAGTATCACCCACAAAAATAACAATCCGATGGAGACACACCATGAGTGTGATCATTGCCCTGGCAGCGCTCGCGTTGCTGATGCTGGCTGCCTACCGTGGCTATAGCGTTATCCTGTTTGCCCCCATCGCCGCCCTCGGCGCTGTCCTGCTGACCGATCCGTCCGCCGTCGCACCCGCCTTTACCGGGGTGTTCATGGAGAAGATGGTCGGCTTTATCAAACTGTATTTCCCGGTATTCCTGCTCGGCGCGGTGTTCGGCAAGCTGATCGAGCTGTCGGGCTTCTCACGTTCGATCGTGGCGGCGGCGATCCGCTTGCTCGGCACGCGCCAGGCGATGCTAGTGATCGTGCTGGTCTGCGCACTGCTCACCTATGGCGGTGTGTCGCTGTTCGTAGTGGTGTTTGCGGTGTACCCGTTCGCGGCGGAGATGTTCCGCCAGAGCAATATCCCGAAACGTCTGATCCCGGCGACCATCGCCCTCGGCGCGTTTTCGTTCACCATGGACGCCCTGCCCGGCACGCCGCAGATCCAGAACATCATCCCCAGCACCTTCTTCAACACCACCGCCTGGGCCGCGCCATGGCTGGGCTTGATTGGCACGATCTTCGTGTTCTGCGCCGGCATGCTCTACCTGGCACGCCAACGCAACAAGGCCCAGCGCGCCGGTGAAGGTTACGGCACCGAACTGCGCAACGAACCGGAAACCGCCGACAACCTGGCGCTGCCCAACCCCTGGCTCGCGCTGTCACCGCTGATCCTGGTGGGCGTGATGAACCTGTTGTTCACTCACTGGATTCCGCAGTGGTACGGCAAGACCCACAGCCTCTCCCTGCCGGGCATGACCACGCCGGTGACCACCGAAATCGCCAAGCTCACCGCGATCTGGGCGGTGCAGGCGGCATTGCTGGTGGGGATTATCGTGGTGCTGGTGTTCGGTTTCTCGGCGATCAAGAGCAAGCTCGCCGAAGGCAGTAAAAGTGCGGTCAGCGGCGCGTTGCTGGCAGCGATGAACACGGCGTCGGAATACGGCTTTGGTGCGGTGATCGCTTCGCTGCCGGGCTTTCTGGTACTGGCGGACTGGCTCAAAGGCATCCCCAACCCGCTGGTCAACGAAGCGATTACCGTGACCCTGCTGGCCGGTATCACTGGCTCTGCGTCGGGCGGCATGAGCATCGCTCTGGCGGCCATGTCCGAGAGCTTCATTTCGGCGGCCCATGCGGCCAATATCCCCCTTGAAGTCCTGCACCGCGTCGCGGCCATGGCCAGCGGCGGCATGGACACCCTGCCCCACAACGGCGCGGTGATCACGCTGCTCGCGGTCACTGGCCTGACGCACCGCGAAGCCTACAAGGATATTTTCGGTATCACGATCATCAAGACCCTCGCGGTGTTCGTGGTGATCGGCACTTTCTACGCCACCGGCATTGTGTGAGGTTTTCATGACGACATTGAACGGCAAGACCGCCCTGGTCACCGGTTCCACCAGCGGTATCGGCCTGGGCATCGCCTTGAGCCTGGCCAAGGCCGGCGCCAACCTGATCCTCAACGGCTTCGGCGACGCCAGCGCAGTGATCGCCCAGGTGCAGGCGTTCGGCGGCAAGGTCGGCCACCACCCGGCCGACGTCAGCGACCCGGCGCAGATCGCCGACATGATCGCCTACGCCGAGCGTGAATTCGGTGGCGTGGACATCCTGGTCAACAACGCCGGCATTCAGCATGTGGCGGCGGTCGAAGACTTCCCTGTCGAACGCTGGGACTCGATCATTGCGATCAACCTGTCTTCTGTGTTCCACAGCACGCGCCTGAGCTTGCCGGGGATGAAGGCCAAGGGCTGGGGGCGTATCGTCAATATCGCGTCTGTGCATGGGCAAGTCGGCTCGGTGGGCAAGGCGGCGTACGTCGCGGCCAAACATGGCGTGATCGGCCTGACCAAAGTGGTGGGCCTGGAAACGGCCACCAGCAATGTCACCTGTAACGCCATCTGCCCCGGCTGGGTACTGACGCCACTGGTGCAGAAGCAGATTGATGATCGCGCCGCCAACGGCGTAGACCCGCAGCAGGCTCAGCATGACTTGCTGGCGGAGAAGCAGCCGTCGCTGGAATTTGTGACGCCGCCGCAGCTGGGTGAGTTGGTGTTGTTTTTATGCAGCGAAGCCGGCAGCCAGGTGCGCGGCGCCGCCTGGAACATCGATGGCGGCTGGCTGGCCCAGTAACACGAGACACTGGAGTTCAAAATGTGGGGGGGCAAACCCCCTCCCACATTTGAACTGTATTGTGTGGAAGACCTAGATAAGAACAAGAGACCTCGCTGATGTCCGACATCCTCTGGCAACCCTCCCCCGAACGCATCGCCCACACGCGGATGGACCAGTTCCGGCGCTACATCAACGAACGCTATAGCGTGCAGCTCAGCGATTACCCGGCGCTGCACCAGTGGAGCATCGACCGGCGTCCGGATTTCTGGCGGGCGATCGTGGACTATTTCGACGTGCAATTTCGCAGCCCGCCGACGGCGGTGCTGATCGAGGACGCCGAGATGCCCAGTGCGCAATGGTTTCCCGGCGCCACCCTGAACTTTGCCGAGCACCTGTTGCGCCGCCGCGACGGCCACCCCGCCGTGGTCGCCCTCAGCGAAGACGGCCAGCGCGAGCAATTGACCTACGCCGAACTGGCCGCCCACGTCGCCGGCCTGCAACACAGCCTGCGCGCCGCCGGGGTTGTCCAGGGTGACCGCGTCGCCGCGTGCATGCCCAACACCTGGCAAACCCTGGTGGGCATGCTCGCCACCACCAGCCTCGGCGCGATCTGGTCGTGCTCATCGCCGGACTTCGGCACCCAGGGCGTGATCGACCGTTTCGGCCAGATCGAACCCAAGGTGTTGATCACCTGCGCCGGTTATCGTTATGCCGGCAAAGACATCGACCAAAGCGCCAAGCTCAATGAAATCCTCGAACGGCTGCCGTCCCTGGAGCAACTGATCATCGTGCCGTACGCGCGGCCCCAGGCCCGGGTTTCGGACTATCAGACCCACGCTGGCGTCGCGCTGTGGCAAGACTTCTACCAACCCGGCGGCGAACCCCAATTCGTCGCGGTGCCGTTCGATCATCCGCTGTACATCCTCTATTCCAGCGGCACCACCGGCGTGCCCAAGTGCATCATCCACGGTACTGGCGGCGTACTGCTCACTCACCTCAAGGAACACGGCCTGCATGCCGACCTGTCTCGCGACGACTGCCTGTTCTACTACACCACCTGCGGCTGGATGATGTGGAACTGGCTGGTGTCGGTCTTGGCCATCGGCGCCACGGCGGTGTTGTATGACGGCTCGCCGTTTCACCCTGGGCCGGAACGGCTGATCGATCTGATTGACGCAGAAAAGATCAGCGTATTCGGCACCAGCCCCAAGTTTCTCGCCACATTGGAAAAAGCCGGCTTGCAACCACGCCTGAGCCACGACCTGGGTAGCCTCAAAGGATTGATTTCCACCGGCTCACCGCTGTCGCCCCAGAGCTACGACTACGTGTACCGCGAGATCAAGGCGCAGCTGTGCCTGTCGTCCATGTCCGGTGGCACCGACATCGTCTCCTGCTTTGTGATCGGCAACCCGGTGCTGCCGGTGCGGCGCGGCGAAATGCAGTGCAAGAGCCTGGCGATGGCCATCGAAGTGTGGGATGACCAGGGCCGGCCGCTGATCGGCGAGAAAGGCGAACTGGTGTGCACCCGGCATTTCCCGGCCATGCCTATTGGCCTGTGGAACGACCCGGAGCGCAAGAAACTGCGCGCTTCGTATTTCAGCCAGTTTCCCGGTGTCTGGGCCCAGGGTGACTACGCCGAACAGCGCCCCAACGGCAGCCTGCTGATTCACGGGCGCTCCGACGCCGTGCTCAACCCCGGCGGCGTGCGGATCGGCACGGCCGAGATCTACCGCCAGGTGGAAAAAATCCCCCAGGTGCAGGAAAGCCTGGCCATCGGCCAACGCTGGCAGGAGGACGTGCGCGTGGTGCTGTTCGTGCGCCTCAACGAGGGTGTCGAACTCGACGAAACCCTGGAGCAGCAGATCCGCCAGGTGATCCGCGCCAACACTACGCCGCGCCATGTACCGGCCAAGATCCTCGCTGTCACCGACATCCCCCGCACCATCAGCGGCAAGATCGTTGAATTGGCGGTGCGCAATGTGGTGCACGGCGAGCCGGTGAAGAACACCGACGCGCTGGCCAATCCGCAGGCTCTGGAGCAGTTTCGCGACCGCCCTGAACTCGCTCAAGGATGAAAGGTTTCAGCGCTGTCGTACTCATTTGAAAATAACCCCCGAATGCATGCTATTTTTCGGGGGTAGTCACCCGTTCCCGAGTCACGGGATAATGGGTCTTCTCATTTTTCAAAGCGTTACGCTCAGGGCTTTAACATGAAGGGAACATCCACCGTCAGCGAAGCCGCCGCATTGATTGCGCGGCTGGACTGGGCACAAAGCCCGCTCGGTGAGGCCAACGATTGGCCGCAAAGCCTGCGCACCGCCGTGGACATCGTTGTCCACTCGCCAATGCCCATGCTCCTGCTGTGGGGCGACCAACTCACGCAACTCTACAACGACGGCTTTGCCCAGTTGGCCGGCAACAAACACCCCGCCGCCATGGGCCAGCCCGCGCACCAGACATGGCCGGAGCTGGAAAGCTTTACCGCACCGGTCTACGACGCCGTGCTGAGTGGCCAGGTACGCACCTTCAGCGAGCAGCGCTTCGTGCTGCAGCGCAACAATCGCGACATGGAAATCTGGCTGGACCTGACCTACAGCCCTATCCGCGATGAAAGCACCCGCGTGGCCGGCATCCTGGTCACCGCCATCGAAACCAACGAACGCCGCAAGGCCCAGCACAACACCGAACAACGCCTGCAGCTCGCCCTGGCGGCGACCGACGCGGTGGGCACCTGGGACTGGGACATCGGCGAAGACCGCTTTATCGCCGACGCGCACTTTGCCTACCTGCACGGCGTCGACCCCAGCGATGCGCGCCTGTTGCCGATCAGCGACTACCTGCACGGCGTGCACCCGGAAGACCGCGGCATGGTGGCGGGCAGCATCAAGCACTGCATCACTTTCGGCACCGAATACGCCGAGGAATACCGCCTGTTGCTAGCGGACGGCCAGGTACGCTGGGTGTTTGCCCGTGGCCGTTGCTACAAAGATCATCAAGGCCGTCCGGCGCGCTTCCTCGGGGCTGCACTGGACCTCACCGAGCGCAAACACACCGAGCAAGCCCTGCGCCAGAGCCAGACCGAGCTGCAGTTGATCATCAACGCCATGCCGGTGCTGATCGGGTATGTCGACCATGAACAGCGTTTCCGCCTGAACAACAGCGCGTACCTGGAGTGGTACGGCATGACGCCTCAGGAGCTATACGGCAAGACCATCCGTGAAGTGCTCGGCGACGAGGTGTATGCCGGACGTGAAGACAAGATCGCCGCCGCGCTCAAGGGCAAGGCCTGCAGCTTCATGACCATCACCCCCCACCGCGACGGCCGCCCCCGCCACGCCTTGATGAAGTACCTGCCGCGTTTCAGCAATGACGGCTCGGTGAACGGTTTCTACATCTTTGTGATCGATGAGACCGAACGCAAACTCACCGAAGAAGCCTTGCGCCACCTCAACGAAAACCTTGAAGAGCGCGTGGCCCAGCGCACCCAGGCCCTGGCCGAAGCCAACCAGCGCCTGCAAAACGAGATGTTCGAACGCGAGCGCGCCGAAGACGCCCTGCGCCATGCGCAAAAGATGGAAGCCGTGGGCCAGCTCACCGGCGGCATCGCCCATGACTTCAACAACATGCTCACCGGCATCATCGGCAG
The DNA here is from genome assembly GCF_054668895.1 of Pseudomonas sp. H3_E07. Classification (NCBI taxonomy): domain Bacteria; kingdom Pseudomonadati; phylum Pseudomonadota; class Gammaproteobacteria; order Pseudomonadales; family Pseudomonadaceae; genus Pseudomonas; species Pseudomonas sp. H3_E07. Next base: position 239,040 of record NZ_CP162795.1, read on the forward strand.
CCTGGACCTGATGCAGCGCTATATCGCTGCCGGGCGCAGTGACGAGATCGGCCGTTTTACCGATGCCGCCGTGTCCTCCGCTCATCGCGCGGCCGCCCTCACCCACCGCTTGCTGGCGTTCTCCCGCCGTCAGTCGCTGGACCGGCGCCCGCTGGATCCGAACCAATTGGTCGCCTCCCTGGAGGACTTGTTCCGCCGCACCAAAGGCGCGCACATCACGCTCAAGGTGAAACTGGGCCACGACATCTGGCCGGTAAACACCGATGCCAGCCAACTGGAAAACGCCCTGCTCAACCTAGTGATCAACGCCCGCGACGCCATGCCCGATGGCGGCGAACTGCTGATTGAAACCGCCAACAGCTACCTGGATGGCACCGACATCACCACCCTCGAACCGGTCAAGGCCGGCGACTACGTGATGCTCGGCGTGTGCGACAACGGCACCGGCATGGCGCCGAAAATCCTTGCCAAGGCGTTCGACCCGTTCTTCACCACCAAGCCCATTGGCCAAGGCACCGGCCTGGGTTTGTCGATGATCTACGGGTTTGCCCAGCAGTCCGGCGGTCATGTGACGATCCAGAGCGAGCCGGGCCAGGGCACGTGCGTGCGCCTGTACCTGCCTCGCCTGTACGGCACCGCGCTGGAAAGCAGCCTGCCGCCGCACTTGAGTGAAGCGCCGGTGGCCCTGGCGGGTGAAGCGGTGGTGGTGGTCGAGGACGACCCCGCGGTACGCATGCTGGTGGTCAATGTGCTCGACGAGCTGGGCTACACCGCACATCAGGCGGCGGATGCCCGGACGGCGTTGCCGCTGCTGGAGTCGGATTTACGTGTCGACTTGCTGGTGACCGATGTAGGCCTGCCGGGCATGAACGGCAGGCAACTGGCAGAGATCGCCCGCCAGTATCGCCCTGGCTTGCGCGTGTTGTTCATGACGGGTTACGCCGAGAAAGCCGCCGAACGCCAGGGGTTCCTGGAGGACGGCATGGACATGGTGGCCAAACCGTTTTCCATCGACCTGCTGGCCACGAAAATCCGCAGCATGATCAGCGTCGAAGAATGAGTTCAGGCATAATCGCGCGCCGTCGCACACCTGGTAGAGATCAATGAAAGCCCAAGCCCGTCACATTCTGGTGAAAACCAGTGAAGAAGCCGAACAACTCAAGCAGCGCATAGCCAAGGGCGAAGCGTTCGATGTGCTGGCCAAGAAGTACTCCACCTGCCCATCCGGCAAGCGTGGCGGCGACCTGGGTGAAGTGCGACCCGGGCAGATGGTGGGGGCGATTGATGCGGTGATCTTCAAGAAGCCGGTGAAGGTGGTTCACGGACCGATCAAGAGCAAGTTCGGCTATCACTTGGTGCAGGTGTTCTACCGCGACTGATGAATCGGGTGTCAAACCGGCTTTTTGTGGTGAGCAGGCTTGCCCAGCGCGAGGCAAGCCCGCTCACCACACGGGTTTGGTTTACACGCGAGGAATGAGTGCGCCAGGCACCTGGATGACCCGGCTTGCCAACCGATGCCCGGCCAATGCAGCCTGCTCCGGCGAGCTGCCCTTGAGCCGACTGGCCAAGTACGCCGCGCTGAATGAATCCCCCGCCGCCGTCGTATCGACAACCTTTTCGACCTTCACCGCCGGCACCGCAAAGCGCTCCCCCGCCCAGCGGATCAGACAGTCATCTGCCCCACGCTTGAGCACCACCTCGTCAATGCCAGGATAAGCCGCGAACACCTGCTCACTGTCGGCATAACCAAACAGCGCGCGTTCGTCGTCCTCGGTCAGCAAGGCGATATCCACCTCGGCCAATACGCGGTGATACGCAGTGCGCGCCGCGTCAATACCGGCCCAGAGACGCGGCCGATAGTTGTTGTCAAACACCACCTTGCCCCCTCGACGACGGGTCTCCACCAGAGTTTGCAGCAAGCGCTCGCGGCCGATATCACCCAATACCGCCAGGGTAATGCCGCTGAAATACACCACGTCGTAGTCCGGCAAAGCGGCCAGGATCGGTTCGGCGGCAGGCGTAGTGAAGCAGTCGCGCACGGCGGCTTCGTTGCGCCAGTAAAGGAATTTGCGCTCGCCATTGGCGTCGGTCTGGATGCAGTACAAACCCGGCAGGCGTCCGGGCAGGCGCTGGACCCTGCCCAGGCCCAGGCCCTCATCTTTCCATTGCTTGCACATGGCATCACTGAAGCTGTCATCGCCCAGGGCGGTGACGTAATCCACGCTGCCGGTCTCACCCAGTTCACGGCGCAGATACACCGCCGTGTTCAAGGTGTCGCCACCGAAGCTCTGGTGCAGGCTGCCGTCAGCGCGGTGTTGCAGTTCGATCATGCATTCGCCGATGAGGGCGATGCGCGGAGACAAACGGGTCATGGCTTTACACTCAGAATCGGGTTTCCAGGGATTCGATCACCTGCAATTGCTCATCCACCAGGCAGCCGACCTGCCACTTATCGAACGTGAGGCAAGGGTGGGAGGTGCCGAACGAAATGATGTCGCCAATGCGCAGCTCAACCCCTGGCGCCACGGTCATGAACGCGTGCTGGTCCATCACGGCAGTGACTTTGCACGCAGTCACATCATCGCCTTCCGCTGGAAGAATACCGGCCTTGTAGCGTTTGAGCGGCACCGGCAGACCGGCGTCGTAGGCCACGTCGCGCTTGCCCAGGGCGATCACGGCGAAGCCTGGCTCCGGCAAAGATTGCACATGGGCCCAGACTTCCAGGGCTGGGCGCAGGCCTTCGTTGAGGTCGCTGCGACGGTCGAGCACACAGCATTGCGCTTCTTTATAGATACCGTGGTCATGGGCCACGTAGCTGCCGGGGCGCAATACGCTGAGGAAGCGGCCGGCGGCGTTCTGCTGCTCAAACGACTCGGCAATCAGGTCGTACCAGGCCGAGCCCGACGCGGTGACGATGGGCTTGGGCAGGTCGAAAGAGCCGTTGTTCTGCAGGTCCACCGCCAGGCGCACCAGGCTGGCGGCGAAGTCGCGGATGCCGCTGATGGCGTGCTCGCCGTGGATCACGCCTTCGTACCCTTCGATACCGGTGAGGGCCAGGGCCGGCTGCGCCTTGATCGCCCTGGCCAGGTCGCGCACTTCCTGCTCGGTGCGGCACCCGCAACGGCCACCGACCACACCGTATTCGATCATCACGTTCAGGCGCAGGCCACGGGCGGCGAAGAACAGGCCCAGGTCGGCGACGTTATCCGGGTGATCAACCATGCAATGGAAGTCGAAATCCTTGTCGGCCAGCAGGTCGGCGATCAGCGCCATGTTCGGCGCGCCCACCAGTTGGTTGGCCATCAGCACACGGCGCACGCCACCGGCATAGGCGGCGCGGGTCTGCACCGCGTTGGCCAGGGTGATACCCCAGGCACCCGCCTCGATCTGACGCTGGAACAACGCCGGCATCATGCTGGTCTTGCCATGGGGTGCCAGCTCGGCACCGCTGTTGCTGACAAAGTCCTGCATCCAGCGGATGTTGTGCTCCAGGGCGTCACGGTGCAGCACCAGGGCAGGCAGGCTGACGTCACGGACCAGGTAGGCCCCGACGGCAGCGGCGCCCTTTTCAACGGCATTGATGGCAGACATGGAAAACTCCTATTCGTTGATACGCCGGGCCAGATTGTTGGCGCTGTCGATCAACACCCGGCGATAGTCGTTGTAGTGTTTGATGGCATCGGCCCGTGGAGCGACGATGCACAAGGTCGCAATGCTGACGCCTTGCGCATCCCGCACCGGGGCGGCAAAGCAGTGGGTAAAGGTGTCGGCCACGCTGTCGAAGGAAAAGAAGCCATCGAGGGTGGCCTGACGGATTTGCGCCAGGAAGGTATCCAGCGGCAGGCGCTGGCCGTCCGGCAGGATGAAATCGTCGTGATCGATCAGGTCGATGATCTGCTGGTCGCTCAAGTGCCCCAGCAACAGGCGCCCGGACGCGGTCCACGGAATCGGTGCGTTTTCGCCGATGTCCGAGGAGATACGAAAATGCCGCTCGCCCTCGCGCATCAGCGCCACCGTGTATTTGCGCCCGTTTAGCAGGCACATCTGCGCGGTTTCGTGGGTCTGGCTGACGATCTCCTGCAGGGCATGGTCGGCCTCGCGGGTCAGGTCGAAATGGCGCAGGTGCGCCTGGCCGAGGAAATACAGCTGACGGCCGAGGTAGACGTGACCGTCCTTGCCCACCGTTTCCAGAATGCGCCGTTCAAGCAGGGACGCGACCAATTCGTACACGGTGGACTTGGGACTGCCGATGCCGCTGGCAATATCATTCGGGCGCAGGGGCTGGCCGATTTCCTTGAGGAAATCGAGGATATCGAATGCACGGTCCAGGCCTTTGGCGCGGCGTTTGATGGTGTCTTCGGTCATGGCGGTTTCGGTCCGGTCAGAATGTTGCTATCAACACATACCCCCTGTGGGAGCGGGCTTGCTCGCGAATGCGGTGGCTCAGCGACAGATGCATTTACTGATACACCGCATTCGCGAGCCCGCCCGCTCCCACATTGGATTTGTAGCGACGTCAGGATCCAGGCATTTAGCCTTTTTTCTTGTACGCCACGCAATCGATCTCCACCTTGCAGTCGACCATCATGTTCGCCTGCACACAGGCCCGCGCCGGGGCGTGTTCCGGGGTGAAGTACTCGCCGAACACCTTGTTGAAGCTCCAGAAGTCCCGCGGGTCTTCCAGCCACACGCCGACGCGCACGACGTCTTTGAGCTCGTAGCCGGCTTCTTCGAGGATCGCCACCACGTTACGCATGGTCTGGCGGGTTTGTTCGATGATGCCGCCGGTGATGATTTCGCCGTCCACCGCAGGCACTTGGCCTGAGACGTACAACCAACCGTCTGCTTCCACCGCGCGGGCGAAAGGACGAGGTTGGCCACCGCCGGCTGTGCTGCCGGCACCGTAACGAGTGATGCTCATAACAATATGCTCCTGATTAAAAACGAATGTTCTTGAGAAATTCCGCCAGGCGCGGCGATTGCGGGCGTTCGAAGATGTCCTTCGAGGTGCCCTGCTCTTCAATGCGGCCCTGGTTCATAAAAACGATCTTGTCCGAGACTTCATAGGCAAAGCGCATTTCGTGAGTGACCAGCAACATGGTCATGCCCTCTTCCGCCAGGCCTTTGATCACGCTGAGTACTTCGCCCACCAGCTCCGGGTCGAGGGCCGAGGTGACTTCGTCGAACAGCATCAGGCTGGGGTTCATGGCAATGGCGCGGGCAATCGCTACACGCTGCTGCTGGCCGCCGGACAATTGACCCGGGAAGTGGTTACGACGCTCTAGAAGTCCTACGCGGTCCAGCCATTTTTCTGCCAAAGCCACCGCCTCGTCCTTAGGCATTTTCTTAACTTTCAATAAGCCCAGGGTGACGTTCTGCAGCGCAGTCAGATGCGGAAACAGGTTGAATTGCTGGAACGCCATGCCAGTCATCGCACGGTGCTGGGCAATCACCCGCTCAGGGTGGCGCACGCGCTTGCCGGCGATTTCGCTGTAGCCGATGGACTCGCCATCCAGCGTGATCTGCCCGCCCTGGAACTCTTCCAGCAGGTTGACGCAACGCAACAGCGTGGTCTTGCCCGAGCCGCTGGAGCCGATCAAGGTCACCACGTTGCCGCGCTGCATGGACAGGTCGACGCCCTTGAGCACTTCCACCTGGCCATATTGCTTACGCAGGCCACGGATGTTCAGCAGCGGTTGGTTGGTGTGAGGTTGGTTCATGGCAAGGCCACCCGCTTTTCAATGTAGCGCCCGAATAACTCGATGGCGTAGTTGATGACAAAGAACATAAAGCCTGCGAACAGGTAGAACTCCAGGGTCATGAAGGTGCGCGCGATCACTTGCTGGGTACTGAGCAGCAACTCGGCCACGCCGATCACCGACAGCAGGGTCGAAGCCTTGACGATTTCCGTGGAAGAGTTGACCCAGGTCGGCAAGATCTGGCGCAGCGCCTGGGGCAGCAACACGTAGCCCAGGGACTGGTAAAACGTCAGGCCGATCGCCTTGCCCGCTTCCAGTTGCCCACGGGGAATGGCTTGCAGCGCACCGCGCACGATCTCCGAGACGTGGGAGCCGCAGAACAACGTCAACCCGACTGCACCAGCCTGGAACGCGGTGATCTGCCAACCGAGCGCCGGCAGCATGTAGAAACACGCCAGCACCAGTACAAACACCGGCGTACCACGGATCAAGTCGACATACAGCCGAAACGGCGCACGCATCCAGAACTTGCCGTAGGTCAGGATCAACCCGGCGACGATGCCGATCAGGGTGCCAAAGATAATCGCCAACGCGGACACATAAACGCTGGCTTGAAAACCCGCCCAGAGGGTCTCCCGGGCGATCCACAACTCATGCAGCCAGCTGGGGGATTCGTACATGGAAACCTCGCTTAACGACGGATCGCCAGACGCTGTTCCAGGTAACGGAGCAGCATGGCAATGAGGTAACAGGCAGCCACGTAGAGCGCGGTCGTGACCAGCCAGGTTTCAATCACCCGGTAGCTTTCGACGTTGATCTTGCGGGCGTAGTAGGTCAGCTCCGGCACGGCGATGGCGGCGGCGAGCGAAGTGTCTTTGAACAGCGAAATGAAGTTGTTCGACAGCGCAGGCAGCACGTTGCGCAGCATCACCGGCACGGTGATGTAGGCGCGGATACGCCACTCCCCCAGACCGATGGCCAGCCCGGCTTCCCGCAACCCTTTGGGAATGTTCAACAGCCCGGCGCGGAAGACTTCGGTCAGGTAGGCACCGGCGTACAACGATAGGGTGATGATGAACGAAGGGATCTTATCCAGACGAATCCCGAGGCTGGGCAACGCAAAGTAGATCAACAGGATCAGCACGAGAATCGGCGTATTGCGCACCACCGTCACATACACCGAGGCGAAGACACGCAGCGCACGGTGCTTGGACAGCATGGCAAACGCCATCATCAGGCCGATCACGCAGCCGATGGCGATCGACAGCAGCGCCAGCTCAAGGCCCAGGCCGAGCCCCGCCAGCAAGCTGGGGAAGTCGCGCCATACGGCGGCAAAGTTCAACTGATAGTTCATGGTCAGCAGTACCTGATTGAGGCGCCGTCAGCGGCGCCCCAGGTTTTCGATTTACTTGAACTCAACCGGGAAGCCGATCGCGGGTTCCGGCAGGTCTACACCGAACCATTGCTTGAACGAGGCCTTGTAGGTCGGGAACTCCACACCGGTCATGGCTTCATGCAGCGCGGTGTTGACGAAGTTCAGCCAGTCCTGGTCGCCACGCTTGACGGCGCACGCATAGGTCTGCGGGCTCCAGGCGTAGGCCGGGCTGCGATAGCGGCCTGGGTTCTGCACCATCAGGTACTTGACCGAGGACTGGTCGGTAGCGGCGGCATCGGCGCGACCGGAGTTCACAGCCTGGTACATCAGGTCGACGCTGTCGTACTGGTCGACCTTGGCCTTGGGCAGCGCCTGGTGCACCAACTCTTCGGCGTAGACGTTTTGCAGCACAGCCACGGTGACGCCGTCGCCGGCGGCCTGCAGGTCTTCAATCTCTTTGTACTTGCTGTTGTTCGGCAGCAGCAGGCCCACGCCTTCGCGGTAGTACGGCAGGGTGAAGGCGACCTGCTGGGCACGGCTGGCGGTAACGGTAATGAACTGGCAACTCATGTCGACCTTGTCGGTCAGCAGGTTGGGAATCCGGGCGTCAGACGACTGCACCACGAACTCGACCTTGCTCGGATCGTTGAACAAGCCCTTGGCCACGATACGGCCGATGTCGATATCAAACCCCTGCAACTTGCCATCCGCTCCCTGGAAGTGCCACGGCGCATTGGTACTGCCTGTACCCACGATCAAGTGCCCACGCTTGAGCACATCATCGAGCTTGCTGTCCGCCGCCTGCACGATGCTGGCGAGGGAAGCCGATGCGGCGAAGAGAAAAACACACGCTTTAAACACGGAAGGTCGGTGATGCATGACAAGCACTCCAGAAGTTGTGTATTCCGCTATACCGGAACTTAGTATGTAACAACGGAATAGACAGCAGAAAGTGTGCCACACGCGGTAACAGAAAAATATGACGCATATAAATTTGTTATAAATCAGTCAGATGACTATTCATGAGCAGCAAGGCGTTACGCCAGCATCTGGAATCACGTTGCTACCCAAGGCCCCAAATGCCGGTGACAGGCCACAATCGAGTGCGCCACAACGACTTTGCCGCGCACCGTTGCAGTGCGCATGCAGCCTGGAAAAATCCCCACACTGGACTAGCCTTGGCGCATCTCTGCCGACAAGGACCCCGCCCTGATGAAGCTCCGTCTCACCCTGGTTTTGCTCGCTTTCCTGACGGCCGGCAGTGCCTCGGCCAACAACGACCGTCGCGAATGCAAAGCGGAACTACGCAAGCTCAATGACGCCTTGAGCACCAACTACACCAGTCAGAACCACCATGGCTACCGCCAGGCAAAGGCCTCACGAGACAATCTGGAATACAAGAAATGTGCGAGCCAGGCACGCAAGGCGCGTGAACGGGTGGAGCCTAACGGCGACCTGTGAAGGTTGACAGTAGACCCGAACACCTTCCCGCCTTAGCGTGAGCCATGCCTGGAGGGGAATGTCGATGAACTATGTGAATGCCGTGATTGCGGACAAGGCTGCGTTTGAGCGCGAACTGGAGACGGCGCAGCCCGTTTTTGTGGTGTTTATGTCACATGACTGCACGGCGTGCAGTGACGCACTGCCACGCTTCATGCGCATCAGCGAACACTACAAGGACCACGTCAAAATCTTGATCCTTGATTGCCTCGACACCCCACGACACCCAAGTGTCGACCGCATCCCGATGCTGCTGATCTACCACAACCAGAGACTGCTCGAAGCCCTTCCCGGCCTTGGCGAGCAAGCGCTGAACAGTGCCTTCAAGCAGTACACCCAACTACCCGCCGTTACGCCTTAGGCAAAGGCGTCAGGCAAACTTGCGTCACCCGCCGCTCCTCCACCGCCGCGACCGTCAGGCGCCAGCCCTCATGTTCCAGGCTATCGCCCACTACCGGAAGGCGGTCGAGCAGGCTCATGACCAGGCCGGCCAATGTCTGGTAGTCCTCGGTCGCAGTCGCCCTGAAGCCGGTGCGCTGGCGAACCAGGTTAAGGTTCAAGGCGCCATTGGCGCGGAAGCCATCGCCCTCTTCGACGATATCCGGGCCCTCGATTTCGCTGGCATCCGGCAACTCACCCGCGATGGACTCCAGGATATCGGTCATGCTCAACACCCCCATGAAATCACCGAACTCGTTGATCACGAACGCGATATGGGTCGACTCCTGGCGCATTTGCTCCAGGGCATTGAGGATCGAGAAACTGTCCAGCAAATTGATCGCCCGGCGTGCCAGGTGCTCCAGGTTCGGCTCGTTGCCGGCCAGGTATTCCTTGAGCAATTCCTTCTTGTGCACGAAGCCCAGCGGCTCATCGACGGCGCCGTTGCGGATCAATGGCAGCCGTGAGTAGGACGAATGCATCAGCTTCAAGCGAATACTGTCAGGATCGTCCGCCAGATCGATGCAGTCGACCTTGGCCCGCGGGGTCATCAACGTGCGGATCGGGCGTTCCGCCAACTGCAGCACACCGCTGATCATCACGCGCTCACGTCGGTCAAATAGCGGGCCTTGCGCGGCATCCGGCTCGCCCAACAGGTCAGCGACCTCTTCACCCACTTCTTCCACGGCCAGGCTGCGACCACCCAACAAGCGCATCACGGCATGGGCCGTGCGCTCACGCACCGGCAGCACGCCTTGGGCCGATTTCTTGCGACGTGAACGGGCGATCTGGTTGAACACTTCGATCAGGATCGAGAAACCAATCGCCGCGTACAGGTAGCCCTTTGGAATATGGAAACCCAGGCCTTCGGCGGTCAGGGCGAAACCGATCATCATCAAGAAGCCCAGGCACAGCATGATCACTGTCGGGTGCGCATTGACGAAGCGGGTCAGCGGCTTGCTTGCCACGATCATGAGGCCGATGGACACGATCACCGCGATCATCATCACCGCCAACTCGTCCACCATGCCCACGGCGGTAATCACCGCATCCAGGGAGAACACCGCATCCAGCACCACGATCTGCGCCACGATCGGCCAGAACATCGCGTAGGCGACATTGCCGGTACGCTGGGCCACATGACCTTCCAGGCGCTCGTGCAATTCCATGGTGGCCTTGAACAGCAGGAACACACCACCAAACAGCATGATCAGGTCACGGCCCGAGAAGCTCTTGTCGAACACCTCGAACAACGGCTGGGTCAAGGTCACCAGCCAGGAAATACTCGCCAACAGGCCCAGACGCATCAGCAGCGCCAGGGACAAGCCGATCAACCGCGCGCGGTCACGCTGCTCCGGTGGCAACTTGTCCGCCAGGATCGCGATAAACACCAGGTTGTCGATGCCCAGCACCAGTTCCAGCACAATCAAGGTCAACAGGCCGAGCCAGGCCGTTGGATCCGCTAACCATTCCATTTATTGAGTCTCTTCAGTCATCGATTTTCAGAATGCCGGGCACGGCAAGGCGCGGTCAGTGGACCGGTACAAGGTTAGCAGTCGGAATACGGGGTGCTTCAGAGGGAACAGCGGCAGCGTAAGTCTTGGGGAAAGACGACTGGGGGGCTCCGAGAGGGTGTTCATGCAAGTCCTGACATAGCAAAAGGACTTGAATCCTACATCTGAAACACAAATTTCCTACAGCGCGAAACTATTACTAAATCTGTACCCCCCTGCAGGCGTCAGGATTTTCGGGTAGCGTCGTCCAACGCCAGAATGGTGTGCGCATTGGTCACCGTCGTGGCCAGCGTATTGATCACCCCCGACCGCAACGCCCCCAGGGTCGCCGCCGCCTTGGTGTTCTCGCTGGCAATCGCCACCACATCCGGGATGCGAAACAACTCCGGCACCGTCAACCCAATCACCCTGCCCTGTATGGCGTTGACCGCAGGCTGGCCGTGAATGTCGATAAAGTCATACCCCATCATGTCGCCGACAGTGCCGGACAAACGCGCCTGGGCGATTTCCTGCGGTGAAAACCACCCCATGCGCACCATATTGCTGTTTTCGCTCATGTCGCCAATACCGATCAACGCAATATCCGCACGCCGCGCCCGATCCAGCGTGGAGCGCACGGTGTCGTTATTGATCAGCACCCCGCGCAATTCCGGGTTCGCCACCAGGGCCGGAGCATACAAGCTTTCACTCTCCCCCCCGAAGCGCAGCGCCAGGCGCCGACAGATATGGTCGGGGTTCATGTATTCGCCGGCCTTGAGCGAACCACCGATGGCGCAGACAAATGTGCAATTGCGTGTCACCGGCAAGAACACGTTGTCGGCCACGGCCCCGACGTTGCGCCCCATGCCCACCGCGACAATCATGCCGTCGCTCAACGTCTTGTTCAGGTAGTTGGCCACCAGGCTGGCGACGGCCGAGCGCTGGGTGTCAGGCTCACTGTGGTCGACGGCGATCAATGCGCGATCCAGCTTGAAGCGCTCCACCAACGCGCGCTCCAGCTCATTGTTCATTGCCGGATGCTGCAGCACGCGCACCTCGACAATCCCTTCATCGCGCGCACGCTTAAGCAGGCGGCTGACCTTTGCCCGCGACAGATCGAAGCGCTTGGCGATGGCTTCCTGAGTGACGTTCTCGAGGTAATAGAGCATCGCCACTTCGGTCATCTGATCGATATCGCTGGCAATGCGCTGGGTACTGTCACTCATGGGGACGGGCTTCCGTTTCGGCGTCAAAGGCGCATTCTCCCGACTCTTGCCCCGTTTAGTCCACTACTGATGCCCGTCGCGCTCGATCGCATTGATACGCTCGACCTTGGCGCCGGAACGCGCCGACTCAAACTCCGACTCCAGAAACGATTTGACGATGCTTTTGGCCAGCTCCGCACCGATCACCCGCGCACCGATGGACAGGATTTGCGCATCGTTGCTCTTGCGCGCCCGCTCCGCCGAATAGGTGTCGTGGGCCTGGGCCGCGCGAATGCCCAACACCTTGTTGGCGGAAATGGCCATGCCAATCCCGGTGCCACACACCAACACACCCAGCCGCTGCTGCCCGGCATTGATCGCGTTGGCCACGGCCAGGGCGATGTCCGGGTAAAGCACGGGCGCGGTGGAATGGGTGCCGAAGTCGGTCACCGGGTAACCCAGCGCCTCGATATGGCGCTTCAACAGCTCTTTAAGCTCAAAACCAGCTTCATCGCATCCGATAGCCACCGGGAAAGGAGTGTTCATGGCGTCTGGCTCCACTGCCGTGATCGTGTTTATGACCGATCATATGATCAGTCAGTGAAATTATGCTCACACATTTCGCGGTCAACCACCCCTCACTGTCAAGCATGATTTAACTGACTCGCCAGTCAATGGCGCCTAAATAGGCGTTATTCACGCACAAGATCAGAATTATGGCTTTTACATGAAAGAGATTGACTGATCAGAATTTCATTTGATACACATATGCTCACAGCGAAACATGACTGTGCGACCTAATAAGAATTCACAGCACGAGGACACGCCAATGGCCAGGCCATTACTGCTCCAGGCTGAACACGTCGCCAAGGCTTACGCCGGGGTCCCTGCCTTGCGTGACGGGCGCCTCTCTCTGCGGGCCGGCAGCGTCCACGCCCTGTGCGGCGGCAATGGCGCGGGCAAATCGACATTTCTGAGCATCCTGATGGGCATCACCCAGCGTGACGCCGGCAGCATTCTGCTCAACGGCGCGCCGGTGCAGTTCAACCGCCCGAGTGAAGCGCTGGCAGCGGGGATCGCGATGATCACCCAGGAGCTGGAACCTATCCCCTACATGACAGTCGCCGAGAACATCTGGCTGGGGCGCGAACCACGCCGCGCCGGTTGCATCGTCGACAATAAGGCCCTTAACCGCCGCACCCGCGAATTGCTCGACAGCCTTGAGTTCGACGTCGATGCCACCAGCCCGATGCACCGCTTGAGCGTCGCGCAGATCCAACTGGTGGAAATCGCCAAGGCCTTCAGCCATGACTGCCAGGTGATGATCATGGACGAACCCACTTCGGCCATCGGCGAACACGAGGCGCAAACCCTGTTCAAGGCCATCCGCCGCCTGACTGCCCAGGGCGCCGGCATCGTCTATGTGTCGCACCGCCTGAGCGAACTGGCGCAGATCGCCGACGACTACAGCATCTTCCGCGACGGCGCCTTTGTTGAAAGCGGGCGCATGGCGGACATTGATCGCGACCATCTGGTACGCGGCATCGTCGGCCAGGAACTGACCCGCATCGACCACAAGGTCGGCCGCGAATGCGCTGCCAACACCTGCCTGCAAGTCGACAACCTGAGCCGCGCCGGGGAGTTCCACGACATCAGCCTGCAACTGCGCCAAGGCGAAATCCTCGGCATCTATGGCTTGATGGGCTCGGGGCGCAGCGAGTTTCTCAACTGCATCTACGGCCTCACGGTCGCGGACTCCGGCAGCGTCACCTTGCAAGGCAAACCCATGCCGATCGGACTGCCTAAGGCGACCATCAATGCCGGCATGTCCCTGGTCACCGAAGACCGCAAGGACAGCGGCCTGGTGCTCACCGGCAGCATTCTTTCCAACATTGCCCTGTCGGCCTACAAGCGCCTGTCGAGTTGGTCGCTGATCAATGCGCGCAAGGAAACCCAGCTGGCCGAGGACATGGTCAAGCGCCTGCAGATCAAGACCACGTCCCTGGAATTACCGGTGGCGTCCATGAGCGGCGGCAACCAGCAGAAAGTGGTACTCGCCAAATGCCTGTCCACCGAGCCGGTCTGCCTGCTGTGCGACGAACCGACCCGCGGCATCGATGAAGGCGCCAAGCAGGAGATCTACCACCTGCTCGACCAATTCGTACGCGGCGGTGGCGCCGCCATTGTGGTGTCTTCGGAAGCCCCGGAGCTGCTGCACCTGAGCGATCGCATCGCCGTATTCAAGGGCGGCCGGCTGGTGACCATCAGCACCGACACCGCCCTTTCCCAGGAAGCCTTGTTGAGACTTGCCTCATGAATGCCAAAACCATCACAGCCCCCGTTACTGCCGCGCCGCGCAATCGCCTGCGTCTGTCCCTCGACCGTTTCGGCCTGCCGCTGGTGTTTATCCTGCTGTGCGTGGTGATGGCGTTCTCCAGCGAGTACTTCATGACCTGGCGCAACTGGATGGACATCCTGCGCCAGACCTCCATCAACGGCATCCTCGCGGTAGGCATGACCTATGTGATCCTGACCAAGGGCATCGACCTGTCGGTGGGTTCGATCCTGGCCTTTGCCGGGTTGTGCAGCGCCATGGTCGCGACCCAGGGTTATGGCCTGCTGGCAGCGGTCAGTGCCGGGATGTTTGCAGGCGCGATGCTTGGCGTGGTGAACGGCTTCATGGTCGCGAACTTATCGATCCCGCCGTTCGTGGCCACCCTGGGCATGCTCAGCATTGCGCGCGGCATGACCTTCATCCTCAACGATGGCAGCCCGATCACCGACCTGCCCGACGCCTACCTGGCGCTGGGCATCGGCAAGATCGGCCCGATCGGCGTGCCGATCATCATCTTTGCCGTGGTCGCACTGATCTTCTGGATGGTGCTGCGTTACACGACTTACGGCCGCTATGTGTACGCGGTGGGCGGCAATGAAAAGAGCGCACGCACCTCAGGCATCGGCGTGCGCAAGGTGATGTTTTCGGTGTACGTGGTCTCGGGCCTGCTCGCCGGACTGGCTGGCGTGGTGCTATCGGCCCGTACCACCTCTGCCCTGCCCCAGGCCGGGGTTTCCTATGAGCTGGACGCGATTGCCGCCGTGGTGATCGGCGGCACCAGCTTGTCGGGCGGCACCGGCAGCATTGTCGGCACGCTGTTCGGCGCACTGTTGATCGGGGTGATCAACAACGGGCTGAACCTGCTCGGCGTGTCCTCTTATTACCAACAGGTCGCCAAGGGCCTGATCATCGTGTTCGCAGTACTGATCGACGTGTGGCGCAAGAAAAAACGCTAGAGAACGACCTACAACAATAACCGGAGTTCTACTCATGAAACTTGGTACCACCCTGGCCGCCACAGCGGCCCTCTCCCTGCTCGCCTGCAGTATCGCCATGGCCGCCGATGGCAAGACCTACAAGGTCGGCGCAGCCGTCTACGGCCTCAAGGGCCAGTTCATGCAGAACTGGGTCCGCGAGCTCAAGGAACACCCGGCGGTCAAGGACGGCACCGTGCAGTTGACCGTGTTCGACGGCAACTACGACGCCCTCACCCAGAACAACCAGATCGAAAACATGGTGACCCAACGCTACGACGCCATCCTGTTCGTACCGATCGACACCAAGGCCGGCGTCGGCACCGTCAAGGCGGCCATGAGCAACGACGTGGTGGTCATCGCCTCCAATACGAAAGTAGCCGATGCCTCCGTGCCGTATGTGGGTAACGATGATGTCGAGGGCGGCCGCCTGCAGGCCCAGGCCATGGTCGACAAGCTCAATGGCAAAGGCAACGTGGTGATCATCCAGGGGCCGATTGGCCAGTCGGCGCAGATCGACCGGGAAAAAGGCGAACTGGAAGTGCTGGGCAAACACCCAGACATCAAGATCATCGAGAAAAAGACCGCCAACTGGGACCGCGCCCAGGCCCTGGCACTGACCGAAGACTGGCTGAACGCCCACCCCAAAGGGATCAACGGCGTGATCGCGCAGAACGATGACATGGCCCTCGGCGCCGTACAGGCCCTGAAGTCCCACGGGCTGACCTCCAAGGATGTGCCCGTCACCTCGATCGATGGGATGCCCGACGCGATCCAGGCGGCGAAAAAAGACGAAGTCACCACCTTCCTGCAAGACGCCCAGGCACAGTCCCAGGGCGCGCTGGACGTGGCGCTGCGCGCACTGGCCGGCAAGGACTACAAGCCGCAGTCGGTGATCTGGGAGCGCTATGCCAAGGAGGTGAAATGGGGTGACGGCACGGCCAAGAACTACATCCTGCCGTGGGTGCCGGTCACCAATGCCAACGCCGATGCACTGTACAAACAAGTCAGCGGCGGCAAATAACGGTTTTGACCTGTAAATGCGTGCCAAATGTGGGGGCGCCACCGCCCCCCATATCGGACCGCCACCGTTTTCGAAAATGGAGTTATTCATGTCTGGATTCTGGAACCAAGCCTTCGACCTGACCGGCCATTGCGCGGTGATTACCGGTGGCGCCGCCGGGATCGGCCTGGCCTGCGCCAGCCTGCTGGTGGAACGCGGCGCGCGCGTGGCCCTGCTGGACCGTGACCCCGCGGTGGTCGAGGTAGCCGCCGGCCTGGGCGCCGGGCATCTGGGCATTGTCGTCGACCTCGGTCAGATCGGCCAGATACAACACACCATCGACACGGTTTTCGCACACTTCCAACGCCTGGATTACTTGATCAACAGCGCCGGCGTGGTGCTGCTGGACAAGGCCGTCGATGTCAGCGAAAGCGCCTGGGACACCACCCTGGACATCAACCTCAAGGCCAGCTTCTTCGTGGCCCAGGCCTGCGCCCGGCACATGCTCGCCCAAGGCAGCGGGCGCATTGTCAACCTCGCTTCCCAGGCCGCCGTGATTGGCCTGGACCGGCATGTCGCCTACTGCGCAAGCAAGGCCGCCATTGTCGGCATGACCAAGGTACTGGCCATGGAGTGGGCCCCACAGATCAACGTCAACGCCATCTCCCCGACCATCGTCGAGACAGCCCTGGGCAAGAAAGCCTGGGCCGGCGAAGTGGGTGAAAAGGCCAAATTGCAGATCCCGGCGGGCCGCTTTGCCCAGCCGGAAGAAATCGCCGGGCTGGCGCTGTACTTGCTCAGCGATGCCGCACAGATGATCACCGGCGCCAACATGGTGATCGACGGCGGCTACAGCATTCAGTAATTCATCTTCTTGTCGTGAGGTTTTGTCATGTCCACCGTCACCGAACGCACACCTGAACAACTGTCCCCGGTCATCCCGAAAACCATGCAGGCCGTGGTTTGCCATGGCCCGGAAGATTACCGCCTGGAAACCGTCGACGTGCCCGTGCCGGGCCCCGATGAAATCCTCACCAAAGTCGAGTTGTGCGGCATCTGCATGGGCGACATCAAGACCTATCGCGGCGCCCCGTCGTTCTGGGGTGACGCCGAACAACCCCGCTACGTGAAACCGCCCATGATCCCCGGCCATGAATTCGTCTGCCGCGTGGTTGCCTTGGGCCCAGGCGCAGAGAAACGAGGGGTGAAGGTCGGTGACCGGGTGATTTCCGAACAAATCGTGCCGTGCTGGGGCTGCCGCTTCTGCAACCACGGTCAATACTGGATGTGCCAGAAGCACGACCTGTATGGCTTCCAGAACAATGTGCAGGGCGCCATGGCCCAGTACATGATCTTCACCAAGGAAGGCATCATTCACAAAGTGCCGGACTCTATCGCCCCGGACGAAGCAATCCTGATCGAACCACTGGCATGCTCACTGCACGCCGCGGAACGCGCCAATGTGGATTTCGACGACGTGGTGGTGGTCGCCGGCGCTGGCACGCTAGGCCTCGGGATCATCGGCGCGGTGCGCATGCGCAACCCGAAAAAGCTCATTGTCCTGGACATGAAGCCGGAGCGCGCCGCCCTCGCCCTGCGCATGGGCGCCGACGAGGTCTGGAACCCGGCCGAGGAGGACGTGCTGGCGAAAATCCGCGAGATCACCGACGGCTACGGGTGTGATATCTACATCGAGGCCACCGGGCACCACAAGGCGGTGAACCAGGGCCTGGCCATGCTGCGCAAGCTGGGCCGCTTCGTCGAATTCAGCGTGTTCAATGACGAGGCCACCGTGGACTGGTCGATCATTGGCGACCGCAAGGAGTTGGACGTGCTGGGCTCGCACCTGGGACCGTACATGTACCCGCGCGCCATCGATTTCATCGGCAACCGCAAGATCGACATGCGCGACGTCGTGACACACACATTTGCGCTGGCGGATTTCAAGGAAGCGTTCGCTGTCATGGAGCGCGGCGATAAGTCGCTGAAGGTGGTGCTGCAACCCTGACCGCGCACCCACCGCTTCTGCGCCTACCGTTAACAACAAGAACAGGAACCCGCGTTATGAATCGAGTCATCAACGATCCGGACCAGGTGGTCGAGGACATGCTGCGCGGCATTCTGGTCGCGCACCCCGAACTGCGCCAGTACGAGACCAACCCACGCGTCATCGTCAAGGCCAAGCCTTCTGGGCCTGGCCGCGTCGGCATTGTCACCGGGGGCGGGTCGGGCCATGAACCGGCCTTTCTCGGCTATGTCGGCCCGGGACTGGTGGATGCGGTGGCCGTCGGCGAGATCTTCTCCTCGCCCACTGCCAAGAGTTTTTTCGACGCGTTTCGCGCAGCCGACCATGGCGCAGGTGTGGCTTGCCTTTACGGTAACTACGCTGGCGACAACATGAACGTGAAGCTGGCAATGAAAATGGCCGCCAGCAAAGACATGCGTATCCGCACCGTGGTCGCCAACGATGACGTGGCGTCCGCGCCCAAAGCCGAGATTGCCAAGCGCCGTGGCGTGGCCGGGGAAATCTTCATGTGGAAGATCGGTGGCGCCGCTGCCGCCCAGCATTACGACCTGGACGGCGTGATCCGGGTCGCGCAGAAGACCGTCGACCACTGCCGCTCGATTGGTATCGGCCTCACGCCGTGCACCATTGCGGCAGTGGGCAAGCCGAACTTCCAGATTCCCGACGGCCAGATGGAACTCGGCATAGGCCATCATGGCGAACCGGGCATCGACGTAATCCCGATCGAACCGGCCGCCGCCATGGCCGAACGCATGCTCGCGCCGATCCTTGCCGACCGCGACTTCAGCCAGGACAACAGCGTGGTGGTGCTGGTCTCGGGCCTGGGCGCCACGCCGGTCATGGAGCTGTATATTTTCTACGCCGAGGTCGAAAAACAGCTCACGGCCAAAGGTTTGAAGATTCACCGTTGCTATGTGGGCAATTACTTCACGTCCCTGGAAATGATGGGCGTAACCCTGACCTTGCTCGGCCTCGACGCCGAGCTTACAACCCTGATCGATCAACCCTGCCGCTCCATCGGCATGACCCAGGCGGAGTGAACCATGAGCCAGTATTTTTCCACCCGCGACGGCGGCGCCATCGTCAGCGACCTGGTCAGCGTGATCGTCGCCAACCGTGAATACCTCAGTGAAATCGACGGCGCCATCGGCGATGGCGACCACGGCATCAACATGGCCAAGGGCTTCGCCCATTGCGGGCGCACCCTCGAAGGACGCCAACTGACCCTGGCCGAAGCACTCGACGAGCTGACCCTCAGCCTGATGGAGGGCATCGGCGGTTCCATGGGTCCGCTGTATGGCAGCCTGTTTATCGGCATGGCCGATGAAGTGCGCAACAGCGACGACATCGACGCCGCGACTTTTGCTCATTTGCTGCGCGGCGGGTTGACCTCGTTGCAGGACATTACCGAAGCGGGGGTGGGCGACAAGTGCCTGATGGACACCTTGATACCGGCGGTCGAAGCCTTTGAGCAGGCACACGCCACGGGGGCCTCCTTCAGCGAAGCACTGGACGCAATGAAAGCCGCCGCATCACAGGGCCGCGACTCGACCAAGGACCTGGTGGCAAAGATCGGCCGCGCCAGTCGCCTGGGCGAACGCTCCCTCGGCGTGTTGGATGCCGGCGCCGTGTCGTGTTGCCTGATCCTTACGCGCCTGGCCGACTCGGTACAGCCGCGACTGTCTGCTTGATCTGCTGGAGATACCGCGCCACCGCCGGCGCTTGCTCGAAGCGCCGGTGAATCAGCGACAGCCACGACGACGCGTCACTGCCCTGAATGCTGCGGTACACCACGCCAGGCAAACTCACATGCCCCACCATTGACGCCGGCACCACCGCCACACCCTGCCCGAGTGACACCAGCGCCACCACCGCCACCAATCCACCGGGTTGCGGCCCCAGGCGCGGCGCGTAGCCGCCTTGGGCGGCCACCTGCAAAGTGCCACTGATTTGCTCCGGCAAGATAAATGTCTCGTTTTGCAGGTGCTCGCAACCGATGGCCTTGAGGCCCAGCAGCCACGAGTCCTGCGGCAGCGCCAATACAAACCCCTCACTGTCCAGACGCACCGCCTCGACACCCTCAGGCAGGGTCATGGGCGAGCGGATATAACCAATATCGACACGCCCGTCCGCCACCGCGCCAGGCAACGTCGCCATCGCACATTCGCGCACATTCACGCTCACATCCGGAAACGCCTGGGCGAACGCCTGCATTTGCCGCTGCAACAGCCCTGAATACACCGCCGACGCCACGTAGCCCAATTGGATATGACCGATCTCGCCACGCCCAGCGCGCTGGGCATTGCGCTGGGCGAACTCGAACTGGCGCACGGTAGCTTCGGCTTCGATCAGCAAGGCGGCGCCGGCTTCGGTCAAGCTGACCTCGCGCTGCTGGCGGACGAACAAGCGCGTACCCAGCGTCGTTTCCATGTCCTGGATCTGGCGGCTCAACGTCGGTGGCGCAATGCCCAACTGCTCGGCGGCCCGGGTGAAGTTGCGCTGGCGGGCTACAGCCAGGAAGTAGCGAAAATGACGGATGTCCATAACAGGATTAGCTCAAAGGTAATGAAGTGCTTCACGGCGGCTAACAAAGACGTCGCCGGCCGAGATTAAGCTAACGGCACGTGAACACTAGAGAGCCTTTGCAATGTCCGTCAACTGTCTTTTCCGCATTGCCTGCAAGGTAATTCAATCATGAGCCGAGTCAGTCCGCGCCTCACCTTATTGACGGCGTCCGGCGTCTGTTCGCTGATCGTGCTCGACACGAACATCGTCGCCGTCACACTGCCCAGCATCGCCCGTGATCTGGGAGCAAATTTTGCCGACATCGAATGGGTCGTCAGCGCCTACATGCTGGCCTTTGCCGCACTGTTGTTACCCGCCGGCAGCATCGCCGATCGCTTCGGCCGCAAGAAAACCCTGGTCTGGGGGCTGAGCATCTTTATCCTGGCGTCCCTCGGCTGCGGTGCCGCGCCCAACGCGTTGTTTCTGGACATCGCTCGCGCGATCAAAGGCGTCGGCGCAGCCCTGCTGTTGACCTCGGCACTCGCCACCATCGGCCACACCTTCCACGACGATGTGGAACGGGCCAAAGCCTGGGCCTTCTGGGGCGCCTGCATGGGCGTGGCCATGACCGCCGCACCGACCCTGGGCGGCTTGATCACCGAGTACCTGGGCTGGCGCTGGATTTTCTATCTGAACCTGCCAGTGGGCCTGGCCTTGATGGCGCTGGTACTGCGTGCAATCCCGGAATCCCGCGATACCCAGTCGGCACGGCTCGACCCCTGGGGCAGCCTGGCCTTCAGCGCCAGCCTGTTGTGCTTGATGTGGGGCCTGATCGAAGCCAATCGCATTGGCTGGGACAACCCGTTGACCTACGCCCGGCTCATCGGCGGCGCGGCATTACTGGGTGTATTTGTCCTCGTCGAGCGTGTGCAACAGCGGCCCATGGTCGACCTGCAACTGTTCCGCCACCCGCGCTTTATCGGAGCCTTGCTGGGGATGTTTGCCTACGCCGGTTGCGCCCAAGTGATGATGACCTTGTTGCCGTTCTACCTGCAGAACGGCCTGGGGTTCTCCGCGATTGACTCGGGCCTGGGCATGTTGCCGTTTGCGCTGACCCTGTTGATCTGCCCACGCATTGGCGCACGCCTGGCGGGGCGATTGACACCCGCTACGATGATGGCTGGTGGCCTGACACTGGTGGGCAGTGGCAACCTCTTGAGTGCCTGGGCGGTAAACGTGGGAGGTTACCTGCCTTTTGCCTTGGCGATTGCAGTTACAGGCGCCGGGGCAGGTCTGCTCAATGGCGACACGCAGAAAAACATCATGGTCTGTGTGCCGCGAGACCGTGCCGGTATGGCTTCGGGCATGAGCACCACCATGCGCTTCAGCGCGATCATGTTGGCGATCGGCGTGTACGGGGCGTTATTGAGCCGTCATAGCGAGCAGTTGTTGAGCGCAAGCATCGGCGCACAATGGCAGGCTCAGGTTAACGGCATTGCTTCACGCGTAGTCGCCGGGGATATGTCGGCAGCGATGGGTTTGTTGCCGGAGTCGGCACGCGCACTGGTGCAGCCGCTGGCGCGACAGGCGTTCGTGGGTGGGTTCAGCGCGGTGTTGTGGGTGGCGGGCGTATTCGGGTTGCTGGGGGCGCTGGTGGTGGGGATGTTGATGCGTAACCCGATACCTTCAGCCCCACCACAACTCCCCCTGCGGGCACCGAACTGAATGTGGGAGCGGGCTTGCTCGCGAATGCGGTGTGTCAGGAGCAGATGCACTGACTGAGACATCGCATTCGCGGGCAAGCCCGCTCCCACAGGGGGGGGCGTCTACGTTCTGGAGGTCGGGTTACCAGAAGCGCTGCTGGGTCAACCGGCTCCACCAGGTCAGCAACACGCGGTCCACTGAGCCACTGGCCGCCAGCCCAACTCGCTCCTGCAAGCTCTTGCGCTCGGCATAATGCAGGTGGAACACCTCGGCGGTCTTGGCCTTGGTGGCCAGGTATTCGTCGCTGGTCTGCAGTTCGTC
This sequence comes from Pseudomonas sp. H3_E07, assembly GCF_054668895.1. Classification (NCBI taxonomy): domain Bacteria; kingdom Pseudomonadati; phylum Pseudomonadota; class Gammaproteobacteria; order Pseudomonadales; family Pseudomonadaceae; genus Pseudomonas; species Pseudomonas sp. H3_E07. Next base: position 261,618 of record NZ_CP162795.1, read on the forward strand.
GACCAATTGCTTATCGAGCGCTGCAACACCCAGCCACACTTCTCCGGTCGCCACGTCATCAATCGCCAACTGCGGGCGGTAGCGCGAGACGAAGTTCTTGAACAGTTGGTGAGTGATGTCCAGGTCCTCCTGGAACTTCTCGCGGCCCTTTTCAGTGTTTTCGCCAAACACCGTGAGGGTGCGCTTGTACTCACCGGCGGTCAGCACTTCGAAGTCGATGTCGTGCTTCTTCAGCAGGCGGTTGACGTTAGGCAACTGCGCCACGACGCCAATGGAGCCGAGGATGGCAAACGGCGCACTGATGATTTTCTCGCCAATGCACGCCATCATGTAGCCGCCGCTGGCTGCGACCTTGTCGATGCACACGGTCAAGGGCACCCCTGCCTGGCGGATACGCGCCAGCTGCGATGAGGCCAGGCCGTAGCTGTGGACCATGCCACCGCCGCTTTCCAGGCGCAGCACCACTTCATCCTTCGGCGTGGCCAGGCTCAGCAAGGCCGTGATCTCATGGCGCAGGCTTTCAGTGGCGGAGGCCTTGATGTCGCCATCAAAATCCAGCACAAACACCCGTGGCTTGGCCTCGGCTTTCTGCTTGCCCTTCTTCTTTTCGGCCTTGCCTTCGGATTTACGCAGGGCCTTGAGCTGGTCCTTGTCGAGCAGGGTCGATTCCAGGCGCTCGCGCAGGCCCTTGTAGAAGTCATTGAGCTTGCTGACCTGCAACTGGCCGGCGGATTTGCGACGCCCTTTGCTGCGCAGGGCCGCGAAACTGATCAGTACCACCAGAATAGCGACCACCAGGGTCACGGTCTTCGCCAGAAAGCTCGCGTATTCGGCCAGAAAATCCATAGTTCTCCTTACAGGTGCGGTGCGCCAGGCGCGGATTGCCCAAGCATACCGACGGGGCTTGCCGGGAGCCAGTGCTCAAACCGCCACCAGGCGCCCTCCAACGAGCTTTTAAAACAAGCGTATGTTTTTTCATTGACAGCTCGCAGGCATCCTCATAACCTCGCCAGACTTTCAACGTACCGGGAAAACGGACGTGGGCAGCATCTATCTGATTCGACATGGCCAGGCCTCCTTCGGTGCAGACGACTATGACGTCCTGTCGCCCGTCGGCGTGGAACAGGCGCAAGTGCTCGGCCGCCACTTGGCCGACATGGGCCTGGTGTTCGACCGCTGTGTGGCCGGCGACCTGCGTCGCCAGCAGCACACCGCCACCGCCGCCTTCGATCAGTACAGCGCCCTGGGCCTGCCAGTGCCGGCGCTGGAAATCGACAGCGCCTTCAACGAATTCGACGCCGACGCAATCATCCGCGCCCTGCTCCCCGACCTGCTGACCACCGAACCTGAAGCCCTGGAAATTCTGCGCAATGCCGCGCAGAACCGCAGCGAGTTCCAGCGTATCTTCGCCCTGATCATCGAGCGCTGGCTGGCCGGCACTTATGACCCACCGGGGCTGGAAAGCTGGCTGGGTTTCGTGGAGCGTGTGCAGGGAGGCCTGCAACGGATGCTCGAGGCGGCGGACAACGCGCAGAAGATCGCCGTGTTCACCTCCGGCGGCACCATCACCGCCCTGCTCCACCTGATTACCCGAATGCCTGCCGCCCAGGCCTTCGAACTGAACTGGCAAATTGTTAACACCTCGCTCAACCAGCTGAAATTCCGCGGTCGCGAGGTGGCACTGGCTTCCTTCAACAGTCATACCCACTTGCAACTGTTGAAGGCGCCGCAGCTCATCACGTTCCGATGAACTGCGGCCAACCGTGACCCCAAGGTCACTGGACTCTACCCTAAAGGATCGAAACCATGACTGACGTAGCCAAAGCTGTAGAAGCAATGAAAGCCAAATTCAACCCAGCCGCCGCTGACGGCCTGGACCTGGTGTTCGGTTTCCGTATCGACGACACCCAGAACTTCTCGCTGGTGGTGAAAAACAACACCTGCGAATTGCTGGAAGGCGAAAACCCAGACGCCCAGGTCACCCTGGTGATGGACGCTGAAACCATGAAAGGTATCGTCAGCGGCGAGACCGACGGCATGCAGGCCTTCATGGGCGGCAAGCTGCGCACCGAAGGCGACATGATGCTGGCCATGAAACTGAGCGAGCTGTTCCCGGCGTGATGCACGGGCACGCCTGAAGCCCGATCCCGCCTCTCCAGGCGGGATTTTTTTGCCTGCTACTTTGATTCCATTGTTGGCGCGTTGAGCTTGCCTTTGGGCCTCCCCTGCCCACGCTGGTACAACGCCTCCACCAGCTTTTGCCGCTCGTCCTGCGCCAAGGTGCTGGCAAACTGCGCCAGCGTGCTATCCACCAATGCACGAAGCGCCATGTCGGCTTCGCGGGCCTGGGCCAGTTCGGTGGTCAACGCTCCCCGATCCAGCGTCGGCGCTTCCATCTGCTTGATTACCCCCAGGCGCGCCGCACGCCCGGCCATGATCAGCGGCTGGCTATCGGCGGTGTTATGACGCAACAGTTGGCGCAATTCCCTGCGCCGCTCCGGCGATAACTTGACCATGGCCTGACGCAACCCATGCTGGTTGACCACCACTTCGGCAGGTTGGGTGCTGGCTATCCAGTGGTAAAGACCACCAGCCAGCCCGCCGATCAAGAACACATTGAGCAATACCGAGACCAGCAGCCACGGTTTCAGGGATTGAGCGCTCATTGCTCGGCTTCCTCGGCGTTGACGGTAAAGATGACTTGCGCATCGCCCTGGTCAAACACACTGGGCAACACCTCGGCGGACACCCATGGCAATGGCACGCTCATGGACGCCACCAGCATGCCGGTGACGACACCCGCAATGCCCGCGCCCACCAGCCCTGCCGGTGACAACCAACCGGCGTAGCGCGACCAGAACGACGCGCGACGCGGCACCGACTGACGGATCTGCCGAGCCAGCGCCGGGTCGGTCAATGCCAGTTGATGGCTGTCCAGTTCGGCGTCGAGCCAACCGGCCTGATTCAACGCTTCACGGGCACTGGCGTTAGCGCTGTCGAGCAGCTCCTGGGCGGCGCCGCGTTCAGCCACAGGCCAACGCTGTAGGTCGGCCCCATAGGCGTCGGCCAGATAAGCAAATCGTTCAGGTGTCATGATGTTCCCCTTCCTGGGCGGGCAAGCCCGGATGTATCGGCAAGTTGGCTGCGCAACTGGCGTCGGGCCCGCGACAGCAGGCTCTCCAGTGCCTCGACGCTGATGTTCATCAGGGCCGCGGCGTCGATGTTCGACAGCTCCTGGTAGTACTGCAACACAATCGCCTCGCGCTGGCGCTCGGGCAAAGCGGCCAAGGCGGCGGCCATGCGTGCGCTGCGGTCGGCGCTTTCCAATTGCTCATCCAGAGGCGCTGCGCTGTCCGCCAGCTCCAGCACCTCCTCCTCGGACAAAGGACGTTGCTTGCGCCGACGCAATCGGTCATGGCACAGGTTGAGCGCCACCCGATGCAGCCAGGTGTCGAAACGCGCCTCGCCACTGCGCCAACTCGCCGCCTGGCGCCAGATGCGCAGGAAGCTTTCCTGGGCCACGTCCTTGGCTTCGTCGGCATCCCCCAGGATCCGGCTGGCGAGCGCCAGCAGACGCGGCAGTTTGCGCGTCACCATTTCGTTGACGGCCGCAGGGTCGTTGTTGCCGATACGTGCGAGCAGTTCAACGTCCGGATCAGAGTCTTTCAATCGGGCAATTCTCGGTCAGCGGATCCAATGCCCTTCGCGCCAGTACCAGTTCGGACCGTGGGCCTCCCAATGGCCGGGCGCCCAACGCGCATTGCGCATCACCGGCTGCCAGTGGCCTGGCACCCAGCCATAGCCGCGCCCTTCCCAGCGCCAATGGCCACGGTCCCAGGCGTAGCCCGGTCGCTCCACGGGAACCATTTCCACACGCTCCGGTGGCGGCGCCTGGCGGATGATGATTTCGGTCTGGGCAAACACCGAGGTGCTGACAAACGCGGCGAGTGTCAGCGGAGCAAGCAAGGCAAAGCGCACTGTGGCCAGGGGTCTCATGGCAACTCCTTCATGCAACGAGCGAAAGTGCCGGTTGCTGATGGGTTGAACGGGGCAAGTCGAAAAATCCGTCGCAGGACGCGCGGATTATTTACGCAGGCAGTATTGCCCAGGGGATGAAGGGGCTTGATGAAATGTTTGAAAGCTTCGCGACGGATTTACGCAGATGGCGACGTTGAAGGATTAACGCTGATCAACCGAAGAGGAAACACCATGTCCCGCCGACTTTACCTGCTGATTGCCGCATTGCTGATCGTCAGCCTCAGCGGCTGCGTGATCGTGCCGGAACACCGCCATTGCTGCTGGCGCTATTACGGCGCGCTCGATACGCCGACCCACAGCGTCAACGGCTAGCCAACCGCCGCAAAACCACGGCGCCCGGCCTTGATCTCGGTGCGCAACTCGCCAATCAGGTTTGAGATGGAACGGATGCTGTCCAAACCGTCAGGGGACACGCCGGTCAGCAGCAAATCAACCCGGCCCGACACTGGCTCGAAGATGCTGATGCGCAACGAGCCGTCGCTGTTCAAGGTGCAATCGCACGCCAGCGGCAGGAAACCCGAAGCCATGATGCGGTTGAATTCAACGAATGAAATCATGACAAGTCCCCATCCCCCGGGCCTCACCCGGTCATTGAGATAGAGACAGCGTAGATGAGGTTCTGCAGGGCATGAAAGCATCCATGCAAAAGTGTTAGCCGGGCCTCATTTCGCCCTGAAAACGCCGAATCACTGACGTCAGAAAACCCGTCTTTTCGACCTCTCGTCTGCTGCTCCGGCGAGCGCTTGACTCGGCGCGTCGATCACAAGACGCTGTTGGCCTTTGGCCATCACTTTGAGCAAAACCACCATGAGCATCGACCCGCCGAGCCAGCCCGACAGCGATGTGTACAAGACCTTGCTGGAGTCGACCAAGGCCATTCCCTGGCGCATCGATTGGCAGACCATGACCTTCAACTATATCGGCCCGCAGATCGAAACCCTGCTGGGCTGGCCCCCGCAGAGTTGGGTCAGCGTGGACGACTGGGTCGAGCGCATGCACCCGGATGATCGTGAATACGTGGTGAATTTCTGTGTGTCGCAATCCCGCGCAGGCGTGGACCACGAGGCGGATTATCGCGCGCTGACGGTGAATGGCGACTACGTGTGGATTCGCGATGTGGTGCACGTGGTGCGCAAGGACGGCGAAGTCGAAGCGCTGATCGGGTTCATGTTCGATATCAGCGAACGCAAGAAGACCGAAGAGCACCTGCTGCGCCTGCAAAAACAACTGGAAGAATATTCCTACCAGGACGGCCTGACCGGCATTGGCAATCGGCGCATGTTCGACACCGTGTTGGAGCGCGAATGGACCAGCGCCCAGCGCAGCCAGCTACCGCTGTCGTTAATCATTCTGGATATCGATTTTTTCAAGCAGTACAACGACCACTACGGCCATATCAAAGGCGACGAATGCCTGCGCCAGGTTGCACATACCCTGTCCCAGGCGGCTAACCGGCCACGGGATTTCATTGCGCGTATCGGTGGTGAAGAGTTTGTGTGGCTGCTGCCGGAAACCGATGCGCAATCCGCCCGGCAGGTGGCGCAGCGTTGCTTGCACCTGATTCGCCAGCAGCAGATCGAGCATGGTTTTTCGGCGGTGTCGAACCTGCTGACCCTGAGTCTGGGCGTCGGCACGTGCATCGTGAAACCCGACAGCCCGATGCTGGGATTTGTCGAAGAGGTCGACAAGTTGTTGTACCAGGCCAAACGCAATGGGCGGATGCGCGCGGAGTTCGCTGACAGTGAAGTCTGACGCGAAGGTCAAATTGCAGGCAAAAAAAATCCCAAGTAGCTGATGGAAACTTGGGATTTAAAAATGCATAAACCGTGGGAGGTGAACGCCCGGCTATAGTAACGATTGTAAAAAGCCGCAACAAGATTATTTTAATCCTTTCGTCGGATTAAAAACGTTGTAAGTCATTCAATAACCACACATTTTTTAAGGTAGCGAGGTCTATAAGTGCCACTTTTTGGTGCAACTACCCACCCTATTTCCACTTATAAAAAAGGGCTATTCGATTATCACGGCGTGCCATTCAACGACTTGCAAACTTCCTGCGGTTCGGGGCTGCCTGGCATTACCGAACGCCCCATACTTTGCACTTGCCGGCACAGTGCCAAGCGTTCATTGGCCGCTTCCCTTTCGCGGTCAACCTCGGCGTTGAGCCGCACAAAATAGATTCCCAGCAACACCGCGGCGCAGAGCACGCCGAGCACAAAGTAGCGAAAGCTGTTGGACGATGCCGGCTCTGGTGCGTTCATGACGTTACTGCGCCCTGCTCTTCTCATAACGCACATCATCGCCGTCCACTGGGCCGACCACGCTCCAGCCTAACCGCTGATAAAACCCGTTGGCACGGATGCCGTCGCGGCCGTCGGTGATCAGGAACAAGCGGTCGTGGCGTTCAAATAACGCAGCCTCGGCCACCGCCATCAGTTGACGGCCCAGGCCCAGATTCTCGTAAGTCGGGTGCACGAACATTGCGAACACCTCGCCTTCGGCCAGGTCGACCATGGCAAAGGCGGCGGGCTGACCATCCACCTCGGCGATCCAAACGCAGGGCGCCGCGCGGATGCTGTCGGCCAGCACCTGCGGCGTAATACCCAGATCGGCCATTTGCTCGGTACTCAAATGGTTTTGCACCACCGAGGTGCGAATGGTGAAGACCGTGTCGACATCGTCCTGCGTCGCTACGCGGATTAGCGTTTGCATACTGGCCTCCCTAATAGAGGACGCAATTGTAGGCAAATAGAAACGCAGTGAATGTCGTGGATTTGTAAAACGGCCTACAGGGCCTCGCCCTGATGCCAGCTCGCCGCTGTCACATTAAGCCGTCATTTGCGCGCGACTTTGTAGCGCACGCAATCCTGGTAGAAGCCCTGCCGAATCGCTTCGGGCTTAAGCCGTGAACGGCTGTCGTAGGTTTGTTCGGTGATGCCCATGGCCATCATGCGCATCCAGGATTTGTTGAATTTCATGGTCTGGATCTTCTGCCGCGCCGCGTAAAGTGACACGCCCGACAGCTTGAGCTCCTGGGCCCTGGCGGCGGTGCCGGCGCCCCAGCTGCACATGTACTTGTCCCCCTCGCGCAGCTCCCGAGCCTGCACGGCAGCCGCGCCGCCGGCCAGGGAACAGGCGATCAGCATGAATCCAACAGTGCGCATTTGCATCCTCACCTAACCACCTGAAAATAAAAGCGATTCTGGCGAGGATTTTGTTACAAAGGGGCCATTAAATTGCCTTATTGCGCAATGTTTCAGCTAGCTGCCGCAGCGGGCAGCCAGGCCGTTGAACAGCCCTCACTTCACCATTGGTAGGTCGCGCTCGCCTGCACGGTGCGCTGCGAGCCATACCAGCACCACGAATAGGAGTAGCAGGACGCGACATACTCTTTATTCGCCAGGTTGGTGGCATTGAGCGCCAGGCGCAGGTTGTCCTTCAGGCGGGCGATGTTCGGAATGTCGTAGTGCACCGCCGCATCGAACAGGGTGTAGCCCGGGACCTTCAGGGTGTTGGCGGTATCCCCCCAGGACGAGCCGACATACCGCGCGCCCGCACCGACGCCGAAGCCCTTGAGTTTGCCATCGTGGACGGTGTAGTCAGCCCACGCCGAGGCAGTGTGACGCGGCACGCCGTAGGTGGTGGTGCCTTCGGCGGCGATGGCCGGGCCTACGCCGATGTCGCTGATGGGTGCATACCGCACGGTGTTGTTGGACTTGCTGATGCGGTTATCCAGATAAGCATAGGCCGCGGTGATGTCCAGGTTGTCGTTGAGGCTGGCTTTGCCCTCCAGTTCAAAGCCTCGGGATTGCACTTCGCCGTCCTGGCTCTGGCAGCGTCCGGTGCCGCACAGGTGAGTCGGGTCTGGGTCGGTGGTCAGCACATTGGTCTGGCGTAGGTCGAAGATCGCCGCAGTGATAAAGCTGTTGCTGCCTGGTGGTTGGTACTTGATGCCGATTTCATACTGCTTGCCTTCGGTCGGCTTGAACACCGAACCGCCGTAGCCGGTGCCTGACTGCGGGTTGAACGACTCCGCGTAGCTGGCATACGGTGCCAGGCCATTGTCGAAGAGGTAGACCAGGCCGATGCGACCGGTGGAGGCTTTGCTGTCCAGAGAGGATTTGCTCTTTGCCCCGCTGCTGAGGGTCTGGGTGCTGTTATCGGTACTGGCCCAGTCGTAGCGACCGCCCAGCAGCAATACCCATTTGTCCCACTTCATCTGTTCTTGCAGGTACACGCCGGTCTGCTCGCTGCGCGAGGTGCCGTCGGTGGTGTAGGCCGGCACCGGCACGGCCGCGCCATAGACCGGATTGAAAATATCCAGGGTCGGGCCCGCTGTGTATACACCAGAACCGGACAGGGTGTCGGTGCTGGTGTTCTGGTAATCGAGCCCCATCAGCAGGGTGTGCTGCAACGGGCCGGTGTCGAATTTGGCCTGCACCTGGTTGTCGAGGGTATAGGCATCCAGGTCGACATCGCTGGCGATGGTCGAGCGGCGGATGGTGCGGTAATCCGCCATCAGGTAGTTGCTGTAGAGGCTGCGGTACTGGCCTTCGCTGCGCAGGTAACGCGCATTCTGGCGCACGGTCCACACGTCATCGAAGTGATGCTCGAACGCCCAGCCGATGCTGTAGTACTCGCGGTCACTTTTCTCGAAGTTTTTTTCACCGTCGTAGAAATCCACATCGATACTGCGCCCGGTCGGGCTGTGCAGCACCGAGCCCCAGGCCGGCACCGAGCCGTAGGACGCACCTTTGGGATCCTTCTGGAAATGCCCGAGCAGGGTCAACGAGGTGGCGTCGTCCGGGCGCCAGGTGAAGGCGCTGGACAGTGACTGTCGGCGCGTCTCAGTGTGCTCGACCTGGCCATCGGCGTCGTCGAAAAGCCCGGCCACGCGGTAGGAATACACGCCCTGGTCGTCCATTGGGCCACTCAAGTCGAAGGTCGTACGCTTCTTGTTGAAGGTGCCGTACTCCACACCTACTTCATGAAACGGCGTATCCAAAGGACGCTTGCTGACCATGTTGATCACGCCGCTCGGCGTACCCTGCCCGTACAGCACCGACGCCGGGCCGCGCAGCACTTCCACGCGCTCCAGGTCAAAGGCGTCTTTCTGCGGCAAGGCATCACGGCTTGAGGGCATGCGCAGGCCGTCGAGATAGGTCGCCGGCGAGAACCCCCGGATGGTCAACTGGTCCAGGCGCGATGCGGTGGCGCCACGGGTCTCCGGGATAACGGCAGCGCTATAGCGCAGGATCTGGTTGAGGCTCTCGGCGTTTTGCGCGCGCATCTGGTCTTTGGTGACGATGGAGATCGACTGCGGCGTTTCGATCAACGCGGTGTCGGTCTTGGTGCCCGACAAACTGCGCGTGGCCACATAACCGGACACCGGCCCGGTCGGGCTCTCAGCCTGGTACGCGCCGCTGATGGTGGTGGCCTGCAGCTCCATGGCCCCGCCGTTATCCGGGATGGCTTCCAGGCGGTAGCGGTCGGCGGAGAGCTTCAAGGCTTGCAAGCCGCTGCCGGAAAGCAATTGGGTCAGCGCCACGTCGGTGTCGTATTGCCCACTTAGCCCCTGGCTGCGTTTGCCACGCGTCAGGCTTGCATCAAACGCCAGCACCAGGCCCGCCTGCTCGGCCAGGCTATTGAGTGCCTGGCTCAAATCACCGGCTGGAATCGAGAAGCGGCCCACAGCGCTGCTGCTCTCTTCGGCATGGGTGGACTGGACGGTCAGCAACGGCACGGCGGCAAAAGCCATCGCCACTGACAAGGCCAGTGGGTGCAAGGGACGAGCAAGGCGCGACATGGGAAATCCTGCGTAAGGGAGGTTCTATTAACCATGACGGCCAGGTCGGAAAATCGGGCAAGGATGAGAGCGATTTTTATTTGCTCTGCCGCGCTGCAATCAGTTTTGTCGCTTTTTTGTGTAGCCTTTGGGTTGGTTTTTAGTGGTTTTTCCCCGTGTTCAGTCAGCCCTTTCTGAATGTATTAACCGCTCTTCCTAAAGAAAATGGTCCCCGTTTTACATTTTGAAGGAAACAAAAAAATGGTGATTACGTTAACTAAAAGGTTTGCAAAAAAATGAGCCACCTTGACGACGGGACAATTGAAGACTTTAAAAAATCAATACGAAAATCACTGCTTAACAAAAACCAAACATGACCTAATGGTAGAAACAATGAGTCAGAACATACCCTAGCGATCTTTAGTTAGATGCTCACTGCTCCAAATGAAGACAATGTCTAAGACTGGAAGGTCTCGCACAATCCAAATCTACACACTAGAAACTCTTATATCGGAATGTCTGGGCAAGTAGGGAAAGCAACGGAATGCCTCAAGCGATCGTTCGAAACCAAAAAAATGCGTGGGTTATGGTGCCCCAAGAACATTTCGCGGCGAGGCGCTGTCGCCAATGACGTGACCTACGAATTGCATGGCATTCGTTGTTGGGTTTGCCTGTCTGCACCTATGTATCAACTTTGATTAAAGCCCTGGCGATAAGGTCGACGAATTTGACCTTTGGCGATTATATATTGACGCCTGTGAGCTACCGCAAAAAAAACATACCGAAAAGAGTACGTGGCGCATGAATTCGGCGCGTATCTGAAACGAGGAAAAGCCAAGAAAATGCCCGATTCGATGTCCAACTTGTACTTCATTCAACCTTTAATAAGGACTGCCCATCCTGACGAGCAATCAGCCCTTCACCCCCACGCCACCACCAACAACCCTGCCCCCAACACCAAACACAACGGCGAATAAAAATACGTATCCAACCTCGCAAACCGCGACCCACCGACCTTCTTGAAAAACCCCACCAACTCCGAATCCCCAATCGCCCTGGCGAACATCACCACCGCAATTGCGCTGATGCCCCACTGCAACGCCCCATGGGACACCGCCGAGAAGTACAATCCGGCCCGCAGGCACACCAGCAGCGCAATGGCCACCAGCCCCATCGCCACCAGGAACGTCCCCAGCGCCGAGGGCTTGAAGGCCGGTTTTGGGCCGCTGGCGAATTCGCCGGGCAGCTGGGGGATGGCGGCGAGGCTGCCGAGTTTGCCGCCGGCGGCCCAGTACAAGTGGACCATGCTGATGCAGGTAAACACCCCGACAATCCATCGTGCGACAACGAAGCTCATGGCTGGCTCTCCCTGAAAAGGTGCGAAACAGGATAGTCGTCCTGAGATTTTCTGCAGGCATTTCGTCGGCGGCTGATGGTAAAGTGCCGCCCCATGAAAATCGCCCGTGCCGACCGCTCGCTCATTGCCTGGATGCTCTATTGCTGCGTCCTGTTCAATGTGTTCGCCTGCAGTATCGGTCACGGGCAGATGGTCGGGATGCAGCTCAATGGCATCGGCGGTCGGTTTTGTACGGTGGACCCGCGTACTCAGGCGCCCAAGCCGTCCAACTCGACTGAAGAGAACCTGCCGACGCTGTCCAAGGCCTTTGGTTGCCCGCTGTGTTCCACCGGTGGCATGGGCCCGGCGCTGAGTTCCAGCCTGAATGTGGCGGTGTTGCCACAGCCCCATGCACCACCGCCGGCCATTGTCCTGGCTGCTGACATCCCTGCCCGCTTCACCTGGCCTGCGGCTAATCCGCGCGCACCGCCTGCTTTCGCCTGATCCCTTCGCTTTCCAATCTGCACTGACCACCGTTTCCGCAAGGATGTACGGGCGGCTGTGCGTTGTTTTCAAGCCAAGTTTTTCAGGATTCAACCATGAAACATCTACCCCTGTTGGCGGGCCTGTTCGGCTGCCTGCCTGTCTGTGCCTGGGCCCTTGAGTTGGCCCCGACCACCATTGATGGCGAACAAACCGCCGAGCCTGGCCTGGCCTTGGACCAATCCAGTGGCATGGCCTCGCGCTTGGGCTTGAGTGTGCGCGAAACCCCGGCGTCGGTGGCTATCGCCAACCGCAATGACATCGAACGCCACGGCGCCAAGACCTTCCGCGACGCAGCCAACACCTTGCCTGGCGTGAATGCCAGCGCCCCGCCAGGATTTGGCGGTTTTGTCTCCTACCGCGGCTTTACCAGCAGCCAGATCACCCAGATGTTCAACGGAATCAATGTCGCGACCGGCCTGGCCCGGCCAGTGGATGCGTGGATCTACGACCGGGTAGAGCTGGTAGGCGGCCCCTCCTCCTTGATCAACGGTGCCGGTTCCGTGGGCGGTTCGCTCAACTACGTGACCAAACTGGCCACCCGCGAAGAGCAGGCGGCCGAAGGCCAGCTCACCTATGGCAGCTATGACACCGCCGGCATGGCGTTTGGCGTCAATCACGCCCTGACCGAACCCGGCGCCGATGTGCAGCACTACGCGCGCCTGGACGTGAGCCGCAACACTAATCATAGCTACATCGACCGCGACCAACGCGAGGCCTGGAGCCTGGCGTTCTCCCTGCTCAGTGACCTCACGCCCAACCTGTCGCATACCCTGGCGCTGGAATACCAGGATGAGCATGAAGACAGCCCTTACTGGGGCACACCGGTGCTCAACCCCAAAGTGGGCGAGTTGAAGATCGACAAGCACAACCGTTTCAACAACTACAACGTTTCCGACGGTCGCTATGAGCAGCGCACGATCTGGGCGCGTTCGATCATCGACTACCGCCTCAACGACAGCACCACTCTGAAAAACACCCTCTACCACTTGGACAGCCAGCGCGACTACCGCAACCTGGAAACCTACCAGTACAACGCCGACAACAGTGCGGTGAACCGTTCGACGGCCTATCAAGTGCGCCATCAGGGCGAACAGAACGGCAACCAGTTCGAGCTGCGCCACGACAACAGCCTTTTCGGCCTGTCGACCACCTGGTCCGGTGGTTTCGAGTACAAGGTCAATAGCACCACCAACACCCCGCTGAATGTGCCGGGCAACAGCAGCGTGGACCCGAACAACTACAACCCCGGGCACTTCTACGACATCCCGCGAACCCGTGAGAAGTTCGGCAAGGACAAGACCAACGAGGTCACCACCCAGGCGTTATTCGTGGAGAACCGGCTGGGGCTCACGGATAAACTCTCGCTGCTCACCGGCCTGCGTTACGACGCTATCGACCTGGATGTCACCAACCACCGTGCGATCACCGCCACCAATCCCCGCCACTTCAAGCGCAGCTGGGAACCGGTGACCGGTCGCGTCGGCCTGACTTACCAGTTCATCCCATCGGCCAACGTGTATGTGCAATACAGCACGGCCGCCGAGCAGCCGAACACCACCACGCAGGTGTTTGATGTCTCGACGGGCAAACAGTGGGAAGTGGGCAGCAAATTCGACTACCTGGACGGCCGAGGCTCGGCCACCGTGGCCGCTTACACGATCGAGCGTAAGGATTTTGCCGTGACCGACCCGCAGGACCCGACCAACAGTATTCCGGTCGGCGCGCAGTCATCCAAAGGCATCGAGTTGGCCAGTTCGTTACGCATCACGCCAAGGTTGCTGGCGGAGGGTAACTTCGCGTGGGTCGACGCCGAGTACGACGACTTCAACGAGAAAATCGCCAGTGGCGCGGTGGTCTCGCGCAAAGGCAATACGCCAACCAACGTGCCCAAGCGCGTGGGCAACCTGTGGCTGACCTATGATTTTGCCGAAGATTGGCAAGGGGGCGTGGATGCGCGTTATGTGGCCGAGGTGTATGCAGATAATGCCAACACCCAGACAGTGCCGGCCTACACGCTGTTCGGCACGTTCCTGCGCTATAAAGTGGACTCGCACACCTCGGTGACGGGCCGGGTACGCAATTTGACGAATGAGGTGTATGCCGAGTTTGCCCATGTGTCGCCGGCTTACTACCTTGGTGCGCCAAGGACATTCGAGCTGGCAGTACAAACCAGGTTCTAAACACTTGAACGCAGGAGCCCGGCTTGCCGACGATGGCGTCCGATAGAACGCCATCGCCGGCAAGCCGGGCTCCTACAGTACATGCGCAGTGTTATTTCAGGCTGGCTTCAACCTTCTGTGCCACATCTTCTGTCAACCAAGCCTTCCACACCTGCGGATGTTCCTTCAGAAACACCTGGGCCACTTCCCGTGGCGCCGTGTGATTTTCACTCATGGTCGCCAAGGCTTTGTTCAGCGGCTCAATCGGAAACTCGACCTTCTCGAAGAACTGGGCAATCTGCGGGTGTTCCTTCTGGAACGGCGTCGAGACGCCGATGCTCAGCTTGGAGGCCAACGACCGCGTAGGTTTTGGATTCGGATTATCCGCATCCGTCAGGGTCTTCCACGCCTCGGCATCAAACGGCGGCTCTTCCAACTGGATCAACTTGTAGCGCCCCATCAGCGGCGTCGGCGACCAGTAGTAAAACAACACGGGCTTGCCCCGGCGGATCGATGAGGCGATCTCGGCGTCCAGTGCCGCGCCCGAGCCGCTGCGGAAGTTCACATAGCTGTCGTCCAAACCGTAGGCCTTGAGCTTCTGTTTGTTGACCACTTCCGAGGTCCAGCCGATGGGGCTGTTGAGAAAGCGCCCCTTGCCTGGAGATTCCGGGTCCTTGAACACATCCTTGTAGCGCGCCAAGTCCTTCACGCTCTTGAGCTCCGGCGCGAGGGGCTTGATACCCTTGGCAGGGTCGCCCTTGACCACGTATTCCGGCACCCACCAGCCTTCGGTTGCGCCTTTGACCGTATCGCCCAGGCCGACCACTTTGCCTTCGGCTTCGGCCTTGACCCACACCGGGCTGCGGCCCGCCCATTCTTCACCGATCACTTGGATGTCGTTCTTCGCCAGGGCGGTTTCCAGGGTGATGGTGGTGCCAGGCAATGTATCGGTGGGCAGGTCGTATCCCTTCTCGACGATCACCCGCAACACTTCGGTGATCAGGCTGCCGCTTTCCCAGTTCAGGTCGGCAAAATGCACCGGGACCTCGGCGGCCGACACCGGCAATGCCGCCACTGACAGCCCCAGCGTCGTCAGGGAGGCCGCCAACAGTGTTTTCAATCCTTTCATGCCCTTGCACCTCGCGATATCGCAGCAGACAGCGGACGGCTTTGCTACGTAAGCGCGAAGCCTCTGAATAGTTAAGTCAACTCAACTGTAGTAGAGGTTCCGGGAGATAGCGGGTGTTCGCGGAATTTTATGCTTATTCGCTGGCCTTGAACGTCACCAGTTCACCCTTGCGCCATTTGGCGGCTTTGCCGGTCACGGCTTTGAGGGTCTTGGTCAGGCCTTCTTGCAGCTGCTCGTTGGCGGCAAACACCAGCATCACGCTGTGGCCTTCCTTGAACACGATGCCATGGCCTTCGGCCGACGACACAAAGGCGTAGTCGCCCAGGCCGTAGACGGTCAACTTGATGTCGCGGAACTTCAGTTCGAACTTGCCACCTTCACGGCTGGGCAATACCGCTGCGCGGAAGTGATCGCCCACTTTAAGCTCCAGACGCGGCTTGTCATCCACGACCATCGCTGCCTCGGTATCGATCTCGGCGATGTAGATACCTTCCGGCGTCTGCTCTGTGATGTAAACGAAACGGGATTGAAACTGCTTGACCAACTTTGCGCGCAAATCACCCAGCACGAACAACGCGTGCATATCCAGATTACTGACTGCCAAGGAAACGCCCCCACATCAAAAAGAGCGCCGCCCGCCAGAGCGGGCAGCACAAAAAAACGGCCATTACGGCACGATCCCATCACTCATTCTTTAAAAAACTGAAGAAGAACCCACTGTCGCGCCGCAAGACTAGTACGGACGTACGCGATGGACCTTGTGCAAGGTCATCAGGCACCACAGGAGATCACAGGTTCAACGGCCCGAGAATGCGGGCCGACCAACTTCAGAGAATAACCCAATTAAAAATGCAGTTTTCCGACAAGCAAACACAAATAAACACGCTGTCATGGAACCGGGCGCAGATCGCCGACGACAATACTAAAACAGCAGCACCGATCAAAACCACCCAAAACGTTGCAATCAAGTCAACCGGATCGATCGAAAGGAGCAGGCCATGCAACGATCAACCTACAATGCAATGTCTTCGCACACCCGTCCATCATCTCAGGGCGAGGCTCAATACTACTGCTTGGGCGGCTTCGAGGGGTACTCGGATTCGGTTCTTTTCCAAGTCGTACCTGCCGGCAAAAACTTCTTCCACATCCGTGAAGTGCTCAGCGGCCGAATAAAAGGCTTTCGCAGCGGCCATGTCAAGGCCTGCGAACTGGCCAAGAAACTTGAAGCCCAGTTGCAAGCACCTCATGGAGCGGTCGTTTCGTCCGCCCGATAACTTAACTGCGCCGCCGACCCGCAACAACTGCCATACTGGCCCGTCCACTGAAGTTTGTGCCCTGCGGGCCCAGGTTTCTCCAGTGCAGTTATCTCCAAGGGAAGGCTCTACGTGACGGAATTTGATATCGGCGAATTTTTCATCCATGGCGACGCGAGGGAAGTAGACGGAGAGTTCCAAGCAGTGATCATCATGCGGGCCAAGCCACCGCTGACCACCGTCACCACCCACCAGGTGGAAAAAGACCGTTGGTTCAAAACCGTCGACGCGGCGGCCACCGCCGCAAAAGAATCCGCCAAGGCCCTGAAGGCCGCCGTGGATTCCGGGGCACTCAATTCCTGATAATCCGATAGAACTCTGCTGCACCACAACCCTCCCATGCATAACGACCACCCTGCATGGAGAACGAAATGGACGCGCCAATCCCTACCCTGGAAACCCTGTTTGAACAACTGGGCCTGGACTCAACCCCGGAAGCCATCGACGCCTTTATCGTCGCGCACCCTTTGCCTGAGGACGTGAAACTGATCGATGCACCGTTCTGGTCCGATCAGCAAGCTGCCTTTCTAAAGGAAGAGCTGCGCGACGACGCTGAATGGGCGATTCCCGTGGATGAACTGAATCAACGCCTGCATCAATCACAGTAAGCCGAATCAATGCAGGCTGTCCGACTGCTCCAGGCGCAACAGCGCCTGCCAGGCGGCCCTGCACTCTTCAGCTTCATCACGACTGGCGAAGGCGGTGCCGCGCTGCTCACCGTTGAGCAACACCACCCAGCAAGCCTTCTGGCCCAGCGCACGCAGGGTTTGGGGTACGCCACTGCCAATCATCACGGCGACATCGACTTTGTTTTGCATGGAGCTTCTCCGCAGCATTAGTTAGCTGGCTAACAATGTTGGCCATGCTACGGTTTTCCTCGCGTTGGAAAAAGCTATCCCCGGAATAGCTCCATTGCATAAACAGCAATAATCCTTAGCGCCCGCCTTTCATCTCTTCGGGCTTATAGCCCAGCCGCAAGCCGCCCCAATGCCGACCCTTGACCATGATCGGCACCGACAGGTCGTGCATCAGCTCTCCGGTATCACGGGTATAGGTTTGCAGCAAGACTGCCTGCTGGTGGCTTCCACAACGGATCCCGGTGCGGTCTTCGAATTTGCGCTTGGTGCGATTCTGCACGGCATCCACCTGAACATCGCCGGTCAGCGCGTGGGAAAACGCCTTGTTATGCGTCGGCACATAGCCCTGCGGCGTGCAGGCAATCGCGAAGACCAAGCCTTCATGCCGTGGCAACAGCGCTTCCTGGATCGCCGGCAACACCTGGTCGGTGTAGCCGTCGAACCGGGTGTGGTATTTGCTCGGGCTGGTATTGGCAATCAGCGTGTAGCTGCGGTCAAACAGATCATCCAGGCTGATGCGGTTCTGCTGCACATCGGCTTCGAACTGCGCGGCAATCTGGCTGGCGCCTTCACGGGCCAGGTCATAGATGCGCTGGTGATAATCATCCAGCCCTACTTCCGCCAGACGCTCGCTGATGGTTTCGGCCTGCCCTTCCATCTGCACGGCGGCATCGGCCAACTGACGGGTTTGCTGGTCGCTGACGGCCAGGTCGCTGCGCATCTGCTCAACAGCATGGAACAAGCTGTCGAGCTGGGTGCGATTGGTGTCAGTGCCCTGGGCGATCTCATTCACCTGGCCTTCCACATCTGCGGACAACCTGGCGATGTTTTGCAGCTGCTCGCCGGCGTGCTCTACCTGTTCAACGCCAGTCTGCAAGTCGGTCGAGAGCTGACGAATCTGCTCCACCACCTGGACGGTGCGTTGCTGGATATCCGCGACCATCACGCCGACTTCATCGGTGGCCGTAGCCGTACGCCCTGCCAACCCGCGCACCTCATCCGCGACGACCGCAAACCCACGCCCATGCTCACCGGCCCGCGCCGCTTCGATCGCGGCGTTAAGCGCCAAAAGGTTGGTCTGGCTGGCGATGGACTGGATCACCAGGGTCACCCGCTGGATTTCCTCGCTGCGCAGGCTCAAGGCTTCGATCAGCTCACGACTGGCGTTGGCACGCTGGCTGAGCTGATGCATGCGGGTGATCGATTGGGTCAGCACTTCGCGGCCTTCAGTGCTGCGTTGATGGGCCTGGCTGGCGGCACCCAGCGCGTCGCGGCTGAGTTGAGAGGTGAGCTTTTCGGTGCCGATCATTACTTCGGCACTGCTGACAATCTGCTTGGCCGCGCCCAATTGCGACTGCAGGCGAGCCGCCAGTTGCTTGACCGAATAGGCTACCGCGGCTGCGGACAGGGCGTTATGGCTGGTGGTGTAGGACAGGTCGCGAGTCAACTCGCCCATCCCATCGCCGACCTCAGAAGGCGCGCTGGCAGGCGCGCGACTTTTCAGGCGAGGCAGCCAGATCACCAGCAGGGCCAGTGGCAGGCAAAGGTAGAGCGGCAGGCTGGCGAGCGCCAAGCCAAGCAGGACCAACACCAGGGCGGCGCTCTGCAACAGTGGCGTCAGCCAGCCGGGCAGCCCGCGCGCCACCGCTTGCGGTGACACTGCTGCGCCCATCAGAGATCCGTCTCCAGCCATCTTCGTTACCCCACTGTTTGTCATTATTGTCGCTGCATTAAACGCCACTATCGGGCCATTATCCATGGGCCTTTAGTGGGGTAGCTTGCAGCAGATCAATAGACGGGGTGTAACGGGTCTTTCCCGGGGAGCCGCAGGACGGCCCCCCGCTTCACCGCATCAGGCTTGGCGCTGATGCTTGTCGATCTGCTCGTGGCGCTCTTGCGCTTCGATGCAGTACTTGGTGGTCGGGCTGATCAGCAGGCGCTTGAGGCCGATAGGCTCGCCGCTGTCATCGCACCAGCCGAAGGAATCTTCCTTGATACGCTCCAGTGCGCGCTCAAGTTGCGGCAGCATGCGCTGGTCGCGGTCGATGGCGTTGACCAGCCAGGTACGCTCTTCTTCCACGGAAGCGGCGTCGGCCGGATCGGCCGGGGTGTCCAGGCTTTCAATGGCGATACGGTTCTGTTCAATGCGCTCGTGGTGTTCCACTTTCATGTCTTGCAGCAACTTCTCGAAAAAAGCGTGCTGTTCGGCATTCATGTAGTCATCCGCCGGCATGGCCAGCAACTTTTCCTTTGTCATTGATTTCTCTATAAAAAATACGTGCATTAAGGCGAATAAGGGAGCGTTCCGGCCGACCTTTGCAGGTCTCGGAAGGGCGCCATCCATTTCAAGCGCCACCCGGCACTCAATTTACGAGGGGCGGCAGTCTAAGGCCGACTTGAGGGCGCAGCAACTGAAAAGACAGGCAATTTTTCCGAGATAACCCCCAAAAGCACCAGGACGGGCTCGGCGAATGGTCATCGGAGTGCGTTTATAGCAAGAAATTCAGTGTTGTGGAGCTATATAGAAGACAAACGGTTAGAACTGATCGACGAGGGATCCCATGTGGGAGCGGGTTTGCTCGCGAATGCTGAGTATCAGTCAGCACATCCGGTACTGATACACCGCATTCGCGAGCAAGCCCGCTCCCACAACTTGTCTCGCGTCAGACAGGAAATTCAGTCAGCGTTTGAGTTTGCGCTTGTTGCGGTATTGGTCGATCACCACCGCCACCACAATGATCAGGCCCTTGATGATGTCCTGGATGTACGCGTCCACCCCGACAAAGGTAAACCCGCTGGCCATCACCCCAAGGATCAGCGCGCCAATCACGGTGCCGGTGATGCGCCCTACCCCGCCCGCCAGGCTGGTACCGCCGATCACTGCCGCAGCAATCGCATCCAGCTCATAAGACATGCCCATGCCGGCCTGGCCGGTCGCGGCACGTGCCGAGGCCACCACACCCGCCAGACCAGCCAGAAGACCGGCGATGCTGTACACGATGATCAGGTGGCGCTTGACGTTGATCCCCGAGGTACGCGCGGCCTGCATGTTGCCGCCAATCGCATAGGTGTACTTGCCGTACTTGGTGTAACGCAGCGCAATATGGAAGATCACCGCCACCACCAGGAAGATGATCACCGGCATCGCGCCATGGCCGATGGCCGTGTACGAGTCCGAAAGCATGCTCACCGGCTGGCCTTCAGTGTAGTAACGCGCCAGGCCACGGGCCGAGACCATCATGCCGAGGGTGGCAATGAACGGCGGAATACCGGTGACGGCGATGATGCTGCCGTTGATCGCACCCGCCAGCAGTCCCACACCCAGCCCCATCGCCACGGGGATCCACACCGGCAAGTCGGTCAGGCTCGGGAACACCGCACGGGAGAAGTCGGAAGTCTGTGCCAAACTCGCCGCGATCATCGCCGACAGCGCCAACACCGAGCCGGAGGACAGATCAATACCCGTGGTGATGATGACTTGGGTCACGCCGATCGCCAGCAGGCCGATGATCGACACTTGCAGGATCATCAGCACCAGGCGCTGGGAGTTCATCAGGAAGCTCTGGTCACGCACGATCCAGCCGAACAGCTCGAAGACCAGGCCGATGCCGATCAGCACCAGGAAGATGCTCAGCTCGGTTGGCAGGCGTCGACGACTTTTGGTGGGTACCGTCGCGGGTTTGTTATCTGTTATTGCGTTCATAGCCCTTCACCTTCTTATTCTGTACGTCAGTGGACTGCCGTCATCCCGGAGGCCAACTGCATGACTTTTTCCTGGGTCGCTTCGCTGCGGTCCAAGGTGCCCATCAACTCGCCTTCGTGCATCACCATGACCCGGTCGCTCATGCCCAGCACTTCGGGCAATTCGGAGGAAATCATGATCACGGCCATGCCTTCACTGGCGAGGAAAGCGATCAATCGGTAGATCTCGGCCTTGGCGCCCACGTCGATTCCACGGGTGGGTTCATCGAGGATCAGCAGACGCGGGTTGGTCATCAGCCAGCGCGCCAGCAAAGCCTTCTGCTGGTTGCCGCCGGACAAGGTGTCGATGCACTGTTCAAGGGACGGGGTTTTCACCCGCAGCTTCTTGCACATGTCTTCGCACAGCGCACGCAGGGCTTTCTGCTGGATAAAGCCGTTGCCGGTGTAGTGCGGCAATACCGCCATTTCCATGTTTTCCAGCACCGACAGGCAGGGGAACAGGCCGCTGAGCTTGCGGTCCTCGGTCAACAGCGCAAAGCCTTTCTCGATGGCCATGTGCGGGTCGCTAATGCGCACCGCCTTGCCATCCAGGGTGATCTGACCGCTGCTGCTGGGGGTGATACCAAAAATGGTTTCCGCCACATTGGTACGGCCCGAGCCCATCAAGCCGGCAATACCGAGGATTTCACCGGCGTGCAGGTCGAACGACACATCCTTGAATACGCCGTCCAGCGTCAGGTCGCGCACCGTCAGCAACAGGTCGCCGATGGGCGTCTCGCGTAGCGGGAACAACTGGCTCAGCTCACGACCGACCATCATCGAAATCAGACTGTCGCTGTTCATGCTGTCGGCGCGTTGCAGGCCGATGTAGTGCCCGTCACGGAACACCGCCACTTCATCGGCGATGGCGAACACTTCGTTCATTTTATGGGTGATGTAAACGATGCCTTTGCCCTGGGACTTGAGGTCGGCAATGATCGAAAACAGGTGGGCCACTTCCTTCTCGGTAATGGCCGATGTCGGTTCATCCATGATCAGGATGTCGGAGTCGTAGGACACGGCCTTGGCAATCTCGACCATCTGCCGCTCGGCGATGCTCAGGTTGCCCACCTGTTCCTCGGGGTCCAGGTTGATACGCAGGCGCGCCAGCAGTTCGGCGGTGCAGCGGTGCATTTCGCGGTGGTTGACCATGTGCAGGCTGTTGAGCTGCTCGCGGCCGATCCAGATATTCTCGGCGATGCTCATGTGCGGCATCAGGTTGAGTTCCTGGTGGATCATCGCGATCCCGGCCTTCTGGGCCGCCAGGGGCGTTTCAAACACGATCGGCTTGCCACGCAGGCGGATTTCCCCGGCGTCGGGCTGGTAGATGCCGGCGATGATTTTCATCAACGTCGACTTGCCCGCACCGTTCTCGCCCATCAGCGCCAGCACGGTGCCAGGGCGCACCCGCAGTTGCACGTCGGCCAGGGCCACGACGCCGGGAAAGCCTTTGCTGATGTTGACGATTTCCAGCAGGTAGGGTTCTTCCAGCGTCTGAGGCTGAAGACTGGGAGGCTGCGAGACAGTCGCTTGAGCGAGCATAAGGAGGTACTCCATCTGCAGGGCGGCCGAAACCGCCCTGCCGGCTTATTGTTGTTATCCAGGGGCTACTTGAAGTCTTTGACGTTGTCCGGGGTGATCAGTTGGAACGGGATCACCACGTTCTGCTCGATAGGCTCGTTCTTGGCCATCTTGCGCGCCGTCTCCACCGACTTGTCGGCCTGGCCCTTTGCATCCTGGAAGGCCGACACCGTCATGTCACCCTTGGTGATCGCATTCAGGCCATCCGGCGTGCCGTCGACACCGGCGATCAACACGCCTTTCTTGCCCGCCGATTTCAGGGCCATGGCGGCACCGATCGCCATCTCATCGTTGTTCGACAGCACCGCCTGGAAGTCACGGCCCTGGGTCAGCCAGTCGTTGACCAGGGTCATGCCCCTGTCACGCAGCCAGATACCGGTCTGTTCCTGCTCGATCTTGATGCCTGGGTACTTGGTCAGGACCTCCTTCACACCTTTGGTACGGTTGGTGGTGGAGTTGTTCGCCAGGTCACCCAGCAGAATCACGATATTGCCTTTGCCGCCGAGCTTTTCGGCGATGTACTGCATCTGCAGCTTCCCGGCCTCGACGTCATCGGACGTCACCGCCGCAACACCGGGGGCCAATGTTGGGCTGTCAGGACGACGGTTGACGAACACCAGCGGAATTTTCGCAGCGGTGGCGGCCTTGATGATATTGGCCGTCGACGCGGTATCCACCGGGTTGACGATGATCGCGTCGACTTTCTGGCTGATAAAGTTCTCGACCTGGCTCAGTTGCTTGACCACGTCGGCACGGGCGTCTTCGAACTGCAATTGCACGCCATCACCCTTGGGATAGGACTTGGCTTGCTTGTCCATGTCTTCGCGCAGGTAGGTGAGAAAGGTGTCATCAAAGGCGGACATGCTCACGCCTATCTTCAGATCGGCGGCAGAGGCAACACCGCTGGCGAGCAGCATGGACAGGGCCAGCGCGGTAAAACGGATCGGGGTCTTCATGAACGGTCTGTCTCCACTTTCTTGTTGGTTTTTTGGACGTTGCGTTTATCAGAGCTCTGCAGGCAGCCGGACGACGGGGGCACCCGGAATACAGCACACCAGCGCACCTTTGTTTTCGACGCACAGCACATTAAGGAAGGAGAAGTAGAACGGCCGGGCGCGGGGCAGACCGCGTGGCGTAAGAGCGGGGCGTAAAACTCGCAGTACAGCGTTGAAGATTTTCATCTGACGGTACCTGGTTGTTTTGATCTTGTTTTTGTTGAGTCGCGCGGATCAAGCCGAACGTACTTTATGCAACCTGGAAAAGACTTTATTGGAAAATAATTTCCATATCAACCTGTTTTAGAATTTTATTCTATTTTTGTTGAAACCACCTGCTGGCGCTCGGCGCTCAGGCGTGCGGCGTCCAATATACGGGTGGTTTCCAGAGCGTCATAGGCATCCACCGGCAGCGGTCCCTGCCCGTGTACAGCCAGTTGCAACTGTCGATAGAACTGCGTCCAGCAGCCCTTCTCCGACGGTACCCGCTCGCGCTCCGGGCCTTGCTCGAACCATCCCCAACGTCGATGCTCTTCGGCGCCCCAATGCTCGCCTTCGGTTTTCGGCGACTTGCCGGCCATCAAGGCTTCTTCCTGGCCGTCGAGGCCTTCGACGGTGTAACAGCCTGCGCTGCCACTGACCCGAAAGCGCGGCGCCTGGCTGTTTTGCAACGCGCTGCCCCACAGGTGGGAGATCACGCCGTTGGCATGGGTCAGCGAGACAAAGAAGCCGTGATCTACCGTGGGGTGTTCGACGGTGTAGTGCAGTTGGGCGAATACACGATCAACCGGGCCAAACAGTTGCAACGCCTGGTCGACCAAATGGCTGCCCAGGTCGCGCAGCCAGCCGCCACCGCTGGCGTTGCCCACGGCTTGCGGGCTGTAGCGCTCCACACGGGATTCAAAGCGGTTGATCTTGCCCAGGGCGCCGGCATCAATGAGCTTGCGCAGCGTCAGGTAGTCCGAGTCCCAGCGTCGGTTCTGGTACACGCTGAGCAGCGTGCCCTGGCGCTCGGCGGCGGTGATCAGCGCCTGGGCCTGTTCAGCGTTGGCGGCGAAGGGTTTGTCGCTGACGACGGCAACGCCGTGTTCGATGGCTTCCAGCACCAGGGCTGGGCGGCCTTTGAGGGTGGTGGAGACGACCAGAGCGTCGACGCCGACTTCAACGATCTGGCCGATGTTGTCAAAAGCTCTGACACTGGGGTGGTCGGTTGCCAGTTGCTGGCGGCGTTCAGGTGAGCGAGTCACCACGCCGACAAACGTCGCACCTGGCAGGGTTGCAATCAGCGGCGCATGAAAAAAGCGCCCTCCGTGGCCGTAGCCGACTAGACCGATGCGCATGCATACACTCCTTAATGAAGGGGAAACCCAATCAAAATGTGGGAGCGGGCTTGCTCGCGAATGCGGTGTGTCAGATACACATTCTTTAACTGACACATCGCATTCGCGAGCAAGCCCGCTCCCACACTGACTGCTTTCCATCTGTGGGATCGCGGTCAGCCGTAGAAGTGTGGGCGGTCCGGCAAGCTCACTTTCACAATCTGCTCACTGTTCTGCGCCTCAATACACGCATCCGCCGCCACCGCCGCCGCAAAGCCATCCCACGCCGACGGTCCACCGACCTGTCCCGCACGCACGCTGTCGATGAACGCCTGCAACTCCACGTCGTATGCGCCGATAAACCGATCCTTCCAATCCATCAGGATCGCGTTGGACAGCTTCGCGCCGCTGCGCAGTTGCACCTGGGACGGCTCCGGCAGCTTGGCGATGCCGGTCTCCCCCACCACTTCGCACTGGATGTCATAGCCGTACTGGCAGTTCACGAACACTTCCACATCGATGCGCGTGCCCTTGGCAGTCTCCAACAGCACGATCTGCGGGTCGCGCAGATGGGCGAGCGCCTTGCTGGATTTGCGCGGAAACACCACTTGCACCGAGACGTAGTCATCGTTGAGCAACCACCGCAGCACATCCAGTTCGTGGATCAGGGTGTCGGTGATCGCCATGTCGGTCTTGTAGTTCTCGCCCACCGTCGGGTTGCGATGCGCGCAGTGCAGCATCAGCGGCTCGCCGATCTGGCCGCTGTCGATCACGGCTTTGAGGGCGCGATAGCCTTCATCGTAAGGGCGCATGAAGCCGACCTGCACCAGGCGTTTGCCGAAAGCTACTTCGGCATCGACGATCTTGCGGCAGCCTTCGGCGGTGACCGCCAAGGGTTTTTCGCAGAACACCGGTTTGCCGGCGGCGATGGCGGCCAGCACGAATTCTTCGTGGCTCGGGCCCCAGGAGGTGACGAGGACCGCTTCGACCTCGGGTGAATGGATCAGCGCATGGCCGTCGGCGTACACCTCGGCGCTGATGTTCAAGTCAGCCACCACCTTGGCGGCTTGCTCCAGGTTGATGTCAGTCACCGCCACCACTTGGCTGTTGAGCAAGGTCTGACTGCAGCGACGGATATGGTCCCGGCCGATAGCGCCTGTACCGATCACACCCAGTTTCAAAGACATACAAACACTCCTCTTGTTATTAGTACTGCCGGGCCTTCGCCAGGTGTTCATTGAGTTTTTTCGCGGCGGCATTCGTGCGTTCGCTGGTGGAGACCTGCGCCACGCCCACCCGCCACCACGACAGGTAGCCGTGGATCATGGTCTTGGGCAGCACCTTGATATCGATCAGCGTGGAAACCGTCTGCTTACGTGCATCGGTCAGTGCCGCTTCGAGCTGTTCCACGCTGCTGACCTTGTAGGTCTTGCAGCCATAGGCCGCTGCGCTCATGGCGAAATCCACCGGTACAAGGCCACCGTCAAGCTTGCCGCTCTCGGGGTTGCGGTAGCGGAATTCGGTGCCGAAGCTGTCCATACCGTTGCCGATCTGCAGGTTGTTGATGCAGCCGAACGCCATATTGTCGAGCAGCACCACGTTGATCTTGCGCCGCTCCTGGATCGAGGTCGCCAGTTCCGAGTGCAGCATCATGTAGGCCCCATCGCCGACCAAGGCGTAGACCTCTTTGGTCGGCTCCGCGAGTTTCACGCCCAGGGCCGCGTTGATCTCGTACCCCATGCACGAATAGCCGTACTCGACGTGGTAGGTGTTGACGCCCTTGCTGCGCCAGGCACGCTGCAAATCGCCGGGCAGGCTGCCGGCGGCGGCGACGATGATCGCGTCGTCGGCCAGGGCCTCATTCAATACGCCCAGCACGCGGCTTTGGGTCAGGCACGAGCCGGTCAGCTCGATAAATTCACGCAGCACCGCGCGGTCCAGGTGGTCGTCGACCTCAGGCACGAAACCGTCGCCGGCATACTCCACCTGATGCACGCGGTCCACTTCGGCCTCCAACTGCGCCTTGGCCTCAGCGATCTGCCCGCCCCAGCCGGAACGGTAATCGCCCAGGGCATCGGCCAGTGCTTCGAGGGCGACGTGCGCGTCGGCCAACACCTGTACGCCGTCGAGTTTCAGGGCATCGCAGGGGCTGATATTGAGGTTGAGAAACTTCACCTCGGCATGCTTGAACAGCGATTTTGACGAGGTGGTGAAGTCGGTGTAGCGCGTGCCGATACCAATGATCAGGTCCGCTTCGGGCGCCAGCAGATTCGCCGCCAGGCAGCCGGTTTCACCAATCCCGCCGACGTTCAGCGGATGACTGGAAACCACGGCGCTCTTACCCGCCTGGGTTTCCGCGAAGGGAATATCAAACCGTTCAGCAAAGGCTTGCAGCGCGGCATTGGCGCCGGAGTACTTCACGCCGCCACCGCAGATGATCAGCGGCTTGCGCTTGCCCCGGAACGCCGCCAACGCATCGCCGATCATCGCGGCGGTGGCCGGGCGGCGGTCGATACGGTGCACACGTTTTTGCAGGAAGTAGTCCGGGTAATCCCAAGCCTCGCCCTGCACATCCTGGGGCAGCGCCAGGGTCACCGCGCCGGTTTCGGCAGGATCGGTGAGCACGCGCATGGCGTGAATCGCCGCCGTCATCAGCTGCTCAGGCCGGTTGATGCGGTCCCAGTACTTGCTGACGGAACGGAACGCATCGTTGGTGCTGATGCTCAAGTCGTGGAACTGCTCGATCTGCTGCAACACCGGGTCGGGCTGGCGGCTGGCGTAGACATCGCCGGGCAGCAACAGCAACGGGATACGGTTGGCGGTGGCGGTCGCCGCCGCGGTAAGCATATTCGCAGCACCCGGGCCGACGGAGGCGGTGCAGGCGTAGATCTTGCGGCGCAGGTGCTGCTTGGCGAAACCAATCGCGGCATGCGCCATGCCCTGCTCGTTGCGGCCCTGGTGCACCACCAGGTCGCCGGCGTCCTGTTCAAGGGCCTGGCCCAGGCCCAGCACATTGCCGTGGCCGAAAATGGTGAACACGCCGGCGACGAACTTGCTTTGTACGCCGTCGACTTCGATGTATTGGTTATCCAGGAACTTCACCAGGGCCTGGGCCATGGTCAATCTTGTTGTGGTCATGTTCGCACCTTGTATGAATGCAAATCTGTCGATCAACAGTGATCCCATGTGGGAGCGGGCTTGCTCGCGAAAGCGATGGGTCAGTAAGTCAATCCGGTGACTGACACACCGCCTTCGCGAGCTCGCCCGCTCCCACAAGTTATCCGCTGTCAGTTCCGGGATTTGTTCAGATGGGCAATGCTCGCGCCCAACGCTTGCTGGATATCCGCCAGCTCGTGCACGCTTGTCGCAAACGGTTCGAACGACAGGTAGCCGCTGTAACCGCTGCTGAGCAAGGTGTCGATCTGCGCGGCGTTGCCGAGGATATCGCCCTCGCCCACCAGCACCCGGTGACCGTCGCGAATCGATTGGAGCGGCGCCTCGGCATCTTCCACACCGGAGATATGCACCAGCCCGGTCAACTCCGGAAAAAACTCATGTTCGCCGGCCAGGTGATGATGGAAGGTGTCGTGCACCAGGCGAAACACATCCAGGCCGCCGATGGACTGGATCGCGTTCACCGCCACGCGCTTACGGCGCATGGCGCATTCTTCGAAGCCCAGGGGCTCGATAAACCCGAGAATCCCGTACTCGCGCAGGATCGGCGCCAGCTCGCTCAACGCAGTGCGCAAACCGGCGGCACGCTGGGCTTCGTTGCGGGTGTCGCCGGGTTCATTGAACGGACACATCACCAAGCCCTGCGCACCGCATTCGCGAGCATACGTGGCGAGCGCTATCGCCTGGGCGCGGCGCTCGTCATTCCACACATCGAAGGGGTACAGCGCGTTGATCGACAGCACCGTGATACCCTGGGCCGCACACAATTCACGCACGCGGCTGGCCGGGGTGCCGTATTCGATCTGACGATCCTTGAGGTCGTTGCGAATCTCAATGGCATCGCATTTCAAGGCCACGGCCAGTTGGATGAAATCCGGCAGGGACAGGTTGGGCGCGACCATACGGTTAAGGGCGAAACGTAGAGGCGACTTCATTCTTGTTGTTCTCCGTCCAAACCGCTGATTAAAGGTCCAGCAGCCAACTGTGCTGCGGGTCGTTATGGAAATGCCAGGCGCGCTTGGGGCCGGCCATCACGTTCAGGTAATAAGACTCGTAGCCATAGGGCACGCTAACCGGGTGATACCCCTTGGGCACCACCACCAGGTCGCTGTTTTCCACGGCCATGGCCTGGTCGATGCTGCGGTCGTCGGTGTAAACGCGCTGGAACACGAAGCCCTGGGGCGGGTTGATCTGGTGGTAGTAGGTTTCTTCCAGGAAGCTCTGGTGCGGCAGGTCATCGGTGTCGTGCTTGTGCGGCGGGTAACTCGACGAATGCCCGGACGGCGTACGTACTTCCACCACCAGCAGGGAATGGGCCGGCTCGCTGTCGGGCAGGATGTCGCAGACGTAGCGGGTGTTGGCGCCCTTGCCGCGTACGCTGCGCTTGCAATTTTCCGGGCGGATCAGACGCGGCTCGTAGCCCACGGTGCCCGGTGCGGCGCATACGGCAATCTGTACGTCGCTCAACGCGGTGACCAGGGCATCAGTGCCCGGCGGCAGGTAGGCGGCGAACGGGGATTTGTCTTCAAACACCGATTGTCGATCGCCCAGGTTCTGCCAGTTGAAACCTTCGCCTTCGATGTTCACCCGGCCGCTGAGCAGCACCAGGCACAGTTCTTTATCACCGGCACTGACCGGCAGGGTTTCCCCCAGGCTCAGGCGGTACGCGCAAAAGCCCACATACTCCAGGCGTCCGGCTTCCAGGGCGACCATGGTCTGGCCGCGTTTGCTGCTTTTGACCAACAAACTCATCACTCAAGTCCTCTCGTTGAGAAGCGCACGCAAGGTGTCATAGCCTTTTTTTGCA
This sequence comes from Pseudomonas sp. H3_E07, assembly GCF_054668895.1. NCBI lineage: Bacteria > Pseudomonadati > Pseudomonadota > Gammaproteobacteria > Pseudomonadales > Pseudomonadaceae > Pseudomonas > Pseudomonas sp. H3_E07. Next base: position 291,398 of record NZ_CP162795.1, read on the forward strand.
TAGATATAGCTGGGTGCGACCGCCGGGTCCTGTTCGGCTTCCACCACCAGCCAACCTTCGTATTGGGCGGCCAGCAGCACATCGAGCAATTCGGCGAAGTCGATATCGCCATCACCGGGCACGGTGAAAGTGCCGTTGACGATGCAGTCGGGGAAGCTCCACATCTGGTTGCGCGCCAGTTGCACCACCGCCTTGCGCACGTCCTTGAAATGCACGTGGCAGACGCGGTCGATGTGTTTGCGCAGCACCTCAATGGGCTCGCCGCCGCCCATGTAGCAGTGGCCCGAATCGAACAGCAGGCCGACTTCCGGGCCGGTACGGCGCATCAGTTGGTCGATGTCTTCCGGAGATTCAACATAAGCGCCCATATGGTGGTGGTACGCCAGGCGCACGCCTTGGGACAGGGTGAAACGCGCCAGTTCGGTGAGTTTGTCGGCGTAGTCCTGCCAGGCTTGTTCGCTGTGAAAGCGCGGGCGTTCGATCAGGCGGATGCGCGAGCCCTGGATTGAATCGGCCACCTCGCCGTACACCAGCACCGTAGCGCCATTGTGTTTGAGCAACTCGACATGCCCGGCGATGGCCTCGATTTCTTCAGCCACCGAGCGCCGGGCCAGGCGGCTGGAGTACCAGCCGGAGACCAGCGCCAGGTCATAAGGGCGCAACACATCGCCGACGCCCTTGGCGTCCTTGGGGAATTTGCCGTTGAGTTCGAAGCCTTCGTAGCCGATGTCCTTGCCTTCGCTCAGGGCGGTGCTCAGAGGCGTTTCGCCGCCCAGGGCGGGGAGGTCATCGTTGCTCCAGGAGATCGGGTTGATGCCAATTCGGATTGCGGGCATGGCTGCACCTTTTGTTTTTATCTGACTTGAGCCTGGTGAGATTTGCGTTATGTGGGAGCGGGCTTGCTCGCGAATGCGGTCTATCAGATCGCAATTCTTTAACTGACCCACCGCGCTCGCGAGCAAGCCCGCTCCCACATTTGACCGTGTTTAATTTCGGGCACTGCGCCAGGCGTTTATGAGCTGTTCAAAGGTGGCCTGGACTTGCTGAATCAAAACCTCATCATCAATCTCCCCCGCCATCCACGCCCGGCTCGGCTCCTGGAAGATCGTGCGGCCAACGGCAAACCCTCGGCAGGTCGTGCTCTGGCTGGCCTGCTGGAAGCCGTCGGCGAGAAACTCGGCCGACGCATTCAGGCCCAGCAGCACCACGCCACGGCAGTACGGGTCGCGCTCCTGGATCAGTTCGTCGAGCTTCTTCCAGTCCTCGGCCGACTGCGCCTCGATCTTCCACCACGCCGGGTAGATACCCAGGTTGTACAGACGCTTGAGACTGCGGTAGAGCACGTCGGGGTAAGTCGACGGGTGATCCTTGGGCGGGATGACTTCCAGCAGCAGTTCATGGCCGCTGACAATCGACGCTTCGTACACTGCCTTGAGTTGCGCTTCCTGTTCCAGGCGCAGCAGCGGCTCGTCGTCGGGATGGAATTGCACCAGGCACTTGATGATCTGCTCCTGGGGCCAGGCAATCAGGTTGCTGCCCACCGAGCGACCGTGTTCGAACGCCAGGGGACGCGAGTTCTGCACTTCCACCGGACGCGCAATCCACCAGCCGCGACCGCTGGCGGCGTTGAGCGCATCCTGGCCGAAGCGCTGGTCAGCGAGCAGGCCGACGTCGGCCTCGACGCCTTGCTCTGCGAGTTTTTTCTCCACGCGCTCAATGGCCTGGATGAACAGTTGCTTGGCGTCACTGATGCGCGCCAGGTCCTGGCCGCCTTTCTGCGCCAGGTCCACCAGCTGCCAGCGATGATCGAAGGCAAACACGAACAGTTGTTTCCAGGCCTTGCGCGGCACCGTCACACGGTGCAGACGTTGCAGGGTCAGGTCCTGGTCCGGTCGGGTAATCGGTACCGGGCTGTTGAACAGGTATTCCAGCTCCGCCGGCGTGGGCATGGCCGGGGCGCAGGCGTGGCGTGAGACGACCAGGCCGCCACAGGCATTGGCCAACTGGCTGCAACGCTCGTCACTCGCATCGTTGATCCAGCCGCTGAGGAAGCCCGACATGAACGCATCGCCGGCACCGAGCACATTGAGCACTTCTACACGCACACCGGGGTAGATGGCGCCGTCTTCAAGACGTGCGGGAATGGCGCCGTGGATCACTGTGCAACCCTGCGGGCCGAGCTTGACCACCAGGGTCGCCGGGGTCAGTTCGCGCACCTTGCGCAGCGCAGTGAGCAAGTCTTCACTGCCCCCCGCGATGAGGAATTCTTCTTCAGTGCCGACGATCAGATCAAAGCGCGGCAGGATCTTCTGTACATGCTGGCTGACATTCTGGTCGGCGACAAAACGGGTTTCACCATCAGCCTTGCCCGCCAGGCCCCACAGTACGGGGCGGTAGTCGATATCCAGCACGCGCTGGACGTTGTGCTTGGCCGCGTAATCCAGCGCCTGGATGCTGGCCTTGTACACGCCGTCGGTGGAGAAATGCGTGCCGGTGATCAACAACGCCTTGCTGGAGGCGATAAAGGCTTCGCTGATGTCTTCGGCGCGCAGGGCCATGTCGGCGCAGTTTTCGCGGTAGAACACCAGGGGAAAGGTTTCGCGGTCCTTGAGACCAAGCAGGACCAGCGCGGTGAGGCGTTCCGGATCGACCTTGATGCCGCTGACATCACAGCCTTCGCGGGCCAGGGACTCCACCAGGAAGCGCCCCATATGGTCATCGCCGACCCGGCTCAACATCGCCGACCTGAGGCCCAGCCTGGCGGTGCCGAAGGCGATGTTGGCGGAGGAACCGCCGAGGTACTTGGCAAAGCTGGACACGTCCTCAAGCCGCGCACCCACTTGCTGCGCATAGAGGTCGACGCCCAGGCGCCCGAGGCAAATCAGATCCAATTGACGCCCACTGGCAAAACGAGTCTGGCCCATGCTGGCTCCTGTTATTTTTATCAGCCTGCGTTGTACCGACGTGGCGACGGCAAACGCTCTTGGTGGGAGCAGACTAGAACGTCCGGCGACGCCAATCAATATTTATTCCAGATATTTTTTCATTGGAATATTTTTTCCATTAAGCTCGTACAGGGGCACTCCCACCACAGTGCATCGTTTCAGCAGGCCACGCCGGCCGTGATGCCAAGGTATTTTTTTGCGCCTACCCTGTAGACTTGCGCTACCCATCAGCGCAACAGACAAAAACGCCAGAAGGATTACCCATGTCCCGCACCGATCCCGAGACCACCCTGGAAGACACCATCGCCAGCCCTCCGATCAATGCAGAGCGCCTGTTGCAACTGATCACCGACGAATACGAGAGCCTGCCGCGCCAACTCAAGCGTATCGCCAGCTACATGAGCCAGCAGAGCGACCGGATCATGGTCGACCGCATCAGCGACATCGCCCGCGAGTGCGAAGTGCACCCGTCGGCCATCGTGCGCTTCTCGCAGCGCTTCGGGTTCAGTGGGTTCAGTGAGATGCAGGCGCTGTTCCGCGAGGCCTACACCCACAAGACCACGCCGGTGCAGAACTATCAGCAGCGCATCCGCAGCATGATCGCCAACAAGTCGCAGAAAGCCAGCGGCGGCGACCTGGCGCGCGAGTGCGTCAACGCGACCCTGTCCGGCATCGAGCGCCTGGGGCTGGAGTTGGATGATGTCGCTTTCGACAAAGCCGTGGACCTGGTGGTGAATGCCGACAATATCTACGTGGTCGGCGTGCGCCGCTCCTTCGCGGTGGCGGACTACCTGGTCTACAACCTGCAGCACACCAACAAACGCATCCATCTGATCTCAGGCCTGGGCGGCAGCTACCGCGAACAGATGCGCAGCGTGCGCGCCAATGACCTGGTGATCGCCATCAGCTTCACGCCCTACGGCAAAGAGACGCAGCATTGCCTGCGCATCGCCCAGCATCATCAGGCCAAGACCCTGATCATCACCGACAGCAACCTGTCGCCCCTGGCCAAGCGGGCGAACGCGGTGCTGTTGGTGAATGAAGGTTCGTCGTTTGCCTTCCGCTCGTTGAGCGCCACCCTGTGCCTGTGCCAGGCGTTGTTTATTGCGGTGGCGTACCGGTTGGAGTTGAAGGTGGATGAGATTCACGAGCAAGTCGGGTTCGACGACTGACGACGCCTACCACAACTGCGCCAACGCGCGGCCGTGGTAGCGGATCTGCGCCAGGGTCAGTGCCGTGTAGCCAATGATCACCGCCGGCGGCAAGGTCACCCCGTGACAGAACTTGCCCAGCGGCTGCAGCGTCAAGCCTGCTTCAGCAGCGCGGTTGCAGAATTCGACCTCTTCGACACCCGCTGGCAGCCACATCACAAAATGCAATCCGGCCTGCTGGCCGCTGACCGCGCAGTGCCCGCCCAGGCACTCCAGCAACGTATCGCGTCGGGCCTGGTACGCCTGGCGCGAGGCACGCAAATGACGTACGAAGGCGCCGCTGCGCAAGAACTCCACCAGCCCCAATTGATCAGTGGCCCCCACCGAATGCCCGGTGAGTTGCAAGGTGCGCAACAGTCCGCGGCGCAACACCTTGGGCACCACCATGAAGCCTACGCGCAAGCCGGGGAACAGGTTCTTGTTGAAGCTGCCGCAATAGATCACGCGGTCGGCCGAATCCAGGGATTTGAGCGCCGCCAGCGGCGCGGTGTTGTAGTTGTACTCGCTGTCGTAATCGTCTTCGACCACCCAGGCGTCGGCGCGAGCGGCCCAGTCCAGCAACGCCAGGCGACGGGATACCGACAGGGTCATGCCCAGCGGCGCCTGGTGCGCCGGTGTGACATAGGCCAAGCGCGCCCTCTCAGGGAGTTGGCCAGTGTCGAGGCCCTCGGCAGTGACGGGAATACCCTGCACATTGGCGCCTGCCAGGGCGAACAGACGCCGCGCCGGCAGGTAGCCGGGGTCTTCGACACAGGCCGTCTCGCCCGTCTTGAGCACACTGCGCGCAATCAAGTCGAGGGCATGACGGATGCCGGTGGTGACGATCACTTCATCGGCCTCGCAGTGCAGGCCGCGATAGCTGCGCAGGTAGTCGGCGATCTGTGCGCGCAATTCAGGCAGGCCGGCCGGGTGCGATGCTTCCAGCACGCCCGGCCCTGCTGCCAGCAACCCACGGGAGATGCAGCGGGCCCAGGTCTTCAGGTCAAACAGACTGGCATCCGGGCGGCGTGCGACAAAGGGCACATGGCTCTGCACACCGACATCCGGCGGATCAGGCTCCGCAGGGCGACGAGGTATGTCCTTGGCCAACGGCGCGGCGATGAACTGCTCCGGGATTACCGCACACACCCGCGTGCCAGACCCGGCGACGCGTTTTACATAGCCTTCGCTGTGCAGGCGGTCGAACACGGCTTCCAGCGTGCCACGTGACACCCACCAGCGCTCGGCCAGGCTGCGCGTGGAGGGCAAGCGGCTGCCCGCCGGCAATTGCCGGTTGAGGATCGCCCCGCGCAAGGCTTCGTAGGCGCCCTGCTGCTTGCCCGCGCCCAGCGTGTCGGGACGCGGCAGGTCGAGCACGGATGCGGTTTTTCCTCGGCGCATAGTGGTCCTATCAAACAAGGCATAAGTGGTCCTCAGGATTAAACCACAATACAGCTAGAGTCCGGGCTCTACTCCTTGCTTCGAGACGCCCCATGACTCAACGCGCCCTCTCCACCGGGTTCTGGCTGATGCTGCTGACCGCGCTCATCGCCTTGCCACGCGTCACCCTGGACATTCACCTGCCGGCCCTACCCGCCATGGCTGACTATTTCCACACCAGCGACAGCCAGTTGCAACTGACCCTCACGCTGTACGCCCTCGGCTCGGCGATTTCGCTGCTGGTCAGTGGGCCACTCACCGACCGCTTCGGCCGTCGTCCGGTATTGCTGGTCGGGTTGTTCCTGTATGTCCTCGCCACGGCAGCGTGCGCCCTGGCGGACAACCTCGCCGTGTTGATCATCGCGCGCCTGTTCCAGGCCTTGGGCGGTTGCTGCACCACCGTGATCGGCCGCGTGATAGTGCGTGACTACTTCGACCGCGACGAACAGGCACGCCTGCTCGGCCTGATCTCCATGGCCATGGCCATCTCACCCATGGCCGCGCCGGTACTGGGCAGCCTGATGCTGCCGTTCATCAACTGGCGCGGGCTGTTCGTGCTGCTGGGGGGGATCGGAGCTGTGCTGTGCGGGGTGGTGTATCGCCGCCTGCCCGAAACCCGCCCGCCGGAAGTCGCCGCCGCCCCGCCGCAGGGACTGCTGCGCCTCTACGGCCAGTTGCTGCGCGATCGTTATTTTCTGCGTTACGCCTTGGCCATCGGTTGCGTGTACAGCACCTACTTTCCGTTTATCAGTGAGTCATCGGCGCTGCTGCAACGCGGCTTCCATCTGTCCGCCACGGCGTATGCCCTGGTGTTCGCCGCCACGATCAGCGGCTACATGCTGGGCGCGAATCTGTTCCGGCGCCTGGTCAGGCGCTTTGACCCGGACCGCTTGATCGCCGTGGGGATAGGCCTGAATCTGCTGGGCAGCGTCACTCTTGCACTGGCCACAACGGCACTGCCAGGGGAATGGCTGGCGATTGTGTTGCCAATGGTACTGATCATGGTATCGGTGGGTATGACGATTCCGGCCTGTCAGCTGTCGGTGCTGCAGCCTTATGGCGCAATCGCGGGAACGGCATCCGGGCTGTTCTTTTTCACCCAGATGTTGCTGACGGCGGTGAGCAGTTGGGCGACCGGGTTGTTGTCCGATGGCACCTCTGCGCCATTGGTGATCATGACATCGGTCGCGAGTGTGTTACTGGTGACCAGTTGGCTGGCCTTGCAGCAAAAAGCCGCGCCTGTTACTCAGGCGCGGCTTGGATGAAACGGTAATCAGTGCATGAAGATCGCGATCAGGATGATCACAGGAATAGGCACACCGAGGAACCAAAGCAGTAGTGAACGCATGATGCTCTCCTTGAAAGAACGGGCCTTGAATGAATTAACGGACGAAGTGTTCGGTTTCCACATACACCACGGCATCGCGACGGCGACCGCCAAAGGTGGCTGCGAAACTGGCGAAGAACGCGCCGATCAACAGAGCAACAAAGGTCCACAGCGACGTGTAGGCAGCGACCTTGGCGGCGGTGTCAGCGGCTTGTTTGGCTTTAAGCTTGGCGTCTTCGACTGCTTTGCGGGCCTCGCCATAGACTTTGTCGATCCGCGCTTCGGCATCCGCCTGGCTGAGGTTGGTGCGCTGGCTGATCAACTGGGCCAGGTAGGCACGGTCTTCAGCGGCCAATTGGCCGTCATTGCTCAGGGTGCGGGTGAAGATGCGGGCAACCACGCCGTGGGCGGCGTCATCGCTGACGGCTACCGGGCGGTCGTCGCGGAACAGGCTGTCGACGTAGTAGTCGAAGTCGCCGCCATTGACACCTTTGGCGGCACTGCCGGCGGCTTGCGTAATGCCGCTGGCCGCGCCGGCTGCAACACTGGCACCGGCTTTCACGCCGCCGCTGACGACACTGCTCACCGAACCGACCACCAGTACTGCAGTAATCAACGTGGCCACAGCCCAGGCCAGGAACCCATGGGCCGTGTCGCGGAAGTACACCTCATCGCCGTGCATATTCGCCCATTTTACCCGCAACCGACCGGCAATATAGCCGCCCAGCCCGGATGCGACGATCTGGGTAAACGCCAGCCAGACAATCGTGGAAATGCCAAGCCCCTTGGCGCTGATGCCACTGTCAGCCCACGGCGACACCGCCGAAAAGCCCAGGCCGAAGCCCAGCAGCACGAGGATCAGGGACAATGCGGCCGCAGCGGCCGCCCCGGCAAAAATCGCCCCCCAGGAAACCCCGGAGAGCGTGCTCGATTCTTGCAGCGTGGATGAGGATGTGATCATTGTTGTTGTGCTCCAAGGCAGAAAAATAGTGTTACAAGTCTCAAAAGGGACAGTGCAGGCACCATGCCAGACAGCAAAAAATTTAAAACCGTTACAAATCATGGAGTTAAGTAAATTGAACTTACTCAAACCATGCAACTTGCAAGAAAGGGCCGTTGCGGGCGGGCGTTATGCATTCCCGTTAGCCGGTCATGAAAGATGTGTCAGTTTTGCCAATATGAAGTTTTATTTAGGAAGCGTTCAGCGATTTCTTGGCAAAATGCCCGCACTTCCGTAGGCGCCGGCTTGCTGGCGATTGCGGTCTTCCCGTGTAAATCGATCACCAGGTAATACCATGACCCGTATTTTGACTATCGAGGATGACGCCGTAACGGCCCGCGAGATCGTCGCCGAGCTGAGTAGCCATGGACTGGATGTAGATTGGGTAGACAACGGCCGCGAAGGCCTGGTCCGCGCCGTGAGTGGCGACTACGACCTGATCACCCTCGACCGCATGCTGCCGGAACTCGATGGCCTGGCCATCGTCACCACGCTGCGCACTATCGGTGTGTCGACGCCGATCCTGATGATCAGCGCCCTCTCCGATGTGGACGAACGTGTGCGCGGCCTGCGTGCCGGCGGTGATGACTACCTCACCAAACCGTTCGCCTCGGATGAAATGGCCGCTCGCGTTGAAGTGCTGCTGCGGCGCAAAAGCACCGTCCAGGAATTCGAAACCGCCCTGCGCGTGGCCGACCTGGAGCTGAACCTGATCAGCCGTGAAGCCAGTCGTGCCGATCAGCCCCTGAGCCTGTTGCCCACCGAATACAAGTTGCTGGAGTTCCTGATGCGCAACACTGGGCAGATCCTGTCGCGGATGATGATTTTCGAGGAAGTCTGGGGCTATCACTTCGACCCCGGCACCAACTTGATCGACGTGCACATCGGCCGTCTGCGCAAGAAGATCGACCCACCGGGCCTCACGCCGCTGATCCGCACGGTACGAGGTTCCGGTTATGTCATTGCTGAACCCCTCTAAGGGCTGGCGCTCTTCCAGCAGCCGCTTGCTGGCGCTGTACAGTTCGTTGTTCGTGGCCTGGAGCTGCATCCTCATGGGGGTGCTGTACTACGAGGTGTCGGGCTATCTGGGCGACCTGTCGCGCCATTCGCTGATGCAGCGCCAGCACCTGTTCCAGCGCTTTGACGGCGAGGAACTGGTGGAAGCCCTGACCACCAGCATGACCTTCGACATGAAGGGCGTGGACGCCTACGGCTTGTTCGATGAGCAGTTCCGCCCTCTCAATGGACCGATCCGCGCGGTGCCGCCCGACTTGCCCCTGGACGGCAAGATCCACGCCCTGACCAACTGCGTCGACTCCGACGACCCCAAGTTGCCCAAGGACAGCTGCGACGCCGTCGCCACCCATACCGATGACGGCCGCTGGCTGGTACTGGTACGCGCCAACGGCTCGCTGTTCGGCGTGACCCGTATCATCTGGCATGCCCTGCTGTGGGCGCTGTCCTTGACGATTATCCCTGGCGCTGCGGGCTGGCATTTGTTGCGTCGTCGACCGTTGCGGCGGATTCGCGGGATCCAGGCCAGCGCCGAAGCCATCGTCGCCGGCGACCTGACCCACCGCCTGCCGCTGTCGAATCGGCGCGACGAACTGGACATGCTCGCGGCCATCGTCAACGCCATGCTTGATCGTATCGAGAAGCTGATGAACGAGGTCAAGGGCGTGTGCGACAACATCGCCCACGACCTGCGCACCCCGCTCACGCGCCTGCGTGCGCAGCTGTACCGCATCAAGCAGGAGGCCGAGGCGGAGTCGGACTACGCGGTGAAACTGGATGACGCGATTGCCGAAACCGACACCCTGATGGCGCGCTTCCGGGGGCTGTTACGTATCTCCGAACTGGAAGACCACCAGCGTCGCTCAGGCTTTTTGGTCATGGATCCGCTGCCACTGTTGCGCGAGTTGCACGACTTCTACCTGCCCCTGGCCGAAGAAGGCGAACTGCAATTGCGGCTCGAAACGCCGGAGTCCCTGCCATGGATCACCGGCGACCGCGCATTGCTGTTCGAAGCCCTCGCCAACCTGCTGAGCAACTCGATCAAGTTCTCCCCACCGGGCGGCGAGGTGATTCTGCGTGGGGTCAACGACGCCGGCAGCACGCGCCTTGAAGTGCACGACTCCGGCCCCGGCATACCCGCAGCGGAACGTGACGCGGTGTTCCAGCGCTTCTATCGCGTGGATGAGAGCGACCAGCAAGGCGGCTTTGGATTGGGCTTGTCGATTGTGGCGGCGATCATCAACCTGCATGGCTTCAGGCTGGAAGTGGGTACGAGTGAGCGAGGCGGTGCACGCCTGGTTCTGGAGTGCCGCCAACAACTCATGCCCGAATAACGCATGCATCACAACACCCTGTAGGAGCCGGCTTGCCGGCTCCTACAGGGGGCGCGGATCAGCCTGGGAAATTGGCCCGCAACGCCTCCAGCCCACCGCTGTAAACACCCGCAAACAACTCTTCCGCCGCCGCATCCGTGGTGCCTGCCGCCGGCGTGAACACACCGGACCAGGTCACTTTCGCCGACGCTTCACCCAACGCCTCGACCTGCACCGTTGCCAGGTATGCACTCACCGGAAATGGCGACTGTTCAATGGTGTAGCTGTAAGTACGGCCGACGTTATCAAAGCTCTGCAAACGCTCCACCACCACCCCGCCATCGGCGGTTTGCAGATGACGCACACGGCCGCCATCAAGGGCCTCGCTTTTGACGATAAACGGCAACCAGTCCGGCAGGCTGTTGAAGCCGCCGATCAATTGCCAGACCTGATCGGCCGATACAGGGATTTCAATCACAGAAGACGCTGTTGCCACGTTAATTACTCCAGAAAATAGAAAACCATTCAGATGGCCATGCTGTCGACCACACCGCCGTCGACCCGCAACGCGGCACCGGTGGTGGCAGAAGACAGGGGTGAAGCAATGTACGCCACCAGGTTGGCGACTTCATCCACATTTGCTGCGCGCTGGATGATCGAGGTTGGCCGTGCGTTTCGCACAAACACATCCGCCTCGTCCCGCGCACTGCGCCCGGATTTTGCGGTGGCGTCCTTGAGCATCTGCTCCAGGCCGTCGGTAAAGGTCGGGCCAGGCAAAACCGCGTTAACCGTCACGCCGGTACCCGCCAGGCGCTTGGCCAAACCATGCGACACCGCCAGGTTGGCGCTCTTGGTCACGCCGTAGTTGATCATGTCCGCCGGGGTAGCCACGCCGGACTCCGACGACAGGAAGATCACTCGCCCCCAGCCCTGCCCGACCATGCCCGGCACGTAATGCCGCGCCAGGCGCACACCGGAGATCACGTTGACTTCATAGAAGCGTGCCCATTCGCTGTCCGGGGCCTCGAAGAAATCCACATCGTTGAAGATACCCAGGTTGTTGACCAGGATGTCGGCGCGCGGTTCGGCGGCGAACAGTTTTTCTGCACCTTCGGCCGTGCCGAGGTCTGCCACCAGCCCGCGCAGGTCCGCGCCGGGGACGGCCTGGCGGATGCTCGCCAAGGCGTCACCCACCTTGCCCGCTTCACGCCCGATCACCACCACGGTGGCGCCGGATGCTGCAAGCGCCTGGCTGATGCCCAGGCCAATGCCGGCCGTGCTGCCGCTGACGATGGCTACTTTACCGCTCACATCAATTTTCATCGGTTGAACTCCTGAAGTTAAAGCGGCAGTGGTGCACGGTCCGAAATCAATCGGGCCTCGCGCAGGGCCTGCCAGAAGGCTGCCGGAATAGTCTCTGACAACGCCGCAACGTCTTCGGCAATCCGCCCCGGACGACTGGCGCCTGGAATCACTGCCGCCACGGCCGGGTGGGCCAGGGAGAATTGCAGCGCCGCCGCTTTCACGCTGACGCCAAACGCCTGGGCAATCGCCCTGATCTGCTCGACCTTGCGGATGATTGCCGGGCTGGCTTGCTGGTACTCGAAGTGCGCGCCGCCCGCGAGGATGCCGGAGCTGTAGGGGCCACCGACGACGATCTCGACGTTCTGCGCCAGGGCCGCGTCCATCAGGCGCTGCAGGGCACGATCATGGTCCAACAGTGTGTAGCGGCCGGCCAGCAAAAAGCCGTCGGGCTGCGCTTCGGTCAGGTCCAGGGTCAGTTCGCACGGCTCGACGCGGTTTACGCCCAGGCCCCAGGCCTTGATCACGCCCTCTTCACGCAGGCGGGTCAGCACTTTGAAGGCACCGGTGCGGGCCTGGTTGAAGTACTCCAGCCATTGGTCGCCATAGAAGTCCTGGGCGATGTCGTGAATCCACACGATGTCCAGGCGATCAGTGTTCAGGCGGGTCAGGCTGTCTTCGATGGAGCGCAGGGTGGCGTCGGCGCTGTAGTCGTTGAGCATCTTGTTCGGGCGGCCGTGTTCGAACACGCCGCTTTTTTCGCCGAGGTCGCGGGCGCTGTCTTCTATTTCGTCGAGGATCACCCGGCCGACCTTGGTGCTGAGCACGAAATCATCGCGGTTGTACTGCGACAGGGCGTGGCCCAGGCGGATTTCCGAGAGGCCCGAGCCGTAGAACGGCGCGGTGTCGAAGTAGCGCACGCCGGCATTCCAGGCAGCCTCGACAGTGGCCTGGGCTTCGTCTTCTGGAATAGCGCGGAACATGTTGCCCAGCGGCGCGGTGCCGAAGCCGAGCTGGCCTGGGAGTTTGTCTTTCAAGCTCATGGTAGATCCTCAATGGGTTCAGGGGTCGCTGTGACCGTTGAGCAGATCCTAGATTGCGCAGATCGGACCGTCCAAGACATACTGCGACCAACTTGAGTCCCCAGAGGTCTAACATGATCGACCTGCGCCAATTGCGCTACTTCGAAGTCGTCGCCGAGGAAGAGCACGTCGGCCGTGCTGCCGAGCGCTTGCACATCTCCCAGTCACCGCTGAGCCGACAGATAGCCCAGCTGGAAGAGCGCCTGGGACTGACCCTGTTCGAACGCAGTCAGCAACGCATCCGCCTGACCCGCGACGGCCAGACCTTCCTCGCCGAGACCAAGGCCTTGCTGACCCACGCCAACCGCCTGGAATCCTTGGGCAAGCGCCTGGGCCGAGGTGAAGAAGGTGGCCTGTGCATCGGCTATATCGAGAACGCCATGCATGCCGGGGTGTTGCCCAATGCCTTGCGCGTGTTGCGCGACGATCGGCCGACCGTGCATATCAAGCTGTATAACCTGCCGTCTCTCGAACAGCTGGAAGGTCTTCGCCAACGCAGCCTGGATATCGCATTGGTTGGCGAGCCACCGGCCGCCGACGACCCGGACCTTATCGCGCGGCAAGTGCTGGATGACCCGATGCTGCTGGCCTTGCCCGAGCATCATCCATTGGCCCGTCAAAGCGAGTTGTTGCCCGAGCACCTGGCGGACCAGGAGTGGATCGGCGTGCAGCGCAAACCCGGCGCCAACCCCGCCGACGACTTCGTCGCCGCCTGCATCCGCGCCGGTTTCACCCCGCAGATCCCCATGGAAGCCGGGGAGCCGTTTACTGCGCTGGGGTTGGTCGCGTCAGGGCTGGGCGTGGCCATGGTGCAAAAAGGCCTGAGCCGTAATGCCCCGCCCGGCGTGGTGTTGCGTGAACTGCCGTGGTTGAACTACACCACCCCGCTGTGGGCGGCGTGGCACCGCGTCAACCTGCGGCCGCTGGTAGAAACCTTCCGCAAGGTGCTCACCGAATCTGAGCATTGATGGAGCTCCACAGGTGGGGGGCGTCAGTTAAATCAATTCCCGCAGGCGATACCACAGCATCCCCAACGCCAGCAGCGGCGACCGCAGCGCCTTGCCACCGGGAAACGTCATGTGCGGTACCTGGCTGAAAATATCCAGCCCGGTGCTGTGACCGGCCTGGATACCCTCGGCCAACAGCCTCGCGCACCAATGCGTCACGTTCAGCCCATGCCCGGAATACCCCTGGGCGTAAAACACGTTGGGGTACTGCTTCAAGCGACCGACCTGCGGGAAGCGATTGGCGGTAATGCCGATCTTGCCGCCCCACTGGAACTCGATGGCCGTATTGGCGAGCTGCGGGAACACCTTGAGCATTTTCGGCTGCATGTAAGCGGCAATGTCCGCCGGGTCGCGGCCGGAGTAATGGCAGGCGCCGCCGAACAACAGGCGCCGGTCTGCAGACAACCGGTAATAATCCAGGCCGACCTTCTGGTCGCACAGCGCCAGGTTCTGCGGGATCAGTTGGTTGGCCAGATCCGCCGATAACGGCTCGGTGGCGATGATGTAGCTGCCGGCCGGGAGTACCTTGCCACTCAGGCGCGGTTCCAGCTCCTCCAGATGCGCATTGCACGCCAGCACCAGGCTAGCGGCGCGCACCGTGCCGCCGGCGCAGCGCACGTGCACCGTGTCGCCGTGGATCAGTTCGAGTACTTCGGTGTGCTCGAAAATCCGGACCCCGAGGGATTCGGCCAACCGAGCCTCACCCAAAACCAGATTCAACGGGTGAAGATGCCCGGAGCCCATGTCCACCAGGCCGCCGGCATACACCGGCGAGCCGACTACTTGCTGTATATCCTGCGGCCCCACCAGACGCGTTTCGTGGGCGTAACCCAGCGCCGCCAGGTGCGCCTGCTCGCCCTTGAACGCCGCGAATTGCGCCGGGGTGTTGGCCAATTCGCAAAAGCCCCAGCGCAAGTCGCAGTCGATGCGGTGCGTTCGGATACGCTCGCCCACCAAGGCCACCGAGTCGATGCCGGCGCGCTCCAGGTAACGCACGCCCTCCTCGCCCACGTACTTGCCGAATCCCGACACGTCATGGCCGATACCGCGAATCAACTGCCCGCCGTTGCGCCCGCTGGCACCCCAGCCAATACGGCGGGCTTCCAGCAGGACCACCGAGAGCCCGCGCTGGGCCAGTTCGATGGCGGTGTTAACGCCGGTGAAACCGCCGCCGATCACGCACACGTCGGCGGTCAGGTCAGTGCCCAATGTGGGTCGCTCCGTCAAAGCGTTGGCCGTAGCCCGGTAGTAGGACCGGGCGTGGTCAGTCGACTGAATCATTTGTTGGTCTTCACTTTGCTCCAGGCGCGGGTCATCAGGCGCATGGTTGCCGGGGTCGGCGTGGTGGAAATATAGAGTTTGTCGAGCACGTCCTGGGACGGGTACACCTCAGGATTATTCACCAGTTGCGGGTCCATGAACGCCTTGGCCGCCGGGTTGGCGTTGGCATACCCCACCGAGGCGCTGACCTTGGCGATCACTTGAGGGTCGAGCAGGTAGTTGATGAACGCGTGGGCTTCTTTCGGGTGACTCGCGTCGGCGGGAATCGCCAGCAGGTCGAACCACAGGTTGGAGCCTTCCTTGGGAATCGAATAGGCGATCTTCACACCATTCTTGGCTTCCTTGGCACGGTTGGCCGCCTGGAACACGTCGCCGGAATAACCGAAGGCCACGCAGATATTACCGTTGGCCAGGTCCGAAATGTACTTGGAAGAATGGAAATAGGTGATGTACGGCCGCAGCGTCAGCAGCTTGGCCTCGGCCTGCTTGTAGTCCTCGGGATTCTCGCTGCGCGGGTCCTTGCCCATGTAATTGAGGATCGCCGGGAACAGCTCGTCCGCCGAATCGAGGAAAGCCACGCCGCACTGGTTGAGCTTCTTGATGTTCTCGGGCTCGAACAGCACCGCCCATGAATCGATAGCGTCGATGCCCAGCACCTGTTTGACCTTGTCGACGTTGTAGCCGATGCCATTGGTACCCCACAGGTACGGCACCGAGTGCGCGTTGCCTGGGTCATTCTTTTCCAACAGTTTTAGCAACTTGGGGTCGAGGTTCTTGAAGTTGGGCAGTTGCGCGCGGTCCAGCTTGAGGAACGCACCGGCCTTCACCTGGCGCGCCAGGAAGTGGTTGGACGGCACCACCACGTCATAGCCGGTGCGCCCCGCCAGCAACTTGCCCTCCAGGGTTTCGTTGGAGTCGAACACGTCGTAGATCGGCTTGATCCCAGTCTTGGCCTGGAAGTCGGCCAGGGTGGTCTCACCGATATAGTCAGTCCAGTTGTAGACGCTGACCGTCGGCGCCGCCTGGCTGGCGCTGCTGAACGCAGCCACCAGGGCCAGCGGAAAAAGCTGTTTCACAAGACGCATATCGACACCCCTTTTTTGGTTTTTTTAGACGCTCAACAGCAGGAACTCGCGCTCCCAGGAACTGATCACCCGTTTGAAATTCTCGTGCTCGGCGCGCTTGACCGCGACGTAGCCGCGCACGAACTTGTCGCCCAGGTACTGCTTGACCGTGGCGCAATCCTCCATGCGTGCCAGCGCATCTTCGAGGGTGAACGGCAGGCGCAGGTTACGGCGCTCGTAGGCGCGGCCCTCCACTGGCGCGCTGGGCTCGATCTGTTCGATCATCCCGAGGTAACCACACAGCAGACTAGCCGCTATCGCCAGGTAGGGATTGGCATCGGCGCCGGGCAAGCGGTTTTCCACGCGCATGGCGTCGGGACTGGAGGTGGGCACACGCAGGCCGACGGTGCGGTTTTCTTCGCCCCATTCGACATTGACCGGCGCCGAGGTGTCCGGCAGGAAGCGGCGGAACGAGTTCACGTTGGGCGCAAACATCGGCAACAGCTTGGGGATGTACTTCTGCAAGCCGCCGATATGGTGCAGGAACAGCTGGCTCATCTTGCCGTCGGCATCGACGAACACCGGTTTGCCGGTGGCGATGTCGACCACGCTCTGGTGCAGGTGCATGGCGCTGCCAGGCTCGTCGGCCACCGGCTTGGCCATGAAGGTGGCGGCCACGTTGTGCTTGAGCGCGGCCTCGCGCAGGGTGCGCTTGAACACGGTGATTTGGTCGGCCAGGTCGAGGGCGTCGCCGTGGCGGAAGTTGATTTCCATCTGCGCCGGGCCGTCTTCGTGGATCAGCGTGTCGAGGTCCAGGCCTTGGGCTTCGCACCAGTCATAGACGTCTTCGAACAGTGGGTCGAATTCGTTGGCGGCGTCGATGGAAAACGACTGGCGACCGGTCTCGGCGCGACCGGAGCGGCCAATCGGGGTTTTCAGCGGCAGGTCCGGGTCTTCGCAGCGCTGGGTGAGGTAGAACTCCATTTCCGGCGCGACGATCGGCTGCCAACCCTGGTCGGTGTAGAGCTGCAGGACTTTCTTCAGCACGTTGCGCGGCGACAGTTCGATGGGGTTGCCCTGTTTGTCGAAGGTGTCGTGGATGACGATCGCGGTAGGCTCGATGGCCCACGGCACCACATAGGTGGCGTGGGACACCGGACGGCAGATCATGTCGATGTCTGCCGGGTCGAGCAGGTCGTAGTAGACATCGTCGTCGACAAAGTCCCCGGTTACCGTTTGCAGCAACACACTTTCCGGCAGGCGCATGCCTCGCTCATGCAGGAACTTGTTGGTGGGCGCAATCTTGCCGCGTGCGATGCCAGTCAAATCACTGATCACGCATTCGACTTCGGTAATCTTGTGTTCTTTCAGCCAGGCGGACAGCTGATCGAAGGGGGCGTTCATAAGGACCTCGTCATGGGTTGGGTGCATGCGCCGGCTTGTACTCCTGGCGCATTGAGGTCTATCTTGATGCCGCCGCCCCTGCGGCATCTATCCACTTTGCACGAACCACAACGCACCAATAGAGTGCGCCCAGGTTACCCATGACACAGGCAACAGCTTTGCGCGTACAGGCCTTCACCACCGGTGATGTGGCCGCTCAATGCAGTGCGACACCCGGTTGGGTGCAGCAGTACCAGCAGATGTCCCCAGGGCATTTCGCCGGGCGAATCCGCTACCTGGACCTGCAAGGTGTGCAGGTGTACGAAGAGTGCATGAACACCCGCGTGGAGCAGCATTTCAACGCACCGCCAGGCTCGCTGGCCTTCTGTTTCGACGGCAGTGACAACGCGCTGTACCTGCTGAACGGTGAAAGCCACAACACCTGGATCACCCCGGAAAACTACCGTGAAGTGGCGGTGGTGTTCGGGCCGCAATTCGTGCAACGCCATGGGCTGGATGTGGCGAAACTTGAAGGCCTGTTCATGGCGCCGCTGACCTGCCAGCAGAATGGACTGTTCAGTCGTTGGTTGAGTGGCACCCTCACCCGCCTGTCCACAGCAATCGACCCCGCCAGCCGCGATGCCCTCACCCAGCAATTGCTGGAAGACTGCCTGTTCATCCTCGACAACGCCTGCGTATGCCTGGACCGCCACTCGTTGCAGCGGCGCAGCGAAGAACGGCGACTGATGGCGCGCATCGGCGAATGGGCGGCGGATGCTCCGGATGAGATCGTCAACGTGTTGGAACTGGCGCGGATTGCCGGCGTGCCATTGCGTCAGTTGCAACAGGGGTTCAAGACCTACACCGGGATGAGCCCGGCGCAGTGGTTGCGGCTGCGCCGGTTGAATGGGGCGCGGCGGGAGTTGTTGCAGACCCGTGAGACCACCGTCGCTGAAGTGGCGATGAATTGGTCGTTCTGGCACCTGGGAAGGTTCTCCAACAGCTACCGCGCCCTGTTCAAGGAGTTGCCCAGCGAGACCCTGAAGCGTCACGCCTGACTGCGGGCGCTATTTCAGGAAAGTGCCAATTAAGTGGTTGACCCGCTCCGCCGCCTCCATCTGCACCATATGGCCCTGTCCCGGCAAGATCTCCACTTGGGCGTCCAACCCCTCGGCGTGACTGGCCGGGATGATTGCATCGTCGCTGCCCCAGATTACCAGGCTCGGCTGTCGGCCCACCACATGACGCC
The DNA here is from genome assembly GCF_054668895.1 of Pseudomonas sp. H3_E07. NCBI lineage: Bacteria > Pseudomonadati > Pseudomonadota > Gammaproteobacteria > Pseudomonadales > Pseudomonadaceae > Pseudomonas > Pseudomonas sp. H3_E07. The sequence continues at coordinate 309,995 of NZ_CP162795.1, forward strand.
TGTCCAACCTCTGTCGTCCGCCTTCGAACAACGCGGCAGTGAGCTGCCGCAATGCCGGGTCGACTCCTTCCAACCGCTTGAACTTGAGCATGTCCTCCAGCATCTGCCGCGTCACCAGCGCGGGATCGCTGAACAGTTGGATCAATTGCGGCTTGAGCGCATTGCGGTTGTTGGCCTCGGCAAACCCTTGCAGGTAATCACCGTTGATGTCCATGCCCAGACCGGCGCTGGCGATCAGGGTCAGTGAGGCGACGCGCTGGGGCGCCCGGTCGGCAACGGTCAGCACGACCAGCCCGCCCATGGAGTGGCCGGCCAGGTGCACGCGGTCTAGCTTTAGATGATCAAGCAGGTCCAACACCGCTTGGCTCAGCTCATCAGCATCGCCGCGTTGCAGCTGCTTGCCCGACTCACCATGCGCTGGCAGGTCAAGGGCGACCACACGGCGTTCGGCGGCCAATGCCGGTTGGTTGAACAGCCAGTTGTTCAGGTCGCCACCGAATCCATGAACCAGCACCAACGGAATGCCACCCTCGCCCAAGTCGAGATAGCGCAACAAACGCCCGCCTATTTCAACCTTCTGCGCACTGGGCCCCGAGGCCTCTGCTTCGGCGGTACTGGAAACAAACCCGGCGTTGAAGCGTTCGATGACCGCATCGATTTCTGCCTCGGTGGCCTCGCCCTCTACCACAATCCCCAGCAATGCGCCCACCGGCAGCGTCTCGTCACTCAGCGCCAGCACACGGCGCAGCACGCCAGTGAACGGTGCCTCGACGCTGCTGGAGATCTTGTCGGTCTCCACGTCCAGCACTTCCTCACCCTTCTCTACCCGGTCGCCGGGTTGCTTGAGCCAGACATCAATACGGCCCTCGGTCATCGATAGCCCCCACTTGGGCATGGTCAAGGTATGGATCATGCGGCGGTCCTCTTGTCGGCGATCTTCAGCACGGCGGCCTCGATCTTCGCCGCATTGGGGATGTACAGGTCTTCCAGTGCATCGGAGAACGGCACGGGCGTGTGCGGCGCGGTGACCATTTGGATCGGCGCGCGCAAGAACGAAAAGCCCTGCTGGGCGACCAACGCACTGATATCAGTGGCCATGGAGCAACGCGGGTTGGACTCGTCGATCACCACCAAGCGGCCCGTCTTTTCCACACTTTCAAGGATGCTGTCTTGATCCAGCGGGCTGGTGGTGCGCAGGTCCAGCACCTCACAGTCGATGCCTTGTCGTGCCAGCTGGGCGGCGGCCTCCAGGGCGATATGCACCATGCGCCCATAAGTCACCAGGGTCACATCCTTGCCCTCGCGAACAAAGTTGGCCTCACCGAAAGGCACGGTGTACAGCTCTTCGGGCACCTCGCCCTGCAGGCTGTAAAGCATCTTGTGCTCAAGGAAAATCACCGGATCGTTGTCGCGGATCGCCTGGATCAGCATGCCCTTGGCATCATACGGCGTGGCCGGGCACACCACCTTGAGGCCGGGAATGTGGGTCCACATCGAAGTGAGCATCTGCGAATGCTGGGCCGCCGCACGCAGGCCGGCGCCGTACATGGCGCGAATCACCAGCGGCGTTGTGGTCTTGCCGCCGAACATGTAGCGGAACTTGGCGGCCTGGTTGAGTAACTGGTCGAGGCAGCAGCCGATAAAATCGACGAACATCAATTCGCACACCGGGCGCATGCCACGGGTGGCAGCACCGACCGCCATGCCCACGTAGCCGCCTTCGGACAACGGCGCATCGAGTACGCGCTCGGGAAACTCCGGGTACAGGCCCTTGGTCACGCCGAGCACGCCGCCCCAGGCGTCCTGCTCGCCAGGTGAGCCGGTGCCGCCGGACACGTCCTGGCCAATAATGAACACGCTTTGGTCGCGGCGCATTTCCTGGGCCAGGGCTTCGTTGATTGCCTGCTGATAGCTGATTTTGCGAGCCATAAGATTCTCTCCACCTATTGTTGTTATTAGGGATACGCGACGTAGACGTCGCTGAGCAGGTCGGCGGCCTGGGGTTTGGGGTCGGACTTGGCCAGGCGCACGGCGTCCTCGATCAACTGCGCGACCTCGCCATCAATGCGCTCGAATTGCGCCGCATCGAGCCAGCCTTCGGCGCTGCAACGCTGACGAAACAGCGCCAGGCAGTCCGCGTTTTCCCGCAGGTTTTTCACTTCGTCGGGGCCGCGATAGGTTTGTGCATCGCCTTCGAAGTGGCCGTAGAAGCGGCTTAACTTCACTTCCACCAACGTTGGCCCGTCGCCCTTGCGCGCACGCTCCACGGCGACGCCAAGCGCTGCGTGCACGGCGAAGAAATCATTGCCGTCGACGATCACTCCCGGCATACCAAAGCCCACGGCCCGTTCGGCGATGTCCTTGCACGCCACCGACCAACCGGAACCGGTGGCCTCGGCATAGCCGTTGTTTTCCGCAACGAACAGGCACGGCAGTTTCATGATCGAGGCCAGGTTCATCGCCTCGAACACCGCGCCTTCGTTGGAACCACCGTCGCCAAAAAACGCCACGGCCACGCCCTGGCTGCCCTTGAGCTTGGAGGCCAGCGCCGCACCGGCCGCCAACGGTGCGCCGGCGCCGACAATGCCGTTGGCACCGAGCATGCCCTTCTCCTGGTCGGCAATGTGCATGGAGCCGCCCTTGCCGCCGCATACGCCGGTTTTCTTGCCGTAGATCTCGGCCATCATGCCAAACACATCCACGCCCTTGGCGATGCAATGGCCGTGGCCGCGGTGGTTGGAAGCAATGCAATCCTCATCATTGAGGTGAGCCATGACCCCGGCGGCGCTGGCTTCCTGGCCGGCGTACAGGTGCACGAAACCGGGGATCTCGCCGGTGGCGAATTCCACATGCAGGCGTTCTTCGAAATCACGGATGGTGCGCATCACGGTGTAGGCATGCAGCAATTGATCGGTGGACAGGTGAGTGGACATCTTGTTGTTCTCCAGGTTGTCTCGACGCACAAAAGGCTGGCTGCGGCCAGCTACAAGTCCTTCAGCACAGCCTGTGCCAAGGCCAGCAAAAACCTGGCAAAGCCTTGATCCAGAGCAGTTCCTTACGGTTGTGCCGCTAAGACAAGCCAGCGCAGAATGAGACGCGGCATTGCAACGTGCGGGCCGCGTCTCGGGCGGTTTGAGACGCTGCGTCTCATCCTGGGCAGTTGGTCAGCCCGCGCTTGTCCGACCCGACGCATGCGCGCTTAATAACGGGCATAACAACAAAGATCGAGAACCGGAGGCTTTATGCTCGCCGCGCACTCCAGAGAACACGTCGACTGCGTCAGTCGTGTGGTTCGCAACGCCGATCGCCTGCCCCAGGCTCCGGTGCCGTCGCTGATTTTCGATTCGTGGCGACGCTCCATGGAGCAACATCACCTGGACCCCGGTTCCCTGCAGGGGCCGCGCATCCTCAGCGAACCATTGCTCAGGGAGTGCCGCGAGCGCGCAGACCTGTTCATGCGCATTGCCAGCGAAGAAGTCGGGCAACTGCACCACCGCGTGCGGCATGCCGATTACTGCGTGATGCTGACCGACGCCCAGGGCCAGACCATCGACCATCGCGTGGACACCTCGATCCGCAACGACTGCCGCAAGGCCGGCCTGTACCTCGGCACCTGTTGGTCGGAAGCCGAAGAAGGCACTTGCGGCGTGGCCACGGTGCTCACCAGCCAATCAGCGGTGACGGTGCACAAGCGCGACCACTTCCGCGCAGCCTTCATCGGCCTTACCTGCTCCGCCGCGCCGATCTTCGACCCTCAAGGCAATCTGTTGGGGGTAATGGATGCCTCGGCACTCAAATCCCCGGATGACCGCCGCAGCCAGCACTTGGTGCGCCAGATGGTAGCCCAGAGCGCCCAGGCCATCGAAAACGCTTTTTTCATGCACAGCGCCCGCCAGCACTGGGTGCTGCAGGCCCACAGCACACCGGGCTACGTGGACAGCCAGCCCGACCTGCTGCTGGCCTGGGACCAGGACGGCCGCCTGCATGCCCTGAACAGCAAGGCGCGCCAGGCTCTGCGCCGGCGCTTTGGCCAGGTGCCGGAGCATATCGGTGATGTATTCGACTTGGACGCCTTGCGCGCCGTGACCCACGATGCCACCCAGCAGTTGCCATGGTTGGGGGAGCCGGGGGTCCTGCACGTACGCGTCAATGCCCCGCGACGCAAACCGGCGCGTGCGGCGGTGATCCCGCTGGTCGATGCGCGCGTGGAGGAGCATCTGCGCCTGGCCCTGCGAGTCAAGAACCGTAACCTGCCAGTGCTGGTGCAAGGCGAAACCGGTGCGGGCAAGGAGGTGTTTGCCCGCCAGCTGCATGAGCGCAGCGCCCGTCACACGGGGCCGTTCGTGGCGGTGAACTGCGCGGCGATCCCGGAAAACCTGATTGAAAGCGAGCTGTTCGGCTATGTGGCCGGGGCCTTTACCGGCGCGTCCAGCAAAGGCATGCCGGGGCTGTTGGTGCAGGCCGACGGCGGCACGCTGTTCCTCGATGAGATCGGCGACATGCCGCTGGCCTTGCAGACGCGCCTGTTGCGGGTGATGGCCGAGGGTGAAGTGGCGCCATTGGGCGCAGCGAAAACCCGTGCAGTGGATATCCATGTGATCTGTGCCAGCCACCGTGATTTGTCGGTACTGGTCAGTGAAGGCCGGTTTCGCGAAGACCTGTTCTTTCGCCTGGGTTGCGCACGCTTCTGCCTGCCACCGTTGCGCGAACGGACCGACAAGCTGGCCCTGATCAATCGGCTGCTGGAACAGGAAGCACGCAACAGCAGGGTCTCGGTCGGCATCGCCCCTTCAGCGTTGCAACTGCTACTGGGTTACGCCTGGCCCGGCAATGTGCGGCAACTGCGGCATGTGCTGGCGTACGCCTGTGCAGTGTGTGAGGGCGGTACGGTTCAGGTGGCGGATTTGCCGGTGGAAGTGCGTGGGGAACAGGTTGCGGCACCGACGGAAGATCGCGCGAGCCCGGAACGCCAGGTGGTGCTGGATGCGTTGATTCGTCATCGCTGGAAGCCGTTGCCAACGGCCCAGGCGCTGGGAATTTCCCGTGCGACGCTGTACCGCCGCGTCAACCAACTGGGCATCGACATGCCCGGCAAACCGCGGCACTGACCCACACCGTAGGAGCCGGCTTGCCGGCCCCTACGGGGGAGATGGAGGGTCAGCGGTAGACCAGGCCGCCATCGATCAGCGGCGATTGGCCGGTCATGTAGTCGGAGTCCGGCCCTGCCAGGTACGAGACCAACCCTGCCACGTCCTCCGGCGTTTCTGCACGGCCCAGGGCAATGCCATCCACATACTTCTTGTAGGTCGCGCCCACGTCAGCGCCGGTGATTTCGGCCATGCGCTTGTCGATCTCGACCCACATATCGGTGCCCACTACACCCGGGCAATAAGCGTTGACCGTGATCCCGGCGCTCGCCAGCTCCTTGGCCGCGGCCTGGGTCAAGGCGCGCACGGCGAACTTGGTGGCCGAGTACACACCCAGTAACGCAAAGCCTTCGTGGCCGGCAATGGAACAGGCGTTGATGATCTTGCCCTTCTGCTTGAGCGCCTTGAACTTCTTGCCGGCCGCCTGGATACCCCACAGCACGCCCTGTACGTTGATACCCAGGGTGCGCTCGACCTGTTCCGGGCTGACCTCCAGCAGTGAGTCGATCTGCGCGACCCCGGCGTTGTTGACGATGATGTCGAAGCCACCCAGGGTCTGGTGCGCGTGCTCTACCGCTGCCACCACCTGCTCGCGCTTGGACACATCGGCGACGAACACCGAAGCCTGGCGGCCCAGCGCCACGACTTCGCTGGCCACGGCTTCGAGCCTGGCGCCATTGATGTCCACCAGGGCGATGTCGGCACCGTCCTGTGCCAGGCGCAAGGCGATAGCCCGGCCAATGCCTTGACCGGCGCCGGTGACCAGCGCGACTTTTCCAGTAATTGCCATGATGTTCTCCTGCGATGATGAGGGAAGCCTTGTCTATCGCAGGTCCACCAAGGCGTGTCGAGGCGCGGGCTGATGGGTGTGCGGCTTGAGACTGAGCGTCTCAAGCCGCGAGCCATTCTCGAAAACTTGTAAAAGCGCGCACTTATGCCTAGCTTATGCGCCCCCCGCCCCGCGCTTTAAGGCCCTGCCCCCATGGTTTTGCGTTTTCGTCCCGTCGTCTCCTCACGTTTCGCCCTCGGCCTGCTACTCAGTGGTGGCATTGGCAGCAGCCTGGCGGCGGAAATCGAACTGCCGGCAGTTAACGTCCAGGGCCAGGATGAATCCGGTTACCGCAGTGAAACCGCCTCGGTGGGCGGCTTCGATGACGCACCACTGCTCGACACCCCGGCTTCGATCACGGTGATCAACGCCGCGCTGATCAAGGACCAGCAGGCGCGCCTGCTCAGTGAAGTGCTGCGCAACGACGCTTCGGTGGGTGACAGTTATGCACCCATCGGCTACTACGAAAACTTCGTGGTGCGCGGCTTCTCGCTGAATGCGGCGAGCAGCTACAAGATCAATGGGCGCACCATCACCGGCGAACAGAACGTCGCCCTGGAAAACAAGCAGCAGGTGGAAGTGCTCAAGGGCCTGGCGGGCCTGCAAAGCGGTATCTCGGAACCAAGCGGCGTGATCAATTACGTCACCAAGCGCCCGGAAGACGTGCGTTCGGTGACCGTCTCCACCGACGACCGTGGCAGCGGCTATGTGGCCACCGATGTCGGCGGCTGGTTCGGCAGTGAGCAACAGTTCGGCCTGCGTGCCAACGTGGCCCATGAAGACCTCAACGCCTATGTTGAGCACGCCAATGGCCAGCGCGATTTCGTGTCCCTGGCCTTCGACTGGAACATCAGCCCTGACGCGGTATTGCAACTGGACGCCGAGTACCAAAACAAGCAGCAGCGCTCGGTGCCGGGCTACCAGCTGTTGGGCGGCACCGAAGTGCCACACAATGCCTCGCCGAAAACACTGCTGGGTCACCAGACCGGTTCCAGGCAGGTGGGCATCGACTCGCTGAACCTCAACGGCAAGTTCGAATACCGTTTCAGTGATCAATGGAAAGGCAGCGTGAGCGCCGCGCGCAGCAAGGTGGTGATCGATGACTACAGTTCGTTTGCCTGGGGCTGCTATGGGTCGACCAGCTGCAGCTCATCGAGCGTGCCCAACTACTTCAGCCCTGAAGGCAATTACGACGTCTACGACTACCGCAGCCCGGACGACACCCGCCGCGACGACGAAGTGCAGGCGGCCATGACCGGGTTGTTCGACACCGGCGGTATCGGCCATGAACTGACCTTCGGCAGCAGTGCTTTTCGCCGCGTGATCGACAAGCGCAAATCGGTGAACGAGTTCATCGGCACCGCCAATATCGATGAAGATGTACCGAGCTTCATGCCCACTGACAAACCACTGAACGACAGCCACCGCAACCTCGACAGCCGCCAATACGGCCTGTTCGTCACCGACCGCATCCGCCTCAACGAACAATGGCAAACCGTTCTCGGCGGCCGCGAAGTACGCCTGGATGAAAAAGCTTTCGACGGGACCACTGGCAACCAGACACGCCACACTCAGCAATACGTCTTCCTGCCGCAAGCGTCGTTGATCTACAAACCCGTGGAAAACATCTCGCTCTACACCCGCTACAGCAAAGGCTTGTCCCTGGGCGGCACTGCGCCGTGGTTCGCCAGCAACGCTGATGAGACCCTGGCGCCCACCACTTCACGGCAAATAGAAGCCGGGGTGAAATACGACTGGCGCCGCATCAGCTTTGCCGCCGCGGTGTTCCAGACCCGCCAGGCCTACCAGTACGCCAAGCCGGATGGCGCCGGCTTCTTCACCTATGTGCAACAGGGCGAGCAGAAAAACACCGGGCTGGAACTGTCGGCCAACGGCTGGGCCACCGAGCGCCTGCAGATCGCAACCAGCGTGACGGCGATTCGCGCACGGGTGACCGGTAGTGGTACCGCGGACTATGAGGGCCACCAAGCGATCAACGTGCCCAAGCTGCGCGCCAGTGTGTATGCGGATTATGCGTTGCCGTGGGTGAACGGCCTGGCGGTACTGGGCGGTGTGCAATACAGCGCCAAGAAGTACGCCAATCGCAGCGGCAATGTGGAGGTGGGCGATTACGCCGTGGTGAACGTAGGCAGCCGCTACACCACCAAGGTGAGCGGCTATGAAACGGTATTTCGCCTGAGCGTCGACAACCTGTTCGACAAGCGATACTGGCGCGACGCGGGCGAGTACATGGGCGATGACTATCTGTTCCAGGGCGCGCCCTTGAACGCGCGCCTGAGTGCGTCGGTCAACTTTTAAGGCTTACTTGGGCATCTTGCGGAAACCCACGGCCAAGCGGTTCCAACTGTTGATGGTGGCGATCGCCACGCTGAGGTCAACCTGCTCCTGAGGGCTGAATTCGGCGGCCAGTGCGTTGAAGTCCTCATCCGGAGCATGGGTCTGGCTGATCAGGGTCAAGCTCTCGGCCCAGGCCAGGGCGGCGCGTTCACGCGGGGTGAAGAACGGCGTTTCACGCCAGGCCGATACGGTGTACAGGCGGCGTTCGGTCTCGCCACCTTTGCGGGCATCGGCGGTGTGCATGTCCAGGCAGAAAGCACAGCCGTTGATTTGTGAAACGCGCAGGCGCACCAGCTCCAGCAGCGGCAGTTCGATGGACAATTTGCCGACGGCGGCTTCCAGGGCGAGCATGGCTTTCATGGCGTCTGGGGAGGCGGTGTAGAAATCGGTACGGATTTGCATGGGGGTGCTCCAGGGCAGTGGGGATTGATGGCTAGGTTAGTCATCGGGCCTTGGGGGCGGAATATCCAATTTGGGGTAAGAATGGGTGACCAATTTTTGGGCGTGGGGAGTGTGTCGAAAACCGTTACCCAAATAACGGATTTGCCCAATCACCCCGGCAACGGAATCACCCTCAACGCCCTGACCGACTTATAAGAAAAGCTCGAATAAATCTCCTTGACGCAAGGCAGCGTCTGCAACACCTCCCGCGCAAACTCGCCAAACGACTCCAGGTCTTTGGCCACCACTTCCAGCAAAAAGTCATAGCGCCCCGAGACGTTATGGCACGCCACGATCTCCGGTATCTCCAGCAGCCGCTGCTCGAAAGCCCGTGCGATTTCCTGGGTGTGACTCTCCATCATGATGCTCACAAAGGCGGTCACCCCAAACCCCAAGGCCTTGGGCGAGAGGATCGCCTGGTAACCACTGATCACCCCACTCTCTTCCAGGTTACGCACCCGTCGCCAGCATGGCGAGGTGGTCAAGGATACGCGGTCGGCCAACTCGGCCACCGTGAGACGGGCGTTCCCTTGCAACGCGTTTAAAAGGGCTTTGTCGGTACGATCCAGGCTGACGGGCATAACTTGCCTCTGATTGTTGTTTTTAGCGGATTTTCATCCCGTGGTGCGGGAATTAGCGGCAAATATCGCAAAGTTCATCTTCAATTATGAGCATAGCATTGTAGGAAATAAGGAGCGCCCGACATGAACAATAAACACAATGCATTCGGCTTTTCCACCCGCGCCATCCACCACGGTTATGACCCCAAGGACCATCACGGCGCGCTCGTTCCGCCGATTTATCTGTCTGCCACCTTTGCTTTTCCCACCGCCGAATACGGCGCTGCCTGTTTCGCCGGCGAAGCCAGTGGGCACTTCTATACGCGTATTTCCAACCCGACCCTGGCGCTGCTGGAGTCGCGCATGGCGACCCTGGAAAACGGCGACGCGGCAGTGGCGTTCAGTTCCGGCATGGGCGCGATTGCCGCGACGTTCTGGACCCTGCTGCGCCCTGGCGATGAAGTGATCGTCAGCCAGACCCTGTACGGCTGCACCTTCGCCCTGCTGCACCATGGCATCGGCGAATTCGGTATCAAGGTGCGGCACGTCGACCTCACTGACCTGACGGCACTGCAAGCTGCACTCACCCCGGCCACCCGCATGATCTACTGCGAGACCCCGGCCAACCCCAACCTGCGACTGGTGGATATCGCTGCCGTGGCCGCCCTCGCCCACCAGCAGCCGAACGTCACCCTGGTCGTCGACAACACCTACTGCACACCCTATCTGCAACGCCCCCTCGAGCTGGGCGCCGACGTGGTGGTGCACTCGGCCACCAAGTACCTCAGCGGACACGGCGATATCACGGCGGGCATCGCCGTAAGCAACCAAGCCCTGGCCCAGCGCATTCGCCTGCAAGGCCTCAAGGACCTGACCGGTGCGGTGATGTCGCCCCAGGACGCTTCGCTGCTTATGCGCGGCCTCAAGACCCTGGCCCTGCGCATGGATCGCCATTGCAGCAACGCCCAGGCCGTGGCCGAAGCCTTGCAGGCACACCCGGCCGTGCAGTCGGTGACGTACCCGGGATTGCGCTCGTTCCCGCAGTACGAACTGGCGACACAGCAGATGAAAATGCCCGGAGGCATGATCGCCTTCGAACTCAAGGGCGGCATCGAAACCGGTCGGCGGTTCATGAATGCGCTCAAGTTGTTTACCCGTGCGGTCAGCCTGGGTGATGCCGAGTCACTGGCCCAGCACCCGGCGAGCATGACCCATTCCACCTACACCCCGCAGGAGCGCGCGGCGCACGGCATCAGCGAGGGATTGGTGCGTTTGTCGGTAGGGCTTGAGGACGTGGCCGACCTGTTGGCGGATGTGCAACAGGCACTGGCCAAGTGCACCCGTACTGCCACGCGTCCTTCCAAGCTGGCGAGCTTTTAATCCGATTTTCTAGGATTGGCCCCCCTTCCCGTCGCCGCCGCCATCCAACCGTGCCGCCATGCGAATGTCGATCTCAGGGGGACGCTCGGTAACGGCCCCTCGCATGATTGACGCGGTCTTCCAGCCCCTGGCTCGGCTTGCCGGCTTACAGGTTCAGGCGGGGGGTAATTTCAGGTGACGGGCGTACCACGGTCGTCTCGGCACGCGCTTGAACAGGCCCTGCAACAGGTGTTCGTCTTCGCCAAAGGTAATGCGCAGCGCGAGCTTCATGGTCTCGGGGTCCATCTCCATCGAACGGCCCATCTGCAACCCCGGCGTGGTGCTGCAGCCATGGGTATCCGGGCCCAGCCAGGGGTCGCCGACTTCCACCCAACGGCCCGGTGCGAACCAGGCCACGCCGTTGACTTCCATGCGCTGGACTTCGCCCGGATTGAAGCGCTCATGGGCGCGGAACCAGTCCTCGATGCGGTCGTCGATCCAGCCATGGAAATGCCAGAACACCGGGTTGACGTGAGAGGAAAACGGGTCGCCGAGGAAATCGTTTTCCGCCGCATACCAGCGCGCAGCGAAGTCGGCGGGGTCGCGAGCCATGGGCACGGGGGCGCCGTTGGAGGGGTCGCGCGGCACCGAAGCCCAGCGCATGTGCAACCAGTCGTGCAGACCCAGCTCCATCTCAGAACCCAGTTGACCGAGGGTGAATTTAGCCAGGTAACGTGGGTCACGGTATTGGGACTCCCAGACCTGGAAGTTGCTGTGATAGGTCTCGGCAGCCTTGATGTCGCTGACCCACTGGGTGTACTCGGTATCGTCCGGGGCCGACCAGGTGGGCGGCAGCGCGAAGCCATCGTGGTTGTCGAAGTAACGCAGGAAGCCCAGGCGATCCAGCTCCAGGGCCGGTTGCGGTTCGGGAAATTGCGGCCACGAGGGCAGATCCTGCATTGAACGCGCAGTGCCGAGCATGTGCCGATGCATAAAGAAAAAGTCGATCCCCGAGCCGTTGCGGTCCTTGTGTTTTCCCCGCGCATCGCGTTCCTGGCCGCGGGGGCCGGGTTGCCAGCCGATGCCGCGCAGGGCATCGCGTTTCTCTTCGGAGAGCTTGTGCCACTGGTCGCGGGTCGCGTGCCACAGCTGGTGAAACAGGCGGTGCTCGGGGGCAATCAGCCAGGCCAGCAGGGTCGGATTGAGGCCAATGCGCTGGCGAGCCTCGGGGAACCACTGCTTGTGGGCAATGAAACGATTGTCGCGCTCAACTAAAGCCAGCGGCCGGTCGAGGTCGAGGATCTGCCCACTGAGGGTGCTGCTGCCAGCGTTGGCAAAGGCAGCCCAGACCTCATCAAGGGTCATCTTGAATTCATAGGCCGGCGCGCCGTCGGCCGAAGCGCGGTCGATCAGGCGCCAATAGAGCACGGCGCTCTCCCCTGTCAGCAGGTCACCCAGCACACGGTAACGCGGCTCGCCCTCGGCGCGCAGATGGTCTGCGGTGTCCAGGTACCCCCGCAGACCGCGTCCACGGGGCGCGATGTCGAGCAGCAGTTGCAAATCTTGCAGTGGCAGCCCTTTGAGGCCGGCGTCGCGGCCTTCCAGGCGCAGGTCCCAAACCCCACGCAGCGTGTTCGCCAGGTGCTGGCCGGCGGTGTCGGCCAGGTCCACCGTGGCTTCGCCGGGAGTGATGGGGAATTCTTCTTCGCGCGTCAACTCGCGATGGGCATAGAAGGCGGCCGGCACAGCCGCGCCTGTCAGCGCCAGGCCTGCGATGAACCCACGTCGAGAGATGGTCATTGTCTACCTTAGGAAACGGCTTTATCAGAGCTAGAACGTTTGCCCGCCGGGGAAATTTACCGGCGCGCCCTGCCCGCCTAAATTTCCCCACCCATCACTCGTTCCTCCCTGATAGCGAAGGCCTCAACTGACTGAGATGGCAATGACAAAACCACGTTCGAAAAAGGCGCTGTATATCGGCTTGCCCCTGGCACTGGCCATCGGTGCCGGGGCCGGTTTCCTGGTCTGGGATCACTGGTTCAAGGGCAATGCCGGTTACCCGTTGGCGGTGATCAAGCAGGCCGATGAAATGCAGGATAGGTTGTTGTCGTTTGACAGCCATATCACCGTGCCCGTGGATTTCGGTACCGCAGGCAACGAGGCGGACAAGGACGGCGAAGGTCAGTTCGACCTGGCCAAGGCGGCACGCGGGCGCTTGTCCGGCGCAGCGTTGACCATTTTCGGCTGGCCGGAAATCTGGAACGGCCCCAACGCCCCGCACAAACCCACCGATGGGTTTGTCGAAGCCGCGCGCAACGAACAGGAAGTGCGCTACAAGATCATCAGCGGCATGGTGCGTGACTTCCCCAACCAGGTCGCCATCGCCTACACCCCGGATGACTTCCGGCGCCTGCATGGCGAGGGCAAGTTCGCGATCTTCATCAGCATGCTCAACGCCTACCCGCTGGGCAACGACTTGAACCAGTTGGACCTGTGGGCGGCGCGCGGCATGCGCATGTTCGGCTTCAGCTATGTGGGCAACAATGCCTGGTCGGACTCGTCGCGGCCGCTGCCGTTTTTCAATGATTCCACCGACGCCCTTGATGGCTTGTCGGACATCGGCAAGCAAGCGGTGCACCGACTCAATGACCTGGGGGTGATCATCGATGTGTCGCAAATGTCGACCAAGGCCCTGGAGCAAGTGGCGCAGTTGAGCCGCACACCGATGGTGGCGTCCCATTCGGCGCCGCGCGCCTCCGTGGATATCCCGCGCAACCTGAGCGACAAAGAGCTGCAACTGATCAAGAACAGCGGCGGCGTGGTGCAGATCGTCGGTTTCTCCGCCTACCTGCGTCCACTGAGCCAGCCGACCCAGGACAAGCTCAACGCCCTGCGCGCACGCTTCGACCTGCCGCCCCTGCCTAATCTGGCCGTGGCGCTGATGCCGGGCGACGCAATCATCGCCGCCTGGCCCGAGCACAGGTTCGGCGAGTACGCCAGCGCGCTGTACGGCATCCTCGACGAGGAACCCAAGGCCACCCTCAAGGATCTGGGGGATGCCATCGACTACACCGTGCGCAAGATCGGCATCGATCATGTCGGCCTGTCTTCGGACTTCAACGACGGGGGCGGCGTCCAGGGCTGGAACAACGTCGGCGAGATACGCAACGTCACTGCCGAATTGATCCAGCGCGGCTATTCCGAGGCCGACATCGCCAAGCTGTGGGGAGGCAACTTCCTGCGGGTGTGGGACCAGGTACAAAAAGCCGCCAAACCCTTGGCCAACCGCTAATCATCCAGAAGCCCGTCCATGACCGACCGCCGTACCTTTCTCAAGCAGGCTGGTGTATTTGCCGCCAGCCTGCCATTGGGCGCCGCCCTGCTTCCGCAGGCCCTCGCCGCCCCTGCAACCGATGACCCATGGACGGGGCTCAAGCAACTGTTCAACCAGGACCCGGATTACCTGCACTTTTCCAATTTCCTGGTGGCTACCCACCCCAAGCCGGTGCGCGAGGCTATCGAGCGTTACCGCGCACAGATCGACCGCAACCCAGGGCTGGCCATGGACTGGGACCTGCAGGAAACCTGGAAGCGCGAAGGCCAGGTGCGCGAGTGGGCGGGACGCTACCTGAAGGCCACCCCGCCGCAGATCGCCCTCACCGGCAGCACGTCCGAAGGGCTGGCGATGATTTACGGTGGGATCAAGGTGCGACCTGACCAGGAAATCCTCACCACCGTCCACGAACACTATGCCACCGAGTACAGCCTGGACTTCCGCGTGCGCAAGGAGCAGACCCAGGTCCGCAAGATTCGCCTGTTCGACAGCGCCAACCGCGTGTCTGCCGACGAGGTGCTGGGCAACATCCAGCGCAATATCCGTCCCAACACCCGCGTCCTCGGCATGACCTGGGTGCAGTCCGGCAGCGGCGTGAAGCTGCCCATTGGCGAGATCGGCAAGCTGGTCGAAGAGCACAACCGCAACCGTGACGACAAGGACCGTATCCTTTACGTGGTGGATGGCGTGCACGGTTTCGGCGTAGAAAACCTCGACTTCCCGGATATGCATTGCGACTTTTTCATCGCGGGTACCCACAAGTGGATGTTCGGCCCACGCGGCACGGGCCTGGTCTGCGCCCGCGACCCGCAAAACAACGACGTGACCCCGATGGTGCCAACCTTCTCCGAAGACAAGGACTTCGCCACCGTCATGACCCCGGGCGGCTACCACGCCTTCGAGCATCGCTGGGCGGCGGACGAAGCCTTCAAGCTGCATCTGCAACTGGGCAAGGCGCAGGTGCAGGCGCGGATTCATGCACTCAACACCGAACTGAAAGACCAGTTGCTGGCACACCCAAAGATCGAACTGGTCACCCCCCACAGCCCTGAACTGTCGGCCGGTTTCACCTTCTTCCGCGTCAACGGCCAGGACAGTGATGCCGTGGCGGCCTACATGATGAAAAACCGCGTGGTGATCGACGCCGTGGACCGCGATGTCGGCCCGGTGATCCGAACCGCCCCCGGCCTGCTCAATTCCTCCGCCGAGATCCAGCGCTTCATGACCTTGCTGAGCCAGCGGGCGTGACACCCACCTTTTCCCCTTTGAATGAGAGGCCCACATGAACAAACCGCTCACAGCCCTGGCGCTTTCCGCCCTGTGCAGCGCCTTGCTGCCCAACCTGGCCCAGGCCGCCGCGCCACAACCCGGCAAAGTGTTCAAGGACTGCAAGGACTGTCCGGAAATGGTGGTGCTGCCCGCCGGCACCTTCACCATGGGTACGCCGGACGATGAAGTCGGCCGCGAGCCGGATGAAGGCCCGATGCACGACGTGACCTTCGCCAAACCGTTCGCCATGAGCCGCTTTCACATCACCGCCGGCGAATGGGACAGCTACATCCGCCAGACCGGGGTGAAGATCGCCGACGGTGACACCCGCCCCGGCCGCGAATGCATTGCCAGCAAGCCGCGCTACCCTCAGGGCCCACGCCAGCCGGCGGTGTGCATGGACATGGACGACATCAAGCAGTACGTGGCCTGGCTGTCGAAAAAAACCGGCCAGCAGTACCACATGGTCAGCGAAGCCCAACGTGAATACGCTGCGCGCGCCGGTTCTACCGGGCCATTCCCCTTCCCGTTCGACGAGGGCAAGGACTACAGCATCGCCAAGCACGCCAACACCTATGGCCCGGCCGATGGGTACAGCTACTCGTCGCCCGTCGGCAGCTACCCGCCGAATGCGTTTGGCATGTACGACATGCATGGCAACGTCTACGAGCGGGTGGCCGACTGCGAGCACTCCAACTACATCGGCGCGCCTACCGACGGCAGCGCGTGGATGGAGCCAAACTGCGAGGGCTACATGATTCGCGGCAATGACTGGGGAGAAGCGCCGGTGTTCTCGCGCTCCGGCAACCGCAACAACATCTACCCGCAGACGCGGGGGGATTGGATTGGCTTCAGGGTCGTGCGCGACCTGTAATAACGCAGAAGATCAAATGAGGGAGGGGACTTACCCCCGATGGTGGTGTACCCGTCAGAGTATCAGTACCTGACCTACCGCCCTCGGCGGCATAAGTCTCTACACAACGCTGTAGCAACCACGGCGACCAAGGTAACCACGATGCGAAGCGAGCCGCTCTTGATCTAGCTTTTGATCTCAGGCGCCCCGTCAAACACGCTGGCCGGAATTCGACAGGGATTTGGGGGGTAAACCGGCAGGGATGCCGGTTTAGCCGCCCCGCGCCATGGATGGCGCGTGGCGGCGGCCCCCCAAATACCTGTCGGATTACGGGCACACCGAGCCTAGGCGAGGTGCCGAGTGTTGGGGCGAAGGCCTTTTGGTTACTTTTGGGCCTTTCCAAAAGTGACCCGCCGTAAGGGCGGAACCCATAGCGGCCGTTACCCAAATAACGGATATGTACCCAGTCTGATCCAACATCCAGGCCAGCGGTCAGGCCGCCACGGGAGCAAGCTCCCTCGCCACAGGTCCAGCGCCATACCCAGAATTGTGTAGATGCCGAGGCCTCGATGGCGCAGAATCAGTCACCTGATGAATCGACTGACACACCGCTATCGGGGGCAAGCCCCCTCCCACATTGGATCGCAGCCTAACCGTTAGATGGCGCTCGGCTGTCAGGCCGCCACGGGAGCAAGCTCCCTCGCCACAGGTCCAGCGCCATACCCAGAATTGTGTAGATGCCGAGGCCCGGATGGCGCCGAATCAGTCACCTGATGAATTGACTGACCCACCGCTATCGGGGGCAAGCCCCCTCCCACATTTGGATCGCAGCCTAACCGTTAGATGGCGCTCGGCTGTCAGGCCGCCACGGGAGCAAGCTCCCTCGCCACAGGTCCAGCGCCATACCTAGAATTGTGTAGATACCGAGGCCTCGATGGCGCTGAATCAGTCACCTGATGAATTGACTGATACACCGCTATCGGGGGCAAGCCCCCTCCCACATTTGGATCGCAGCCTAACCGTTAGATGGCGCTCGGCTGTCAGGCCGCCACGGGAGCAAGCCCCCTCGCCACAGGTCCAGCGCCATACCCAGAATTGTGTAGATACCGAGGCCCGGATGGCGCCGAATCAGTCACCTGATGAATTGACTGACCCACCGCTATCGGGGGCAAGCCCCCTCCCACATTTGGATCGCAGCCTAACCGTTAGATGGCGCTCGGCTGTCAGGCCGCCACGGGAGCCCCCCCTCCCACATTTTTAACTGTGCCCGCTTTAGATTCCCTGCTGCGCCAACAACGCCAACCCTTCATGCAACGCCGGGAACAGGCTGTTATTGAAGTTGTTCCAACGCAACTCAAGGATGGTGTCCTCCGGCGAGATCTCGGTCTTGAGCACGTCGTGGAACACTTCGCCCGAGTCGATGCCGTTGTCCACGTAGTGGAACGACGCGCCGGTGAGGTACAGCGGCGCCGAGGGCGTCGTGGCCTTGGTCGCCCAATCCGTGACCGTCAGCCCACGCGCGCCGTACAGGGCATTCCAGGTCGCATAAGCACCACGGCGCTCGTACGGCGATTCGATGCGGGTGATACCTGGGTGGATGTTCATGATGCGACGGGCAAACGGCGCACCGGGGCGCACCAGCTCGTCCAGAATCACCAGCAGGCCGTCCAGCACTACGATATCGGCCTTCAACTCCACCAGCGTGTCATGCAGGCGGCGTTCGAAATCCTGCTTGCCGGCGATATGTTCCGCGCTGCCCCGAGGCAGGCGCCGATAGGTCGACGGCACACTCAGCAACAGATCATTGACCAGGCGCCCCTGCACGCGCAGGTCGGCGGGATACAGCCACTGGCGACCCGGCTGGTAGGCAAAACCGTAGTCGCTGACCAATTGCTGGTCCCGTGGGTTCTGCTCGTCATCGTCATACACCACGCCCACCAGGTTGTAGGCCTCGCCCAGCGGCGTGTCGTTCAGCGCCCCCACCAGGGATTCCAGCACCGACATCATGTAGCGCTCATGGTCCTTGTACGCCACCGGCTGCCCGGCCTTGTCGGCCGCGGCATTGCGCAGGGACCACACGTACACCAGATTCTTTTTCGTCATTGTCTCGCTCTCGCTGGATAGATCAGGCACGCGCCAATACGCGTGCGCCTACACCACAAGAACGAACCAGCCCACGCGCAATTTATCCACCCCGGCCACCGCCCGGCACACCGAGCTAAATAGTCGCGCCGACACTTCGTTTGTCATGGGTAAGGGTCTGTGTGCCCAGCCCCCTCTTTTTCACTTTCCGGGAAGTATTTATGACCGACCCCAAGCGCGGCGCCTTCAACGGTCTGCTCGCATTGCTCAGGCCCTTTCGCACCATCGTGACCGTCTCCGTCGCCCTGGGCATGGCCGGCGGCCTGGCCATCACGTTGCTGCTGGCGACCATCAACAATGCCCTGCACTCCCCACAAGGCATGACCCAGGGCGTGATCCTGACCTTTGCAGCCTTGTGCGTGCTGGCCCTGGTCAGCTCGATCATTTCCGACATCGGCACCAACTACGTCGGCCAACGGATCATTGCCGCCCTGCGCAAAGACCTGGGGGAAAAAGTGCTGTCGGCGCCCATCGGGCAAATCGAGCGCTACCGCTCCCATCGACTGATCCCGGTGCTGACCCACGATGTCGACACCATCAGCGACTTCTCCTTCGCGTTCACGCCCTTGGCCATTGCCGCCACGGTGACGCTGGGCTGCCTGGGCTACCTGGCTTACCTGTCGGTACCGATGTTCCTGATGATGGTCGTCGCCATCGTGATTGGCAGCGCCGTGCAGTTCATCGCCGGCGGCAAAGGTATCCAAGGCTTTGACTTGGCACGCAGCCATGAAGACGAATTGCAGCGTTATTACAACGCCATCGCGTCCGGCGCCAAGGAACTGCGCATGCATCGGCCACGACGCTTTCGCATGAACACCCACCGTATCCAGGAAACGGCGGACCGCATCAGCGATATTCAGGTGCGTTCGGTCAACATCTATATCCTCGCCAAGACCTTCGGCTCGATGCTGTTCTTCGTCGTCATCGGCCTGGCCCTGGCGATGCAGGCCTATAACCCGAACCCGGACCCGACCGTGATCACCGGCTTCGTGCTGGTGCTGTTGTACATGAAAGGCCCGCTGGAACACCTGCTGGGTTACCTGCCCGTGGTGGGCAAGGCGAAGATTGCCTTTGGGCGTATCAGCGAGTTGTCGGAGCGCTTCTCCTCTCCGGAACCGCACCTGCTGATGGATGACAGCGAGGCGCCGACACCGATCGTCAACAGCCTGGAACTGCGCAACGTGAGCTACAGCCCACCGGCCGTGGAAGGCAGCGAGCCGTTTCACCTGGGGCCGATCAACCTGAGCATTGCCCAGGGCGACATCGTGTTTATCGTCGGCGAAAACGGCAGTGGCAAGACCACGCTGATCAAATTGCTGCTGGGGCTCTACCCGCCGCAGTCCGGCGAAATCCTGCTCAACGGCGAGGCCGTGACCGACCCCGAGCGCGACGACTATCGCCAGTTGTTCACCACGGTATTCGCCGACTATTACCTGTTCGACGACCTCGTCCAGGGCAGCGCCACCCAGTCACTGGACAGCGCGACTAAATACCTGGAACGCCTGGAGATCGCGCACAAGGTCAGCGTCAAGGACGGCGTATTCAGCACCACCGACCTGTCCACCGGCCAGCGCAAGCGCCTGGCGCTGGTCAACGCATGGCTGGAGGAACGCCCGGTGCTGGTGTTCGACGAATGGGCCGCCGACCAGGACCCGGCCTTCCGTCGAATTTTCTATACCGAACTGCTGCCGGACCTCAAGCGCCTGGGCAAAACCATCATCGTGATCAGCCATGACGACCGTTATTTCGACATCGCCGATCAGCTCGTACGGCTGCGCGCCGGCCAGGTGGTGCACGAGATGGAGCCTGCATGAAATTTTCTTTTCCGGTTTTCCGAAGTAGAAACGTCTCACTAGTGGTAATGAGAACCAACCTCAATAAACTTTAAAATTTGCCCACTTAAAACACAGAAGAGAAACCATCCATGTCAGCACGACTCGGTCTCAGCCCACTGAGCAAAGCGCTAACCAGGGCCCTGAACATCAACCTCCTGCCGAGCGCGCTTGCCCTTGCGGTATCGCTGCCGGTTGCCGGCTATGTGCAGGCACAGGAGATCGAGTTGGACATTCCAGCACAGGCACTGGGGAGTGCACTGCAGGAATTCGGCCGCCAGGCCAACCTGCAGGTGCTGTACAGCCCGACCGACGTAGCAGGAAAAAACAGCACTGCGGTCAAAGGCAAACTGGATCCGCAGCAGGCGATCAACACCTTGCTGGCAGGCACTTCAACCACCCACAGCCTCAGTGGCAACGCGCTGACCGTTACCGCCGCCGGCGCGTCCGCCGGGCTGGAATTGAGTCCGACCCAAGTGACCGGCAACGTGCTGGGCAACATCACCGAGGGCTCCGGCTCCTACACGCCGGGCACCATTGCCACGGCCACGCGGCTGACCCTGACCCCGCGGGAAACCCCACAGTCGATCACGGTGATTACCCGCCAACATATCGAGGACTTCGGCCTCAACAACGTCGATGACGTGATGCGCCACACGCCTGGCATCACCGTATCGGCCTATGACACCGACCGTACCAACTATTACTCGCGTGGATTCTCGGTCAACAGTTTCCAGTACGACGGTATTCCGTCCACCGTGCGCAACGTCGGCTACTCGGCGGGGAACACCCTGAGCGACATGGCGATCTATGACCGCGTCGAAGTGCTCAAGGGTGCCACCGGCCTGCTCAACGGCGCCGGCTCCCTGGGCGCGACCATCAACTTGATCCGCAAGAAGCCGACGTCGGAGTTCAAGGGCCACGTGCAACTGGGGGCCGGCTCCTGGGACAACTATCGCAGCGAAGTGGATGTGAGCGGCCCGTTGACCGACAGCGGCAATGTCCGGGGCCGTGCAGTGGCGGCGTACCAGGACAAAAAGTCCTTCATGGACCACTACTCGCGCAAGACCGAAACCTACTACGGCATTACCGAGTTCGACCTGTCACCCGACACCATGTTGACCGTCGGCTTCGACTATCAGGACAACATTCCAAAAGGCTCCAGCTGGTCCGGTTCGTTCCCGTTGGTCAACTCCAACGGCAGCATCAACAAGATGCCACGCTCCTATAACAACGGCACCACCTGGAGTTCCTGGGAACAGAACACCCGCACCGCCTTTGCCATGCTTGAGCATGATATGGGTGACGGCTGGGTCACTAAATTCCAGCTCGACCACAAGATCAACAGCTACCATGCCGACCTCGGTTCGATCCAGTTTGTCCAGCCGGCAGCCGATGGCACCGCCGAGATCAACGGTCAGAAATACACCGGTGAAACCAAAAGCACTTCGGCCGACCTCTACGCCACCGGGCCTTTCAGCCTGTTCGGCCGCGAACATGAACTGGTGGTGGGCGGCTCGATCGGCACGTCGCGTTGGCAAGGCAAGGGGTACTGGTCGCCAGAATGGCCAGGCGGCAACAAAGTCGATTTCTATAACTGGAATGGCCACATCGCCAAGCCGATCTACGGCCCCGTCCAGCAATACAACGACGATACCATCCGCCAGACCGGCTACTACATGACCACACGCTTGAACGTGATGGATGACCTGCACGTGATCCTCGGTGGGCGCGTCGCCAACTACCACGTCACCGGTATCAACCCTTCCTACAAGGAAACCGGTCGGTTCGTGCCGTATGCCGGCGTGATCTACGACCTGAACGACAATCTCTCGGTGTACACCAGCTACACCGATATCTTCCAACCCCAGGAAAGCACGTACAAAGACCGCAACCAGACGTTGCTGGAACCGGACGAAGGCCAAAACTACGAGCTGGGCCTGAAGGGCGAGTTTCTCGACGGTCGCTTGAACACCAGCATTGCCTACTTCGAAGTGCATGAAGACAACCGTGCCATCCCGGACGATGCCTATAACAACCAGACTCCTTCCCCGCAAAACTATGCGTTCAAGAGCTCCAAGGCCGTCACCAAGGGTTACGAAGCAGAAATCTCAGGTGAGCTGGCGCCCGGCTGGCAAGTACAAGGCGGTTACACCCACAAGATCGTGCGGGACGCAGACGACAAGAAGATCTCCACCTTCGAACCTGAGCACCAGGTCAACCTGAACACCACTTACAAACTCAAGGGCGACCTCGACAAGTTCACCATCGGTGGCGGCCTGCGCTGGCAGAGCAAGGGTTGGAATGAAATCTACAACTCGCAGCTCAACACCAACCAGGACATCACCCAGGAGTCCTATTGGCTGGTGGACTTGATGACCCGCTACCAGGTCACCAAGAACCTTTCGGCGACTGTCAACTTCAACAACATCTTCGACAAGTCCTACTACACCAACGTGGGCTTCTATAACTCGGCGGCCTACGGTGAGCCGCGCAACGTGATGTTCAGCACCCGCTGGGACTTCTGATGTGATGCCTTGATCGCCCTTGCGGCGACCAATCGAAAGCCCGATGGAAGCGCTGCTTTCATCGGGCTTTTTTGTGCCCGCCCTCCCCTGTGGCGAGGGAGCTTGCCCCCTCGCCACAGGTTCAGTGTTCATCATTTGAGGTGTTATCCCATGGCCGCCACCAGGCTACGGATGAACTCGGCACTGTCGATGATCCCGTCGTGATCAGTCTCGATCACCACTGAACGCTCGATCCGCCCCTGAACAAGGGTGCTTGCCATGTGCTGCTCAATGAGGTCCTTGAATTGGCCGGCGCGGCTCATGGACGCCCACCAGCAACTGACCGGGGCCTTGATCGGCTTGAAGTCCGCCGCCGACAGACGCTCACTGAGCGCGCGGTCGACCTCCCAGGAAATCTGCGCCTCGTTGCCACGCAGCAACTCATCCTTGATACCGGTAAAGGCCTCGCCCAGGGTCTGCTCGGCCCAGGCGATAAACCCTTGCCATTGCCCCGCTTCGTCTTGGGCATCGCGCTGACATTGCTGCCAGGCCGCCTGAATCCGCTCGGCAAACGCCGGGAACATCACGCCCAACAAGGCCGCACGCCGCTCGTTCGCCGAGATTTCACGGTCATCCTCGGTGACGACCGCCTGCCAATAGGGCGTGAGCCACTGCGGCGGCGCGGAGTCGATCCAGCCGACAAATTCGACGTCGCGTCCCGCTTGCTCCAGCACGTAGGCCACTTCCATCGCCAGGTTGCCACCCAACGACCAGCCTGCCAGGCGGAAGGCGCCTTGGGGCTGGGCCAACAGAAGTTGCTCGGCGTAATCCTCGACCATGGCTTGCCATTCGGGCACCTCTGCCCCCGCCTCGGCCAGCGCACGACAGATCACCCCGAACACCGGACGCTGCTCCCGTAGCGCGAGGGCAATCGCGGTGTAGCAATGCACCGAACCGAAGCTTGGGTGGAACATGAACAACGGCGTGCCTTCGGTCTGGCTGTTGAGCTTGACGATCAACGAGCTGCGCGCGTCGCCCTGCAGGCAGTTGACCTGGCCGCGTACGGTCGGGTTAAGCATCAACTGGCTGACGGACAAGCCGACACCGCTGACTTTACGGATACGCTCCTTGAGCATCAGCACCAGCAAGGAGTGACCGCCCAACTCGAAGAAGTTGTCGTTCAGCCCTACGCGCTCGACACCCAGGACATCCCGCCAGATCGCCGCGACCTGCTGCTCGATGACGCTTTGCGGGGCCTGATACGCGCCTGCACCTTGCGCCTCCGGTTTAGGCAACGCCTTGCGGTCCAGCTTGCCATTGGGGCTCAGCGGCATCTGTGTCAACACCACCCACTGTGCCGGCACCATGTAGTCCGGCAACTGCGCCGCGAGGTGCATCGCCACCTGTGCTTTCCAGTCCTCGCTCGGCGCCTGCAGCACCAGGTAGCCCACCAGGTGCGTGCCGTCCACGGCGAGCACCGCCGCTTCACGCACATACGCGTGCTCCAGCAGGCGGGCCTCGATTTCACCCAACTCGATGCGCAAGCCACGCAGCTTGACCTGGTGATCGATGCGCCCGGCGTACTCGATCACCCCATCGTCGCGATAACGCGCCAGGTCTCCGGTGCGATACAAACGGCTGCCACTGCCGAACGGATCGGTCACAAAGCGTTCGGCGGTCAGCGCCGGCCGACGGTGATAACCGCGCGCCAGGCCGACGCCGCCCAGATAAAGTTCACCCAACACGCCAACGGGTGCCGGTTCCAGGTTGCCGTCCAATACGTAGCAGCCCAGGTTGGCGATCGGCCGACCAATCGGCACGGCGTCACGCCCTTCGTCGACGCAGGTCCAATGGGTCACGTCGATTGCCGCTTCGGTCGGCCCATACAGGTTGTACAAACCGGCATGGGGCAGCTTGGCGAACACCTGTTGCTGGGCATCCACCGGCAGCGCTTCACCGCTGCACACAATGCGCTGCAGGCTATGACAGGCGCCGACGCCGGCATCCTGCAAGAAGGCCTGGAGCATGGACGGCACAAAGTGCAACGTCGTGACGTGCTCGGCGTTGATCAGGCTCACCAGCCTGGCCGGATCACGATGGTCGCCCGGCGCTGCCACGACCAGGCGCGCGCCGGTCATCAACGGCCAGAAGAACTCCCACACCGACACGTCGAAACTGAACGGCGTCTTCTGCAAGACCGTATCACTGCTCTCCAGGCCATACGCGTGCTGCATCCAGCACAGCCGGTTGGTCAGCGCCGAATGGCGGTTACCCGCGCCTTTGGGCTGGCCGGTGGAGCCCGAGGTGTAGATTACATAGGCGAGGTTTTCGCCATCGACGGTGACTAGCGGATTCTGCTCGGCGTAGGCCTGCAACCACTCATCGCCCTGCTCCAGCACCAGGCTGTGCAAGCCCGTTGGAATCGGCAGTTGCTCCAGCAAATGCGCCTGGGTCAACAATAGCTTCACGTCGCTGTCTTGCAGCATGTAGGCCAATCGATCGCGGGGGTATTCCGGATCCAGCGGCACATAAGCGCCACCGGCCTTGAGTACCGCCAGCAGGCCAACGACCATTTCAATCGAACGCTCAACCGCCAGTCCCACGAGGACGTCCGGTCCAACGCCGGCTGCTATCAGGCGATGCGCCAGGCGGTTTGCCCGACGGTTAAGCGCGGCGTAACTCAACACCTGCCCGGCGAATACCAGCGCCGGTGCGTCCGGTGTGCGCACCACCTGGGCTTCGATCAGCTGATGCACCGCAAGGTGCAGCGGGTAGTCCGCGGCTGTGGCGTTCCAGGCATGCAGGACCGTTTCACGTTCGGTACTGGCCAGCGAAGGCAACGTTGCCAAACGCTGGGTGCCGTCCACTGCCAATGCCTGCAACAGCTGCTGGAAGTGCTCGGCCAACTGTTCGATATGCGCCGCGCTGAAGGCGTGGCGGTCGTAATTGAACTCCATGCCCAAGGTGTCACCGATGCCCAGCAACACGGTCAACGGGTAATGGGTTTGCTCCAGGCTGTGGACGGCACCAAACGTCAGCCCCGAGGGTGCGCCCTGCTCCAGCGCTTCGGAGACCGGGTAGTTCTCAAACACCAGAATGCTGTCGAACAGCGCTTCGCCCCCCAGCCCGGCCCAGCGCTGGATCTCGAACAGCGGCGTATGCTCCTGCTCACGCAAGCGCACGTTCTGCGCCTGGATCTGCTGCAGCCACTGGCTGACCGTCATCTGTGCATCCGGCGTGGCAACGACGGGCAAGGTGTTGATGAACAGACCCACCTGTTGTTCGATACCGCGCAATTGCGCCGGACGGCCTGCCACGGTGGCGCCGAACGCCACGGTGGCCTGTCCGGTGTGATGCTGCAACAGCAGCAGCCAGGCGCTTTGCACCAGCGTATTGAGGGTGACTTTATGGCGCTGTGCGAAGGCCTTGAGCTGAGCGGTCTGGCTGGCGTCCAGGTTCAGACGGTGCTCGCCGTTGACCGCCAGCGCCTCGCTTTGCGCAGCCTGTAGGCCACGGGCCAAGCGGGTCGGTTCCTGCAGGTTGAGCAGTTGCGCTTTCCAGAATGCCTCGCTGACCGACTTGTCCTGCGCCTGCAGCCAGGCAATGTAATCGCGGTAACGCCCGATGGGCGCACGCAGCGGTTCACCGGCGTAATGTTGCAGCACCTCGCCAAACAACTGCGAACCACTCCAGCCGTCCATCAAGATGTGGTGGTTGGTGTAGATCAAGTGATAACGGGACGCCCCCGTACGGACCACCGTCAGGCTCAGCAACGGCGCCTGTTCCAGCACGAACCCCTGGGCCCGCGCCGACTCGGCGAGGCTATCGAGTGCCGCACTGCTGTCAGGACGACCTTGCCAGTCCAGCTCGGCGAACGGCATGCGCATCTGTTTGTAGACCACCTGCAACGGCTGCTCAAACTCGGTCTGCCAGAGAAAACCGCTGCGCAGGATCTCATGGCTGTCCACCGCCGCCTGCCAGGCCTGGCGGAAGCGCGGTGCATCCAGGCCCTCGACATCGATGCGCATCTGGTTGATGTAGTCACCCGAGCCTTCGCCGTACAGCGATTGGAAGAGCATGCCTTGCTGCATCGGCGACAGCGGGTAAACGTCTTCGATGTCAGCCACCGTCACCGGCAAGCTGTCCAGTTGCGCCTGGGACAGACGCGCCAGCGGGAAGTCCGAAGGCGTGACACCCTGGTTGACACCACAGTGCTCGATCAACGCCTTGAGTTCCGCGGCGTAGTCATCCGCCAGGCGTTGTACCGTCGCCTCGTCGAACATCTGCTGGCTGAAGCTCCAGTTCAACTTCAATTCGCCCGCGTAGACCTGGCCGTTGATTTCCAACCAGTTGCCCAGCGGGGCCTCGCCACTCTGTTCGGCACCACTGCCATCACCGGAGGGGACGAACAAGCCTTCTTGTTCGCCGCCGTCAAAACTGCCGTCGAATTGCCCCAGGTAGTTGAAGGTGATGCGTGGGCGCGGCAGTTCGCTCAGGGCCTGTTGAGCCTCGGCATTCCCCAGGTAACGCAGGGCACCAAAGCCCAGGCCCTTGTCGGGAATCGCGCGCAGCTGCTCCTTGATCTGCTTGAGGGAGCCGGCCAGCGAATCGGTCGGCACCAGCTTCACCGGGTAGAGGCTGGTGAACCAGCCGACGGTACGGGTCAGGTCGATCTCGTCGAACAGGTCTTCACGGCCATGGCCTTCCAGGCGGATCAACATCGACGCGTCACCGGTCCAGCGCACAACGACGCGCGCCAGTGCGGTCAGCAACAGGTCATTGATCTGGGTGCGGTAAGCACTGGGGGCGTCCTGCAACAGACGCCGCGTGAAGACCTGATCCAGATGGGTGGTCACGCTCAGCGCATGCCGGTTGCTCAAACTGGCCTGTGGATCGGCCCCCGGCAGGCCGGTTGGGCTGCCTTGCAACTGCGTCTGCCACCAGGCCAGTTCCTGCGCCAGTGCGGCGCTGCGTGCATAGGCTTGCAGACGCTCGGCCCAGGCCCGGATCGCGCTGGTCTTGGCGGGCAACACGACCGTGGCACCTTGGGCAACTTGGCGGTAAGCCGTTTGCAGGTCTTCCAGCAGGATGCGCCAGGACACGCCGTCCACCACCAAGTGATGAATCACCAGCAGCAAGCGCTGGGAGCCGTCGGCCAGGTCGACGAGCACCGCACGCAGCAGCGGCCCTTCACTCAGGTCGAGGCTGCGCTGGGCTTCCTCACCCAGGGCCTCCAACTCTTCGACCGCATTCAAGGTGGTCTGCCACAGGACCTGCTCGGCCTGATGCTGCTGCGGCCCGCGATACGCCGCGCTCCAGCCTGCCGCGCCCTGGACGAAACCGATGCGCAAGGCGTCGTGATGCACGATCAAGGCCTGCAGCGCCGCCACCAGCAGCGGCGCCTGCAACGCCTGGTGAGGCTGTAGCACCACCGACTGGTTCCAGTGGTGACGCTGGGGGATGTCATCGGCGAAAAACGCCTGCTGGACGGGCAGCAACAACAACTCACCGGTCAATGCCGACTGATCCAGCACCACCGCGCCCTCGCCTTCGCGGGCCACGGCCGCCAGGCTTTGGACCGTCTGGTGCTGGAACAGATCCTTGGGCGTGAAGCGCACACCGGCCTGACGGGCACGGCTGACCACCTGGATCGAGATGATCGAGTCACCGCCCAATTCGAAGAAGTTATCGTGTAAACCAACACGTGGCAGACGCAGCACGTCGGACCAGATCGCGGCGATCTTCTGCTCCAGCTCACTCTGCGGCGCCACGTACACCTGCTGCATCTGGCTGACATCCGGGCGCGGCAGGCCCTTGCGGTCAAGCTTGCCGTTCGGCGTCAGCGGCATGCGCTCAAGGAACATCAGGTGCGTGGGCACCATATAGTCCGGCAACCGGGCTTTCAGGGCGCGGCGCAGGGCTTCGCGGCAGGTCGACTGCGCCACTGCGTCGTCGATCAGCAGCGGGTCGAGCGGCACTACATAGGCAACAAGTTGCTTGCCGCTCGGCCCTTCCTGGGCCACCACCACGGTTTCGCCGACACTGTCCTGCTCGCGCAGACGGGCTTCGATCTCGCCCAGCTCGATACGGAAGCCCCGGATTTTCACTTGATGGTCGACGCGACCGAGGTAATCCACCACACCATCCGGGCGGCCACGGGTCAGGTCGCCGCTGCGATACACACGGCTGCCGGGCTTGCCGAACGGGTCCGGCACAAAGCGCTCGGCGGTCAGGGCCGGACGCTCCAGGTAACCCCGAGCCACGCCCTCACCGCCCAGGTACAACTCGCCGGCGACGCCGATGGGTTGCAGGTTGAGTTGCGCATCCAGCACGTAGCCGCTGCGATTGCCCAACAGCGTGCCGATCGGTGCGTAGACGGCACCGCAGGGATCGCCCTCGCGCGCTTTCCACAGCAACGGCGTGACCACGGTTTCCGTCGGGCCGTAGCCGTTGAACAGGTAGGTCGGCTTGAGTGCGCGCCAAGCCAGGTCATAGCTGGCCTGGGCCACGGCATCACCGCCGAAGCAGTACACACGAACCTTGGGCGGGTTACCGTCGCGCTCGGCATGTTCGGCCAACTGTTGCAGGTACACCGGCGGGAACACGGCCATGGTCACGTGATGGCGATGCATCTGCTGGTAGGTGTATTCCGGCAGCCACAGGCTGTCATCGCGAATCAGCACGCTGGCGCCGTTGATCAGCGGGTGCATCCAGCCTTCGTGGGAGCCGTCGAAGGCAAACGACATGAAATGCAGTTCGCAATCGGCCGGGGATGTTTCATAACGCTCGCCGGTGGCGATGATGTGCGCCACCAACGGGCCGTGGGACACCGCTACGCCCTTGGGCATGCCGGTGGAGCCGGAGGTGTAGATCACGTAGGCGAGGTTGTCGCGATCCAGCACGACCTCGGGTGCGCTGTCGTCGTTGGCGGACCAGGCTTGCGTCTGGTCCACGGCAAGGGCTTCCAGGCCGTCTGGAATCGGTAAGCGCTGTTGCACCGTCGAATGGGTCAACAGTAATCGGGCACGGCTGTCCTGCATCATGTACAGCAGGCGGTCACGCGGGTATTCGATGTCCAGCGGCACGTAGACGCCGCCGGCTTTCATCACTGCCAGGAACGCCACCATGATTTCGGCGCTGCGCGGCATGGCAATCGCCACGCGCACTTCGGGGCCGACGCCACGGGCAATCAATGCATGGGCCAGGCGATTGGCCTGGCGGTCCAGCTCGCCATAAGTCAGCTGTTGCTCGCCAAATTTCACCGCCACCGCTTCGGGGGTTTCCCCGGCGCGGTCGGCCACCAACTCGTGAACCAGACGCTTGGCCGAGAAACCTGCGTCGCTCTGGTCCCACCGTTGAAGGATCTGCTGCCGTTCGGTGTTGTCCAGCAGGTTCAATTGGCTGAGAGTCTGCCGTGGGTCGGCAACCATGCCTTGCAACAGGTTCTGCCAGTGTCGCGCCATGCGTTGCACGGTACTGGCCTCAAACAGGTCCTGGGCATAGCCGAGCGTGGCCCAGATACCTTCGGTGGATTCCTGGATATCCAGGTCCAGGTCGAAATGCGCCGTCTTGCTTTCCCATTCCAACCCCTCTACCGAAAGATTCGGCAGTTGCTGCTGAACCTGAGCCTGGCCCACGTCGGTCTGGTGGTTGAACATCACTTGGAACAACGGGTTGTGGCTCAGGCTGCGCTCGGGTTGCAGCGCTTCCACCAGTTGTTCGAAGGGCAGGTCCTGGTGAGCCTGGGCGTCCAGCGCCCGTTGCCGGGCCTGTTGCAGCAGTTGCTCGACGCTCATCTGCCCGTGGAGATCGGCCTTGAGCACCTGGGTGTTGACGAAGAAGCCGATCAGACGCTCGGTCTCGCTGCGATTGCGGTTGGCGATCGGTACCCCGACACGGATCTCTTCCTGGCCACTGTAGCGATGCAGCAAGGTCTGGAACGAGGCCAATAGCAGCATGAACAAGGTCACGTCCTGCTGCTTGGCCAGGGCCTTGAGGCCTTGGGTCAACGCGCCGGGCAGTTCGAATGCCAGGCGCGCGCCACGATGGCTTTGCACAGCAGGACGCGGGTGGTCGAACGGCAACGCCAACACGCTCTGCTCACCGCCGAGCATGTCGCGCCAATACGCCAGTTGACGGGCCTTCTCGCCCGCCTCCATCCAGTTGCGCTGCCATACGGCGTAGTCGGCGTACTGAATCGGCAGCGCCGGCCATTGCAACACCTGTCCCTGGCTGTAGGCCGCATACAGTTGCACCAGCTCTTCAACCATCAGTTGCATCGACCAGCCATCGGACACGATGTGATGCTGCACCAAGACCAGTACATGTTCATCAGCGGCGATGCGCAGCAACGAAACCCGCAGCAAAGGCCCTTGTTCCAGATTGAAGGGTTGGGCGATTTCGGCCTCGACCCGTGCCTTGAGTTGCGCTTCATGCACCTCGGCGTGCGCTATCTGCAACGACACCTGCGGCGAAATTATCTGAACCGTGCGGTCGCGCTCCTGGCGCAAATGGGTGCGCAGGCTTTCATGCCGAGCCAGCAAGGTATCGAAACTGCGTTGCAGTGCGCCCAAGTCAAGCTGCCCTTTCAAACGCAAGGCGCTGGGGATGTGGTACGCGGCGCTTTGCGGCTCCAGTTGCCACAAAAACCACTGGCGCTCCTGGGCGTAGGACAGCGGCAACGGCTGGTCCCGCCCTACCGGCAACAGCGCGGGCGCGGTCGGTGCGTCTGGGTCCTGGGTTGCCAGTGCGGCGACAAACCCCTCCAGGCGCGGCTGTTCGAACAGCAGCTTGAGCGGCACTTCGAGCTTCAAAGCCTGACGAATGCGCGAGACCACTTGCATGGCCAGCAGTGAATGCCCGCCCAGCTCGAAGAAGTGATGGGTCAGGCCCACACGCTCGACGCCAAGAATATCGGCCCAGATCGCCGCAACCTGCTGTTGCCGTGGCGTAACCGGTGCCTGCCAGGCCTGTTGCACCGCGCCGCCATCAGGTTTGGGCAGCGCCTGGCGGTCAAGCTTGCCGTTGGGGTTCAACGGCATGCGGTCGAGGAAGATCAGGTGCGCAGGCACCATGTAATCGGGCAGTTGCTCACGCAAGGTGGCCTTGAGCGTTTCGCCCGCCGCAGCCTGTTCCGCCGCGGACAACGGCTGGGCCGGTACGAGGTAGGCCACCAACTGGTTGTCGGCGGCCAGCAGGAAGGCTTCGCGCACCGCCTCCTGGGCCAACAGCAGCGCTTCGATCTCACCCAACTCGATACGGAACCCTCGGATTTTGACCTGATGGTCGACGCGACCGACATATTCGATCACCCCGTCAGCGCGATAACGCGCCAGGTCACCGGTGCGGTAAAGACGCTCCCCCAGGGTGCTGAACGGGTCGGCGACAAAACGTTCGGCAGTCAGGCTCGGGCGTTGCAGGTAATCACGGGCCAGGCCACTGGCACTGGCAATGTACAGCTCACCCACGGCGCCCACCGGCAACAGGTTAAGGTCAGGGTCCAACACATACAGGCCGCGCCCCGGCAACGCGCGGCCAATCGGGCTGGCCGTCGCACCCATCACGGCGTTGTCATCGCTGCAATCGAGCACGCTGGACACCACCGTGGCCTCGGTCGGCCCGTAGGTATTGAGCAGGCGTACATACCCCAACCCCGCGCGTCGCCACAGCACCGGGCCATCCAACGGCATCGCTTCGCCGCCGATATGCACCTGGCGCAATGCGCCATAGGGCCGTGGCCCCGCTGCCAGGCAATCCTGCAGGAACAGTTTCCAATAGGCCGTGGGCAAGTCGGCCAGGGTGATGCCTTGGTCGATAATCTGTCGGTACAGGTCCGCGCCGTCCCACAACTGCGGCCCGCGCAACACGACCGTCGCGCCCAAGGTCAGGGCCGGGTACAGCTGCTCGACAAAGCCATCGAAGTTAAGGGTCGCGAACTGCAGTACGCGGTCGTCCGCGACCAGACGCGAATACTCGGCCGCGATACCGGCGAATTCGCTCAATGCCGCATGGCTGATGGCAACGCCTTTTGGCTTGCCGGTGGAGCCGGAGGTGTAGATGACATACGCCAGGCTGCGGGGCTCGAACGCGGTAGGCGGGTTGTGCTCGGCACACTGCGCCAGCTGCGCGTCGGCCAGGTCGATGTCCAGCGCCGTCAGATCGGCCGGCAATGGCAAACGATCGCGCAGGTGGGATTGGGTTAACACCAGACGCACGTTACTGTCATCGAGCATATGTACCAGGCGTTCACGCGGATATTCAGGGTCAAGCGGCACGTAGGCACCACCCGCCTTGAGCACCGCCAACAGGCTGACCACCATGGTAAAGGAGCGCTCGACCGCGATCCCCACCAGCACTTCCGGGCCTACGCCATGGGCGATCAGGTAGTGTGCCAGGCGATTGGCCTGGCGGTTCAGTTCACCGTAGCTGAGCGTTTGGTCATCCAGGGCCAGCGCCTGGCGCGCCGGATGTTCGCGGGCCTGGGCCTCGAACAACTGGTGCACGGCATGCGGTGCCGCGACGGTGGCGGGGGCATTCCAGTCCTTGAGCATCCGCTGTTGTTCGGGCGCATCGAGCATCGACAGCGCGCAAAGACGGCTGCGAGGTGCGCTCACTGCCGCCTGGAGCAGGTTCTGCCAATGCTGCGCCAAGCGTTCGATGGTTGCGCTTTCGAACAAGTCGGTGGCATAGGTCAACGCCGCCCAGAGGCCTTCAGCGGACTCATGGGTGTCCAGGCTCAGGTCGAAATGCGTGGTCTGGTTTTCCCAATCCAGCTGCGCCACCCGCAGGCCGGGTAATTGCTGGCCATCGCGTCCGCCCTGGGCGTCGGTCTGGTGGTTGAACATCACTTGGAACAGCGGGTTGTGGCTCAGGCTGCGCTCAGGTTGCAGCGCCACCACCAGTTGTTCAAACGGCAAGTCTTGGTGCGCCTGGGCTTCCAGGGAGCGGCGCTTGGCCTGCTGCAGCAGTTCGGCAAAGCTCATCTGCCCGTCAAGGTCGGCCTTGAGCACTTGGGTGTTGACGAAAAAGCCGATCAGCCGTTCGGTTTCCACGCGGTTGCGGTTGGCATTCGGTACGCCGATGCGGATGTCCGACTGGCCGCTGTAGCGAAACAGCAGGGTCTGGAACGAGGCCAGCAACAGCATGAACGGGGTTACGCCCTCATGCTGGGCCAGGCGCTTGATACCGGCCACCAGGTCCGCCGGCAGATGCACCTGCAAGCTGGTGCCGCGATGGCTTTGCTGCGCCGGGCGCGGATGGTCCAGGGGTAATTCCAGCACCGGTTGCTCACCGCCCAGCAGGTCCTGCCAGTAGGCCAATTGACGGGCCTTCTCCCCGGCCTCCATCCAGCTGCGCTGCCACAGCGCGTAGTCGGCGTAGTGGATCGCCAAACCCGGCAGTTGCACCTCCCGGCCTTGGCTGTGCGCGGCGTAGAACTGCACCAGTTCCTCGACCATGACCTGCATCGACCAGCCATCGGAAATGATGTGGTGCTGCACCATCACCAGCACATGCTCGTCTTCGGCCAATTGCAGCAAGCTCACGCGCAACAGCGGCCCCGCCTGCAAATCGAAAGGCCGGGCTATCTCAGCCCCGACGCGCGCCAGCAATTGCTGTTCGTCGGCAACGTCCTGGCGTATCTCGATGCGCGCCTCAGGCGCTACGTTTTGCAGCAGGCGCTCGCCGTCCTGTACCAGGCGTGTGCGCAGGCTTTCATGGCGGGCCAGCAGGCTGTCGAACGCACGTTGCAGCGCCGCCAAGTCCAGACGGCCCTGCAAACGCAGTGCGCCGGGAATATGGTAAGTGGCGCTGTCCGGGTCCAGTTGCCAGAGAAACCACTGGCGCTCCTGGGCGTAGGACAACGGCAGCATCTGGCCGTCCTCACGGATCGAGGCAATCGGCAGTTGAGCGAAGCTCATGCCCCGGCTTTGCAGGCGCTGGTAAAACTGCTGGCGCTGTTCCAGAGGCAGGCGAAGGAAGCGCGAAACCAGATCGATATTAGGGTTGGAAAGCATGGGTCAAATCGCCTCTAGTTCGCTCAAAAAGTCACGAAGGTCATCAAAATCTTCCGCACTGCCGGCGCGGAAGGTGGCGGCGGCCTGTACATAGGCGCGCAGCGTTTCGGTCTGGAACACTTCCAGCAACGGCACTTCCAGGCCCAGTTCGGCCTGGACCCGCGAGGTGATCTGGATCGCCAGCAGGGAATGGCCGCCCACTTCGAAGAAGTTGTCGTTCAGGCCCACCTGCGGCAGGCGCAGCACGTCGGCCCAGATCGCGGCGATCTGCTGTTCCAGCTCGGTTTCGGGGGCCACATAGGCCTGTTGCAACAGGCTCGCGTCCGGTTCGGGCAAGCCCTTGCGGTCGAGTTTGCCGTTGGGGGTCAGCGGCATTTGCGCCAGGAACATGAAGTGCGTCGGCACCATGTAGTCCGGCAGGTGGGTTTTCAGCGCGCGGCGCAGGCTGTCGCGGAACTCGCTTTCATCGGCCAGGAGGGTGTCTGCCGGTACCACGTAGGCGACCAGTTGTTTGCCGGTCGGGCCTTCATGGGCCACCACGACGGTTTCACCGACATTGTCCTGTTCGCGCAGACGGGCTTCGATCTCGCCCAGCTCGATACGGAAGCCCCGGATTTTCACTTGATGGTCGACGCGACCGAGGTAATCCACCACACCATCCGGGCGGCCACGGGTCAGGTCGCCGCTGCGATACACACGGCTGCCGGGCTTGCCGAACGGGTCCGGCACAAAACGCTCGGCGGTCAGGGCCGGACGCTCCAGATAACCCCGGGCCACGCCCTCACCGCCCAGGTACAACTCGCCGGCGACGCCGATGGGTTGCAGGTTGAGTTGCGCATCCAGCACGTAGCCGCTGCGATTGCCCAGCAGTGTGCCGATCGGCGCGTAGACGGCTCCGCAGGGGTCGCCCTTGCGCGCTTTCCACAGCAACGGCGTGACCACGGTTTCCGTCGGGCCGTAGCCATTGAACAGGTAGGTCGGCTTGAGTGCGCGCCAAGCCAGGTCATAGCTGGCCTGGGCCACGGCATCACCGCCGAAGCAGTACACACGAACCTTGGGCGGGTTACCGTCGCGCTCGGCATGTTCGGCCAACTGTTGCAGGTACACCGGCGGGAACACGGCCATGGTCACGTGATGGCGATGCATCTGCTGGTAGGTGTACTCCGGCAGCCACAGGCTGTCATCGCGAATCAGCACGCTGGCGCCGTTGATCAGCGGGTGCATCCAGCCTTCGTGGGAGCCGTCAAAGGCAAACGACATGAAATGCAGTTCGCAATCGGCCGGCGATGTTTCATAACGCTCGCCGGTGGCAATGATGTGCGCCACCAACGGGCCGTGGGACACCGCCACGCCCTTGGGCATGCCGGTGGAGCCGGAGGTGTAGATCACGTAGGCGAGGTTGTCGCCGTCCAGTTTTACCTGCGGAGCCGTGTCGCTGAAGCCTGCCCATTCCTCGGTACGATCAATTGCCAGGCTATCAAGGCCGTCGGGGATCGGCAGTTGCTGCAAGGCACGGGTGTGGGTCAGCAGCAACTGCGCGCGGCTGTCCTGCATCATGTACAGCAGGCGATCACGCGGGTATTCGATGTCCAGCGGCACGTAGACGCCACCGGCTTTCATCACCGCCAGGAACGCCACCATGATCTCGGCGCTGCGCGGCATGGCAATCGCCACGCGCACTTCGGGGCCGACGCCACGGGCGATCAATGCATGGGCCAAGCGATTGGCCTGGCGGTCCAGCTCGCCATAGCTCAGGGTTTGTGCGTCGAATTTCACCGCAACTGCATCCGGGTTTTCCCGGGCGCGGTCGGCGACTAATTCGTGGACCAGACGCTTGGCCGAGAAGCCGGCGTCGGTCTGGTCCCACAGTTGAAGAATGTGGTGTTGCTCGTCCTGGCCCAGCAGGTTGAGTTGGCTGATGGGTTGCTGTTGGTCGGCGACCATCGCCTGCAACAGGTTCTGCCAGTGGCCGGCCATGCGTTCAATCGTGGCGGGCGCAAACAGGTCGGTGGCGTAGTTCAGGGAAGCCCGCAGGGTCGCCTGGCTTTCCTCCACATCCAGTGCCAGGTCGAACTGGGCCACGCCTTCATCCCAACTCAGCACCTCGACATCGAGTTCGGTGAGGCGCTGCAGGTGATGGGCAGCCGAGGTTACGCGATGGTTGAACAGCACCTGGAACAGCGGGCTCAGGCTCATGCTGCGCTCGGGTTGCAGGGCTTCTACCAGTTGCTCGAACGGCAGGTCCTGGTGGGCCTGGGCCTCCAGAGAACGCTGGCGTACCTGTTGCAGCAGTTGCACGACACTCATCTGCCCGTGGATATCGGCCTTGAGCACCTGGGTGTTGACGAAGAAGCCGATCAGCCCCTCGGTTTCCAGGCGATTGCGGTTGGCAATCGGCACGCCCACGCGCACGTCTTCCTGGCCGCTGTAGCGGTGCAGCAACGCCTGGTAGGACGCCAACAGCACCATCGGCAACGTCACACCGGCGCCTTGGGCCAAGCGGCGCAAACCGGCCAAGAGTTGCGGTTGCAACTCGATTCCCAGGCGTGCGCCACGGTGACTTTGTACCGCCGGGCGCAGGTAGTCGAAAGGCAACTCCAGTACCGGCTGCACGCCACCCAACTGGGCCTGCCAGTACGCCAGTTGGCGGGCCTTCTCGCCGGCCTCCATCCAGTTGCGCTGCCACA
Source organism: Pseudomonas sp. H3_E07 (assembly GCF_054668895.1). NCBI lineage: Bacteria > Pseudomonadati > Pseudomonadota > Gammaproteobacteria > Pseudomonadales > Pseudomonadaceae > Pseudomonas > Pseudomonas sp. H3_E07. Next base: position 347,327 of record NZ_CP162795.1, read on the forward strand.
GGGCGTAGTCGGCGTACTGGATCGGCAAGGCCGGCAAGTCTGGCATGTGGCCGTGGCTGAAGGCGGCATACAGCTGCACCAGTTCCTCGACCATCAGTTGCATCGACCAGCCATCGGAGACGATGTGGTGCTGCACCAGCACCAGCACATGATCATCAGCCGCCAGGCGCAGCAGTTTGACCCGCAGCAGCGGCCCGCGCAGCAGCTCGAACGGCTGCGCGACCACCTCAGCGACCCGTGCCTTGAGGCTGGCTTCATCGGTGTCGGCCAGGTCGATTTCGATCAGGCCCGAGTCCTCAATCACCTGCACGGTAGCCGCGGCGTCCTGGCGCACATGGGTGCGCAGGCTTTCATGGCGCGCCAGCAAGGTATCGAAACTGCGTTGCAGCGCCCCCAGGTCAAGCTGCCCTTGCAAACGCAAGGCGCTGGGGATGTGGTACGCGGTGCTGTGTGGGTCCAGTTGCCAGAGGAACCATTGGCGTTCCTGGGCGTAGGACAGCGGCAGCGGTTGGCGGCGGTCGGCCTTGAGCAAGGCCGGCGCAACCACGCCCTCCTCGCCCAGGGCCTGCACGAAGTCAACCAGCAGCGGGTGTTCGAACAGAGTCTTGAGCGCCACTTCCAGCGCCAGTGCCTGGCGAACCCGCGAGACTACCCGTGTGGCCAGCAGCGAATGCCCGCCCAGTTCGAAGAAGTGGTCATCGAGACCGACCTGCGGCAGGTCCAGCACGTCGGCCCAAATGGCCGCGACCTGCTGTTCACGCGGCGTCACGGGCGCCACATGACCGGTGCGCAACAGCGCCGCGTCCACCGCCGGCAATGCCTTGCGATCGAGCTTGCCATTGGGGGTCAGGGGCAGGCTGTCGAGGAACATCAGGTGCGCCGGCACCATGTAGTCCGGCAGGCGCTCGCGCAGGGCCGCCTTGTAGACCTCCGGCGCGTCGGGCGCGGAGCTGACCAGGTAGGCGATCAAACGATCGTTTTCGGCCAGGACCACGGCTTCGCGTATACCGGCCTGCTCGCGCAGGCAGGCTTCGACTTCACCCAGTTCGATACGGAACCCACGCACCTTGACCTGATGGTCGACCCGGCCGATGTACTCCACCACACCGTCGGCGCGGTAGCGGGCCAGGTCGCCGGTGCGGTACAGGCGTTCGCCCGGCGCACCATACGGGTTAGGCACAAATCGCTCGGCGGTCAGCGCGGGGCGCTCGTGGTAACCGCGCGCCAGGCCGACGCCGCCGATCAGCAACTCACCGGCCGCGCCCACCGGGCTTGGGGTCAGGCCGGCATTGAGGATGAACAACGCGGTATTGGCGATAGGCCGCCCGACCAAAGGCTGGGCCTCGTGCAGACGATGGGCTGCCGACCAGATAGTGGTTTCCGTCGGGCCATAGAGGTTCCACAGCGGGCCTTGCAGGTCGAGCAGGCGCTGGGCCAGGTCCGACGGCAGTGCTTCGCCGCCGCACAGGCATTTGATACCGCGCAGCAGCTGGGCACGCGGGCTCTCCAGCAGCATGCGCCAGGTCGACGGCGTGGCTTGCAGGACGTTGGCAGACTGGCTGTGCACCAGGTCGATGATGGCTTCGGGGTCGAGGGCCAGTTCCTGGCCACTCAGCAGCACGGTGGCGCCGACCGTCAGCGGCACGTACAGCTCCAGGGCGAAGATGTCGAACGAGAAGGTGGTCAGCGACAAGACGCGGGCGTCAGCACCGATGTCCAGGGTGCCGGCCATCCCGCAGGTGAAGCTGCACAGCGCCTGGTGGCGCACCATCACACCCTTGGGCGTGCCGGTGGAGCCGGAGGTGTAGATCACGTAGGCCAGGTGTTCCGGCGTGACGTTGACCTGCGGGTCGTGCTCGGCGGCGTCGTCATCCGCCTCGACCATCAGCACCTGCACACCCTGCGGGTGCGCCAGGCTGCCGTCCAGGTGCGACTGGGTCAGCAACACTCGCGCACGGCTGTCTTCAAGCATGAAGGCCAAGCGGTCCGCCGGGAACTGCGGGTCGAGCGGCACATACGCGCCACCCGCCTTGAGGGTCGCCAACAGGCCGATCACCATGTCCAGCGAACGCTCGACATGCACCGCCACCAGCACGTCCGGGCCTACGCCCGCCGCAATCAGGCGATGGGCCAGGCGATTGGCGCGGCGGTTGAGTTCGCCGTAGCTGAGCGCCTGACCATTGAACTGCAGCGCCAGCGCGTCCGGTTGTGCCAGTGCCTGGGCCTCGAACAGCGTGTGCACGCAACGCTCGCGGGGATAATCCACCGACGTGTCGTTCCAGGCCTCGACCATCTGTTGCCATTGCGGTGCGCTGAGCATCGCCAGCTCATCCACGGCCTGGGACGCATCGTTCACCACGGTGCGCAACAGGTTTTGCCAGTGCTCGGCCAGGCGCTCGACGGTGGTGGCATCGAACAGGTCGGTGGCATAGGTCAGGGACGCCCACAGGCCTTCGGCGGACTCTTCGGTCTCCAGGTTCAGGTCAAACTGGGTGCTGTGCCCGGCCCAATCCACCGCTTGCAGGTCCAGGCCCGGCAATTGCAGCGGGGCTGCACGCAGGTTGTCCTGGTGGTTGAACATCACCTGGAACAGCGGGTTATGGCTAAGGCTGCGCTCCGGCTGCAGGGCTTCGACCAGTTGTTCGAACGGCAGGTCCTGATGCGCCTGGGCGTCCAGGGCCTGCTGCTTGACCTGGGCGAGCAATTGGTCGAAGGCCATCTGCCCGTGCACGTCGGCTTGCAGCACCTGGGTGTTGACGAAGAAGCCCAGCAGGCGCTCGGTTTCCAGGCGATTACGGTTGGCGATCGGTACGCCGACACGGATCCGGGACTGGCCGCTGTAGCGATGCAGCAAGGTCTGGAACGACGCCAGCAGCAGCACGAACAGGGTCACTTCCTGACGCTGGGCCAGCGCCTTAAGCTCAGCGACCAGCGCGTTGTCGAGCTGGACTTGCCGGCGTGCGCCACGATGGCTTTGCAGCGCCGGCCGCGGGTGATCCAGCGGCAGCTCAAGCACCGGATGCTCGGTGCCCAAACGGGTGCGCCAGTAGTCGAGTTGGCGCTGTTTTTCACCGGCCGCCATCCAGTCACGTTGCCACTGGGCATAGTCGACGTACTGGATCGGCAGCGCAGGCAACTCAGCCTGGCCCTGATAGAGCGCCACCAGCTCGTCGACCATCACTTGCATCGACCAACCGTCGGAGATGATGTGGTGCTGGGTGATCACCAGCACATGGTGCTCGGCCTCGACCTCCAGCAAGTTGACGCGCATCAGCGGGCCATTGACCAGGTCGAACGGACGCTGGATTTCCTGCGCCACCGCGTGTTCGATCGCCGACGCCGCGACCCGCTGGCGTTCGATCGGCATCGCCAAGCGCGGATGAATCACTTGCCAGGTGTGCTCGCCCTCTTCCATAAAAGTGGTGCGCAGCGGCTCATGGCGCTGCACCAGAACCTGGAACGCCTGCTCCAGCGCCGCGACGTCCAAGCGTCCGCGCAGATGCAGTGCACTCGGCACGTGGTAAGCCGCGCTGGTCGGGTCCAGTTGCCAGAGGAACCATTGGCGCTCCTGGGCGAACGACAGCGCCAGCGGCTGGTCCCGCGTCACCGCCACCAGCGGCAGCGCCGGGGCGGTCTGCAACCCGGCGCAAGCGGCTGCGAACGCTTCCAGCGTCGGTTGTTCGAACAGTGCGCGCAACGGCACTTCCAGCTTCAGGTCATGACGCACCCGCGAGACCACTTGGGTCGCCAGCAACGAATGGCCGCCGCGTTCGAAGAAGTGGTCGTTGAGGCCCACCTGTTCCACTTGCAACACCGCTTGCCAGATGACGGCCAATCGCGATTGAAGGGGATTCTGCGGTGCCAGGTAGGCCTGGCGCGCTTGATTCAGGTCCGGCGCCGGCAATGCGCGACGGTCAAGCTTGCCGTTGCTGTTCAACGGCAAGGCCTCAAGGATGACCCATTGCCCCGGCACCATGTAGTCCGGCAGGGACTGGCGCAAGGTGGCCGCCAATGCTTGCGGGTCGAGCGTCTGCGCCGTAACGGGCACCACATACGCCACCAATTGCGTGCCCGTCGCGCTCGGTTGCGCGATGACAGCCGCTTCACGCAACGACGGCAAGGCTTGCAGGCTGGCTTCGATCTCGCCCATTTCCACGCGGAAACCGCGAATTTTCACTTGATGGTCGATACGCCCGACGTACTCCAGCGCACCCGCCTCGTTGTAACGGGCCAGATCGCCACTGCGGTAGAGCCGTGCACCCGGCACGGCGGAAAACGGGTCCGGCAGGAAGCGCTCGGCGGTCAACGCCGGGCGGTCAAAATAGCATTGCGCCAGGCCGTGCTCGGCGCCGATGCACAGCTCGCCCACGCCATCGCTGGCCAGCAGTTCGAAACCACTGTCCAGCACATACAAGGCACGGCCTTCGATGGCCCGGCCAATCGGCACGCCAAACGCATCGCTGGCGTCCGCCAACTGGCAGTCGTGCACGCTGGACACGACGGTGGCCTCGGTGGGCCCGTAGGTGTTGACCAGGCGCACGCCGCCCAGACCGGCAGTGTGCCAGGCGCGCAGCCCTTCCACCGACATCGCCTCGCCACCCACGTGGACCTGGCGCAGGTTGCCCAGGGTGCGTCGGTCGACGGCGCATTCCTTGGCGAGCAGATACCAGTACGCAGCCGGCAAGTCCGCCAGGGTCACGCCCTGCTCGACGATTTCGCGGGCCAGTTGCCCGGCATCCCACAGCTCATCGCCGCGCATGATCAACGCCGCGCCCACACACAGCGGCGGGTAGCATTGCTCGACGAAGCCGTCAAAGCTGAACGTCGCAAATTGCAGCACGCGATCAGAAGCACTCAAGCGGCTGTAAGCCTCGGCGCTGTCGCAGAACTGGCTGAGGGCGGCATGGTCGATAGCCACACCCTTGGGTAACCCGGTCGAGCCGGAGGTGTAGATCACATAGGCCAGGTCGGCAGCGGCGGCATGGTTGGCGGGAGGGGTCGACGGGTAGTCGGCCAACTCTGCGCCCGACGCGGTGAAGTCCAAACGCGCCAGCCCTTGGGGCAGTGGCAGGTCGGCCAGCAGCCCGGTTTCGCTGAGCAGCAGGTCCAGGCGGCTGTCCGCCAGCATGTAGGCCAGGCGTTCGGTCGGATAGTTCGGGTCCAGCGGCACATAGGCGGCGCCGCTTTTGAGCACCGCCAGCAGGCTGACGATCAACTGCGGGCCACGTCGGGCCGCCAGGCCGACGCGCTGGCCTGGGCCAACACCCAGCGCCAGCAGGCGATGGGCAAGACGGTTGGCGTGGTCATTCAGCTGTGCGTAGCTCAGGCGCGCGTCGCCCGCTTGTACCGCCAGCGCGTCAGGCGTGGCGGCAGCTTGGGCGGCGATACGCTCGTGCACGCGCAGCTGGCGCGGGGCGGCACCGGTCGCCCGGCTATGAGCGAGCACGTCGCGGTGAGTAGCGGCGTCGAGCAGGCGCAGGTTGCCAAGCGGTGCCTGGGCGTCTGCGAGCATCTGCACCAGCAGGTGATGCAGGTTGCCGCTCAGTCGAGCAACCTGCTGCGCGCTGAATCGGGCCTGGTCGTAGCCGAACTCCAGGCGCAGGCTGGCGCCCAACTCGATCCCCAGCGTCAGCGGATAGTGGGTCTGCTCATGGTTGTGCAGGCGTCCGAACGTCAGGCCGGCGGGCGCGCCTTGTTTCAAGGCTTCGGCCACCGGGAAGTTTTCGAACACCAACAAGGTGTCGAACAACGCAGCGCCCTGCTGCCCCGCCCAGTCCTGGATGTCGTAGAGCGGCACATGTTCGTGGTCGCGCAAGCTCAGGTTGAGCGCTTGCAGTTCGCTCAGCCAACCGGCCACCGACAGCGCTGGCGAGGCCGCGCTGACAATGGGCAGCGTGTTGATGAACAGGCCCAGTTGCTGTTCGATTCCCGGCAACGGTGCCGAGCGCCCCGCGACCGTGGCGCCAAAGGCCACGCAGTCCTGCCCGGTATAGCGCTGCAGCAACAAGCTCCAGGCGCCTTGAAGCACGGTGTTGAGGGTGACTTTGTGGCGGCGGGCAAACTCGCCGAGGGCACGCGTGAAGTCGTCGCCCAGCAGCACCTGATGCTCAGCCATGCCTTTGCCTTCGGTCGGTACACGCAGCGCCTGCGCCAGCAAGGTGGGCGTTTGCAACGGTGCCAGAGTGGCTTTCCAGAACGTCTCGCCCGAAGCTTGCTGATGCAGCCAACCCAGGTAATCGCGGAACTGCCCCAGCGGCGCTGGCACGGCGTGCCCGGCGTAATGAGCGATGACCTCACCCAGCAACTGCGCGTTACTCCAGCCGTCCATGAGGATGTGGTGGCTGGTGAAGATCAGGTGCCAGGCCGTACCGGCACCGCGTACCAGCATCAGGCGAAACAGCGGCGCTGCATTCAGTGTGAAACCTTTCTCGCGCTCGGCCACGGCGAGCGCATCGCAGTCGGCGTCGATGTCTTCGATCACATGCAACTGCACATCGACCTGGCGCTGGATCACCTGATGGGCGCTGTCCAGGCCAAGCCAGTGGAAGCTGCTGCGCAGAATGTCATGGCGGTCCAGCGCGGCTTGCCAGGCACGGCCGAACGCCAGCAGGTCCAAGCCTTCGATGTCCAGGCGCAACTGGTTGATGTAAGCCTCGGCCTCAGGCTCATACAGGGTGTGGAACAACATGCCCTGCTGCATCGGCGACAATGGGTAGAGATCGGCAATCGCCGGCCCGGCGATGGGCAAGCCGTCCAGTTGCTGCTGGGTCAGGCGTGCCAGAGGGAAGTCCGAAGGCGTGACCTGCCCCGCCGGCGTGGCGCAACAGTGTTCGATCAGGGCCTGGAGTTCCGCCCTGTAGTCATCGGCCAGGCGCTGGACCGTCGCCACGTCGAACATCTCGCGACTGAATCCCCACTGCAAAGCGAGTTCACCGCCATACACCTGCCCTTCCACGGTCAGCCAGTTGGCCAGCGGCGCCTGCGGGTCCTGGGCCTGGCCACTGCCCTGGGTAGCCGGGACGAACAGCGCCGACTCATTGAACTGGCGGTCGAACTGGCCCAGGTAGTTGAAGGTGATGCGTGGCGCGGCCAAGGCTGACAACGCTTCGCGGGCGTCAGGCGTGCCGAGGTAGCGCAACAGGCCGTAGCCAATGCCTTTGTGCGGCACGGCGCGCAGTTGCTCCTTCACCGATTTGATCGCCGCCGACAGCTCGCCATCGGCGTGCAGGCGCACAGGGAACAGGCTGGTGAACCAGCCGACGGTGCGGCTCAGGTCAACCGAGTCGAACAGGTCTTCACGGCCATGGCCTTCCAGCTGGATCAGCGCGGCGGGCTGTTCGCTCCAGCGGCTGATGACCCGTGCCAACGCGGTCAGCAGCAGGTCGTTGACCTGGGTGCGGTAGGCCGCCGGGGCATCTTGCAGCAGTTGCCGAGTGTGTTCGGCACTGAGACGGATCTCCAGCAGGCTGCCCAGGCGATTTTGCAGGCCGCCCTGGGGGTTGTCGCACGGCAGATCGGCACTCGCGGTCTGCGCTTGCCAATACGGCAGTTGCTCGTCCAGCGTCTGTGCATGGCGCTGCAACTGCTGCGCCCACAGCTGGTAGGCGCTGGTCTTGGCTGGCAACGCGGCGTTGCGATAGGCCTGTTGCAAGTCTTCGAGCAGGATGCGCCACGACACACCGTCCACCGCCAAGTGGTGCACCACCAGCAGCAGGCGCTGGGTGCCGTCGGCCATCACGGCCAGGACCGCGCGCAGCAGCGGGCCCTGTTCGAGGTCGAGACTGCGTTGCGCCTCGTCGCACAGCGCGGCCAACTCGGCCTCGTCAGCAACCTGGGATTGCCACAACGACGCGGTGGCAACCGGCTCGGCGTGAGCTTGTCGCCAACCGTCTGCCTGCTGCACAAAACGCAGGCGCAGGGCGTCGTGGTGGTTGATCAACCGAGTCAAGGCGGCCTCTAGGCGCGCGGGCTCAAGGGCTTCACGCGGGGTCAGCAGCAACGACTGGTTCCAGTGTTGACGCGCCGGGATCGCCTGCTCGAAAAAGCTGTGTTGGACGGGCGTGAGGATCACCTCGCCGGTCACCGGCCCCTGATCGATAGCAGTCGCCTGCTCGAAGGTCGCCACCAGCGCCAGGCTGCGCACGCTCTGGTACTGGAACAGGTCCCGTGGGCTGAGGCGAATACCCGCCTGGCGCGCACGGCTGACCACCTGGATGGAGATGATCGAATCGCCGCCCAGTTCGAAAAAGTTGTCGTCCAGGCCGACCTGTTCCACACCCAGCACATCGCTCCAGATCGCCGCCACGGCTTTCTGCAGGTCGTTTTCCGGGGCGACAAAGGCCTGCTGTGGCGCGACATCCGGCAATGGCAGGGCCTTGCGGTCGAGCTTGCCGTTGGCGGTCACGGGCAGCTTGGCCAGGGGCACCATATGGCTGGGCACCATGTACTCGGGCAGGCTGCTGAGCAGCCAGGCTTTGAGGTCGACCGGCGCAGTGTCCTCCAGCACCAGGTACGCCACCAGTTGCTTGCCACCCTGCACCAGTACCACGGCTTCGCGCACCGAGGGGTGTTGCATCAGGCGTGTCTCGATTTCACCCAGCTCGATCCGCAGGCCGCGCAGCTTGACCTGGTGATCGAGACGGCCAAGGTACTCAATCACCCCGTCGGCCCGCTGACGCACGCGGTCGCCCGTGCGATACAGACGCGCGCCGTCACCGAAGGGGCTGGGCACAAAACGTTCTGCGGTGAGCGCCGGGCGCCGGTGGTAACTGCGGGCAAGGCCAATGCCGCCCAAGTAGAGTTCGCCGCTGACGCCAGCGGGCACCGGGTTGAGCTGGGCATCGAGCACGTAGGTGCCGAGGTTGGCGATTGGACGGCCGATGGGCACGCTGTCGGCGCCTTCGTCGACGCAGGTCCAGTGGGTGACGTCGATGGCCGCTTCGGTCGGGCCGTAGAGGTTGAACAGCCCGGCTTGAGGCAACTTGGCAAACACTTGCAATTGCGCATCCAGCGGCAAGGCTTCGCCGCTGCACACGATGCGCTGGAGGCTGGTGCAGGCCTGCACTCCGGGCTCATGGATAAACGCCTGGAGCATCGAGGGCACGAAGTGCAGCGTGGTGATGCCGTGCCGACCAATCGTCTCGATCAGGCGGGCCGGTTCGCGATGCTCGCCAGGGGCCGCGACCACCAGGCGTGCGCCGGTCATCAACGGCCAGAAAAACTCCCACACCGAGACGTCGAAGCTGAACGGGGTTTTCTGCAGGACCGCATCGCGGGCATCCAGACCGTAGGCCTGCTGCATCCAGCACAGGCGGTTGACCAGTGCGCGATGACTGTTACCGGCACCCTTGGGCTTGCCGGTGGAGCCCGAGGTATAGATCACGTAGGCCAGGTTCAGCGCGTGAAGGGAGACGTTTGCCGACTCGGCGCTGTAGCCATCGAGCCAACTGGCAGGCTGGTCCAGGGCAATCACCTGGATACCCTCGACAGGCAGCACTGGCAACAGGCTGTGCTGGCTGAGCAACAACTGAATGCCACTGTCCTCGATCATGTAGGCCAGGCGTTCCTGGGGATATTCAGGATCCAACGGAACGTAGGCGCCACCCGCCTTGAGAATGGCCAGCAGACCGACCACCATTTCGATGGAGCGCTCGATGCAGATTCCGACCAGCACGTCCGGGGCTACGCCCTTCTCGCGCAGGGCATGGGCCAGCTGGTTGGCGCGCGCATCCAGCTGGGCGTAGGTCAGCGTCGTGGTGCCGAACACCAGCGCCGGCGCGTCGGGCGTGGCCTGCACTTGGTCTTCGACCAGGTGATGGATGCCGCGCTCGGTCGGGTACGCCTCGGCGGTCTGGTTCCACGCGTGGACCAGCAATTGCTGTTCATCTGCGGCCAGCATCGGCAACTCGCCGATGCGCTGCGTGCCGTCCGCCACCATGGCCTGCAACAGGCGGATCCAATGCCCGGCCATGCGCTCGATGGTCAGCGCGTCGAACAGGTCATTGGCATAGGTCAGCGCGGCGTGCAGGGTGCCGGATTTTTCATAGGTGTCGAGGGTCAGGTCAAACTGGGTGGTACGGCCTTGCCACTCCACCAGCGCCAGCTCCAGGCCGGAGGCCGTGCTGACGTTTGCAATGTCGGCCACCACTGGCTGGTGGTTGTACATGACCTGAAACAGCGGCGTATGGCTGAGGCTGCGCTCGACCTTGAGCGCTTCCACCAGCCGCTCGAACGGCAACTCCTGATGAGCCTGGGCGCCCAGTGCGTGTTCCTTGATGCTTTGCAGCAGCTCAGTGACAAGGGTTTGCCCGGTCAGCTCGGTGCGCAGGACTTGAGTGTTGACGAAAAAGCCGATCAGGCCTTCGACTTCCGTGCGGTTGCGGTTGGCGATCGGCACGCCGACGCGGATATCGCCCTGCCCGGTGTAACGATGCAGCAGCACGTTGAAGGCACCGAGTAACAGCATGAACAGGGTGACGTTGTGCTTTTGCGCACAGGTGCGCAATTGCGCGGCCAGCTGCGGGTTGATCGCAAAATCATGGCGCGTGCCCTGATAGCTCGGCATGGCCGGGCGTGGGCGGTCGGTGGGCAGCTCCAGCACCGGGTGCTCATCACCCAGGCGCGCCTGCCAGTACTCCAGCTGACGCGCCTGCTCGCCGGCTTCGAGCCAGCGGCGCTGCCACAGGGCGTAGTCGCTGTACTGGATCGGCAAGGCCGGCAATTGTGGGGCCTGGCTGCGCTCATGGGCGTCGTAGCAGCGGATGAACTCGTCGATCAGCACGTTCATCGACCAGCCGTCGGAGACGATGTGGTGCAGGGTCAGCAGCAACACGTGCTCCTGGGCGTCGAGTTTGAGCAGTTGCACGCGCAGCAGCGGGCCGTTTTCCAGGTCGAACGGCAGCAGCGATTGACGGGTCGCAGCGGCGTTGACGGCCTCTTCACGCTCGGCGAGGGCCAGGTGGCTCAGATCGAGTTGCTCGACGGTCAACGACGTGTCGGCCGCCACCTGCAACAGGCGTTCATCCGCCTGGCGCTGGAACACGGTGCGCAAGGTTTCGTGGCGCGCAACCAGGCTGGCAAACGCCTGCTCCAGCGCATCCAGGCTCAGCGCGCCCTTGAGCCGCACGGCACCCGGCAGGTTGTAGGCCCCGCTGGCCGGGTCCAATTGCCAGAGAAACCACATGCGCTGCTGCGCGTAGGACAGCGCCTGGCGATCCTCCACTTGCACCCCTGCCGGAATCGGAAACCGGGAAAAGTCCACGCCTTCTTTCTGCAAGGCCTGCAGGAACAGTTGGCGTTTTTCCAGGGGTAACCCGATAAACCGGCGAGCAAGTTTCAAGGAGTCTTCAGCATTCATTTCTTGGAGTCCGGAGCAATAGGCAGGAAGCACAAAGGCACGTCGTCCCTATAAAACGAACCGGAGAGGGAAAAATTAGCGGGGGGATGGGAGGCGCAAGGCGAGGTGTCATCAAGGGTTACATCAGTCTCAGGAAGACCGCACAACGTCGGGCTAGCATTGACGAACACCACTTTTTGCAACTGAATTTAGTTACACGCAGGAAACGCCTTGCCCAAAACAAGCTGCTCGCCAAACTGCTCGATGAGCACATGGCATTTACCTGGCCCGAACTCGTCACGCTGCTGCGTCGACTGGGCTACTACCTCACTACGTGCCAGTCCCTGGGCCACACACCGGAGAAGCCTTGCACGGCTCCTTCAATGTCCGGGTCGGCCATGACCTGCACTTGGCGGCGGCCCTGGCGGCGACCCGCAAGAAACTGACCCTCAATGACCTGACTCGCCAAGCCTTGAGCGATTTTCCGCACCACCACAGTGCAGACGCTTGCCCAGCGATAAGCCGATTATCCCAACCGCCGATACCCCAGCACCGCGGCCCCCAGCACCACCGCCCCGGCCACCAACGCGACCCAGAACCCGCTGGTGGCGCCAAAGTGGTCGATCATCCAACCGGAACTGGCGGCGCCGATGGCCACGCCGATGCTGAGGCCGGTGATCAGCCAGGTCATGCCTTCGGTCAGGCGGCTGGCGGGCACGATCTGCTCCACCAGGGCCATGGACACGATCAACGTGGGGGCGAAGAACAGCCCGGAAATAAAGATCGCCACCGCCAGCCCCGGGATGTTGCTCACCAGCAGCAACGGCAAGGTGGTCAACGCGGTGGCCACGCCGCAGAACAGGAACTGCCTGGGCAACGGTGCCTTGAGCTTGAGGGTACCGAACGCCAGCCCCGCCAGGCACGAACCGATGGCGTACACCGACAGCACAATGCTCGCCGCCGCCGGCTGGCCCTGATGCTGGGCAAAGGCGACGCTGACCACGTCCACCACGCCGACGATCACGCCCATGGCCAGCAGCAGGATCATCAGGATCAGCACCGAGGGCGATGCAATCAGCCAGCCGCCGTGATGGTCCTGATGTTCATGGACGGGAGGCTCGGTCTCACGTTGCAATACAAAGGTGGTGACGCCGACCGCCAGTAACAGCGCCGCCACCAAGGGCCCCGCCTCGGGGAACAGCACCACGCTCAAACCCACCGAAATGGGTGGCCCGATGATGAAGCACACCTCATCCAGCACCGACTCCAGGGCGAACGCGGTCTGCAACTTGGGCTGGCCACGGTACAACTCGGTCCAGCGCGCACGCACCATGGCCGACATGTTCGGCATGCAACCGGCCAAGGCGGCAAACAGGAACAACGTCCAGTTCGGTGCCTGCAAGCGGGTGCACAGCAGCACCATCAACAAAGCCCCACCGCCGATCAGCGCGGCCACCGGCAGCACCCGACCCTGGCTGTAGCGATCCACCAGCCGCGATACCTGGGGTGCGCAAAACGCCGTGGCCAGGGCAAATACCGCCGCCACCGAACCCGCCAGGCCGTAACCGCCGTGCACCTGGGAAAGCATGGTGATCAAGCCAATTCCTGTCATCGACACGGGCATGCGCGCCAGCATGCCTGCCAGTACAAAGGCCCGGGCGCCGGGGACCTGGAATAACTCGGCGTAAGGGTTTGCCATCCTGCTGGACCTCTTCCTGAATGCCTGCGACTTGCTATCTGCAATGACCAAGGCAAAATACATACGGTGCGTATGTGGCAAATCATGCGTAACATACGCGACGTATGTCAATCGTTCACTTGCCCGTTGTGAGACCTACCATGAGCCGAGCCCGTGCCGAAATGATCGAAGAGACCCGCGCCCGGCTGATCGCCAGCGCGCGACAGGCCTTTGCCACCCAAGGCTACGCGAACACATCGATGGACGATTTTACCGCCCGCGCCGGCCTGACACGCGGCGCGTTGTACCATCACTTTGGTGACAAAAAAGGACTGTTGGCCGCCGTCGTTGCCCAACTCGACAGTGAGATGGACACACACTTGCAGCGCATTACAGATGAAGCAACGGATCCGTGGGCCGGCTTTTGCGAACGTTGCCGCGCCTATTTGCGCATGGCTCAGGACGACGAGATCCAGCGCATTGTGTTGCAGGATGCGCCCGCCGTATTGGGCGATACCGGCTCCCAGCAACAGTGTGTCGAGTCGTTGCGCCAACGGCTGGAAGCCCTGATGCAAACCGGTGTCATCCGCCCCGCCCCGAGCGCCGCGCTGGCGCAATTGATCAACGGCAGCCTGGTCAACACCGCCCTGTGGATCGCCCGGAATGAGCATCCGGGCGAGCGGCTGGAGCAAGGTTTGCAGGGCCTGGAGCTGTTGTTGCGTGGCCTCAGCCTTACACCAACCGCTTGATCTGCTTGTGTCGCCACACCAGGCGGTAATACGCAGTCTGCAATGCCAGCATGGCCAGGTAGGTCACCGGAAACGCCATCCACACCCCTTCCAGGCCGAAGTGGGCGTTCAACAGGTAAGCCATCGGCAGTTCAACGCAGAGCACACAGAAAATCGAGATCACCACCGGCATCAGCACCACACCGCTGGCGCGCATGATCCCGCCGATCACAGCCTGGAAACCAAACACCAGGATGCTCCACAGCATGATGTGCAGCAGGTGTTCGGCATTGACCCGCGCCGCGTCGTCGGTGATGAACAGGCCGAGCAACCAGTGCGACAAGACGTAACCCAGCACAATCAGGCCACCGGTAAGGCAGGTGTTGATCAACAGGCCGGTGCGCAGGATCGGGCCGATGCGCTCCAAACGCCCGGCACCAATCGCCTGGGCGCCGAGGATCGACGCGGTGATGGCAATCGACAGCGCGGGGAACTGCACGTAGTTGACGATCTGCGTCACCGCGCCATAGGCCGCCGTGGCTTGGGAGCCATGGCCGTTGACCAAGGCAAGGATGACCAATTCCGACAGCGACAGCACCACCATCTGCAGGCCGGTGGGCAAGCCGATACGCAGGACTTTGCCAAGAATCACACGGTCCAGGCGCAAGGCGGCGAGCAGTTCGCGGTCCGGTGCCATCACATGGTTTTTATGCCGAAGGCGCAAGATCAAAAACAGCATGGCTAACGCGTTGCCCACCAGCCCGGCATACACCGCGCTCTGGATACCCATGGGTGGCAGGCCGACCCAGCCGCGAATCAGCGCCGGCGTCAGCAGCAGGCCGACCAGGGTCGAGACCATCAGCGCCAGCAACGGCGAGATCGTGTCGCTGACACCGCGCAGCAGCTGGGTGTAGAGGATGAACACCAGCAGCAGCGGCATGATCAGCATCATCTTCTGCGCATAGCCGACCGCATCGTCGAGCACATCAACCGGTGTGCCCAGCGCCTGCAGCGCCGGGCGCGCAAATAGGCTGCCCAACACTGCGGCAACCACACCCACCAGCGCGCCCAGGGTCAGGGTCGCGCCGGTGATTGCCTTGACCATTGCCGTTTCCTGGGCACCCCAGGCCTGGCCGATCAACACCGAGGCGCCCGCCCCCAGGCCAATCACCAGGGCAATGAAGAAAAACACGATGGGAAACATCCCCGACACCGCCGCCAGCGCCTGGGTACCGAGCATTTGCCCGACATATATACCGTTGAGGGTGCCGGAAAAACTTTGCAGGAAGTTGGACAGGACCATCGGTGCCAGAAAGATCAGGTAGATCTGCCACAGCGGGCGTTGCAAAGGGCTTTGCATGAAAAAACGGGGCCTCGAAGAACTAAAGCGTCCGAGGGTTATACCGTAAGTGGATCCTATCTTCCTGTGCTTTCGGGTTCGACCACCAAACAGGCGTTGCGCACTGTCGCACTCAGGTGTCGGGCATTACCTTGCAATAGGCATTCGGCAATCGCGGGCTCCAGTTCGACCCGCAAGCGCCTGGCCAGCGCCCTCGCGCCAAATCGCATGTCGTGCTGGCGGCACAGCCAAGCCCGCGCCTGCGCATCCAGCACCAACGAGCGCTGCTGCACCGCCAGGCGCTGGTTGAGTTTGTCGAGTTCCACCGCCAGCAGCGCCTCCAGCCACTGCGCGTCGATGGGCTCGAACATCAGGATACGGTCGATCCGATTGAGAAACTCCGGTTCGAAATGCCCATGCAGCGCCTCTTCCAACACCTGTGCCTCACCCCTTACACACACGCGCAGCAGACGTCGCCAGCCCTGGGTAAAACGCAGGCGATGCCGACGCGCCTGTTGCGCGCCGATGTTGCTGGTCATGAAGATCAGACTGTTGCGAAAGTCTAACGTGCGCGTGCCGCCGGCCAAGGTCAGCTGACCGTTTTCCAGTATGCCCAACAGGCTGCGTACCACCTCCTGGCTGGCCTTTTCCAGTTCATCGAACAGCACGATCCCCGGCCGGCTGTAGGTGCCCTGGATCAACTCGCTGTTGAACAGGCTGATGCCCTCCTTGCTGCCCACATACCCCGGCGGCGCGCCGGTCAGCGCGGCCGCGTAATGTTCCTGGGCCAGGGTGTGCATGTCGATGCGGCAGAAACCGTCGGCACGACCGTGCAGCGCCTGGGCCAGCAGGCGCACGATTTCGGTCTTGCCGACACCGGTCGGCCCCATGAACAGGTTGACGCTGAGGGGGCGGTCACGCTCACTGATATCGGCCTTGACCACCTTGAGCAAGCCTTCCACCTGGGCCAGCGCCGCCTCCTGGCCGATGATCCGGCTGCGCAGCAGGGCCATCACCTGGGCCGGTTCAAAGGTAAAGCGCATGCCCTACCCCGCCGTCTTTTCTTGACCACCATGGGGCAAATTCGCCACCGGGCACTCCGCGACGCCTACCGTGCTGCGGGTGATTTTCTCCACGTTTTCCTGGGCTTTCTGCGCATCCAAGACCCAGGTGCGATAGAACTCGAACGGGCAATCCGCCACGCCCTTGTCGCCATCGCCCGAGGCATGCATGCCGGTGTAGCCCCGATGCAGCAGCTTGAACAGATGGTTCTGCGACTGGTCATTGGCCCGCGCATCGCGGATCTGCGACACCGACAACTGCGCATACTGAATGCCCATCTCCTCCTCGCCGCACTCGCCCAGGGTGCGCCCATCAAAGCCGATGATCGCCGAGTGTCCGAAGTACGAGTACACCCCGTCGAACCCCGCCGCATTCGCCACCGCCACATAGCAGTTATTGGCCCAGGCCATGCTCTTGGACATCTGCACCTGCTGCTCCTTGGCCGGGTACATATAGCCCTGGCACCGCACGATCAGCTCGGCGCCCTTCATGGCGCAGTCTCGCCAGATCTCCGGGTAGTTGCCGTCGTCGCAGATGATCAGGCTGATCTTCATGCCCTTGGGCCCGTCGCACACGTAGGTGCGATCCCCCGGATACCAACCCTCGATCGGGCACCAGGGAATGCACTTGCGATAGCGCTGCACGATCTCGCCCAGGTTATTGATCAATACCAAGGTGTTATAGGGCGCCTTGTGCGGATGTTCTTCGTGGCGCTCGCCGGTCAGGGAGAACACGCCCCAGGTATTCGCCTGGCGGCAGGCTACCGAGAAGATCGCGGTCTCCTCGCCGGGAATGCTCGCGGCGGTCGCCATCATCTCGTCATGGTCGTACATGATCCCCATGGTGCTGTATTCCGGGAACACCACCAAATCCATACCGGGCAGGCCCTGTTTCATGCCGACAATGATCTCGGCAATCTTGCTTGCGTTGTCGATGACCTCGGCCTTGCTGTGCAGGCGCGGCATCTTGTAGTTCACCACCGCTACACCGACGGTGTCCGGGCTGCTGGAAATGTCGCCATGGCGCATTACAACGCTCCTGTTCTAGTGACTGATCATCCACGGCCGTGGGCCGGTGCGGGTCTTGAGCCCCAAGGGGTTGGCCTTGCTGGGCTCGACCTTCTTGCGGGTGCCGCAGCAACTACAACCGGCCGGGTGTTTGCGGCTGTCCTGGTATTCGCCGACCGTTTGCGGCGCGTTGGCGCTGCGCTCGTTGCCGGCGATGGCCCTGCGCTGGTTGGCCGACAGGGTTTGCAGCGCCGGAGCCGACACCCGCAACTGCCCGCCGGGCCCTGCGCAATACGGGCATTGGCTGGGTTCGTTGCGCTGTGCAATCGGGCGCAACATCGTGAAGGTGCCGCAGGTGTCGCAGGCGTATTCGTAGGTCGGCATGGCTAGAGGTCCGGAGCGATGGGCAGGTCGATGCTGCCGTCGAGAAATTGAGTTGGGCCACTGGCGTTGGGGTTGATGTCGAACTCGAAGATTTCCGTCGGCAGCCACAATGTGGCGCAGGCATTCGGGATGTCCACCACGCCGCTGATATGCCCTTGCACCGGTGCCGAGCCGAGCAGCGCGTAACCCTGGGCCGGCGAGTAGCCGAACTTGGTCAGGTAGTTGATCGCATTCAGGCACGCCTGGCGGTAGGCGACATTGACGTCCAGGTAGTGCTGCTGGCCCTGTTCGTCCACCGAAATGCCTTCGAAGATCAAGTAATTCTTGTAGTTCGGCGTGATCGGGCTCGGCTTGAACACCGGGTTCTTGATCCCGTACTTGGCCATGCCGCCCTTGATCAGCTCGACCTTCATGTGCACCCAACCAGCCATCTCGATCGCGCCGCAAAAGGTGATTTCGCCGTCGCCCTGGCTGAAGTGCAGATCGCCCACCGACAGCCCGGCGCCGTTGACGTAGACCGGGAAGAAGATCTTCGAGCCCCGGGATAAATCCTTGATATCGCAGTTACCGCCATGCTCGCGCGGCGGCACTGTGCGTGCGCCGGTCGCTGCCGCATCGTCACGGGCCTGCCCGGTGAGTTTGCCCATGTGGGCAGTGGCGGCCAGCGGTGCGTTGGCCAGTGGCGGAACGCGCGTCGGGTTTGTGTCAATCAGCTCCTGCTCGCGACGGTTCCAGTCGGCGAGCATCACCGGGTCGGGCAGGCAACCGATCAAGCCTGGGTGGATCAGCCCGGCAAAGTTCACCCCGGGGATATGCCGCGAACGGGTGAACATGCCTTTGAAGTCCCAGATGGCTTTCTGCGCGCTGGGGAAGTGATCAGTAAGGAAACCACCGCCGTTCTGCCGCGAGAAAAAACCATTGAAGCCCCACTGGGAATCGGCCTTGGCACCGATATCCAGCAAGTCCACCACCAACAAATCCCCCGGTTCGGCGCCGTGTACACCCACCGGGCCCGACAGATAGTGCACGGTCGACAGGTCGACATCGCGCACATCGCTGGCGTCGTCATTGTTCTTGATCGCGCCGGCGGTCCAATCGTAGGTTTCCAGGATGAAGTCATCGCCCGGCTTGACCCAACAGGCCATGGGGATGTCCGGGTGCCAGCGGTTATGGATCTGCTCGTTCTCGGTGACAGGCTGGTTGAGGTCGACTTTGATCAGCGTTTCGGTCATGGACTGGCTCCTGGACGGATGACGGGGTGCGTGGGATCCAGTCTCAGGCGGCCAGGAAAAACGGGAAATACGTTGGATGACGTATTAACGACGGTGTCGCGGTTTTATTCCATCAATTCGCTCGATGACAGCTTAAGTATTTACTGATTGGACGCCAGGCAGGCAGGTCGTTAGATTCCACCGCGAAGATAGCTTTTAGCCATCACTCCTGCCCCCTTGAATATCGAGCCTTTTATGAAAAACCCTATGTCGTTGGCAATGCGTATCGGGCTGGGCTTCGCGTCCACCTTGTCGTTGCTGGTGCTGATCACTGCCGTCGGTATTCAACGCGTGGGTTTTATCGACAGTACGCTCAAGGATGTCGGTGAAAAAGCCGCCGTCGTCCAGCGCTACGCGATCAACTTCCGTGGCAGCGTGCACAACCGCGCCATCGCCATTCGCGATGCGGTACTGGTCAAGGATGAAGCGGCGCTCAACCGCCATCTGGCCGAGATCGACCAGCTCAAGCGCGATTACCAGGACTCTGCCGTGATGCTGGACCGCCTGTTCGCCAACACCACCGCCAGCGCCGAGGAAACCCGTCTGCTGGGTGATATCAAGGCCATCGAGACCCAGGCCCTGGCGTCCACCGAACGGGTGATCAACCTGCGTCGCAGCAATGACATTGCCGGCGCCCAGGACTTGCTGCTGGCCCAGGCTTCGATCCACTACACCGAGTGGCTCAAACGCGTGAATGCGCTGATCGACTTCGAAGAAGCGCACATCAAGCAACGCCTGGATACCGTGCAATCGGCTGCCGGCACCTTTGCCATGCTGATGGTGCTGGCCAGCGCCGTCGCGATCATCTTGAGCGTGCTGGTGTCACTGCTGATTATCCGCAAGGTCAAGGCCACCCTTGGCGCAGAGCCGGAGGAAGTCGCCGAGGCGATCCGCCGCCTGGCCGATGGCGAGCTGGACCAGCGCATCGAGACCCGCTACCCCGACAGCGTGATGGGCATCCTGAAAAACGCCCTGGCACGCCTGAGCGACACCATCAGCGAAGTGCGCTCGGCAGCCCAGGCCCTGCGCCATTCCTCGGTCACCCTGCTGTCAGTGGCCAGCGATAACCGCCAGCAGATCAACCTGCAGACCAGCGAAGCCCAGCACGTGGCCGCCGCAATCACGCAAATGGCCGCCTCGGTCAGCGAGGTCTCGGGCTACGCTTCCGCCGCATCCAAGGCGACTATCCTGGCCGACGCCGAAGTGGACAGCGGCCACCGCCTGGTGGGCGAAGTGACCGTGTCCATCGAAGAATTGGCGACGATCCTCGACCAGGCCACCCTTCGGGTCAACCAGGTGTCCAGCGACAGTGAAAACATCGAAACCGTGATCGAAGTGATCAACGCCATCGCCGCCCAGACCAACCTGTTGGCGCTGAACGCGGCGATTGAGGCCGCACGTGCCGGTGAACATGGCCGAGGATTTGCGGTGGTGGCCGATGAAGTGCGCTCCCTGGCGACGCGCACCCAGGAGTCCACCCAGGAAATCCGCGACATGATCGGCAAGCTGCAAAGCGGCACCCAGGACGCCGCCGACATCATGCAACGCAGCCGCAGCCTGGCCCAGACCACCGTGACGCAGACCCGCGACTCTCAGTTGGCGCTCGGCAAGATCAGCCAGGAAGTCGGCGCGATCAATGCGATGAACGCGCAGATCGCCAGTGTTTCCGTGCAGCAAAGCGCGGCGGCTGAAGAGGTTGCACAGAACGTCACGCGCATCCACAGCTCCACCGTGCAATCGGCGGCGGGCTCCGAGCAGGTGGAAAATTCCAATCACGAACTGGCGGAGCTGGCGGATCGCTTGAGCACCAAGGTGGCGTTTTTCAACGTGGCCTAGCGTTTGTCGCGTTTCATCTGCATGGTCAGGGTGAAACGGTCGGCAGGGTAGACCGATTCCGATACGGCGATCAGCACGCCGGCCTCATCGCGGTACTGGCGAATGATGGTCAGCCCCAGCGCACCGCTCTGCGCCTTGAGACTGGCGGCCAATTCAGACGATAACTGTACCGGGCGCACTTGCTGGTCCACCACATCGATGTGCCGCGAGAAGGCCTTGCCGATCAGTGCCGCGATCAGTTCATCCGGGTGCTTGCGTGCTTCAGGAATCACCTCGGCAAAGGTCTGTTCGGCATATACATCGGTCCAGCACAACGGCGCATTGCCAGCGCCGGCATCGACCTTGATGCTCGACACACAGAAGTAATGCCCGCCCGGCTCCAACCCCAGGCGCCGGGCCAGGGCGATGTCGACAACGAACTCGCGCACCGCCTGGATATCGCGGATATGGGTTTCGGCCACTTGCACGAGGTCGGCCACCGACGCCATCGCCTGGGAGTACCCCCCCTGAGGCGACGACGCTTCGACGCGCGTGCCCACGCGCTTGCGCCGCGAGACCATGCCCTGCCCCTGCAACTGGTCAATGGCCGCGCGCACGGTGTGGCGGCTCACCGCATACAGCGAGCAGAGTTCGAACTCAGTCGGCAACAACGAACCCACCGGGTAATGGCCGCTGCCAATCTGGTCGATCAAATCCTTGGCAACCGCCGCATAACGCCTCTGGCTCACGCTTTCCATTTTTACCCTCTTTATCGAGTTGACAGTGTATCAGCACAAGCGCAATCATAATGTACGGACATATAAAATATGTATGGTTTAAAAATAACAATTAGGATTTTCCCATGTCGAGTACCGTTTTTGATTCCGCCCTGTTCCGCGACATGTTCGGCACCGCCGAAATGCGCGGCGTGTTCTCCGATAAAGCCCTGATCGAACGCTATATCGAAGTGGAAGTGGCCCTGGCCCGCGCCGAAGCGCGTTGCGGCGTTATCCCGACCGACGCGGCCGAGCAGATCGCCACGCTGTCGCAGTACGAAGCCCTGGACCTGGCGCTGATGCAGCACGAGACAGAAATCGTCGGTTACCCGATCCTGCCGCTGGTTGAGCAACTGTCGAAGATCTGTGGTGAAGCGGGCCGCTACGTGCATTGGGGCGCCACCACGCAGGACATCATGGACACCGCCGTGGTCCTGCAAGTACGCGCCGCACTGGCCATCGTCGAGCGCGATATCCAGACCGTGCGCGGGCTGCTCGCCGGCCTGGCCGAGCGTTATCGCGACACGCCCATGGCCGGCCGCACACACTTGCAGCACGCGCTGCCGATCACCTTCGGCTACAAGTGCGCGGTGTGGCTGAGCATGTTCGATCGCCACGCCGAGCGCTTGGTGGAACTGCGCCCACGCGTCGAAATCGGCCAGTTCGCCGGGGCTGCAGGTACCCTCGCCTCCCTCGGCGACAAAGGCCTGGAAGTCCAGGAAGCGTTGATGAGCGAACTCGGCCTGGGCGTACCGCAGGCCACCTGGCACGTGGCCCGCGATGGCCTGGCCGAGACCCTGAACTTCCTCGGGCTGGTCACCGGTTCCCTGGGCAAGATCGCACTCGACATCATGATGATGATGACCAGCGAGCTGGGCGAAGTGTACGAGCCGTTCGTCAAGGGCCGTGGCGCCAGCAGCACCATGCCGCAAAAGCGCAATCCGATTTCCTGCGAGCTGATGTACGCCGCCGCCAAGGGCGTGCGCCAACACGCCGGGCTGATGCTCGACGCGATGATCCAGGACTTCGAACGCTCCACCGGCCCGTGGCAGGCGGAGTGGATCGCCATTCCCGAAGCCTTTGCGCTCAGCGCCGCGTCCCTCGGCCAGGCGACCTTTATGCTCGCCGGCCTGGAGGTGCGCCCCGAGCGCATGCGCAAGAACCTCGACATGACCCAGGGCCTGATCGTCGCCGAAGCCGTGATGATGGGCCTCGCCCCGGCCCTTGGCCGCCAAGTGGCCCATGACGTGGTGTATGCCGCGTGCCGCATGGCTAACGACCAGGGCACCAGCTTGCTCGACGCCCTGCTCGCCCAGGGTGAAGCCACCGCGCAACTGGACCTGGCCGAGCTGCAACGCCTGACCGATCCCGCCAACTACCTGGGGCTGGCGCCGCAGATGGTGGATATCGCGCTGGCGCGCCAGGGTGCCGTGAAACGCTGACGCCAACGCGGATGAAGATCCAACTGTGGGAGCGGGCTTGCTCGCGAATGCAATGCCTCAGTCAACCAATGCATCAACTGACAGAGCGCTTTCGCGAGCAAGCCCGCTCCCACAGGGGTTCTCTTTCGTTTCACAAGCCTGTGTAACACCCGAACCATAACAACAATGAGAGCACAGACATGTCATCCACCACCGCAAAAAAACCGCTCTACAAGGACCTGACCTTCCAGGTCATCGCCGCCATGTTCCTCGGCATCGCCTTCGGCTTTCTCGCCCCCGAGCTGGCCGCCGGTTTCAAGATCCTTGGCGATATCTTCCTCAAGCTGATCAAGACCGCCGTCGCGCCGCTGGTGTTTTTCACCGTGGTCCACGGCATCGCCTCGGCCGGCGATATCAAGCGCGTCGGCAAGGTCGGCTTGCGCGCGTTGATTTACTTCGAAGTGGTCTCCACCATTGCCCTGGCCATCGGCCTGTTGTGGGGCAACCTGTTGCAGATCGGCTCCGGCATGCACGACGCCCACCCGAGCAGCGCCGCCGCGACCGCCGCGAGTGCCGCCGTGGCCAAGGGGCATGCGCCGGCGTCGACCCTGGACTTTATCTACGGCATCTTTCCGGACAATTTCGTCGGTGCCTTCGCCGGCGGCCAGTTGCTGCAAGTACTGGTGATCTCGGTGTTGTTCGGCTTCGCCCTGCTGGCGTTGAAGCCCGAACGCCGCGAAGTGATCGAAGACGGCCTGAACCGCATCTCCGAGTGCTTCTTCGAGTTTATCAACCTGATCATGAAGTTCGCGCCCCTGGGTGCCTTCGGGTCGGTGGCTTACGCGGTGGGCAGCAATGGCACGGCGGTGCTGATGTCCCTGGCCAACCTGGTGTTGATGTTCTACGTCGGCATCGCATTCTTTATCTGTGTGGTGCTCGGCGCCGTATGCCGGTTGAGCGGCTTCAGCCTGTGGCGCTTCCTCACCTATATCAAGGATGAAATCTTCATCGTGCTCGGCACCGCCTCGTCGGAAAGCGCCCTGCCGCGCCTGCTGCAAAAACTCGAGAAATTCGGCTGCTCCAAACAGAGCGTTGGCCTGGTGCTGCCCACCGGCTATGCGTTCAACCTCGACGGCACCTCGATCTACATGTCGCTGTGCGTGCTGTTTATCGCCAATGCCTACGGAGTGCCGCTGAGCTGGGAACAACAGCTGGGCATCATCGCGATCATGCTGGTGACCTCCAAAGGCGCGGCGGCGGTGTCGGGTGGCAGCTTCGTGGTGTTCGCCGCGACGGTCACGGCCATCGGCGTGCTGCCGGCAGAAGGCCTGGCACTGCTGTTCGGCGTGTACCGCTTCATGTCGATGGCCATTGCCACCTGCAACACCATCGGCAATAGCGTCGCGACGGTGGTGGTGTCGAAATGGTCCGGGGAGTTCTCCCAACAGACTGCCCAGGATGAATACCAACGCGTGCTCGGGCGTGCTGCCGGCGCTGCGCTTTAACGGAGCCTCGTGATGACGACTCTGCGAATCGAACATGACGCGTTCGGCCCTGTGTCCATACCGGCCGACCGCTACTGGGGCGCGCAAACCCAACGGGCGCTGGAGGTCTTCGGCAGTAAGCAGCCGTTCCCCGCCAGCCTGATCCGCGCCTTTGGCCAACAAAAACGTGCGTGTGCGCGTGCCAATGCACGCCTCGGCGTATTGGCGCCGGCCCTGGCGCAAGCGATCGAACAGGCCGCCGAAGCACTGGCCAAAGGCGACCTTGACCAGCACTTCCCGCTGTCGATCTGGCAAACCGGCTCCGGCACCCAGACCAACATGAACGCCAATGAGGTGATCGCCAACTGCGCCAACCTCACCCTCGGCGGCGAACTGGGCAGCAAGTCGCCGGTGCACCCCAACGACCATGTGAACCGCTCACAGTCGTCCAACGACAGCTTCCCCACGGTGATGCACCTGACCACTGTGCTGGAACTGCGCGGTCGACTGCTGCCTGTGCTGGGCCATCTGCGTGATGCGCTCGATAACAAAGCCGACGCCTGGCAGGAGGTGCTTAAAATCGGCCGTACCCACCTGATGGATGCGGTGCCCATGAGCCAAGGCCAGGCATTTGGCGCGTTTGCCCAGCAAATCCAGCACGGCATCGCGCGCATCGAAGCGTGCATGCCGCGCCTGCGCCTGCTGCCCCAAGGGGGGACAGCGGTGGGCACTGGACTGAATACACCGGCGGGTTTTGACCTGGCGTTCTGCGAGGAAATCAGCCGACTCACTGGCGAACGCTTCGAAACCAACCCGTGCAAGTTCGAAGGCATGGGCACCCACGATGCCTTGGTAGAAGCCTCTGGGGCATTGAATGTGCTCGCCGTGTCACTGACCAAGATCGCCAATGACATCCGCCTGCTTGGCTCGGGGCCGCGCTGCGGCCTGGGTGAATTGATCGTGCCCGACGACGGCCTGACCTCTTCGATCATGCCCGGCAAACGCAACCCGACCATCGCCGAAGTGCTGGTGCAGGCGGCGATGCAGGTGATCGGCAACCACACCACCATCACCCTGGCGGGGGCTTCCAGCACCTTCGAATTGAACGTGGCCAAGCCGGTATTGATCCACAACCTGCTGCACTCGATCGAGGTACTCAGCGACTGCGCCAGCCTGTTCACCCACAAGCTGCTGGGCGGCCTGGAAGTGAACCGCCGGCAACTGGCGCACAATGTGGAGCACTCATTATTGATGGCGACCGCACTGAACCCGGTGCTGGGCTATGACCGCGTGGCGCAGATCACCCGTAAGGCCGCGGACGAGGGCCTGTCACCCAAGGACGCGGCGGTGCAACTAGGGCTGATAACCGCCGAAGATTATGAGCGACAGGTGCGGCCGGAAAGGATGATCACACCCAGCTGACGACTGAACGTTGCCCGACAGGACGTTCAGTCCGACACCCCCGCAAGGCGCTCTACCTGAGCATGAAAAGTCATAACTCCAATGTTTGGACTGTATCGCGTCCAATCAGCCTGTCCGGTAGATCGCTGTCGGTAACGGAGTCCAACTGACGGTTGAACTCCGGCCGGCTAAGGATCTCCCGGGCCAGCAGGGTCATCCTATCGTTCACGGGATTGCCGTCCATCGTCTGGCTTGCTACTTCACGTAATGATTGCTGGCTGATTTTGTCATTGGCGTTGGGAGCGAAGTAGTCAAAGTTATTACCCAGCTCTTTCGCCAAATCAGCGTTTGTGGCACCTCTCAACTCACGAAAAACCTCACCACTCTGCGGGCTCATGCCTTCGCCTTGCGACGATGCGGACATGCTGCCGAATGCCTGCGGGCGATAGTACTCGTCATAGGTGTTTTCAACACGTTGGCGCTGCATGGAACCGGTGTACCTTCCGGCCCAACTCTGCATGGACGGTGTCTCTTGGGATTGGTAGTAATCAACCACCCTGTTCGCGTCCCCCTGGCTGATCAGCCCGTCTTCAAGACCACTGTGGTTGATTGCATCGAGCAAATGACTCATTTCAGGACGGCTGAGAATCTCGTTGGCCAGCAGTGTCATCCGGTCTTCTACCGGGTTACCGGTCAACGGACGATTGGCAGCGTCCTCAAGGACTGCACGTGTGACAAAGCCGGACGGGCCCTGGAAGTAGCTGAAGTTATCGGCAAAATCCCGTGCAACCGTGGTATTCGAAGGCGCGCGATAGTCCCCCGGTGAATGATTCATTGCGGGCTGGTTGAACGCTCCGACGTTATTAATGGGGCGCTCATATTGCGCAGGGTAAGCCTGCGAAAATGACGGTGCAGTGCTCGGCTCTCCGGCCCTGGACTGCTGGCCGGCAGACGCGTCATCGCTCGTGTAGTAATCAACGAGCTGTTCAACGTTTTCACGGTCAACTAGACCGTCGTGTATACCGCGCTCATTCAACTTATCCAACTTGCGGTTCACGTCCGGGCGATTAAGGATTTCGCCTGCCAATAGCGTCATATTGTCGTCGACGGAATGACCGGTCAGCGGACGAGCCGCCACTTCACGGAGTCTGGCCTGGTCCACGAAGCCGGTCTTGGTATTGACGAAGTAATCAAAGTTATTCCCAAACGTCTTTACCAGATTCAAATTTGAAGTGTTCTTGTATTTGTCCTCCCGCGAGGTGGGTTGCCCGTCAAGATCAGGCCTATTGAAACTGAGTGGGTAATTTTGACCGTATTGAGTATTTACCATGGCAACACCTCAGGGAGTAGATGCATCACAGCCGACCAACGTTCGGCTGGACAGTTTGTCGACATCCATCTGTGGCCACACAAAGAGCAACGGTTCCAGTAAAACATAGGTTAAAACCAGCACTTACGAAGCGGCAACCCAACCTGCATTCACACCGATAAGTACCGGCTGATCATCGCCTCATCCACTCGGTCGCGGGTCTCTTCAATCACAAACCGCCCCTTCTCGATCACCAGAAAACGGTCCGCGATGTCCAGGGTAAACGACAGCACCTGCTCCGACACCACAATGGTCAAATCGCGCAGGTTACGGATTTCCTTCAGCGTGCGGGCAATGTCCTTGATGATCGACGGCTGGATACCCTCTGTCGGCTCATCCAACAACAACACTTTGGGGTTGGTCGCCAGCGCCCGGGCTATCGCCAGTTGTTGTTGCTGCCCGCCAGACAGGTTACCGCCCTTTCGCGACTGCATGTCGTGGAGCACCGGAAACAGCGCATACAAGTCTTCCGGCACTTTGCCGCGTGCCGATGCCGGCAAGCCGGTCTGAATATTTTCCAGCACGGTCATACTCGGGAAAATCATGCGGCCCTGGGGCACATAGGCGATCCCCCGCGCGACCCGTTCATGGGTTTCCAGCGCCGAGACATCCTGCCCATCCACGCTGACTTGGCCCTGCCACTGCGGCAGGATGCCCATCAGGCTCTTGAACAACGTGGTCTTACCCATGCCGTTGCGGCCCATCACCGCGACAATCTCGCGCTTGGCGACATTCAGGTTCAAGTCATGGAGAATCTGGCTCTGCCCGTAGCCGCAGGACAACTGGTCGATCTTGAACATGCGCGGCTCCTCAGTGGCCCAAATACACTTCGATAACTTTCGGGTTGCTTTGCACCGATGCCATGCTGCCCTCGGCCAACACTTTGCCCTGGTGCAGCACCGTGACCTTGTGGGCGATGCTTTTGACGAACTCCATGTCGTGCTCGATCACCAGCACCGAACGGCCCTGGCTGATGCGGTTGAGCAGCTCGGCGGTTTGCGCGCGCTCATTGACGCTCATGCCAGCCACCGGTTCATCGAGCATCAGCAACTCGGGGTCCTGCATCAGTAGCATGCCGATCTCCAGCCACTGCTTCTGGCCGTGGGACAGCAGGTCGGCCTGTTGTTGCAGCAGGTCGCCGAGAAAGATCTCCCGCGCCACCTCCTCCACCCGGGCGATCACCTGGGCGTTGCGCTTGAAGAACAGCGCGCCCCATACCTTGCGACCGGCCGGGTAAGACATCTCCAGGTTCTCGAACACCGTGAGGTTTTCGTAGATCGACGGGTTCTGGAACTTGCGGCCCACGCCGGCACGCACAATGTTGTACTCGCGCATGTTGGTCAGCTCCTGGCCATCGAACTGGATGCTGCCGCTGGTGGCGCGGGTTTTGCCGCAGATCAGGTCAAGCACGGTGGTCTTGCCGGCGCCGTTTGGGCCGATCACCACGCGCACTTCATTGCGGTCGATGTACAGGTTAAGGTTGTCGACCGCCTTGAAGCCGTCGAACGACACGGTGAGGCCTTCAATGGCCAGCACCGGTTTTTTCATTTCAAAGCCGACGGCGGTCATGGCTGGGTCTCCAGGATTTTGCTTGTGGCCTTGGGTGTTAACGGTGCGTTCACCGGGGTCGCCGCTACAGGTTTACGCCGCAACATTTTCGCCAGTGCCTGACGCCCATGGCTGTCCCACAAACCGGCGAGGCCGTTGGGGAAGTACATCACCACCGCGATAAACAGCCCGCCCATCAGGTACAACCACAACTCGGGGAAGGACTCGGAAAAGTAAGTCTTGCCGTAGTTCACCAGCAACGCGCCATACACTGCACCGAGCAGTGACATGCGCCCGCCCACCGCGGCAAAGATCACCATCTCGATCGACGGCACGATGCCCACGAACGACGGCGACATAAAGCCCACCTGCAAGGCAAACATCGCCCCGCCAATCGCCGAGAACGCGGCGGCCACGCAGAACACGAAGATCTTGAAGCTGGCCACGTCATACCCGGAGAAACGCACGCGTTCTTCCTTGTCGCGCATCGCCATCAGCAACCGGCCGAGCTTGGAAGCAAGGATGAAGCGGCCAATGAAGATGCAGCCGAACAGCAACCCGGCGTTGATGAAGTACAGGATCATCTTCGCGCTGTCGGTGCGCAGGTCCCAGCCAAGCAGGGTCTTGAGGTCGGTGATGCCGTTGACGCCACCGGTCAGGCCTTGTTGGCCGACGATCAGCACCGTGAGGATCAGCGCAATCGCCTGGGTGACGATGGAGAAATACACATCGCCCACGCGCCGCTTGAACAGCGCCATACCGATGATGAACGCCAGCAGCACCGGCACCGCAATCACCGCCGCCAAGGTGAAGCTGAAACTGTGGAACGGCTGCCACAGCCACGGCAGCTCGGTGATCTGGTTCCAATCCATGAAGTCCGGAATGCCCGGTGTGGACTGGATCTTGGTGCTTTCGGGGTCCGAGGCTTCCAGTTTGAGGAACATTGCCATGCAGTAGCCGCCGACGCCAAAGAACACGCCCTGCCCCAGGCTGAGGATGCCGCCATAGCCCCAGCACAACACCAGGCCCACCGCGACAAACGCATAGGTCAGGTATTTGCCGACCATGTTCAGGCGGAACGCATCCAGGGTCAGGGGGAATACCACCAGGATCAACAGCGCCAGCAACACGATGCCGATCAGGTTTTGCTGGCCGCCCAGCAGCTTGTCTAAAGCCTTCATCCGCTCGCCTCTACTTGCGCACTTTGATGGAGAACAACCCTTGCGGGCGCAGCATCAGGATCAGAATCACCGAGGACAAGGTGAGTACCTTGGCCATCGAGCCACTGAGGAAAAACTCCGACAGCGATTGGGTCTGGGCAATCACGAAAGCCGAAGCGATGGTGCCGAACAGGCTCTGCGCGCCGCCGAAGACCACCACCAGGAAGGTGTCGACGATGTACTGCGAGCCCGCCGTCGGCCCGGTGGAGCCGATGGTGGTGAACGCCGCGCCGGCCACCCCGGCGACGCCGCAGCCCAAGGCGAAGGTCATGCGGTCGACCTTGCGCGTATTGATGCCCACCGCGCGGCTCATCAGGCGGTTCTGCACCGTGGCGCGCACTTGCAGGCCCCAACGCGAGCGGTAGAGCATCAGGAAGATCGCGGCGGTGAGCAGCAGGGTCAGGGCCATCATGAACAGGCCATTGCGCGGGATCTCGATGGCATCGGTGAAATTCACCGAGCCCATCAACCAGGCCGGTGGTTCAGCGCTGACCTCACGGGCGCCGAACACCGAGCGGAAGGTCTGCTGCATCACCAGCGACAGCCCCCAGGTGGCGAGCAAAGTGTCCAGCGGGCGCTTGTACAAGCGGCTGATCATCGCCCACTCCACCAGCCAGCCAATCGCACCGGCCACCAGGAATGACAGGGCAATGGCGAAGAAGAAGTAATAGGGTTGAAAGCCCGGCGCAAAGTGCGCCGTGAGGCTGGAACACACGTAGGTGGTGTACGCGCCGATGGTCAGGAACTCACCGTGGGCCATGTTGATCACACCCATCTGGCCAAAGATGATCGCCAGCCCCAATGCCATCAGCAACAGCACGCAGAACACGGACAAGCCGTTGAACCCCTGCATCGCCGCGATGGCTCCAAATTCCGATAGCCATTCCATGATGATGGTCTCCTGAGCGCCAGGTTGAATTGCAATCTGCTTCCGCTTTAGGTGGGAGCGGGCTTGCTCGCGAATGAGGTGGATCAGTCAATACACCGGCGAATGACACTCCGCATTCGCGAGCAAGCCCGCTCCCACACTTAGGTCAGCGTCAAGACCGGGGTTATTGGTAGCCTTTGGGAAACGGATTCGGCTCGATCAGATCCGACTCGTAGATCACCTTGAACTGACCGTTGGGCTGCACTTCACCGATGCGCGACTTGCTCCATAGGTGATGGTTCTCGTGAATCTTCACGTAGCCTTCCGGCGCGGTTTTCAGCTCGATGCCAGGCGACGCGGCCACAACTTTATCCACGTCGAAACTGCCGGCCTTCTCCACCGCCGCTTTCCACAGCCACGGCCCCAGATAGGCCGCCTGGGTCACGTCGCCGATCACTGCGTCCTTGCCGTATTTGGCCTTGAAGGCCTCGACGAAGGCTTTGTTGTTGGGGTTATCCAGACTCTGGAAGTACTTCATGGAGGCATAGAAACCGGCCATGTTTTCACCGCCGATGCCGAGCAGTTCGTCCTCGGTGACCGACAGGGTCAGCAGGGTCTGCTTGGCCGAATTAACGCCCGCCGCGTTGAGTTGTTTGTAGAACGCCACGTTGGACCCACCCACCACCGCCGCAAACACCACATCAGGCTTTTTCAGCTTGACCTTGTTGATCAGCGAACCGAACTGGGTGTTGCCCAGCGGGTAGTAGTCTTCGCCGACCACGGTGCCGTGCAGGACGTTTTCGATGTGCTTGCGCGCAATCTTCATCGACGTGCGCGGCCAGATGTAGTCGGAGCCGACCAGGTAGAAGGTCTTGGCGCCCTTGGTCTTGGCGATCCAGTCGAGGCTGGCGAGAATTTGCTGGGTGGCTTCCTGCCCGGTGTAGATCACGTTTTTCGACTGTTCCAGGCCTTCATAGAAGGTCGGGTAGTAGAGCAGGCCGTTTTCCTTTTCGAAGATCGGTAGTACGGCTTTGCGCGAGGCCGAGGTCCAGCAGCCGAACACGGCGGCGACCTTGTCGTTGACCAGCAGCTTCTTGGCTTTTTCGGCGAAGGTCGGCCAATCGGAGGCGCCGTCTTCCTGGATCACCTTGATCTGCCGTCCGAGGATCCCGCCAGAGGCATTGATCTGTTCGATGGCCAAGCGTTCGGCCTGGATCGAACCGGTTTCGGAAATCGCCATGGTGCCGGTGGCGGAGTGCAACTGGCCGACGGTGACTTCGGTCGGGGTCACGGCGAGGCCTTCGTTATCGGCCAGCACGCCCTGGCTGAACAGAGCGGCCGCCAGCAATGACAGGGCCAACAGCGGTGTGGAGCGGATCAATCGTGGTGCCATGGGGCGACTCCTCTGCAATGAGGAGTCCAGCATGGCGGCAGAGGACTGGGGCGGGTATACGCAGCCTGACGTAACGGCGTACGTCATTTGACGTATGCCACTGCGCACCATTTTCGAGCAGGATCCCGCCCGCCCTGACAGCACCGATCAATGTGGGAGCTGGCTTGCCTGCGATGGCGGTGTATCAACCGACTTCCCCATGCCTGACCCACCGCCATCGCAGGCAAGCCAGCTCCCACATTTTGAATCGGGGCATGGAACTTGCTCATTAACACCCGCCCTCTTTCCGGAGTCTCCCGCCGTGCACCCTCCTTCCGGCACCCAGCGCATCGTCAAGATCCGCCGCGACTACAACACCTGGGTCGCCGACGAGACCATGGAAGACTACGCCCTGCGCTACACCCCCAAGTCCTTCCGCAAGTGGTCCGAGCTGCGCATTGCCAACACCGCACTCGGCGCGGTGTCGTTCCTGGCGCTGGAGGCCATCGGCGGCGTGCTGGCCTTGAACTACGGTTTTACCAACACCTTCTGGGCGATCCTCGCCATCAGCGTGGTGATCTTCCTCACCGGCCTGCCCATCAGCTATTACGCCGCGCGCTACGGCGTGGACATGGACCTGCTCACCCGTGGCGCCGGCTTCGGCTATATCGGTTCCACCATCACCTCGCTGATCTACGCCAGCTTCACTTTCCTGTTCTTCGCCCTGGAAGCGGCGATCATGGCGCTGGCACTGGAGCTGTATTTCCATATCCCGCTGGCCCTGGCCTATGTGATCTGCTCGCTGCTGGTGATCCCACTTGTGGCGTACGGCGTGACGCTGATCAGCCGCCTGCAACTGTGGACGCAACCGATCTGGCTGTTGTTGCTGGTGCTGCCGTATGGCTTTGTGGGGTGGAAGAACCCCGACGCCTTCAGCGACTGGACCAGCTTTGTCGGACGCAGCGGTGACGGCGGCGGCTTCAACCTGTTGGCGTTCTGCGCCGCCTGCACGGTGGCGTTGTCGCTGGTGACGCAGATCGGTGAACAGGTGGATTATCTGCGGTTCCTGCCGGAAAAAACTGCTGCCAACCGCAAGCGCTGGTGGGCCGCCCTGCTCTGCGCCGGCCCCGGCTGGATCATCCCCGGCGCTTTGAAGATGTTCGCCGGGGCGTTCCTGGCGTTTCTCGCGCTGCAACATGAAATCCCCATGGAACGCGCTGCCGAGCCGACCCAGATGTACCTGGTTGCGTTCCGCTACGTGTTCAGTTCGCCGGAATGGGCGCTCGGCGCCATGGTGCTGTTCGTGATCATTTCGCAAATGAAGATCAACCTGACCAATGCCTACGCGGGCTCCCTGGCCTGGTCGAACTTTTTCGCCCGCGTGACCCACAGCCACCCCGGCCGCGTGGTGTGGCTGGTGTTCAATGTGGCCATCGCGCTGATGCTGATGGAGTTGGGCGTGTTCGACGTCATCGACCAGGTGCTGGGGCTCTACGCCAATATCGCGATCGCGTGGATCGGCACGCTGGTGGCGGACCTGGTGATCAATAAGCCATTGGGCCTGTCGCCCCGGCACATCGAGTTCAAGCGCGCGCACCTCTACGATATCAACCCGGTGGGCGTCGGCTCGATGCTGATTGCGTCGTTGCTGTCGATCCTCGCCCACTTCGGCCTGTTCGGCGCCCTGGCCCAGGCGGCACCGCCCTTCGTGGCCCTGAGCACGGCGCTGGTGATGGCGCCGCTGCTGGCCTGGCTGACCCAGGGCAAGTACTACATCGCCCGCACCAGCGACGTGCAGTTGATTCACCCGGTTGCCCCCGCGACCCACGCGGTGTGCGGGCTGTGCAGCAACCCGTTCGAGACCGCGGACATGGCGTTCTGTCCGGCCTACAGCACGCCGATCTGCTCACTGTGTTGCTCGCTGGATGCGCGCTGCGGTGATCGTTGCAAGCCCCACGCCCGCCTGGTCACCCAGTTCGAAGGCGTACTGCGCTGGCTGCTGCCCAACACGATGATGCCGCGCCTGCACACACGCCTGGCCCATTACCTGGGATTGTTGCTCGCCCTGGTGCTGATGCTGGCCGGCGCATTGGCGTTGATCTACGTACAGGCAGCCCAGGGCTTGCCCCATTCGGAAACCCTGTACCAGGCGTTCTTCAAGGCGTTCCTGACCCTCTCGGTCCTGGCCGCCGTGCTCGCCTGGTGGGTGGTGCTGACCCGCGAAAGCCGTGGCGTAGCCCAGGAGGAATCCGACCGCCAAACCCTGCTGCTGATGCAGGAAATCGACGCCCACAGCCTCACCGACCAGGCCCTGCAGCAAGCCAAGGAAGCCTCGGAAGCCGCGAATGCCGCCAAGAGCCGCTACGTCACTGGGCTGTCCCACGAACTGCGCACGCCGCTCAACAGCATCCTTGGCTTCACCCAGATTCTGCAGCGCGACAGCGCCATGCCCGAACAGCATCAGGATGCACTGGCGACCATCCTGCGCAGTGGTTCGCACTTGGTGTCATTGATCGACGGTTTGCTCGACGTGGCCAAGATCGAGGCCGGCAAGTTGCGCCTGGAACTCACCGAAATCCCCTTCCCCGAGCTGCTCCACGACCTGGAGCAGATGTTCACCCCGCAAGCTCACGACAAGGGTCTGCGTTTTCGCCTGGACTGCGTGGGCAAGATCCCGGCGGTGGTGCGCGGCGATGAAAAACGCGTGCGCCAGATCCTGATCAACCTGCTGGGCAACGCCGTGAACTTCACCGACAGCGGCGAAGTGCGCCTGCGGGTCAGTTATATGCGCGAGACCGCCAACTTCGAGATTATCGACACCGGCATCGGCATCGATCCTGGGCAGTTGGAGCGGATATTCCAGCCGTTCGAGCGCGGCGACCTGATGCGCCAGGACAACGGCGTGGGCCTGGGGCTGACTATCACGCGCATGCTGACTGCGTTGATGGGCGGCGAACTGCGAGTAACCAGCGAGCTGGACAAGGGCACCTGCTTCCAGGTGCGGCTGTTCCTGTCTCAGGTGCGCGCGCCGCAAGCGGTGGTGCATGTGGAGCACGACATCATCGGTTATCAAGGCGAGCGGCGGCGCATCCTGGTGGTGGATGACCATGTAGACCATCGCAAGGTGCTCAGCGGCATGCTCACGCCGCTGGGCTTCGAGGTGATCCAGGCCAGTAATGGCCAGGACGCGATCCGCCAGGTGGCGCTGCTGGCGCCGGACCTGATCCTGATGGACCTGTCGATGCCGACCCTGGATGGCTACGAAACCAGCCGCCTGATCCGCCGTAATGCGCTGTGCACCGCACCGATCATCGTGATCTCGGCCAACGCCTTTACCGACGACCGCGAACGCAGCATTGCCGCCGCTTGCAACGACTACCTGGCCAAGCCCGTGCGCACGCCGGAGCTGCTCGGGCGCCTGCAACAGCACCTGGACCTGCACTGGCTGCGGCGCACCCAGCGCTCGATACCGCCACCGCCTCCCCGTGTGCTGCCCGGCGCCGAAGACCTGGCGGTACTCGCCGAACTCAGCGCCATCGGTTACGTGCGCGGCCTGCACGAAAAACTCGACACGATCCTTGCGCAGCAGCCCGACACCGAGCCTTTCATCAGCAAGGTACGCGGGCTGCTCAAGGGTTTTCGCCTGGATGAACTCAACCGCACCCTCAAGGAGGCCGAAGATGAATGCACTCACCCGCAGCACTGAACCCGGCGTTGTGCTGATCGTCGACGACACGCCGGATAACCTGGCGATGCTCTCTGACGCCCTCGACGACGCGGGCTATATGGTGCTGGTGGCCCTCGATGGCCTCAGCGCGTTGAACCGCGTACAACGCCGGCGCCCGGACCTGATCCTGCTGGACGCAATGATGCCCGGCCTGGACGGCTTCGAAACCTGCCGCCGGCTCAAGGCGCAACCCGCCAGTGCGGACATCCCGGTGGTGTTCATGACCGGGCTGACCGACACCAGGCACGTGGTGCAGGGTTTTGAAGTGGGTGGCAGTGACTACGTGACCAAGCCGATCCAGACCGACGAGGTACTGGCGCGGGTGGCGGCACATTTGCGCACGTCACGTATTTTGTTGTCGGCGCGGGAGGCGCAGCAGCCGAGTGTGTTGACGCTTGAAGATGAGCCGGCGCAGAGGCTGCTGTCAGCCCGGTTTCAGTTGACCGAGCGTGAGGTAGAGGTGCTGCGCTGGGTGGCGTGCGGGAAAACCAATCGGGATATCGGGGATATTCTGGGGTTGAGCCCGAGGACGGTAAACAAGCATCTGGAGCATGTGTATGTGAAGTTGGGCGTGGAGACCCGCACGGCGGCCACCTCAGTCGCCCTGGCCGCCATCTGAATGTGTGTGAGGCCCGCTCCCCCATTTTTTGCTCTTCATCGTGGCTGAAATCGTTACCCGCCGAAGGTTTGTGAGGGCCGGCGCAACGTCGGATCAAACGGATTGATCCGGGGCCCGATCGCCGCCGCTTCGCGCTTCAACAACTCCACCACCATTGGCAACCGGCTCGGCCCCAGCCGATCGCTGATGGTCGCCACACTCAATGCCGCCACCGCATGTCCGTCACGATTGAGGATCGGCACCGCCAACCCCGCCATGCCTTCCAACACCCCGGTATTGCGTGCGGCATAGCCCAGGTTGCGCACGTTCTCCACTTCCGAGCGCAGCAGCACTTCGTCATACAGGTGGAAGTCCTTGAGCCGTGGCAAGTTGTAACGGATCACCGTCTCGCGCTCCTCCTCCGGCAAGAACGCCAGGATCGCCAGGCTGCCCTGCCCCACACCCAATGCCACGCGCCCGCCGATATCGCCGGTGAAGGTGCGGATCGGGTACGGGCCTTCGCTGCGGTCCAGGCAGATCGCATCGAAGCCTGAACGCGCCAGCAGGAACAGCGAATCACCCAATGATGCGCTCAGGCGCAACATGCTTGGCCGCACCAGGTCACGCAGGTTGCCGGTCTTGCCCGCATGCGCCGCCAGGGCGAAGAACTCCAGGCTCAGGCGATAGCGCTTGCTGCGTGCGTCCTGCTCGACCATGCCTTCGTCCATCAGGCTGCGCAGCAGCCGGTGAGTGGTGGGTTGGGACAGGCCCACCTGTTGCGCGAGCTGGGTAACGCGTTCGCCGCCCTCCGGCACCTGACCCAGGGTGCGCAGCAGCGCGAACAGCCGAGACACCGCACCGGCACCCACTTCTTTACCGCCATCATTTCGATCAGTGGAATCCATAATAACCAATATCTTAGTTAATTCCGGTGAGTGAATAAATTTGAAAATAGTAGTCCATTCAGTGAAATTCCATCTTCCGCCCATCCTAGTCTTCGTCCTAATCTGCGTCCACAGGGGCGAATTGAACAACTAACGGCAGCCGACTCAAGATCGAGCGCCAACGCACCGGCTACACCTCATTCGCATCTGCCCAAAACAAAAAAGCGCGTTTCGACGCGACTCAAAAAAGGTGGAACGCAGACATGGCATTTCTCCAACTCAACGCCTTGAGCAAACGCTATGGCGCCGTCGATGCGGTGGTCGCCACTGACCTTGCGGTGGAAAAAGGCGAGTTCGTTTCCCTGCTCGGCCCCTCGGGCTGTGGCAAGACCACCACGCTGCAAATGATCGCCGGCTTCGTTGATGTAAGTGGCGGGCAGATCCTGCTCGACGGCCGTGACATCACCCACGCCAAGCCCGCCAGTCGAGGCCTGGGCGTGGTGTTCCAGAGCTACGCGCTGTTCCCGCACATGAGCGTGCGCGACAACGTCGCCTTCGGCCTGAAGATGCGCAAAGTGCCGGCCGCCGAGATCGCCAGCAAGGTCAAGACTGTGCTGGAACTGGTGCGCCTGGCCCCCCACGCCGACCGTTACCCGCGTGAACTGTCCGGCGGCCAACGCCAGCGCGTGGCCCTCGCCCGCGCACTGGTGATTGAGCCGCCGGTGTTGCTGCTGGATGAACCGCTGTCCAACCTCGACGCCAACTTGCGCGAAGAGATGCAGTTCGAAATCCGCCGCATCCAGTGCGCCGTCGGTATCACCACCTTGATGGTCACCCACGACCAGGCCGAAGCGCTGTCCATCAGCGACCGCGTGGTGGTCATGCAAGCCGGGCGCGTGACCCAGATCGACGCACCGTACAAGCTCTACGAACACCCGCGTACCCGCTTCATCTCGGACTTTGTCGGCAAGGCTAACCTGTTGCCGGGCGACTACGACCTGTTGGGAAGCCCACAAGTACGTCACGAAAGCGGCGACGGCGAACTGACCCTGAGCCTGCGTCCGGAAAAGATCCAATTGGTCGACGCAGGCAGCGGCCGACTGCAAGGCAAGGTCCTCGACAGCTACTTTTTCGGCAGCCAATGGCTGTATCGCATCCACACCAGCCTGGGCGAAATCACCGTGGTGCGCAGCAACGACGGCAGCGCGCCGCTCGGTTGCGGTGCGGCGGTGGGCCTGGACTGGCAAGCCAGTCTGCTACGCGTGTTGGCGAAGGATGAGGTGCACGCATGAGCCGGGGCTACCTGTTGTCATTGCCCGCCCTGGTGCTGTTTGCCGGGTTGCTGATCCTGCCGTTGGGGCTGACCCTGGTGTTGTCGTTCAACGTGTTCGACTACCAGGTGGGCGTGAAGGCCGATGAATGGACCTTCGCGCATTACCTGTCGCTATTGAGCGACTCGTACTTCTACGAGATCTTCTGGCGCACCTTCTGGATCAGTGCACTGGTCACGCTGTTGTGCGTGCTGATCGGTGTGCCCGAGGCCTACATCCTCAGCCGCATGGGCACGCCATGGCGCTCGATCTTCCTGATCCTGATCCTTACGCCCTTGCTGATTTCGGTGGTGGTGCGCGCCTTTGGCTGGAGCCTGTTGCTTGGCGCAGACGGGTTGGCGAACCAGGTCATCCAGTTCCTCGGCGGGCGCCCGGTGAAGCTGCTGTACACGCCGTTCGCGGTGATCATTGCCCTGGTGCACGTGATGCTGCCGTTCATGATCATCCCGGTGTGGACCTCCCTGCAGAAGCTCGACCCGTCGGCTGAACAAGCCGCGTTGTCCCTGGGCGCCAGCCAGGCCACGGTGATGCGCAAGATCGTATTGCCGCAGGTCATGCCCGGCGTGCTGTCCGGCACCTTGA
Organism: Pseudomonas sp. H3_E07; assembly: GCF_054668895.1. Taxonomy (NCBI): domain Bacteria; kingdom Pseudomonadati; phylum Pseudomonadota; class Gammaproteobacteria; order Pseudomonadales; family Pseudomonadaceae; genus Pseudomonas; species Pseudomonas sp. H3_E07. Next base: position 386,527 of record NZ_CP162795.1, read on the forward strand.
TCGTGTTTGGCCTGGCCGCCAGTTCCTTTGCGATCCCTGGCCTGCTCGGCGGTCGTCGCCTGAAAATGGTCGCCACCGTGGTGTACGACCAATACCTCTCGGAACTCAACTGGCCCATGGGCGCGACCATCGCGGTGGTGCTGCTGTTGGTCAATCTGCTGATCATGCTGAGCTGGAACCGCATGGTCGAAGGCCGCTACAAAAAGTCCCTGGGGGTTTAAGCGCATGTCCAGAAACGGTCCTTTGGCCCTCGGTTTCCACGGTGTGGTGGTGCTGTTCATGATGGCGCCACTGGTGGTGGTGTGCCTGGTGGCCTTCACGCCGGAAAACACCTTGAGCCTGCCCACGTCGGGCTTCTCCCTGCGATGGTTTCGCGCGGTGTTCGAGCGCGCGGATTTCATCCAGGCGTTCTATAACAGCCTCATTCTGGCATTCACCGCCGCGACCCTGGCCACCTTGATCGCCGTGCCAGCGGCCTTGGCGATCAGCCGGTACACGTTCCCAGGGCGCAATTTTTTCAGCGCGTTGTTCCTGTCGCCGATCATCATCCCGCACCTGGTGCTGGGCGTGGCGATGCTGCGCTTGTTCGCGCTGATGGGCGTCAATGGCAGCTTCACCTGGCTGATGCTGGCCCATGTGGTGATCATCACCCCGTACGTGCTGCGCCTGGTGTTGGCCGCCGCGATTGGTATTGATCGCAGCGCCGAGCAGGCTGCCGAGTCCCTGGGTGCCAGCCGCTTTACGCTGTTTCGCCAGATCACCCTGCCGATGATCCTGCCCGGCGTGGCGGGCGGCTGGCTGTTGGCGTTCATCAACAGTTTCGATGAGGTGACGTTGTCGATCTTCGTCAGTTCGCCGGCGACCCAGACCTTGCCGGTGCGCATGTATGTGTATGCCACCGAGTCCATCGATCCGATGATGGCGGCGGTGTCGGCGCTGGTGATTGCATTGACAGCGGCCACCATGATCCTGTTGGACCGGGTCTACGGCCTGGACCGTGTATTGGTGGGGAAACACTGATGGCCCTGTTCAAACGCCTGGCCGAAACCCAGCGCCCGGCCCTGGCCTTCACCCTTGATGGGCAACCTGCCAGCGGTTTGCTCGGTGACACCCTGCTGACCGCCGTACTGACCTGCGCCGAACACCTGCGTGGCAGTGACTTCAGCGCCGAACGACGGGCCGGTTTCTGCCTGATGGGCGCGTGCCAGGATTGTTGGGTGCGGCTTGAAGACGGGCGCCGCGTGCGCGCCTGTTCGACGCTACTGGAAGAAGGCCAGGCCATCAGCCGCGATCCGGGGCGCCGACCATGAAGCCCGTGGTGATTGTGGGCGCAGGCCCGGCCGGAATCAGCGCGGCGCGCACGTTGCTCGACCACGGCATCAAACCTTGCCTGGTGGATGAAAGCTTGCGCGGCGGCGGGCAGATTTATCGACGTCAACCGCTGGGCTTTCAACGCACCGCCAAGCAGATCTACGGATTTGAAGCCCGCAAGGCCCAAGCCATGCACCGCACGATGGATGAGCTCGCCCCCCTTATCGACTACCGCCCTGAAACCCTGGTGTGGAATGCCGAGGACGGGCGCCTGGACATGCTCAACAACGGCCGCGCCGAAAGCATCGAGTACGCGCAACTCATCGTCGCCACGGGCGCCACCGACCGCATCCTGCCCGTGCCGGGCTGGACCTTGCCGGGCGTGTATAGCCTGGGTGCGGCGCAAATCGCGCTGAAGTACCAGGGCTGCGCCATCGGTGAGCGCGTCGCGTTTTGTGGCAGCGGGCCGTTGCTCTACCTGGTCGCCTATCAATACGCCAAGGCCGGCGCCAGGGTGGTGGCGGTGCTCGACAGCGCGCCGTTCAGTGCCCAGTGCCGTGCATTACCGGCGCTGTTAGGGCAACCGGCGACGTTAGCCAAAGGCTTGTATTACCGCGCCTGGCTGACGGCCCATGGGATTCCCGTGCATCAAGGCGCCACGCTTCAACAGATCGACGGCGCGCAACGGGTCAGCGGCATTCAATGGGATGATCAGGCCTTGGAATGCGACGCCGTGGCCTTCGCCCACGCCCTGCGCAGCGAGACGCAGCTGGCGGACTTGCTCGGCTGTGAGTTCGCTTGGAGTGCCCTGAACCGCGCATGGTTGCCCCATCGGGACAGCGCCGGACGCAGCAGCGTCAATGGCGTGTACCTGGCGGGCGATGGCGCCGGAATCATGGGCGCGGATGCGGCGCAAATGGCGGGTGAACGTGCGGCGCTGGCCGTGCTCGAGGATTCGCGCATTGCCATCGATCACCGCCGCCCTGCTGTGCTGGAGCAACAACTGACGGCCATCCAGCGCTTTCGCCATGGCTTGGAAACCGCATTCCCGTTCCCGGAGGAATGGGCAGCCGAAGCCCCCGATGAGTTGATCCTCTGTCGTTGCGAAGAAGTCAGCGTCGGCGACGTACGCGCGGTGGTGGATGAAGGTCACTGGGAGATCAATCGCGTCAAGGCCCATTGTCGGGTAGGCATGGGCCGCTGCCAGGGCCGGATGTGCGGGTTGGCGGCAGCGGAGATTGTCGCCGAACGCAGTGGTCGGGCCATCGAACACGTCGGCCGCTTGCGGGGCCAGGCGCCGATCAAACCGCTCCCGTTTGGCGTGGAGGTACAGCCATGATCGACGTCATCGTACTGGGCGGCGGGATCGTCGGCGCCTCGGCAGCGCTGATGCTGGCGCAGAAAAGCCAGCGGGTGGCGCTGGTGGAGCGGGATTTCTGCGGCTCCCATTCCAGCGGCGTCAACTATGGCGGCGTGCGGCGCCAAGGCCGGCCATTGCACCAGTTACCACTGTCGCAACGCGCCCACCAGCTGTGGGCGGACTTGCCGGGATTGATCGGCATTGACGGCGAATACGTGCGCTCCGGGCATTTGAAGCTGGCGCGCAGTCACGCCGATTTCTCAGCGTTGCAGGCGTATGCCGAGCAGACACGGGGATTTGGCCTGGGTTTGCAGTTGCTCGACTACACCGCATTGCGTGCACGCTTCCCGTGGGTGGGTGATATCGCCGTAGGCGCCTCGCTCTGCCCGGAAGATGGCCACGCCAACCCACGTCTGGTGTCGCCCGCCTTTGCTCGCGCGGCGAAACACCGCGGTGCGCACATTTATGAACAGTCGCAGGTCACGCGTATCGAGCATGACGGCCAGCACTTCCAGGTGCACTGCGCCAACGGCCTGCATCTGCAAGCGCCGTGGCTGCTCAATTGCGCCGGGGCGTGGGCAGGTGCGGTGGCCGAGCAGTTTGGCGAAGCAGTGCCTATGACTTCGGCACACCCGGCGATGCTGGTCACTGAGCCCTTGCCGGTAGTGATGGACGTGAGCACTGGCGTCGAAGGTGGTGGGATCTATGCACGACAAGTCGCCCGGGGCAATTGCATCCTCGGCGGCGGTCGCGGCTTTGCCCTCGGCCCGCAGCAAGCACGACCTGGGCAGGCCGCGGTGCTGGAGATCCTGCGCAATGCCGGCGAGCTGTACCCGTTCCTCAAAGGTGCCCAGGCCATCCGCACTTGGAGTGGCACCGAAGGTTACCTCCCCGATCATGAACCGGTGATCGGCCCCAGCAGCACTCAACCCGGCCTGCTCCACGGTTTCGGCTTTGCCGGCGCCGGGTTCCAGCTCGGTCCTGCGGTCGGTGAAGCCCTGGCAGAGATCGTCTGCGACGGAGCCAGCCGCCAACCCATCGAAGCGTTTTCCATCCGTCGTTTCCAAGCCTGAGAGGAAAAACATCCATGAACCCACGTATTGCGCTGTCCTGCTTGTCCCTCGCCCTGCTCGCCTCCACCGCGCACGCCGCGCCCACGCTGTACCTGGGCATGAACGGCGGCACCATGGAGCGGGTGTACGCCGATAAGGTGCTGCCCGCGTTCGAAAAGGCCAATAACGTCAACGTGGTGATCGTGCCCGGCACCTCGTCGGACATCCTCGCCAAGGTCCAGGCCAACAAAGACAACCCGCAGATGCACGTGATGTTCCTCGATGATGGGATCATGTACCGCGCCATCGCCATGGGCCTGTGCGACAAGCTGGCGCCAAGCCCGACCCTGGAACAGATCCCCGCCAAGGCGAAGATCAAGGAAGAAGCCGTGGCCGTAACCCTCGGCGTCACCGGCCTGGGCTACAACGCCAAGATGTTCAAGGAAAAAGGCTGGGCCGCGCCCACCTCCTGGATGGACCTCGCCGACCCGCGCTTCAAGGACAAAGTGGTGTTCCAGTCCCTGGCTTCATCCACCTTCGGCCTGCACGGTTTCCTGATGTTCAACCGTATCCAGGGCGGCGACGAAACCAACGTGGACCCCGGCTTCAAGGCCTGGCCGAAAACTGTCGGCCCCAATGTGCTGGAATACATCGCCAGCTCCGCGAAGATCTCCGAAATGGTGCAGACCGACGAAGCCGCGATCTTCCCGCTGACGCCCACCCAGGTCGCCACCCAGAAACTGCTCGGCGTGCCCATGGAATATGCGCAACCCAAGGAAGGTGCGGTGGTGCTGAACGTGGCTGAATGTGTGATTGCCCGTAACGACCAGCCGGAACTGGCGCAGAAACTGGCAGCCTTCCTGCTCACCGCCGAAGCCCAGGCCCCGGCGCTGGAAGAAGGTGACCAGATCCCATCGAACCCGACCACGCCGACCACCGACAAGACCCGGGCACGGGTCGAAGCCATGCAGGGTTACTTGCAGACCGCGATTTCAATTGATTGGGACCAGGTCAACCAGGCGCGGCCGGAGTGGAATGCGCGCTGGAGCCGCTCAATCGAACGTTGACCGAAATCCCCTGTAGCAACTGGCTCGCCAGCGCCTACAAGGGGGTAATGGGCAGCGCGCGTTTGTGGGCGGTCTTCAGGTAGGCCTGCTCGACAATGGTTCTCACGCGCTCGCTCACCGGTTCGCCCATCAGGTAGGCGTCGATCTCTGCATACGTGCAACCGTAGGCATATTCATCCAGCTTGCCGGGTACGAGTTCTTCCAGGTCGGCGGTGGGGTGTTTGTGCACCAGGTTGTCGGGGGCGCCAAGGGCCGTGGCGAGCAGGCGCACCTGGGTTTTTGTCAGGCCTGACAGCGGGGCCAGATCGCAGGCGCCGTCACCGAACTTGGTGAAAAACCCCATCAACGCTTCAGCGCCGTGGTCGGTACCGACCACCAGGCCGTCATGCAAGTTGGCCACGGCGTACTGGGCGATCATCCGCGTGCGTGCCTTGACGTTGCCCTTGATGAAATCGACATGGGCGGCGCTGGCTTCAGTGGTGGTCAGGCTGGCCATGAGGCCGTCGACGCTGGCGGCGATGTTGAGCGTGTCGATCTGGTCCGGGGTGATGAACGCCAGGGAGGCCTGGGCGTCGCTTTCGTCGGCCTGGGTTTTATAAGGCAGGCGCATGGCGATGAAGCGCGCGGCGTAGTCTTCGTCGCGCAATTGCGTCACTGCCAACTGGCACAGACGACCGGCCGTGAGGGAGTCAACACCCCCACTGATGCCCAGTACCAACGCCTTGCAGCCGGAGCCGCGCAAAGTGGCCTTGATGAAGTCGATGCGCCGCTGGATTTCGTTGGCCTCACCGCCCTTCACCAGCGTGCGGTCGATATTCAGTTCCTGCACGATACGGTCTTGCATGTCACACCTCCACGTGGCCGACGTTGAATACCTTGGCTGCATACTGCAAAAACGAGGCGTCTTCGCAGACGTTCTTGACCGGGTCGTCCGAGAATTTAACCACCGGTTCGCCATGCACCCGCACCAGCTTCATCACGATGCTCAACGGCTCCACGCCCTCCACATCGCAGGCCAGGCTGGTGCCCATGCCGAACCCGAACCGGGCCTTGCCACGCACGTGGCGCAGGATCGGCAGGCATTTTTCGAAGTTCAGGCCGTCGGAGAACATCAAGTCCTTGGTCATCGGGTCGATGCCCAGTTGCTTGTAGCGGGCCAGCACCTTGTCGGCCCAGACGATGGGGTCACCGGAATCCTGGCGCAGGCCGTCATACAGCTTGGCGAAGTAAAGGTCGAAGTCCTTGAGGAAAAAGTCGGTGCTGATGCAGTCGGTCAGGGCGATACCCAGGCGGCCACGGTATTCGCGCACCCAGTTTTCCAGCGCAGCGTTCTGGCTTTCGCGCAGCCGCCCCAGTTGCTGGTGCACCATCAGCCATTGGTGGGCCATGGTGCCGATCAGCGGCAGGTCGAATTCGTAGGCCAGGTGCGCGTTACTGGTGCCGACGAACTGACCGGGGAAGTCGCGGCGCATGATATCGACCACCTCGCGCTGGGCCTTGAATGACAAGCGCCGCCGGGTAGAAAAGTCGGACACACGCAGGTCAGCCAGCTCTTCGCGGCTGAGGTTTTTCTCCAACCAGTCGAACTTCTGGTAGAGCTTGCGGGTGACGTCTTCCAGGGTCACATCGGGGTATTTGTCGCGGTTGCGCAGCTCACTGACCTGGGCCAAGACCGGCTGTTCGAACATGATGCAGTGCAGCATCGGGCCAACCACGCGGATGTTAAGTTGGCCGTCGATTTCGCTGACGTGAATGTAACGCAGGTTGAAGCGGAACAGGCCGAGGAAACGCTCGTAATCCGGGGTGAGGTATTCGCGAAAGCGGGGGTTGAACAGAAAGCGCAGTTCACCTTCGCGCATGTGCAGCCCGGCCATTTTCTCAAGCTCGGCGCGCAGTTCGGGGATCAAGTGGCCGAGTTTCTCCTTGGAGCGGACGATGAAGTTGTATTCCACATCGACATTCGGGTGTTGGTGCAACACGGCTTGCATCATGGTGAAGGTGTAGTAATCGGTGTCGAGCAAACCCTGGATAACGGGCGTTTCGTAGTCGTAGGCACTTTCCATGGTGTCTCTCCTTAACGCGCGGCCATCGCGGCCAGTTCTTCGCGGGTGCTGCTGATGACGGCACCAGCCTTGAGCAACTCATTGACCGCCTGCACACCCCCCTCCTCCGTGATACCTCGGCATGCCGGCAAATGCAGGATCACCTCCAGGCCGGCCTTGAGCAATTGCAATGCGGTGGTCTTGACGCAGTAGTCCAGGGCCAGGCCGCCGACGATCACGCGGGTCACGCCTTGGGCGTTCAGGTACTCGATCACGCCGGTGGACAGTTTGTCGTGCAGGTCGTGGTAACAGGCGCCGTAGGGGTGCAGGTCGGGTTCAACACCTTTCCAGATGAAGTAGTCATAGTCATAGGGCGTAGGCAACGCGTCCAGCAAGGTGAAGCCCTCGGTGCCCGGTACGCAATGGCTCACCCAGGTCACATCGGCATGGGCCAGGCCGGTGGGTTGCAACATCTCGCTGTGCTGCGACACCACCCAGGGCGCATGCGGGGTGTGGGCATCCTTGCTGCCGACGCGATGGCCGGCCAGGCTGGCCATGTAGTTGAGCTCGGCACCGATCTGGTCGCCGCCGGCCACCGGCAATTCGTTGGGGCACAGTGGCGTGAAGCTCTTCTGGGCGTCGACATCGAATGAAGCAATGGCAGTTTTCGCGAGGGTCATGGCGATTCTCCTGTGGCCTGGAAACAAAAGTACACGTCATGTACTTTCATTGCAAGAAACATTTGGTTATCTACGCTTGAGCCAGTACATGACATATCTGCTCGATTCGTTAGACTGTGCCCCACAGCTGTCTAGAAGGACGTCAACATGCCCCTTAGCCCCTACCTGCACACGGTCGACCTGTGCGTACTGTTTTACTGCCGCGCCGCTGGCGAACTGAAACTGTTGCTGAACAAGCGCGAGGCCGAGCCGTTCGCCGGGCATTGGGCGCTACCGGGTGTGGTGGTGAATGGCGATGTGCAAGATCTGAGCCTCCAGGCTGCGGTGGAGCGTTTGCGTGCAAGTGACAAGGTCGGACTGAGCCTGGCCTGGAGCGAGCAAGTGGGTACGGTGGGCGATGCATTTCGCGACCCGCGCTGCTGGTCGTCGTCCACCTACTACCTGGCGATCGTGAGCGATGAGACGCAGTTGGGTGAGCACCAAGGCTGGTTTTCACTGAAGGCAGTGGCCGATGGCAGCATCAAGCTGCCCTTCGATCACAACAGCATCGTGGCCGCCGTGCAGGAACGCTTGTTCTCCAAGTCGCTGTACAGCAGCTTGCCGCTGATGTTCCTGGGCAATGAGTTCAGCGCGCCGGAAGCGACCACGATTTTTTCCCTGGTGCTGGCGCGGCCGGTGTTGAAGACCAGTATTCGTCAGCGCTTGCTGAAGCTGACTGAGGCGGGGTATTTGCGCGAGACGGGGCGTAAAAAGCAAGGTGAAGGCGGCAGGCCCCAGGCAACGGTGGAAAACCTGAAGCCCGGGGATATTTATTTCTTCGACCGCAGTTTTGCCGAGTAAAACACTCGCTGCCGGAGTTCAATTCATCCAGTTGCCGCCGTCGACGTTGTAGGTCTGGGCCACCACATAGTCGGCCTCTTTGGAAGCCAGGAAGATTGCCATACCCGTCAAGTCTTCCGCCGTGCCCATGCGCCCAAACGGCACCTCCGCCCCTACGCGCTGCTTCTTCTCGCCCGGTGCCAGGCCCTCGTGCTTGGCAAACAATGCATCCACGCCATCCCAATGCTCCCCATCCACTACACCGGGTGCGATGGCGTTGACGTTGATCCCCTGCTTGATCAGGTTCAACCCCGCCGATTGCGTCAGGCTGATCACCGCCGCCTTGGTCGCGCAATAGATCGCCACCAACGGCTCACCCCGGCGCCCGGCCTGGCTGGCCATGTTGATGATCTTGCCGCCGTGGCCCTGCCTGATCATCTGCCGCGCCGCAGCCTGCAGGGTGAACAGCGTGCCGGCGACGTTGATCGAGAACAGCCGATCGTAACTGTCGCGGGTGATGTCGACGATGGGCGCCAGGTCGAACAATGCGGCGTTGTTGATGAGGATATCGAGCTTGCCAGCCTGGGCGACCACCGCGGTAATTGCGCCGTCGATGGACGCCTGATCGGTGACGTCCATGGCGACGGCATAGGCCTGTGGGCCCAATTCAGCGGCGGTGGCCTGGGCCCGTTGCAGGTCGATGTCGGCGATGGCCACGGTGGCGCCTTCGGCGATGTAGGCCTGGGCAAAGGCGCGGCCGATACCACGCGCCGAACCGGTGATCAGTGCGCTCTTGCCTTCAAGTCGTTTCATGGAAAAGTCCTGTTGAAGTTATTTCGGGTAGCCGGCGCGTTTCATTTCGCGCTCGGTGGTGGACTGGGCGTCCAGCAAGGCCTGGTCAACCGACATACCGCCAGTCAACGCCGCCGAAAACAGCTTGCCGACCGAGGTGCCAATCGCCTGGAACTCGGGAATGGTCACGTACTGGATGCCCACGTACGGCACTGGCTTGGCCGAAGGATGCGCGGGGTCGGCGTGCTTCATCATCTCCAGGGTCACCTGGGCGAACGGTGCGGCCTTCAAGTACGCCTCGCTGTAGGTAGACTGGCGAGTGCCTGGCGGTACGTTGGTGATGCCTTCTTTGTCGGCGACCAACTGGATGTAGTCCTTGGATGTCGCCCAACTGATGAACGCCTTGGCGGCGTCCTTGTGCTTGGAGGTGGCCGGAATCGCCAGGGACCAGGCGTACAACCAGGACGAGCCTTTGTCGGTGACTTCGGTAGGCGCGGCGGCGAAACCAACGCTGTCGGCGACCTTGCTCTGGCTCTTGTCGGTGGTGAAGGAGCCGGCGACGCTGGCATCGACCCAGATCGCGCATTTGCCGCTGTTGAACAGTGCCAGGGTTTCGTTGAAACCATTGCTGGAAACGCCCGGCGGGCCATATTGCTTGAGGGTGTTGACGTAGAAGTTGGCGGCCGCCGTCCACTCGGGACTGGTCAGCTCGGGCTTCCACTGCTCGTCGAACCAACGTGCGCCAAAGGCGTTGGCCATGGTGCTCAGCAAGGCGATATTTTCACCCCAGCCGGCCTTGCCGCGCAGGCACATGCCGTATTGGCCTTTGTCCTTGGCGGCGAACTCGCCGAGTTGGCTCCAGGTAGGATGCGCGGGCATGCTCAACCCGGCCTGCTTGAACAGGTCGGTGCGGTAGTAGGTGACGGTGCTTTCGCCGTAGAACGGCAAGGCGTACAGGGTGTTGTTGACCGACAGGCCCTGGCGCACTGAAGGGAAGATGTCGTCGGCGTCGTAGTCGGGCGGCAGTTGAGTCAAGGGTTCCAGCCAGTGCTTGGCGCCCCACAATGGGGTTTCGTAGGTGCCGATGGTCAGCACATCGAACTGCCCGCCCTGGGTGGCGATATCGGTGGTAAGGCGCTGACGCAGCACGTTTTCTTCCAGTACCACCCAGTTGAGCTTGATGTCCGGGTGCTGCTCTTCGAACACCTTGGACAGGCGCTGCATGCGGATCATGTCGCTGTTGTTGACCGTGGCGATGGTCACGGTGTCGGCGGCGTGGCTGGGTATGGCCAGCGCCAGGCCGGAAAGCAGGAACAACGCTTGCGGGAGCTTGGACATAGCGGTTTCTACCTGTTGTTTTTGTTGTTGAGGGCCGATTACAACAGCTTGACCAAGCCCCCACAAACGCGTGGAGGATGAGCGAGTGGTACTTTTTTAACCTTGGCGTGAAGGTTAAAAAAGTATCAGTGCCAGGCAAAACCAGGGGTAGCGCGCTCCCGTCCGAGGCGCGTATTTTGGAGCGATTCCAAGCATCATAAGAATCCCCGCCATGCCCATCAGCCGCGCCAAGCTGTTCGAGCACCGCCCCGCCGAACTCGAAGTGATCCTGCCCGAGCCAGAGCATTGCTTCCGCTGGTTCGAACACGACTACCCCTATGACCTGGCGCGCTGGAACCACCACCCCGAATTTGAAATCCACCTGATCCGTCAAGGCAGCGGCAAACTGGTAGCGGGCGACTACATCGGTGCGTTCAGTGCCGGGCATGTGGCCCTCATCGGCCCTGACCTGCCCCACGACTGGATCGGCGAACTGGCGCCCGGCGATTACCTGACCGGCCGCGATGTGGTACTGCAATTCGACGGCGCCGCCCTCCTCGCCCTGCGCACAACCCTGCCAGAACTCGGTGACCTGCAACCGCTGTTCGAGCATGCCCGCCGCGGGCTGGAATTCACTGGCGACACCGCGTTGCAGGCTGCGCGCTTGATGGAAGCCATCGGCACCGCCCACGGTCTGCAACGCTTGATCCTGTTCCTGCAACTGCTCGATACCCTGAAGAACGCCCCGACGCAACAGGTCAAGGCCCTGGCCAGCCCCTGCTATGCGCCGACGCTGGATGCACGCAGCGCCGAACGCATCAACCAGGCGTTCGATTATCTGATGCGCGAGTTGACCGGCGATGTGCGCCTGTCGGTAATCGCACAGCAACTGGAGATGAGCGAGCCGGGCTTCTCGCGTTTCTTCAAGCGCAACACCGGCCACGGGTTCATCGACCTGATGCGCAAGTTCCGTGTCCAGCGCGCCTGCCGGCTGCTGTTGCAAAGCGACATGTCGGTGGCGGACATCTGCTTTGAAGTGGGCTACGCCAACCTGTCCAATTTCAACCGGCACTTTCGCATCGAGATGCACCAGACGCCGAGTGATTATCGACGGGAAACCGCGATGCATCTGTTCCAGTGCATTGAGAAAATGACACCCAGTCAATTCTGACCAAAAGGTCGACTAAATCGCGTTTTTTTCAGTTTGATCAAGCCATTGAGCAAACTTGGTACAGCCTGTGCAAACGTTTGCGGTACGAACTTGCCTGCCAAGTTCATCCTTACCCGAAGCATCGGGTTCAAACCGCGTACGAATAGGGATTTTCAATGCACTCCACCTCAAGGCGTCCTGCCCTCTTTGGTGTTTCCTTGCTACTGGCCGCCGTTACGGGAGTACTCAGCGCCCCCATTTTGGCGCAGGCCAAACCCATCGATGACTCAGCACAGGGCGAAACCCTCAGCCCTGAAGCCAGCCCGGCGAAAAAAGGCGTTTACCTGTCGGACTGGTTCAACCAGGACCTGACATTGATCGGCAGCAAAGACATCAGCTTCGGCCCCAAGCCGCAGGATGACATCTACCTGGAATACGAGTACTTCGGCCGCAAGGGGCCCTTCGAGTTGTACGGCTATATCGACGTGCCGAAGATCCTCACCATCGGTAACAGTAATGACAAAGGCGTTTGGGACCATGGTTCGCCGGTGTTCATGGAACACGAACCCCGTATCTCCATCGACTACCTGGCCGGCCGCAGCCTGGCGATCGGGCCATTCAAAGAATGGTACGTGGCGTTCGACTGGATCTACGACCACGGCAGCCGCAAGGAAAACCGCGCCAACACCCTGTACAGCGGCCTCGGCACCAACATCGACACCCATTCGCGGGTGAACCTGTCGGCCAATTTCTACGGGCGCTACCAGTGGGAAAACTACGGCGCCAGCAATGAATATTCATGGGACGGCTACCGCGCGCAAATGAAGTACATCGTGCCCATCGGCAAGTTTGATAACGGCGCCTCGCTGACCTACATCGGCTTCACCAACTACGATTTCGGCTCCGACCTGCACAAGGACAACCCGGCGCGAACCGCCAACTCCCTGGTGGCGACCAACGTGCTGCTGTACTCGTTTACCCACCTGCGCTTCACCCTGGTCGGCCGTTACTTCCATAACGGCGGCAACTGGGAAGACGGCAGTGAGTTGAATTTCGGCGAAGGCAACTTCCGCGCCCGTTCCGACGGCTGGGGTTACTACGCCGGCGTGGGCTACCAATTCTGATAAAGGAGCTTTAGATGAAAGCGTTTACACGTCTCTCAATAGCCATCGGCCTGGCCATGCTGCCCCACGTGGTACTGGCTGATACGCCTGCGCCGATCAAACCCAAGGTCATGCTGATCACCATGTTCGCCCCCGAGGCGCAAACCTGGATCGATCGCCTGGAACTCAAGCAGGAAGTGCGCGTGCCAGGACTGTCCGCCGAATACCCGGTGATCCGCTGCAACACCCAGGACGTGTGCCTGTTGGTCACCGGCATGGGCCAGACCAACGCTGCCGCGTCCACACTGGCCTTGGCGTTGTCGCCCAAATTCGACCTGCGCCAGAGCTACTTCCTGATCGCTGGGATCGCCGGCATCAGCCCCAAGCACGGCACCATCGGCACCGCCGCCTGGGCCCACTACCTGGTGGAGTTCGGCACCCAGTGGGAGCTGGATTCGCGGGACGCGCCCAAGGATTGGCCGACGGGCTACATCGGCATCAACACCAAAGGTCCCAACGAGAAACCCCCGTTGGATTACAAGACCGAAGTGTTCGAGCTGAACCCCAAGTTGCAGGCCAAGGCATTCGCCTTGTCGCAGAACGTCGAACTCACTGAAAGCAAGGAATCCGCCGCCTGGCGCAAACACTATCCCGCCGCGCCGGCCAACCAGCCGCCGCAAGTCACCCGCTGCGACACCCTGGCGGGCAACACCTGGTTTTCCGGTACGCGCCTGAGCGAACGCGCCGAAGTCTGGACCAAGCTGCTGACCGACAACAAAGGCGAATACTGCACCACCCAGCAGGAAGACAATTCCACCTATGAAGCACTGCTGCGCGCCAGCCGCGAAGGACGGGTGGATATCCAGCGCCTGGCGGTGGTACGTGCAGGCTCGGACTTCGACCGTCCGTACCCTGGCTACAGCGAAGTGGACAACCTGCTGAAGTACGCGGATCAGGGCGGTTTTGTGCCAGCGCTGGAGAACCTGTACCGCACGGGCAACCCGTTGGTACAGGCAATCCTCAAGAACTGGTCAGCCTGGGAAAAGGGCGTTCCGTAGGCATGACCGACAGGATTAAGGCAGGAGGATGATTTTGTCTGCGCTGCCTTGATTCACCGCCTCATAGCACTGCACCCCATCGGCCAGCGCCACTTCACGCAGGCCGGTGGGCAGCGGCAGCAAGCCGTCATCAAAGAAACGTCCGAACTGCTCCAGCATCACCGCGCATTGCTCGCAGGTGTAGAGCAACGAATTGATCCCCACTACCGAGCCACCTTTGCGATACAAGGCCAGGGCGGGTAACTGTACATAGCCATCCCCCGGCGCAGCGATGATGGCGATGCGTCCGAACGGCGCCAACGCGGAAACGGCCGCCGGTAGCCAGAAACCGGTGGTGTCGAAGATCACATCGGCACCGCCCTTGAACACCCCATTGACCTGCGCAGCGAGGTCTTCCGGTTTACCCAAGGTCATCGCGTCGAAACCTTGCGCCTGCAATACGTCGACCTGCTCCGGCCGGCGCACAGCGGCCAGTACCTGTGCGCCACGGATTTTCGCCAGGGCCAGGGTTGCGCTGCCCACGGCGCCATTGGCCCCCATCACCAATAGGCGCGTGCCCTTGGTCACGCCACTGCGTTCCAGCGCATCCCAGGCGGTGGTGTACGGCACACCGAGGCTGGCGGCCTGGGCAAAACTCAGATGGCTGGGCTTAGGCGCCACGCCCTTGGCCGACACGGTGAGGTATTGGGCGTGGGAACCGTCGGCAAAAAAGCCCAGGTCGCGGCCGGTGCCCCAGACTTCCTGGCCTACCAGGTCCTGCGGCCCCTCCACCACCACCCCGGCAAAATCGCGGCCGGGAATGCGCGGCAATGTGGTGTAGGGAAAGCGGCCGAGCACGTTTTTGACGTCGCTGGGGTTAAGACCGGCGGCCTTGATCTGCACCAGCACTTCACCGGCAGCCGGCACCGGGGTGGCGACGTCAACGAAGTGGAGGGCGGCGAGGTCACCGGTGGCGGAAAATTGCAGTGCGTTCATGGCCAATATCCATCGAAGTGAAAAAAGAGATCAGGAGAACCAGGCGCCAATCAGCTGCCGGCCCATGGGCCAGAGCTTTTCGCCCAGCAACATGCCCATCAGGCCCACCAGGGCGATGGCCGGCGGTGCGGGTGAGCGAAAATCCAAGGCGCCGTAGATCACGCCGACAAACAAACCGATGGCGAGGGAAATCAGGTAGTTCATGAGGACCGTGCCTTAGAGGTGAATGCGCTCAGTGTAGAGAGCACCTTCCTGAAGCATCGGCCAAGTGCTTCAGGATTTCGGCCAAACCCTCAGTCGACGTAGTGCGAAGGCGCCACACCGAGTTCGCGGCGGAACATGTCGCTGAAACTGCTGGGGGAGTAACCGAGGGAGCGCGCGATGGCACTGACAGACTGGCCCTGGATCAACTCCGCCACTGCGGTGGCCAATTGCACCTGGCGGCGCCATTCGGCGAAGCCCATGCCCAAATTGTTCTGGAACAGTCGCGACAAGGTGCGCACGCTGGCACCGGCGGTTTCGGCATGATGTTCGAAAGCAACCTCCAGGGAGGGCGCAGCCATGATGGCCTGGCACGCAGTGATCAGCCGTCGGTCAGCGCCCACCGGCATGGCGATGCGGATCTGCGAACGCCGCGCCCGCTGCAACTCCAGCAAGGCCAGGCTGACCACGGCGTCGTAATACGCCGCCTCGCCGCTATCGCCCTCCTCCACCAGCGTGACGATCAACTCACGCAGCAACCCACCGACTTCGATCACCTGCACCTGGCTGTCCAACGTGGCCGCCAGTGCCGGGCGCAGGTAGATGTTGCGCATCTGCAAATCCGACACCACACGAATCCCATGCGCCACCCCGGGCGGCAGCCAAACGGCGCGTTGTGGCGGCACCACCAGGGCTTCGCGCGGTGTCTCGACCCACATCACGCCGCTCATGGCATAGAGCAATTGGCCCCAGTCATGGCTATGGGGTTCAACGTACAGCCCACGCGGATAAGTGCGCGCCAGGGGCTGCACGGGGACGGCGTGATCACTGAGGTCGGGAGGCGCAGCCAGGGCCATGGAGTGCACATCAAGCAAGGGTGAGCCGCCATGGTAATGACCACCGCCCGACAATCCGAGTGAATTTTTGCGACCCACGGGGATCATTGGCTTATACCGGCGCAGCTCGGAAGCGCGCCACCCGCTTGATCAAGGAGAGAGACAATGGATTCAACACAATCGGTCAACGGCAAGGCACAGATCGACTACACCCAGGACACCCTGTTCGGGCCGATTACCCGGCATGTCGAATGCCAAGTGAGCGTGCAACATCAACCTGGCTGGACGGTACTCAACGTGTTCCAACCGTTGCCGGACGATCTACGTGATGCGCAAACGGTGGTGTTGGCGCTGGAGGGGCGTCGCACCAGTGGGGTTGTAAAGCATCGTCGAAACCTGGCGGACCATAGCTTGCGGCTCGAACTCGAGCGGCAATAGGAGCCGGCAGGCCGGCTCCCGCAAGCATGTCAGCTTTTGGCGGACTTGGCGCACTCGCAGCCGGTTGCCGCCGCACACGGCTCACCATGGGCATGGTGCTCCGCACAGCCCTGACAGCAATAGCCCTTGCCGTCCTTCATTACCGCGTCAGCTCCCAGCACACACTTGCAGTGTGGGCAGGCACAGGTTTTATCTGGCATGGTCAGACTCCTTTTTCATGGTCGTCCCGGTGCGGCGGGCGCCGGCACCTTAATCAGTGACTGCGGCCCGCCGGCGATGGTTCAAACCGTCAGTCGGTGCGGGTATTGCTGCGGTACATGAACACCAAGGCCAGGGCGAGGCACACCATCGCCACGATCCGCGCCCCCGACAACTCAATCGCCGGGTTGCCCAGCCAGCCAAAGTTGTCGATCAGCATGCCCATGCCCAATTGCCCGACGATCACCGCCACCGTCGCAACCGCCGTGCCGACGACAGGCACTGCGCCGACCATGACCATCATGTACACCACGCCGAACAAGGCCCCCGTGAGTTGCCATTTCGGCACCTCCAGCAAGCTCACCGCCTGGGCGGGCTCAAAGAACAGAATCAACAACGCGGTGACAATCGCCCCGACCACAAAGGTCACCAGGCTGCCGCGCAACACACCCACCGTCTGGCCCAAGCGACCATTGATGGCGGCTTGCACACTCAACACCGCACCTGCGGCGACCACAACAACCAGTAACAGAATCAGATTCATCGCCTTAACCTCGTGCAATCAGAACAAGTGCCACCACAATCAACGTCAGGGCGATCCAGCGTTCGCCATTGACCCGCTTGCGCGCCGTGCCGAACCAGCCGAAATGGTCGATCAGCACGCTCTTGCCAACTTGACCCGAGAGAATCGCGATCATGGTCATCGCGATGCCGATATGGGGCGTGGCCAGGGTCAGCACCACCACATAGATCGGCCCCAGGAAACCGCCGATCAACTGCCAACGTGGCAGCTCGGAGAGTGCCGGGCCTTTTTGCGGGCCGCTGAACAACAGCAGCAGAAACAGGATGGCCGAGCCCACGCCAAAGATGCTCAATGTCGCCCACAAATGCCCGACCTGCACACCCAATGGCCCGAGCAGGCCGGCTTCAACCGACAATCCCATGCCAGCCAGTATCACCAGCGGCAAAAGCAGTAGCCGCAGGACATTTTTTTTCGGCTTGGCGTGCGCCACACCCTCAATGGAACTCGCTTGCATACATCACCTGCACATCAACAAAGGATTGGATGGCGCGCATTATCCGGTGGCAGTCCTATGCGATAAATGGGAGCATGCCTACAACACCTTTGCGCAAAACGCACAGCCTGGAGACACCATGCAAGGCTTGAATGAACTGAGCTTCAAGGCACTGCGCCTGTTCGTCGCCGTGCTGGACTTAGGCAGCTTTTCCGAAGTGGCGCGCCGTGAGGGCCTGGCGCCCTCCTCCATTTCCCGGCAGATCCAGCTGATGGAACAGGCCCTCGGCCAGCAGTTACTCTACCGTCACACCCGCGCAGTCAGCCCTACCGAAGCCGGACGCCTGCTCGGGCGACATGCCCGCTTGATGCTGGAACAACTGGAAGCCGCCGGCCAGGCGCTGCAGGAACAGGAAAGCGAGCCCAGCGGCCTGGTGCGCATCAATGCGCCGATGGTGTTCGGGCAGCGCCATCTCTCCCCTTGGCTGGGCGAGTTGTGCCGGCGTTATCCAAAACTGCAATTGGATATCCAGCAAACCGACACCTACGTCGACCCGCTGCAAGACGGCACCGACCTGCTCTTTCGCATCGGTGTGCTCAACGACTCCAGCATGCAGGCACGCATCTTCGCTCCCCAACGCTTTCGCATCGCCGCCAGCCCTGCCTACCTGATCCGACATGGCACCCCCAAGCATCCTGACGAACTGATCAACCACCAGTGCCTGGCCTACAAAGGCATCACCGGCCAGCAACGCTGGTTCTTCCGCAAGGGCCAGGGCGACTGGGCACCTTATAGCGTCAAGGGCCCGATCACCGGCAACCATGCCGACACCCTCACCCACGCCGCCGAACAAGGGTTGGGACTGGTGGTGTTTCCTTCCTGGTTGATCGGCGACAGTTTGCGCGCGGGCACTTTGCAGGCGGTGCTGACAGAGTACGAAGTGGCGACAACATTGGAGCCGCAGCAGATTGCAGCCCTGTGGCCGGGGAGCCGACGGTTGTCGCTGAAGGTGCGGACGGTGATTGATTACTTTGTAGAGTGCTTTGGCGGGGTGCCTTATTGGGATCGGTGAGCTTTGTTGCGTCTATCCAAACACCCATTGCCCAATCAGCCAGGCATTCGCCCCACTGATCAGCGCAAACAGAAACCACGCCAGCAAGCGTGTCGGCAGCCGATTCACGAACGGCCCCATCAGCTGTTTGTCGCCGGTCATGCGAATCAACGGATACAGCGCAAACGGCAACTGCAGGCTGAGCACCACCTGGCTGAGGATCAGCAATTTGCCAATGGCATCGTCGCCCATCAGCCATACCCCCAGGAACGCGGGGATCAACGCCAGCCCACGGGTGATCAAACGCCGTTGCCAGCAAGGAATACGCAGGTTGAGGTAGCCCTCCATGATCACCTGCCCGGCGATGGTGCCGGTAAAGGTGGAACTCTGCCCAGAGGCCAGCAAGGCAATGCCAAACAGGATGCTGGCGAAGGCACCGCCGACCAATGGATCAAGCAGGTGATAGGCATCCTGGATCTCGACCACGTCGGTGTGGCCGGTCTTGTGGAAGGCTGCGGCGGCGAGCACCAGAATCGCGGCGTTGACCAACAAGGCCAGGGCCAACGAGCCAATGGTGTCGATACGCGCCAACTTGACCGCGTCCTGTTTGCTGGCCAGATCCTTGCCAATCAGGCGAGTTTGCACAATGGAGCTGTGCAGGTAGAGGTTATGCGGCATCACCGTGGCACCGAGGATGCCGATGGCCAGGTACAGCGGTGCAGCATCGCTGATGGCCGACAGTGACGGAGTAAAACCGCTGAACACGTCAGGCCAGTACGGTTTGATCAATACCAGTTCGATGAAGAAACACACGCCGATCGTCGCTACCAGTGCCAGCATGATCGCTTCCAGACGACGGAAACCCCGGTTCTGCAGGGCCAGGATCAGCAGCGTGTCGAAGGCAGTAATGACAATGCCGGTGGTCAGCGACACCCCCAGCAGCAAGTGGAATGCCAGGGCACAGCCCAGCACTTCGGCAAGGTCGGTGGCGACGATGGAGATTTCCGCCAACACCCACTGGGTGCGTGCAGACCGCCTGCTGTAGCGCTCGCGGCATAGCTGCGCCAGGTCCTTGCCGGTGGCGATGCCCAGCCGCGAGCACAGGCACTGCACCGCCATCCCCGCCAGGCTGGCCAGCAGCACCACGAACAACAGGTTATAACCGTAGCGTGAGCCCGCCTCGATGGCCGTGGCCCAGTTGCCGGGGTCCATGTAGCCAATGGAGATCAGCAGGCCTGGGCCGGCGAACATCAGCGCGCGCTTGAAAAACGAAGCCTTGGGATCAACGGCAACGGAACCGGCCACTTCCGGCGGGCAAAATGGGGCAGTAGCGATTTTTGGCAGGCTGAATTTCACGCGGTATCCCAGGCAAACACTCTCGATAGAGGCGCAGCTTATCAGTCGGACGCGACGGTGCGCATCACCGTGTCCCGCGGCAGGTCGAACGCTTCGACCACTTGCACCACCAGGTCCATCTCCTGGTTCAGCGCTTCACGCTCCATGCGCTGGCGAATCACGCCGACCACCAGCACCGCCAGCGTGGTGATCGAATACGCCGGGCCGGAAAACGCGCGCACGCCGCTGACCAATAGCATCGCCGCCGCCACCGCCTGCCCCACCACCGGAATCGCCGTGGCCGCACCGCGACGCAGGATAAACCCGGTCAGCCCGGCCAGCGCCGTACCGCTCAACGCGGTGGTGGCCGACCGGCCTACGTCAAAACGACTGAACAGCCCCTGCTCCTTTTGCGCGGCGGCCTTGAGTTCGGCGTCGAACACCTGCCGGTCCGCGCTGCTGAGCTTGTCTTTGTACTGTTCGATGAGTTTTTCGGCGACCTCGGTTTCAAGATCGGCCAGCGCGACACTATCAAGAGGCTCATCGAACTTGATCCCCAGCCGCTGCACCACATCTTCAGCGATCTGGCGGTAACTCACGCCATGGCCTCGGGCCAGGTTCATAAAGGTATCGCCGCCCATGCGCTGCAACTCAATGGCCAGCTTGAGCGGCTCGCGCGCAGTGGCGTCTATGGATGCACTGCGTTTTTGCGCCATCAGTTCGGCGAGGAATTTCAACTCTTCAGGTCGCGCCTGTACCAACGCCGGGAACAACTCCGCGTCCTCTTCGGCAAAACGCACTTCAGCGCTGCGCTGGTCGGAGCGGATCATGCCGCGTCGCTCGTGCAGCAGGTCGGTGTACTGCACCACCGTCTGCAACTGCGGCCAATAGGCGGCGTGATCGAAGGTCGCCAGGTGCACGTTGGTGACCTTGGCCTTGAGCGCCGGCGTCACCGGGATCGCATAGCGACCGATGCAACGCTCAGTATCCGGTTTCAGCGCCAGCGCCCAGTCTTTGCTGGAGTGGCAGTTGATCACGCGCCCGTTGAGCGGCGCTGATACATCATCCCACGGGCTCGACGTACAGATTGCCCCGCCCATCAACAGCAGATTGTCCAATGGCAGTTCGCGGGCGGTGTCGGGGCTGGCGAGCAGGCTCTTGACCAGAATGCGTGCGCCAAGGGAATGGCCGATCAGGTTGATACGCCGGACTGCCAGGGACTCGCTGTGCAGGTAGTGAGCCAGTTCCGGCAGCAGGCTCCTGGCGACCTCGTCCACACGGGCCTCGACGCTTTTGTAGTGGTCGAGGAAATACGCAATCGCCTTGCCCAACCCGACAGTCGCCGCGCCCAGGCTGCCGCCGCCGAGCATCGCGCCGATCACATCCTTGAACGGTGCAAACAGGTTCTCCAGGAAATGCCCCGCCGGCCAGAACAACATCAGGTTGGTGGAGCCTTCGATGCCCGCCAACTGTGCCTTGAAGCTGCCCAGTTGTTGCCGGTTGAAGAACGCCGAATAGCCGTGGACATAGAGATTAAGCACATCGCCCTGAGGCTCACCGCACATCAGGAACGTGGGCTTGCGGGTGCGGTGCATTTCATCCCACTGGTGTTGCATGGGCCGGTGACTCCGGGTGACAAGGGACGGCGATAGTAACAAAGGCCACGGCTCAACGTCGTACCGCTGGGGGAAAAGGCACCACGTTGGCCCCCCCTTTCTTTCAGAAGATGGAAGCAGCCTTGGACTTGGCCAGGTAACGCGCCGGTGAATCGCCCAGGTTACGGCGAAACACCGAGGTGAACGCGCTGGAGCTGCTGAACCCCAACTCGAACGCCACATCGGTAATGGACGAGCCATGACTGAGCCGCGCCGTCGCTTCCAACAGGCACACCTGCTGGCGCCATGACACAAAGGTCATGCCGGTGCATTCACGGAAGTTACGGGTAAAGGTGCGCCGGCTCATGCTCGACCAGTCGGCCATCTCGCAGATGGAAATTTTCTGCGTCGGTGCCTCAAGGAAACGCTGACAAGAACGGGCCAGCCGCGCTTCGGAGGGCAATGGCGCACTGAGGGGCAACTCGGGCATGGCGCCGATTTCATCGATCAGCAGGGTCAGCACACACCGATCGCGCACGCTCGGCGACGCCGATGGCCCAATCGCCAGCGCCGCCTCCAATAGATGGCGCAACAGCGGCGAGACGCCAAACACCTGGCAATAGTCCTGCAACCCAGCGCGTTGGGCCGCGTCGTCATTCAGGTAGGTATTGAGCATCACCACGTCGCCGCGCATGTGCATCTCATGGGATATCCCGCCCGGCACCCAAATGGCGCGCTGCGGCGGCACGACCCAATTGCCGAGGTCAGTGAACATTTTCAACGCGCCGGTGGACGCATAGGCGAACTGCCCGCGCCGGTGGGTATGCCGTGGAAACACCGTACCGGACGGGTACTCGCGCAGCGTCACCACCGCTTCGGGGCTATCGGGTTCATAAGGAGAAAAACTGAAGGTCGGTGGCATGGCCCAATTTTGTCAAAGTATGACCTGACATAGCAAGCGGGCCATCACTCTGCCACCTAGAATCGTCGCTCCCCAAGTTGGGTTCATATCGAAGGGATATTCGGAAAATGAGTGGCAAAAACTACTTGGACGTAAGCGTAGACGGCGCCGTTTTGATGGTGGGTCTCAACCGCCCGCAGAAGCGAAACGCGATGTCTCTGGAAGTGATGCACGAACTGCGCGATACCTTCACCAACATACCCGACGGCATTGGTGCCGCCGTGCTCTACAGCACCAGCCAGCATTTCTGCACGGGGTTGGACCTGTCGGAAATCCGCGACCAATCGGTCATCGATAACGTCCAGGCCTTCCGCGAATGGCACAAGACCTTCGAACTGATCCAGTTTGGCAAGGTGCCCGTGGTAGCCGCCATTACCGGTGCCGCCATCGGTGGCGGCCTGGAAATCGCCACCGCCTGCAGCTTGCGCGTGGTGGATGACAGCGCCTTCTTCTCGCTGCCCGAAGCCATGCGTGGCCTGTATGTCGGCGTCGGCGCCTCGGTACGCTTCCCACGTATCGCCGGCATCGCCCTGATGACCGACATGATGCTCACTGGCCGCACGCTCTACGCCAAGGAAAGCTATGAACGCGGCGTGGCCCAGTACCTGGTGCCGGTCGGCCAGGCGTTACTCAAGGCCACCGAGTTGGCACACAAGATCGCCGGCAACCTGCCCATGACCAACTACGCGGTGACCCATGTGTTGCCACGCATTGTCGATCAGAGCCAGCAGGACGGCCTGATGACGGAAGCCTTGATCGCCGCCGTGGTGTCTTCCGACATCCGCACACAGGATCGCCTGGCCGACTTCCTGGATCGCAAGAAGGACAAGATCCAGACCGCGCCAGCGGTGTAACTCCCGGTCGTGAACGTTGCCGGGCACACCTCGGCAAACCATGGATGGCCGTCACAACTCACTATTAACCCGGTGAAACCATGTTTCAGCACAGCACTCAAGACGATCTTTATCGCAGCAATGACGCGACCGATGAACGATTGATCAAAATCGAACGCAGCTGGCATAAACGCGCACAGATCAAGCTCGATTCCCAACGCCCGGATATCCAGCTGGACCTGCAGGCGCCGGACTTTCTCGAGGCCCTGTTACCTTTCGCCCATGACCCGCATTACCAGGCTTACCCCCATGCCCTGAAGCTGCTGATCCTGTCGGCCGGCTGGGTGATCTACAACCAGAAAACCATCGCCATCGAAACCGAGATCATTTGCCCGTCCTGCATCGACCTGCTGCAGCTGGGCTCGCGCCTGAGCTCCGCCAGCGCCGCGACGATTTCTGAAACCCTGGCGGATGAGGCTTATCACACGCTGTTTTCGATCAACATGTGTGAGCTGGCGATCACCCAGCGCGGCATGCGCATCAAATGGCCGGAGCTGGAACTGACCCGCCACCTGAGCCAGGCCCAGGCCACCTTGTCCGAGGCGGATTTCAAGATCTATCGCCTGGCCTTCTCGCTGGTCTCGGAGACATTCATCAGCGACTACCTGGCCGACCTCAGCAACGCGCCGGACATCCAGCCGGTGTTCCGCCATGTGGTAGCCCTGCACAAAAAAGACGAACTGGTGCACAAGCACATCTTTCCGCTGTTCGTGCAGCAGGTCGTCGGTGGCTTCACCGCGCAGCAAACCGCCTTGTTCACCCGCGGCATCGCCAACTCCATCCGGATCTTCCCGATGCGCGAGATTTCAGCGTGGCGAATCATCCTGCCGCAACTGCTCGAAGTATTCGGCGATCCATCGCTGCTGCTACCGACTCAATTTACCGAGACCGGCGAAGCGGACTACTCGGCCATGCCCGAGATCCTCAGCTCCATCGGCATACACCCCGAAGCGGTGCTGCCCGAGTTACAGGTGATGAACGAACCGGTCACCACCGCTTGAAACCAGCGTGCTGCTGATCACTACAAATTCAATAGAGTAATTGTCATGTGTGGATACATTGGCGTCTTTGCCAAACAACCTCGTGCGTTCAACCCGAACATGTTCGATGCCGCCCTGCGTGCCATCCATCATCGCGGCCCGGACAGCTCCAGCCAATGGTTCGACCCCAAGGGCCAAGCGGCCTTTGGTTACGTACGCCTGGGCCTGGTCGGCCTGGGTAACGGCACCCAGCCTATCGTTGCCGACGAAGGCGACCTGGTGATGATGGTCAACGGCGAGTTCTATGACTATCAACGCATCCGCACCGAGCTGGAAGGCTACGGTTGCCGCTTCAAGACCTCGTCCGACAGCGAAATCGCCATGCACTTGTACCGCCGCCATGGCGTGCGTGGCCTCAAACAACTGCGCGGCGAGTTCACCATCCTGATTTTCGATCGCCTGCGCAAAAAGCTGTTTGCCGTGCGCGACCGGG
The DNA here is from genome assembly GCF_054668895.1 of Pseudomonas sp. H3_E07. Classification (NCBI taxonomy): domain Bacteria; kingdom Pseudomonadati; phylum Pseudomonadota; class Gammaproteobacteria; order Pseudomonadales; family Pseudomonadaceae; genus Pseudomonas; species Pseudomonas sp. H3_E07. The sequence goes on from NZ_CP162795.1 coordinate 411,250, forward strand.
TGGGTGTCAAGCCGCTGTACTACACCGAACATGAAGGTGCCTGGTACTTCGCGTCCGAGATCAAAGCCTTGCTTGCAGCCGGCGTGCCGGCACAGTGGGACCACGAAGCCTACGCCAATCGCGGCTTTATCCTGCGCGACCGTACCGTGTTCAACAACATCCGCAGCGTGAAACCGGGTTGCTGGATTATCGCCGACGAAAGCGGCCTGCAGACCGAACAGTACTGGGACTGGGACTTCCCGGATGCCGAGGCGACCGAACAGCGCAGCGAAGCCGAGATGATCGAGTCCCTGCGTAACAACATCGAGGAGTCCGTACGCCTGCGCCTGCACGCCGATGTGCCGGTGGGCGTGTGCCTTAGCGGCGGCCTCGATTCGTCGGCCATGCTGGGCATCGCCACCGAGTTGACCGGCCAATCTTTGCAGGCGTTCCACTTGTCTTTCGAGGGCGAGCAAGCCTACGACGAACGCCAGTACGCCGAAGTGGCCGCCCGGCATAACCGTGCCCACCTCAACGTGCTGTCGGTGAACTCTTCCGACATGGCGGACAACTTCGAAAATGCCCTTTGGCACGCCGAAATGCCCTTCGCCAACGCTCACAGCGTGGCCAAGTACCTGCTGTGCAAATACGTGCAGAACCAGGGCATGCGCGCCGTACTGACCGGTGAAGGCGCCGACGAAGTCTTCGGCGGCTACCCGCATTATCGTCGCGACATGGTGCTGTACAACCATGAAAACCAGGACCCGTCGGCGATTGCCGAACTCAGCCGACGCCTGCACGCCAGTGAAGACCGCTACCTGCCTGGCGGCAAGAATGACGTGAAATGGGTACAGGACGAACTGGGCCACGGCGTGTCCTGGCTGCAAACTCAATCGGCGTTGTTCGGCCCCCTGGCGCAGCTGTACAGCGACGATTTCCATGAGCGTTTCAGCCATACCGATGCCTATCGCAAGTTCTACGACCGTCTGAGCCCACGGGCACTCAACGGCTGGGAGCCGGTGAACCGCTCGTTGTACATGGTCGCCAAGTCCAGCCTGCCCAACGTGGTGCTCACCTCCCTGGGTGACCGCATGGAAATGGCCGGCAGCCTGGAAGGCCGCCCACCGCTGCTCGATCACCAAGTGATCGAGGCCGCGTGCCGCCTGCCGGTGAACATGAAAGTACGCGGCGCCACCGAAAAGTACGCCCTGCGCGAAGCCATGCGCCCTTACGTGCCCCAGGCTGTGTTGGATCGCAAGAAGCAGTACTTCCGCGCGCCACCGGCGTCCGAAAGCCCGCAATCGAAGCTGTATGAAATGATCAACGATGTGTTGAGCGGCCCGGCATTGAATAACGTGCCGTTCTTCGATCCGCGTAAAGTGCGCGCGTTGCTGGCAACCCTGCCAAGCTTGTCCACCGCCCAACGCGCCTCGGCAGACAACCTGCTGATGGAAATCGCCGGGCTGTGCCTGATGCAAAAACGCTTCGCCTTGAACTGACTTCCTGGCGGCACATCGCGATCGCGCTGTGCCGCCTGACCCAAGGAGGGTCCATGCTGAAAAAACATTTGTTTCTGGCCGTGCTCGTTACCCTGGTGTGGGGGGTCAACTTCCCGATCACCAAACTGGGCCTGCGCGCCATCGATCCGTTTGTACTCACGGGCATCCGCTTTGCCCTCGCCGCCCTGCCCCTGGTGTTCTTTATCAAACGCCCCGCCGTCAAGTTCAGCTACGTGGCCGCCTACGGCTTTATCTTCGGGCTGGGCATGTGGGGCGTGATCAACTACGGCATCCAGGTGGGCGTGAGTCCCGGTATTGCGTCGTTGATCATTCAGCTCAGCGTGTTCTTCACCATGGGCTGGGGCTTTGTGCTGTTCAAGGAGAAAATCCGTGGTGCGCAGATGATCGGCGCCGTGCTGGCCTTGATTGGCCTGGCCGGGATCATCTCCACTCAGGAAGGCAACCATGCGGTGCTGGGCGTCCTGCTGATCGTACTCAGTGCGGTGGCCTGGAGCGTAGGCAACGTGATCATCAAGAAATCCGGGGTCAAGGAGATCTTCTCGTTCATGGTGTGGGCCAGCCTCATCCCGCCGATCCCGCTGTTCCTCACCGCCTGGCTGATGCACGGCAGCGCGGCATTCGAAGGTTTGCAAAGTAGCCTCGACCTGACGGCGATCCTCTCGATCCTGTTCCAGGTCTACTTGGCCACGCACTTTGCCTACTGGGGCTGGAACTCGCTGCTCAAGCTGTACCCGGTGTCCACCGTGGCGCCGCTGTCGTTGCTGATTCCGGTGTTTGGTATCACCAGTTCGATGCTGATCCTCGACGAGCGCATTTCCACACCGAACCTGATCTCGATCGGGATCATCATTGTTGGCCTGGCGGTGGGCCTGTACCGCAGGCCAGTCAATCTCGCGCCCGTGGAACCGCAGCCGATTGCCCACATGGATAGATAGTCATGGCATGAATTCAGGATTTTGTTCGCGTATGGGCTGCGCGAGCACCTGCATGACTCGCCGGCGATAAAAGTCGCTCATCGCGTGCAAACCTCAGGCCAAGGGGGCAGGGACGATGAGTTCCAGATCCCCGACGCCCTGGCCGGCGAGCAGCATTGCCTTGAGGCCAGGCGTTCGCGACCGCGTTCAGCAGGCAAAATTGTCGATCTTGACCTGACCATCGGGAAACGTCGCAATGATTTCCAGCTCGCCGCCCATCGCACGGATATAGTCGCGCAACGTGCTGATGTACATGTCGGTGCGCCGCTCCATCTTGGAGACGGCGGCCTGGTTGATATTCAATGCCTTGGCCAGGCTTTGCTGGCTCAACTGCTGAGCTTTGCGCAGTTCATGCAGAGGCATTTCCTGCAGATGTTGCTGGACCAGCTGCTGCGCTTCAGCACGCGCCTGCGGCGTCATGCGAGCTTGAAGTTCAGCGAATTGCTTCGCCATGGGTACGGCCCTCTTTACGCAATGCTTCCAAATGCACGTCATACAGCTTTTCAGCCACAGGGACGTGCTCCTCATACCACCGGTGCCGAATTCATCCGTGTACTCAATGTTTCAACCCATGAAAATATTCCACCCAGGGAATATAAACTCAAGAGCCTAAAACTAGAAGATGAAGTGGCCTGGCTTCCACTCGCAGGGGTCGGAAAATTGTTTGTACATCCTTCAGCAACGACCCCCGTGCGCTCAGTCCCTTGTAAAAACGTTGCTCCATCACACGCATACGCGGCAAAAACACAATTATCGAAATGTAAAAGGCGCTCTAATACCCGTCTGTTGATTGGCTTTGAAGATCCTGGAGTTCCTAATGCCCCATGAAGGCAACCTGTTACAAGCAGCCGTGGTGTTCCTGCTCGCCGCCGTGTTGACCGTGCCCCTGGCCAAACGCCTGCAATTGGGCGCGGTGCTGGGCTATCTGTTCGCCGGCGTGATCATCGGCCCGTCGGTGCTGGGCCTGATCGGCAACCCGCAAAGCGTCGCGCAGTTCTCCGAGCTGGGCGTGGTCTTGCTGCTGTTCATCATCGGCCTGGAATTGTCGCCCAAGCGTTTATGGGTGATGCGCAAGGCCGTGTTCGGCGTAGGTCTGGCGCAGGTGCTGCTCACGGGTCTGGTGATGGGCGCGGTGGCGTTGTGGCTGTTCGGCCAGTCGTGGAACAGTGCGATCGTGCTCGGTCTGGGCCTGGCCTTGTCATCCACCGCGTTTGGCCTGCAAAGCCTGGCCGAGCGCAAGGAGCTGAACCAGCCGCATGGCCGCCTGGCCTTTGCGATTCTGCTGTTCCAGGACATCGCCGCGATCCCGCTGATCGCCATGGTGCCGTTGCTGGCCGGCAGCGATCACCCGACCACCGAAGCCCAGGGCCTGCAGCATGTGTTGCAGATTCTCGGCAGCATTGCGGTGGTGATCATCGGCGGACGCTACCTGTTGCGGCCAGTGTTTCGCGTCGTCGCCAAGACCGGCCTGCGCGAAGTGTCCACCGCCACCGCACTGTTGGTGGTAATCGGCACCGCCTGGTTGATGGAACTGGTGGGCGTGTCCATGGCCCTCGGCGCATTCCTCGCCGGCCTGCTGCTGGCGGACTCGGAATACCGCCACGAACTGGAATCCCAGATCGAACCGTTCAAGGGCCTGCTGCTGGGTCTGTTCTTCATCAGCGTGGGCATGGGCGCCAACCTCAGCCTGCTGCTCAGCTCACCGCTGGTGGTGATCGGCCTGACGCTGCTGCTGATCGGTTTGAAACTGCCGCTGCTGTATGCCGTGGGCCGCATGGTGGGTGATCTCAATCGCGAGAGCGCCCTGCGCCTGGGCGTGGTGCTCGCAGCGGGCGGTGAGTTCGCCTTCGTGGTGTTCAAGATAGGCCGCGACCAGGGCCTGTTCGAACCGCACCTTTACGACATCCTGGTGCTGACCATCACCCTGTCCATGGCGGTGACGCCGTTGCTGCTGTTGGTGTGCCCGAAGCTGTTCAAGCCCAAGGTCAAACCAGTGGAAATCCCCGAGGCGTACCGCACCATCGAAAGCGACGCGCCCCGTGTGGTCATCGCCGGCATGGGCCGTATGGGCCAGATCGTGGCGCGGATCCTGCGAGCTCAGAACATCTCGTTCATTGCCCTGGACACGTCGGTGGAAACCATCGAACTGACCCGCAGTTTCGGCGGCATGCCGGTATTTTATGGCGACCCGCAGCGCCCAGAGATCCTGCACGCCGCCAAGGTCGACCAGGCGGAATTCTTCGTGATCGCCATGGACGACCCGGAGATCAACATCAAGACCGCCGAGCTGGTGCGCAATCTCTACCCGCACATGAAAATCATCGCCCGCGCGCGTAACCGCCAGCACGTGCACCGCCTGGTGGACTTGGACGCATCGCCGATTCGCGAGACCTTCTACTCCAGCCTGGAAATGAGCCGTCGCACCCTGGTCGGCCTCGGATTGAGCCAGGCCCAGGCCGATGCGCGCATCACCCGCTTCAAGAACCACGACCTGCAAGTGCTGGCCGCGCAACACGCGGTGTACGACGACGCCGCCAAAGTCATGCAAACCGCCCAGGAAGCCCGGACAGAACTGGCGCGATTGTTTGAGATGGACCGACTTGAGGAAGAGTCCGACAAGGTGTGAGGCTATGGATGAACGATTTTGCGAAATTTCTGACAGAATACGGCGCAATTTCGTTCATCCCCGGAGCGCTTCATGGCCACTTTCACCAAGACCGCCGTCCTGCTGGCCCTCGCGCTGACCGCCGGCAGCGTATTCGCCGCTTCCAAGCCGACCCCGCAAACCATTTCCACCTTGGGTGGCAAGTTCACCTTCAAACTGCCCAAGGCCTACGTCGCCGACACCCTGCCGGCCGGCAAGGCCGAGGATGGCACCGCCGACACCCAGGGCACGATGTATGCGAACCAGACCACGAAAAGTGTGGTGATCGTCGCCGAAACCGTGCGTAACGATGGGGTAACCATCGGCGACAACGACGCGCCATTCCTGGATGGCGCTGTGGCCGGGTTCGTCAAGGACCAGAGCGCTGCGCTGCCTGACTTCAAGAAACAGAGCGAGAAGAAACTGACGTTCAAAGGCCTGGGCCTGCGCCAGGTAGACAGCACCGCCACCCAGGGCGGCGGCAAGACGCTGAACTCCACGTTCCTGGGTGGTTCGGGCAACCACCTGCTGGTGATCCAGGCTATTTCACGGGCGGATGACGCCAAGGGGCATGCGGCGTTGGTCAAACAGATTACCGGCGGCAAATAACCTTTCGACGGTCAGTGCAGGCTTTTTTCCAACCAGGCTTTCAGGTCCTGCACTTCCGCCTCGCTGATGGTATGCGGCATGCCGGGGTACCCATGGAACTCCGGCTTCAATCCCAACCCGGTCAGCACCTCATTCGCCCGTGTCGCTGACACATACGGCAAAGCCTGGTCCAACGTGCCATGGCCGATAAAGATCGCCAGTTTGCCCAGTGACGCGTTCGGCTGCAGCTCAGCCTTGAGCACCGGCAACACGCTGCCACTCAACGCCGCAATGCCGCGCAGCAGTTCCGGCCGGCGCAGGCCCACCTCGTAGGACATGATCGCACCCTGGCTGAAGCCCACCAGGAACACCCGATCCGGTTGCGTGTGGTACTTGGCGGTGGCTTTGCCGACAAAGTCTTCGATCAGCTTGGCGCTGCGCTGCAGGTCAGCGGTTTCGCCATCGTAATCACCGTCGCCGGGTGTCTTGGTAAACCAGCGATAACCGTGCGGGTCCACTGGCATCGGCGCACGGGCCGACAAGTAGGTCCAGGTGGACGGCAGCGCGTCCTTGATGCCGAACAGGTCCTCCTCGTTACTGCCAAATCCATGCAGGAAAATCACCAGAGGCTGGTTACGCGCATCGCCCTGGGCCTGTTCCAGGTACGACAAAGGCAAGTCGGTGTGCAATACATCGTCGGCATGGGCGGTGCCGACTACCAGCGTCAGCGCCAGGGCGAAGCGTTTGAGCATGGGACGTTACCTCAGGGTTTGCGTAACAGATAGGTGTCCATGATCCAGCCATTTTGCAGGCGCGCCGCCTTGCGCACCCGTTCGATTTCTTGCGCTACCTCACTGACTTTGCCGCTGATCAGGATCTCATCCGGCGTGCCCAGGTAGGCCCCCCAATAGATATCCAGGTCCTGATCCGCCAGGGTGCGGTAGGAGTCTTCGGCGTCGAGCATCACGACCAGCGTGTCGGCATCACTCGCCTGCCCCGCCGCCAAACGGCGCCCGGTGGTGATCTCAACGGACTTGCCAATTCGGTTCAACGGCACTTTGTGCTGGGCTGCCAGGGCTTGCACGCTGGTGATGCCAGGGATCACTTCGAACTCGAACTCACTGCGGCCGCTGGCGAGAATCGCCTGCAGAATGCGGATGGTGCTGTCATACAACGCAGGGTCGCCCCACGCGAGGAAAGCGCCCACTTCACCGTCAGCCATTTCTTCGTTGATCATGCGTTCGAACGTCTGCTGCTTGTCGCGGTTGAGGTCCTGCACGGCGGTGGTGTAGTCGATATCGCCGCGCACACGCTCGGGGCAATCGGCCTCGACGAAACGGTAGCCAGGCTCGGTGATATAGGTCTCGCAGATTTCGCGACGCAGGTCGATCAACTTGTCTTTGCTCTGGCCCTTGTCCATCAGGAAAAACACGTCGGTGCGATTGAGCGCCTTCACGGCCTGCATCGTGATGTAGTCAGGGTTGCCGGCGCCAATGCCGATGATCAGGATGCGTTTCATGGGTTGCTCTCATTGCGGGGCGTGGATTTTGCCATGTTCAGGCGGCTAGGCGTGAGTTTCCAGGCGCAGGCGCCACACGTCGTTGAAGCGCAGTTCAGTGGCAGACAGCGGTTCGACATCGATCAGGTAGAACATCGAAATGGGAAACCCCAGGGCGTAGAACATTGCGGCACGGATCACAAAGGGGTGGGTGACAGCGACGATATGGCCGGGTTGGGTTTCCAGGGACTTCATCCATTGCCCTACCCGTGTGCACACCTGGTCCACCGATTCGCCACCATGGGATGTGCTGGCGCTGTTGCCCTGCCAATCCATCAGCTCCTCACGGTCGATATCATCGATGTCCTTACCTTTCCAACGACCCAAGTCGCCATCACGCAAGGCGTTATCCACCTGGGGATTGCGACCGAACAAGCCTGCTGTCTGGCGGGTACGCGCCTCTGGGCCGCAGACCAGGCGCAGGCTTTTCTTATAGCGGCCGGCAAGGGACAGGCCCGCATGTTGCCAGTCCATCGCAACGGACTCGTTATCGGGGAAGCTGCCCTTTTTTTGCTGTGGCGTCACGGCATGACAAATAAGTGTCAAACGAGTGGCCTGCATCACAGGTTTCCTGAAGGATAGGGATGAGGCCAGCAAGATTGGAGCAGTTAGCGCAGGGACGCAACGCCCTGTGCCAGATAGAGCACCTGGTAACCCCTACCTGGGTGCTCCGTATCCAATGCCTTGGCCGACAACGTAATACGCACCAAACGCCACGCTTGCACATCCAGCGCCAGGAACACCGCAAAGGTGTCGCTGTTGTCAGCCAGCTGCCGATTGCGCTGCTTCTCCTCGGCCAGCACCGCCGCCCTGTCCGCTCCCGGCGCCAGCGGCCACTCCTCGCGATACAAGCTCAACGCACCCTGCGCCGGGCCACGTTGCACATCCAGCGGTAACCAACTCTCAATGTGCGGCCGACCAAAGCTATCGAGCACCTTCTGAAAACGCTCGCCGAGTAAAAAGTCAGCGGCCTGCAACGGGTCTGCCCACAGGTACACCGACGAATACACATTGCCGCCGTGCTCCTGGGCGATAAATGCCTTGAACAGCAACCCCTCGGCGTGATCCCACAACGGCCCCAGTTGCGCGGCGCGGCGGCGAATCACGCCCATGTCGTAGTCAGCAGGCAAGCGGTGTGAATATTGTTTGGCAAACATGCGAAAACTCCTGTGCAAGATGAGGGATCAGCTTGCGCAGCGACGATCATTTCAACAAGATATCAGCCAATATAAGTGCGATAAGGAGTCAATATGACTGACGCGCTAAAACCGCTGGATATCGACACCGTCCAGGCCTTTGTGCTGGTAGCCGATTTCGCCAGTTTCACTCGCGCTGCCGAAGCCCTCGACACCTCCCAGGCGGCGATCAGCCTCAAGCTCAAACGCCTGGAAGAACGCCTCGGCTATCGCCTGCTCGAACGCACGCCTCGGCATGTGCGGCTGTCGCCCCGCGGCGAACAGTTCATCGTCGCCGCCCGCGCCCTGCTCAATGCCCATGAACGCGCCTTGGCCGATATGGGCAACCCCTTGCTGCGGCGCCTGGTGATCGGCATCAGCGACCACGTGGCCGGCCCCGACCTGCCGACTTGGCTCAGCCGCCTGGCCGCCTATGATCCCTTGGTGATCCTCGAAGTGCGCATCGCCTCCTCCCGCGATCTGGTCGCCGCCTTTGATCGCAATGAGCTGGACGCGGTCATCGTGCGCAACGAGGGCGACCGCCAAGACGGCGAAGTGTTAGCGGTGGAACGCTTTGGCTGGTTCGCCGCCCCGACCTGGCAACACAGTCCCGGCACGCCCCTGCGCATGGCCACCATGGCCGCGCCCTGCGGCGTTCGCCACCTGGCGACACGCGCACTGGATGAGGCACGCATCGACTGGACCGAAGTGTTCGTTGGCGGTGGCGTCATGGCCGTGGGCGCCGCCGTCAGCGCCGGGCTCGGCGTGGCGGCCCTCGCCCATCGCGTGGCGCCGACGGGTGCGGTGGAGGTGAGCGAGCAATACGGCTTGCCGCCCTTGCCAGTCAGTGAAGTGGTGCTTTACAGCCGTATCAGTGACGTGCGCTCCAGGGAAACCTTGCGAGCCCTGAGCACGACCTTTCGCGGCGTCCTACAGCGCTGAATTCAGGCCTGCCAGTAGGCTTTTCCGTGGGAGCTGGCAAGCCAGCTCCACCTTTTCAACCGGGTTTGACATGCAATCTAAACCGTCAGTCAAACCACTCCCGCCGCCCCTCAAACGTCCCCACAATCAACGCCACAATCATCCGCACTGCCTCCCTATCCGCCACCTGCGCATTCACCGCCAGCCACACCTGCCGCTGCATGCTCTCGGTCAACAACCCCGGCAACGCCACCAAGCCCCGGTCAAAACTGCTCATGTAATGCGGCAGCAACCCAATGCACGCGCCACAGCGGATCATCTCCAGCATCAGCGAATACGCATGCACCTGCACCACCGCTGCCAGGCGCTGTTCCACCACATGGTTCCAAGCCCGCAAGGCGCCCACCTGCGCATCGGGCTGCCATTGCACCAGCATGTAGTCGTCGAGGTCTTCCAGGCTGTCTGGCCGCGTCGTCAACCGTGAATATCGCTTGGCGATATGCGGCACGTAGTGCAAGCGCGCCAGGGCCTGTGGCGGCTCGGTGGCAAAGCTCGGGCCAGGCACGGGGCCATCGGCGTCCGACAGCCACAGCACCACGTCAACATCCACCGCTTGCAGCGACAACTGGCTGTCGATGGAGATGATCTCCAGGCGCACGCTGGCATTGCGACGCAGCAAGGCGATCAGGTCGCGCCCAAGGATGTCGTGCAGGATCGGTTCGGCCACCGCCAGCCGAATCAGCGGCTGCTCCGTGACCGGCAAACGCCGTTCATGGGCCAGGGCAATCAATTGGGCGTGCAATTGCTGGCCGTCGCGACTGAGTACCAAGCCATTGCCCTGGTAGCTGAACAGCGAATGGCGCACGTGCTCTTCAAGCTGCGCCAGGCGCTTGCGCAACAGCGTCGCCTTGATATTCAGACTGCGCGCCGCCTGCATGAAACAGCCGCAGCGCGCGCTCACCAGAAAGTAGCGCGCCACCTCCGGGTCGATCTCATGGGCCAGGGCTAGCCAGCGACTGCGCCCCTCCGCCGGGGCGCGATAAGAGGACGGCACCTGCGGGGCGGACGGTTCTAGAAATGCCATGGGAGACTCCCTGTCTTGTCGGTCTGTGCATCCAATGCGGGTTGACGCGGGCTACTCCAGCACCTTGTTCAGTTCGGCGCCGTCGATACTCAGGGTTGCGGTGTTGAGCATGCCTTCGAGGTAGGCCTTGGCGATCTGTTCCTGACGCTGGGCACGCAGAGCCTGCGTAAGACGTTCGCGCAGTTCGTCGAGGGTCGCAGTACGCGCCGGTTGCTGGCCGGTGAGCTTGAGCACATGAAACCCCGCCGCGCTCTGCACCACGTCCGACACCGCGCCGACCTTAAGGCGCGACACCGCACTGCGAACCTCCGGCACCAGCTGTTGCAAGGGCTGCATGCCCGAGTCGCCACCGCGCGCGGCAGAGTCGGTGTCCTGGGAAAACTGCGTGGCCAGGGCGGCGAAATCAGCCGGCGCAGCCTGGGCACGACGGCTCAGTTCCTGCGCTTGGCGACGCACGCTGTCGACGGTTTGCGGGTCATGGGTCGCCAGGAAAATCTGGCTCACCTGGTACAACGGCGGCGTCACCCATTGCGCCTTGCCACTGTCGTAGGCCAACTGCAACTCCGCGGCGCTGGGGTAATCGGCCGGCACCTGGCTGACCGACAGCATGTAGTCGCGAAACACGATTTGCTCGGCGGCGGCGCGGGTCTGCTGTTCCACGTCCGGGCGCTGACGCCAGCCCTGGGCGTCCGCCTGTTCGAGCACGGCCTTTTGCGCCAGGCGTGAACGGATCCAGGTCTCCAACGCGCTGCGGTTGCCGCGCAATTGCTCGCGGGACTCGGCAGGCAGGCTGGCCAGCACGGTTTTCAGTTCCGTCAGGTCGATCTGCTGATTGCCCAGGCGGGCCACCGCCGGTCCGGCCGATACAGGGTTGAGCACCGGTGCCGGTTGCTGCGCCGCCACCGGGTCGCTGCCCGGCCGCAGGCTCAAGCCCACCGCCACCACCAGCAAGGCCAACGCACCCGCGCCGACCATCAGGGTTGGCTTCTTCACAATACCGGTGCCTCGGCTTCAGCCTGCAACTGCGCCGCCTGCTGGCTGTATTCACGCAGGTAGACGATGAACTCCTGCAACAGGCGGTCCCACAATTCCAAATGACTGCGCAGGTGCGTGGCGCCGACACCCGCCACCACCACGTCCATTTCCATCAACAAAAACTCGCCTTGCACCGACAACCGCGCAAAGCGTCGCGATGCGTTCCACACTTGGGCCAAACCTTCGGGCAATTCGCCCTGGATCCGCAGCGCGCAGCTGTAGGTGAAATCCACATACGCACCCTGCTCTGCCGCCGGGTTACCGAAGCGCACGGCAAAGCCGATGCCCTGGCTGGCGCTGAGCAATTGCACGATGCCGTTTTGTTCGGTCTGGTTGACCCGGTAGCCGGCCTCCTGCAGCAACTCGGTGAGGCTCTGGGGGGTGACGCTGGTGATCAATTCGCTCATGGTGATCTCTTCCCTGTCTATCAATGATTGGCGGTTGCCTGGGGCGCATCGAAACGGCTCTTGTACAAATCGTCGCCAAAGCCCTGGGCGAGTTCCTCGAACTTGACCCGCGCGCTGCTGGCGAAGGGCTGGCGAATACTCATCACCTCGGCCACATCGATTTTTTCGTAGGCCGCGAGCAACTGCTGAGCCACGCCGTACATCTGTTGATTCTTGACTGAACATTGCTGCACTTGTGTGTCACGCTCGCTCAGTTGTGCCTGCAAGCGCGCTCGCTCAGCCTCTTTGCCCTTGGCCAGCACCAGCAGTTCGTCATAGGCCTTCTTGAACTTGCCGATCTGCTCATGACTGGCCGCCACCTGGGCCTGTGCCTGGCTGTGCAGGCTGTGTTGCTGACCGGCCATTTGCTCGGCCACGCCACGGGCCTTGTCCAACTCAGCCGTCAACTGCTTGATGTGTGCCTGGGCCTGCTTGGCCTGGTTTTCAGCCGCAATCCGCGCGGCGCTGGCCTGGGCCTGTTCGCTTTGCAGGGCCTGCAATTGCTGGGTGGTGCTGCGCAGTTGCGTACGCAGGCGCTCCTCCATGCCTTCAGCCGACGCGCCAGTGGTGACCAGCAGCAGCAACAGCCCGCAGATTCGCGTGTTCATGTGGCATCTCCCTGCGCATCAAAAGCGCGTGTTGAGTTCCAGTTGCATCACATCGACTTCGAACGGCGCGCCATACACTTGCGAGGCGCTCAACCAACGCGCACTGGCGTAGATGTTCTTTTCGATGCCGTAGTTGGCGCCAATGAAGTACCCCTTGGCGTTGGTGCCGCCCAGGTGGAACGACGAATCGTTGAAGCCGTCAGGCAGGGCGTCAGGCTGAATGTACTTGTAGCCGGCCAACACGTTCCAATCACCGCGCTTGCGCATTTCCAGCGCACTGCCGAGGGTGAAGGAGACCATCAGCGCATTGCCGCCACTTTCAAACTGGCCCTTGCTGTTGATGTTGTTGACGATCTCGCCTTCGCTGCGCTTGAGCATTTCGCCCTTGTCGTAGGCCAGGTTGTGAATGAAGTTGCCTTGGGTGCGTAGCTTGAAATCGCTGGGCAGTTCGGCATCCCAGGCCAGGTTCAGGTCGAGCACGTCGAACTTGGACGCCAGGCCCACGAACTGCGGTTGCGGGGTCAGGCCAGGGGTGGCCGGGTTGGGGGCGATGTCGCGCAGCAGGAACACGCTGTTGCCCTTCTGCATGAAGGCCAGGCGCGAGCCGTCGCTGTCACAGGCCGGCTGGCCGGACCAGGGGCGGCAAGCGCCGGAGCGTTCACCTTCGATATCATCAAAGTGGTAGTAGGCCACCGCGCCCTTGAGGCTGTTTTCGCGGTTGATCTTCCAGTTGGCGCCGATCTGACCACCAAACAGCCACTTGGTCTCGCTGTCTTCCTTGTCGAACCCGTTACTGCTGGCCGAGTCGGAGGTGTACTCCACCGGGAACGCACCCAAGGTGCCGAACAGGCCCCACTGGCTGTTCAGCGCATGGTTGAAGTTGGCAGCGATACCGTCGAAGTTCAAGTCACCCGAATACATCATGTCGGTGGAATAGAACGGGTTGGCGAAACGCCCGGCGGTGAGGGTCACGTCCGGGGTGGCCTTCCAGCTCAGGTATCCCTGATCGAGCCAGATGTCTTTCTTGCCAAAGCCGCCGCCCAGGGTCTGGGTGGTGGACACTGGGTTGTTGTCGGAGCCGGTGCCGACACGGATGCCGGCGGTCCAGTCCGGCGACAGCACCGCTTTCATGCCCAGGCGCGCACGCAGGCGGAACAGGTTCTCGCGGTCCTTGGTGGTGTTGAGCAGCGGTGGCAGCTTGGTGTTGGTGTCCTTGTTGGTGTCGTACGGGCCGCTCTCATTGAGTTTGGCGTAGTCGACAATCTCGTTGCTGTTATTGCCCGAGAAGTAACGCGACTCGTCCCGCAGGCGGATATCACCGTCAAAGCTGATGCGCGAGACCCAGTCCGGGAAGGTATTGGGCTGTGCCCAGTTTTCCTGCTTGGCGGTGGCCATGACCTCGGCCTTGACCTGGTCACGAATCTGATCCTTCACCGCCTGCGGCACGTACTGCACACGCACATCGCCGGGTGCGGCAGTCGGGCCTGCAGCAACCACCGGTGCGGCATTGGCCTGGCGTGCCTGCTGTGCCTCTTTTTCGGCCTGGGCGATCAGCCCATTGGCCGTGTCCTGGGTCAGCACGCCTTGCTGCACCAACAGGCGGATCAGGTTGATGGTGACGTTTTCCGAGGGCGCGACCGGGGCGGCAGCCGCCTGGCCGACCAGGGTCGCGATGACCATGCCGACCGCCAGGGTCAGTCGATTCACGGGGGAAATCATGTGTACGCAACTCCTGTAAAAAACCGTTGTAAAAGGGTTTGTTCAATCCGGACGCCGGCCCTTGAGGGACAGGCGCATGGGCAGCGTCAACGACGCCGGCGGCTTCTGGGTGGCACGCGGTGCCTGGATCAAGGCGAGCATCTGCGCGTCGGTCTCGGCATCCCCGCTGGACTTGGCCACCAGTGCCTTGGTGACTTGGCCGTCGGCGCCCAACCACAGGTCTATCTGTATCGAGAAGGCCTTCTTGCGCAGCTCAGGGTCTTCGCGCATCAGCCGTTGATACGTGCCGGCCAGGTACTGCTTATAGGTGCCCGTCCCCAAGCCGCCGCCGCCACTGCCGGCCAGGCCACCGCCCTTGCCGGCGCCGATGTTGAAACCGTCATTGCCCGACTGGGCGTCGCCGTCGATCTGCATCGGGTTGGCCAGATCCTCGTTAGGCGAAGGCGGCGCTTCCTCGGCTGGCTTGACCTCCTCGGGCTCGGGGCTTGGCACCGGCTCCGGGATTTTTTCTTCGACCTGGGGCTCAGGCTCCTTGGGTTTCTCCGGCGGCGGTGGCGGTGGTGGCGGCAACGGGATGATCGTCGGCACCTTCGGCGCTTCGCGGCGCACGCCACTCATGTCATTGGCCCACTGCCACAAGCACCAGGCCGCCACGGCGCCCAGCAATAGGCCGGCACCCCACTTTAACGGGCGCAACGGCGGCTTCTTTTTTACGGACAAGGGCGCGATCGGGATCTGTGCAGTCATGGTTCAGCCCTGGCTCGGCTTGCCGGTGACCAACCCGACCTGAGACAGCTCAAGTCGGCGCAGCAGGTCGAGCACTTCGATCACCTTCTGGTACTGCACCATCGCATCGCCACGTACGATGACCGGAAAATCCGGGTTCAGCGCTTTCTCGATGCGCAGGCGTTCTTCCAGCTCGCCGAGCGTCACCGGGTAAGCGTCGAGAAACACCTGGCCACCGTCATTCACGGAGATGGCCTTGGTCTTGGCCTCCGACAACGACACCGAGGCGCTGGCCTTGGGCAGGTGAATCTGGATGCCCGACACCTGGGCGGTGGCGGTGAGGATAAACATCACCAGCACCACCATCAGCACGTCCACCAGGGGCGTGATGTTGATGCTGTCGACGGCGGCGTCATCGTCATCGTCGTGGGAGGCATTTACGGAAGCCATGGCGATTCTCCTCAGGCCAGAACCGGCGCATGGTGGTCACGACGGTGCGCCGCTTCGCTGTGCTGGCTCTCGCCGTGCATCTCCGCCAGGCGGGTGATGAACTCGTCGACAAACACGCGCATGTCCGCGCTGACTTCCTTGTTGCGCGTGATCAGGCGGTTGTAGCCAAACAACGCCGGGATCGCGACGAACAGGCCCATGGCCGTGGCCAGCAGCGCCGCCGCCATACCGGGGGCGATGGCGTTGATGTTCACGTCACCGGCCATGGCCGTGCCGAGGAACACCACCATGATCCCCAGCACGGTACCCAGCAGGCCGATGTACGGGCCGCCGGCAATGGCGTTAGACAAGGTCGAGAGCTTGGAACTGAGCACCTGGTTTTCGCGGGTGCGCACGCCGTCCATGGAGCAGCGGATGGCTTCGATGGTGGCGGCGGAGACCGACGAGGTGTCGGCGCCCTGAGCGCGGCGGGTGCGGATCTCCTTCACCGCCACCAGGTACAGGCGCCACAGCGAAGAATGAGCCAGGCGTTCGCCCAACGGGGCATCGTCGGCGTACATCTCCAGGCGCGTGCCGATCTGCGCGAAGTGCTCGCGGAAGACCTCGTTGGCGCTGCTCACACGGCTGACTTGGCGGTTCTTGCGCAACATGATGACCCATGACTGGAACATCATCGCCACCAGCACCAGGATGATCACCCAGGCATCCACCGGAACGGCGTTGAGCAGGAAGCCCAGGCTGCCGAAACCGAAGCCGGACTGTTCTTCATCCACACCGTAGGCCACCAGTTTTGACTCGGCGCCCTGGGCGCTGGCATCGGCCAGCAACAGTGCCGCCGGACGCGCCACTTTGGACAGGCGCAGCTCATCGATGGCCCCGGCGAATGGCGGCCGCGTGTTGCCGGCTTCGGGCAGATCGGCACCGATGGCCAGTGGGGTGTTGAACGCCGGCAAAGCGACGGCCAGGGTGGCGGTTTCGCGGCCATTCACATACAGCGAGACCTTGTCACCCTCGGCGGTGAACGCCAGGTGCTGCCATTGGCCGGGGTTCAGCGGTTGAGTCGACACGGCGCGCTGGCCGTCGATGTCCACGAACGGCATGCCCTGGTTCAGCCCCAGCAACAGGCTGTGAGGGCCATCACGTCGAGCCAGAACGACTTGCTCGCCGCTGGCCTGGTCCAGGCGCAACCAGGCGCTGAAGGTGAACGCGCCACCTGCGGCGTGTTGCAGCGAAGGGCTGGCCGGCAACATCAACGCTTGGCCGTTGAACTGCAAGGCGCGGCCGATCACTCCGTCGATGCTCACACCGGTGGCGTTCAGCGCGGTGTTGGCGTAGGCCGTGGTGTCCCGGGCCGGTGTACCGTTGGCCCCGTCGAAATGGTAGAGCGCGGTGTAGTTCGGGTCGAAGGTCAGTTGGCCGTTGGCGGTGGCCGGTGCCTTCTGGTTGCCGTAGTACATCCACAAGTCCTGGCGCTGGCCGCCTTCGACCTTGGGCACATCGACCCAGATCAGCGCCATGCCCATCAACGGATCGAAGCTCTCAATCTGATGATTGAACACCGTCTTGTCATCGGCACTCACGAAACGCAGGTCGGCACCGTCATCCTTGACCCCATCAAAGGTAAAGTTGCCAGTGTGCAGGCGCACCAACAGCGCGGTGCGGCCCAGGGCCTGGTTGATCGCGGCGCCTTGGGCGGTGGTGTCTACCGAGATCTGCTTGCGGTAGTGCCAGTCGTCCTGCCACCAGGCGTGGGCGGTGGCCGGGAGCGTGAAGCCCAGGCAGATCAACAGGCTCAGGAATAGGCGTTGCATGGGTGAAGTCTCCGGAAGAAAAAGTCAGAAAGTCGCCTGCACACTGAAGTGCAGTCGCGAGTCCTGTTTCTGGGTGTTCGGTCCATCGAGCAGCGGGTAGCCCCAATCCAGGCTGCCGGACAACCATTTGCTCAAACTGGCGCGGGTGCCCAGGCCGACACTGGCCAGGCTGTATTCGTCTTCTTGCTCGGGCAGCGGGTCGTGCAGGCGCATGCGCGCACCTTCAGCGAACGCGTAGAAGCGCCACTCCTGCACATAGCTGCCGAGGAACTTGGCCAGGGACGGCGTGCGTAACTCCTGGGAGAGCAAATACCCTTCGTCCCCGGTGCGTTCGGCCGCCAGGTAACCGCGCACCGAGGTGGCGCCACCGGCGGAGTACTGCTCGTTGGAGACCAGCGGGCCGGAGGCGAGTTGGAAGCCGCCCTTGGTCGCCGACTGCCAATCGTTGGCGAAGGTGTAGGTGTAATTCAGGTCACCTTTGAGCACGGCAAAACTGGCACTGGCCTTGTAGCGCTTGTACTCGAACGCTTCGGCATCGCTGCCATAGCCAAAGAACGCGCGGGTGCCCACCACCAGGTTCAGGCCCAAGCCCAATTGCGATTGCTCGGTGTAGCGAAAGCCGTTGTAGCCCAAGGTGAACGGCGCGTATTTGAGCGGCACCTGGTCGCTGCTGGCGCCGAATTTCATCTGTTCGTCGAAGTCTTTGAAGTCCACGCCTAACGAGAATGAGTTGGCCCAGTTACCCGCCGCAGGCAGGTTGTAGATGGCTGACACACCGTATGAATGCCCTTTGCCCAGCACGTTGCTGCCACCGATGGTGGCAATGTTGCTATCGGACTGGTAACCGGAGAACTGCAAGGTCCAGCGCTCGTTGAGCGGTGCGCTGTAGGAGCCCGACCACACCTTGGCATTTTCGGTGTCCTGGGGCGCGGTGAAGTAGGTCAAGGCAATGCTGTGGCCCAATTGCCAGAGGTTGTCATACCCAAGGGTCGCTACCGAGCGCAGCTTCTCGGTGTCGGCGCTGTAGTCGTTGTTGAGGCCGAGGCTGGCGTGCCAGGGGTTCTGGTCTTCCACCTGCAAATCCACGTCCATGGTGCCGGGGCGTTGCCCCTCGCGTACCAGCGGCGTGACCTGGCGCCCAGCGCCACGATTGAGGCCCGCCAACTGTGTCTGTACCGTGGCGAAGTCCGGCACCGCGCCCTCCTCCAGAGCCGGCACTTGCTCGCGGATTTCCACCGGCGAATAATGCTTGGCACCCACCACGCGCACCCGGCCGACTTTAGTCTCGCTCACCTGCAGGTAGACAATACCGTCATCGACCTTCTGCTCCGGCAACTCGACAAACACCGACTGGTAGCCACGCGACTGGTAGATCTTCTGCAACGCATCGCGGGCGCCTTCGATATCGCCCAAGGTCTTCTGCGGCCCCAGGAACGGATACACCGCTTCCTCGATCGTCGCCGCATCCAGGACCGTATTGCCACGCACGAAGTACTCGTTGACGTCGACCTTGCGCACGCCCTCGTCTTCCTCGGCCGACACCGGTTGCGCCAGGCTCCCCAGCGTCACGCAACACAGCGCCAACGTTAATTTGAACAGATGCTCCACACCGCCCCCTGACTGTCTGATTTTTTGCGCCATCGCCGGATGTCCGGCGTGCGGCCTGCTCAATTGCTGGTGATCGAGGTGCTGCCGTGGCGTGCCAGCCAGGTGTGCAGCAGGGCGAAGTTCAACGAGAACTCCGGCATGTGCAGCAAGGCGCCACAAAACACGTCACCGATGATTTTCTGGATAAGTTGCACCGCACGCGGGTTGTTCAGCAGCGTGGCGATGTCGCGGGTCAGGGCATGAATGCTCCAGACCTTCTGGTTGAGGTCCAGGCCGACGAACCAGCGGAACAGCAGGTTGTAGTTCAGCTGTTCATGCAATTGCTGCTCGCTGGGCACCGAGTACAACAGTTGCAGCAGGAGGATCTGCAGGATGGTCTGTGGGGCGATCGACATCGCGGGTTCGGCGTTGAGCCAGTCACGGTGCTGGTCGAGCACTTCATCGATCTGTGGGCGCAGCAACACCAGGGAATGGCTGGCCGGGATGTAGCTGGAGACTTCCTTGCGGGTGCCCTGCCAATCGTCCTGGGAGACGATCCAGACCCAGGGGGCGCCATAGCGATAGACCGACACCGGCTTCTTGCGCGCGGCTTCGACGATCTTTGACAGGCGCTGATCGAGCTCCTGCATGCCGACTTTCGAGTAACGTTCCATAGTTCCCATTGCCCCACTCCTGGCATCCTGCTTGCGGCTGAAAAGCCCACCTTTCTGGTGGGCTCAAGCGCGTTACACAGAGGAGACGGGAGTGGCCATGGGCTACCGAACTTTTGTCATGAAAGCTTCATTTTGGATTGGGTGGGGGGCAATTCTTGGTGGTTGGATCAAAGGCAGTTACGTGTAGGCGCTGGCTTGCCGACGATGCAGGCGAATCGGTACATCGGGCACACCCAGGTGATGCCATCACAGGCAAGCCAGCGCCCACATTTTTACGAGTACGCCAGACCTGAACCGAGGCACTAAAGCCGCCGCGCTTTTGCTTTTGATCTGGGGCGCCCCGGCAGGACGCCGGGTGAGCCGCCGTAAGGGCGGACCCCATACCCGCCGTTACCTAAACAACGGATATGTACTCACCCCCCAGAACAAAACCCAACCCCCTGCAACGGCAATTCATAAGACTTCTTAACCGTCCGCACCACCAACGTCGAGGAATAAGTCCGAATCGGAATATCCCGATAAGTCTCCAAAAACCGATAGATATACTCGGTGTACTCCGCAGCATCCCGAAACTTCGCCACCATCACAAAATCAAACTCCCCGGTCATCAAATAACAATCCTGAATCTCCGGATGACTCAAGAGTATGTGCTGCATCCTGCGATCAATATCATTGCTGTCCCGATCCAGCTTGATCAGAAAAAAAGCGGTCACCTGGATCCCCAGCTTGCGCTCATCCAGTACCGCCACTTTCGCCTTGATAATCCCCACGCTTTCCATGCGGCGGATCCGCCGGTAACAACTGGTGGATGACAGCCCCACACTGTCGCTCAACAATTCCAGGCTCTGGTCGCAATCCTTTTGCAACTTGCCCAGAATCTTCAAATCCATGGCGTCTGTCATCGGTTCCAAATCGTCCTTGAAAATTGCAATGAATCCGTCGCAATGACGGGCCAATTTGCACAAATCCTGCGCAGTGGCTAGTTAACATCGATTCAGCTTAGCAGCCCGGCCAACACCTGGCCTCATGGCGGCATGAGAGGGATCTTATGATAGTCGCGAAACCGACATGGACCGCTGATATCCAAGGACTTTTCAGCGCGCCCTACTGGATACCCGCCAACCAGCGCGCCGCCGTCGCGGCCACTTGGATAGGCTGCATGAATGCCTACGATGTGTTCCTGGAAGACCCGGCGTCGGTCAAGACCTGGTCGGAAACCATCTACCAGCACCTCGCTTCGCGCAATATGCCGCTGACCACCGACCCGCAACAATTCTGGCCGATCGACGCGCTGGAAACCTTCCGCCTGTGGGTCAACCAGGGTTGGCGGCTGGACAGCATCTCGCCATTCGACCTGGCCGAGCGCATCCCGCCACCGGCGCTGCCGTACCCGGTCAAACGCGTGCGCCAGGACATCCGTTCGCTGAGCGCCGAGGCGCTGAACCTTTACCGTGCCAAACTGGATGACGTGATGCACATCGGCGACCCTGACAGCGGCTCGCCCTGGCAGCGTTACGCCTATATCCATACCAACTGGTGCCTGCATTACCAGGAAGCCTTCGCCCTGTGGCATCGCGCCTATCTGCTGTACCTGGAAGCGTTGATCGACTGCGCGATTCCTTACTGGGACTGGATGGCCGTAGATGCCAGCGTTGACGGCAGCCCTCAGGCCGGCCTGCCCCAAGCGTTTCTCGATGAAACCTATGTGCACCCGCAGACCGGCGAAGTACGACGCAACCCGTTGCGTTATGCGGCGGCCAAGGACGGCTGCTCCAAGGTCTGCGCCAGCACGCCGGTCGAAGGCGTCGACTGCCGGTATGTGCAGCGCAACCCGCTGTTCTATACCCAAGGCGAGGCCTTTCGTTTCGAGCGGACCCAGTTGTATGGCATGAGCCGGATCTTCCAGCAGCAGGTGGTCGATGCGCTCGCGTTCACCACGTTCAGCCAGCCCCAGGGAGTACCGGGTTATCCCTGGGCCAACATCACCTTTTTCGACCCGCCGCAACCGAACAACCTGTACCCCAACCGCACACTGAATTTCGACGGGCTCTACGAGCAGCCCCACGACAACTATCACGGCTGGATCGGCGGTGACATGGCCGACAACGCCTACACCGCGTTCGACCCGGTGTTCTGCTCCTATCACGCCAATATCGACCGCATGTTGGAAGTCTGGATCCGCGCCAATCCGGCGGCGCAGTACACCACCCAATGCCTGCTGCAACCCTTCGCCGGGCACCAGGCCGATGAGGTGACCTTCACCAGCGCCGATGCCTGGCGCTACACCAGCCTCGGCGACATGGCCCAGGACAGCCGGCACATCGGCTACGACTACGGCACCCCAGTGGCTCCACAGTTCGGCGCGGCCAAGGCTGCGTGCTGCCATCAGAAACAGTCCGTAGCCACCGGCCCCTGGGTGGTGTTCGACCACGTGCGCTGCACCCACGACACCTATCTGATCGACGTCTTCCTCAATCAGCCCGGTGCCACGGCGCAACACGCGAATGCCAACAACCCGCATTACGTCGGACGCTTCAGCCGCATCGGCATGGGCCTGGTGGATGACAAGGGCCGCTGCATCACCCAAGGCGTCTCCCGCGCACTGAATGCCGCGCGCAACGCCCAGGCGCTGAACCTCAAACCGACCGATGCGGCGCAGTTATCGCTGATCGTGCCCCATCCCGATACTGGCCAGGTGTTGACGCCCGATGCATACGCGCCCCTGCCTGGCTTTATCGCCCAACTGGTGTGGGACAACCCACGCCAAACCTCCGCCGGCCCCGCTCCGGACGCCGGTTGCTGCTCCACCAACACCAATGCTGGAGAACCAACATGAGCACGCCCTTCACCCAATTCACCTCGCCTGCCGAGCAAGCCCCCAAGGACTACAACAAGCTGGGCCTGGAAAACCAGCTGCCGACCTTCGAAACCGACTGGAACAACAACGTCACCGGCTGGACCCAGATGTCGGTGATCGGCAACCCCTGGTCCAACCTCAATGACGCACCGCGTTCGGGCTATTACAACCCGCTGGACAGCGGCTACGGCACGCAGACGCCAGTGACCATCACCTGGCAGCCCTTCCCCAACCGGCTGTGGACGTTTTTCTACAACGACGGCGCCGCCGTGGTCCCACAATTGGGCGGCAAGGCCATGACCCTTGACCAGGTGATGCAGCTGACCGACCACGGTCAGATCACGCTCAACAACACCCTGTATTCGCTGTACCCGGACCCGAAAGCGACCCAGCTGCAGATCCCCAGCGTGCTGTGCAAGTCCATCAACTGGAACGGCCCCTACGCTGACTTTTCACCCTCGGGCCCACGGGGCTGGCTGGATGAATATTGCGAGTGGTCGATCACCCGCGACCCCGACGGCAACATGCGCAGCATCATGTTCACCAGCGAGAACCCGGCCTATTTCCTGACCATGTGGAACATCGACCCGCAGGCCGTGCTCGGGCTGTACAAAGCGTACGTCGACCCGCAAGTGAAGATCGAAGACCTGTACCTGCGCTACACCGCCAACGGCCCGACCGGCAAGGCCGGCGAGCCGGTGCTTGACCCGACCACCGGCCAGCCCGCCTACGACACCGTGAACAAATGGAACAGCGGCACTGTGCGTATACCGGGCGTGTCGGGCGGCGCGATGCACCTGACCTCCGGCCCCAATACCTTGAGTGCCGAGATCTACCTCGCGGCCGCGGCCACCATCCTGCGGCCGATCAAGAGCAGCGCCAACCAACAGAGCCTGATCTGCTGCGCCCAATACGGGCAGAACTACCGCAACTCCGATCCGCATATCGGTTTCTCCGCTAACCAGGAAGCCGTCAAAGCCCTGATTTCACTGACCAACCCCATCGGCCTGTACCTGCAACAACCGAAATCCTTCAGCACCTGGAAAGGCCCTCAAGGCCAGGATGTCAGCAGCTACTGGCATGTCACCCGAGGCACTGCCGGCACCGGGCCGAACAAGTCCGACCAGATCCTGCAAGCCGTCTTCGAGGTGCCCCAAAGCGCGGGATTCTCGATCAACGAAATCACCATCAACGGCACGCCGATTGATTACGTGTGGGTGATCGCCAACGAGCTGAGTGTGGCCCTCAGCGTCACCCCGGCACCGCTCACCGCCACGCCCGAGGAATGCGATTGCGTAGCGGCGAACACCACCGATGCGCAACCCTGGCCGGTGCAGTTGCTGCCGATTGACCTGTTCTACGGACAGTCCCCCAGCGACTTGCCGGCCAGCTTTGCCCCCGGCAGCTCAGGCCAGTTCGTGCTGGTGGTGCAAGGGGCCGATCCGAATACCACTGCGGCGGATGCGCGGGTGCAGTTTTCCAATCCAGGGATCACTGCCCAGGTCACGGAATTCCTGCCGGATGCCTCGGCGATTCCAGGGCAGACCGACAGCGGCGGCACCCAGGGCTACATCATGACCGTCACCGTCAGCAGCAACGCGGTGCCGGGGCTGGTCAGCGTGCGCGCGCTTAACCCCAGCGAAGCCGCCAACCCCAGCGCCACCCAGCACCCGTGGGAAAGCGGCCTGGCGCTGGTGCCTGGCGTCTGAGTGCCTGCCGGCCGCCCCTGCCTGGCGTGGGCGGCCGCTTCTTGAGTCTTGAGCAAGGAATGCGACCATGAACAGATGGCTTCGCCCGCTGCGTCGGGCACGCTTGAGTGTGTTGTGCTGGATACCCTGCGCCCTTCTCCCCCTCGCCCCCGCACCGGCCATTGCAGCCTCGGACACCCAGAGCTGCGTCAGTCAACTGGTGTTCGATCCCACCAGCGGCGGCTTCCTGCCGGTGAACAACTTTGGCACCGAGCAGGACTTTCTCAATTGTTTCGGCTGGCAGTTGTTCATCGCCATGAACTGGCCGGTCAATCCCGGCTGGCCAGCCGACCCGAGCCTGGCCGGTGAGCCGGACACGCAAAGCACCGCGGCCCAGTTCGGCGTACCGCCAACGTCCGGCCAGCCGATGGGCAATGCCCCGGTGTGGGCCAGCTATAAGGATGCCAGCGAGATCTTCCTGCCCGGCGCCCCCAAACCCTCGGGTTGGGGCGTGGAAACCCTGGTGCCGTCCAATTGCACCGCCACCGGCAACCTCAAGGCGTTTGCCACGGGCGCGCGTAAATTCATGGCGGCCACGTCTGAAAGCGCGATCAACCGCAAGCACCGTTTCCATTTGTCCAGCGGCACCCAGGTGACCTTGCCGGACTCAATCATGGAGGCTTCCGGTGGCTGGCTTACGGACCAGTCGGGCAACCTGGTGTTTTTCGAGCGCAAGGTCGGCAAGGCCGAGTTCGATTACATCGTCGATAACGGGCTGTACGACGCCGCCAACCAACTGATCGTGGCGCAGAACAGCGACAACCGGCACCCCGCCGGCCTGTCATTGCCCGCCGGCAAACTGGTGCGCGAGCTGCCGGCCAAAGCACTGCCCCAGGAAGAACTCGGCGCCCTGGAACTCAAGGCAGCCTGGCGCGTACTCACCAACAAACCCCAGCTGTATGGGCGTTACCTGACCACCGTCGCCTGGCTGCAGCGCCCCGACACGCTGCAGTGCACCCAGGAAGTGGTGGGGCTGGTGGGCTTGCACATCATCAACAAGACCCAGACTCAGCCGAACTTCATCTGGACCACCTTCGAGCAGGTCGACAACGTGCCGGACAACGGCACGGCTGCGCCCGAGGGCTACAGTTTCAACAACCCGACCTGCACCGGTGATGCCTGCACGCCCAACGTCGCACGGGTGCAATGCGATGCCACCCACACGCCGCCCGACTGCACGCCCCTTGATCAGCCGGTGCAGGCCACGCGGGTCAATGCCACGCCCCAGGACCTGCAGATGCTGAACACCGCTGTGCAGCAGACCTTCGCCCAGAAGACCCAGGGCCAATCGGTGTTCCAGTACTACAAACTGGTGAATGTGCTGTGGTCCAAAACGCCTAACGCGCCCAACGATCCGGGCCCTGGGCCCAACGTGAAGGTGCCGCTGTCCTATGGACCGTTTGTCAGCGACCAGAGTGTCGTCGTCGCCAACACCACCCTCGAAACCTACGTGCAAAACAAGAACTGCAACGACTGCCACCAGTACGCGGCGATTGCCGGCGCCTCCCAACTGACGTCGGACTTCTCCTTCCTGTTTGGTAATGCCGATTCGGCGAAGAACGCGCGCCTGATCAAACGCATCGAGGCGTTCAAGACCCTCAAGGACAGCCCGTAATCGCAAGCCCAACACAGGGCGAAAATGTGGGAGCGGCGGCGCGACTGGCTCGCTCCCACACGGCCTTCAAACGCCTTACAAACTGATCTGCTTGCGCTCCTCCTCCGTCAGCCGTGCCCGCGCTTGTTCACTCAGCGGCCCCGCGCCCAGTACCTGCACCGGGCTGTCAGGGTTGTAGCCGGAGGTTTTCTGCGCCGGTGCAGGCTCCTGCGGCAATGGTTCGTTGCCCAGGCTCAACACCTCAACCGTCATGATCGACGGCCGGCCCTGCTTGGCCGCCGCCTGCTGGCTGCGCGCCGCGTCTTCCGCCGCCTGGGACGCCGCCGCCCCCGCCGCGCTGGCCGACGTCATGGCGTTGGTGTTGACCGCAGCAGACACCGGCACCCCGGACGACTTGCCCTGGCTCTGGATATTCGCCGCGTTCACGACACGCAAGGCGGCGATGTTGACGTTACCCGACACACGAATGCCCGCTTCGCCCGCGTCGATGGTGCCCAACGGCGCGATCAGGTCGATGTCCCCCGCCGGCACTTCCGGAATCGGGTTGAGCGTGGCGATCCCCGCACCGGTGCTCGGCACGGACGGCGACAGGGCCACATTGCCCCAGTTGTCATAGACACGCTTGGGCGGTGTGTACACCACGGTGGTCTTGGAGCCTCGACCGGCGTTGATGTCGCCCTCGCTGGTCCAACCCATGATCGAACCCCCGAAGGTGGTCATGATGCGGCTCTGGCCGAGCAGGATGCTCCCCATGGAATAGAGCTGGATATCGCCGGCGCCTTGGGTAATCACCCCCGCCGTCGACGGCGGCGCTTCGCCCTCGATGCCGAAGGTCTGGCTGCCGCCTGGGGTGAGCATCTGGATCGAACCCCCGAAGTTGGTGTGCACACCCGAGCCGCCGAACAGTGTGATGTCGCCTGTGTAGGCAATCGGGTTGCCGGCCACGTCCTTGTCCGGGAACAGCGCGGCAATGGCGGCACGACCACGCAGGTAACTGCCCTGGCGCACGCTGCCGTCAGTGTTGTACTCACGCCCCGCGGCCTTGAGTTCGGCGAAGTACAGGTCGCGGGCGAACACCCGTTGCTGCTCGGCGGGCAGTGCCGCGTAGTAGGCGCGTGCCTGTGCGGTATCGCCGACAAAACCGAAGCGCTCGGCGAGCCAGGTGACCAGTTCGTTTTCGTACGTCTTGGCGACCTTATTGCCTTGAATCGACTCGCCAGGTTGCGCCAGGTTGACGGGGTTCAGGTACGCCTCGACGAAGCGCAGGTAATCCGGTCCATGGGGGCCGACACCTGCTTGCATGACGATACTCGCCCCAGGACGGTTGTCCCCGGCCAATAGGGGCCCAAGGCTGGTCACGCTGGACTCACCCAACGCCCCGGAACCGCTCAGGAGGATATTGCGTCCCGCCGACAGCTCCAGCAGGCCGGGGCCAGCGACCTGGAAGTTGCTGTAGAGAATGTCGCGTCCGGCGGACACCACGGAGATGTCGTTAGGGTTGTCGTGAATGATCAGGTTATCCTGGGTGCGCATGCCTGCAACAGCAAGCGAGTCCTGACCGAAGCGCCGACCGCTGCTGACAATATCCCGTCCAGCCATCATCCATACCGATCCATTGCCCTCATACCAGGTCTGGCCTTCGTGCAAGCTGCCCACCGTTGTACCGAACGCAATCACTCGGCCACTGCTGACCCCAACCAGATCGCCGTCAATCGCGTAGAAACGCGCAGGTTCAGCACTGCCACCGGGTGACAGCGCAGCCGTACCCGGCCCGAACACAAATAACGGCTGGCTACCCGAGTTGCCGTTGACCGACAGGTTGCTGGCCTTCACCGCGTTACCGATGCGGCCCTGATACGCCGGATGCCAAGGGGTCGCCGTGGTGCTCTGCGCCGTCCCGGATTGGCTGACGGTCATGCCGCCGGCGTAGATCGAGTCCTGGGCCATGAACTGCAGCTGGCCGTTCTCGCCGGGCGCCAATAGCAGTGGGTAGGTGTAGTTGTTGTCGCCGTTGGCCTGCGCCTGGGCCGCTTTACCGTAATACAGACTGCCGCTGGCGGCCGTAGCCCTGACGATCGACGGATAGACCACCGCCAAGTCGGCCGTCGCGTCGGATCGGCTGAAGGGCGTCAGGTTGCCGCCCAAGGAAAACAGGTCGATCGACGTGCCCTTGGTCCACAGTGTGAACCAACTGGTACCGGTGCCCTGTTCAGCCCCTTGAGCGAAGGGGGACAGATGGGAAAGCACGACTCGCCCCGGGTCTTCGACGTTCTGCACCACCAGGTCACCCAGGGTCTGCAGGTTGAATGTGGCGTCACCTGGCACCAGGGTCATCCCGCCGCGAGCCACCCCACGGGTCGCGACCAGTGGATCGTATGCACGGGTTTCGCCGGGGCTCTGGACGCCGGCGACACTGCCATACATCACGTCGACGCTGCCCACGGTGGCACTGCGCAACTGCACGTCACCCCGCAGGTTGACCAGTACACCATCGCGATGGTCACCGCTATCGGCGACGCTGGCCGGGTTCAGTGCCCCACCGATGCGCACACGCAGATCGCCGCCACCGGTCAACTGCAGGCTGCCATCGCTGGCGACACGGCCCGTACTGCCCACGGCCAGCACCAGGCCCTGGCTATGCGGGTTCGCCTCGACATGTTGGGTGCTGTAGCCCAGCGTGTTCAATACGCCGGCGTTGCCGCTGACATCGACATCCACGTTCCCGCCGCCGAGGGCACCGAAGCCGGTAAAGCCGAGCAGTTTGTCCGCCGCCGTCGTCGCGGTGTAACTGCCGAAATTGATCCACCACGCCGTCGGCTGGGCTTGCCCGCCTGTCGCCACGTCGCTGCTGCCCTGGCGCCACAACCAGTTGCCGACGGCCGCCGAGTCCACGCCGGCATCCCGTGGGTTGGGTCGCGCAGGGTTCAAACCGGTGACGCTGGTGATGTTGCCGGTCAGGTCGCCGCCGACAGTCAGCGTCAGGTTGCCCCCGGCCTCCGGGTACCAGGCACGGTAGATGCTGGTGGGCGAACCATTGACGAACTTTTCAAAGAAACTGCCGGTGTCATTCAGCACGGTTTTGGCCGCAGGGTCAGCGCCTGCCGGCTTCGCCTTGGGCAGGTTGTAAGGGTCGCCGGCAAAGGTGCCGGTCGACGAGGTGCCGGCCGTGTAGACGCCGTACAACGAATCCATGCTCAGGCTGCCCGCACTCAACAGCTCAAGGTCACCTGTGCCGGTGCGGATGACGCTAAATCGCGTGCTTGAGGGTACGGCGGCGTATTCCTTGTCTGCCTTCAGCAGGCAATAGTCCGGAGCAGTGGCACACACCTCCTCAACCGAGGGGTAACCGATACTCTGGAAAAAAGCATCGGTCATTTCGGTGCCGACGACGACGTTGATCCCATTATTGGCCAAATCATCCGCGGCATATTGAGTAAACACATACGTCACCTTGGGCTTGCAGTACTCCGGCGTTGCGGCACAGAAGTCCTCGATTGAACCCAACCCGAAGCCGTCGAGTACCGCCTGGTCAATCGGGTCGCCCTCCTTAACGACCACCCCGGCAAATCCCATATCAATCACTGCCTGGGCGGTCCAGGTCTGCACACCTTTGGCCGGCATTTCCTTGGCGAACATGCCGTAGTGGTTATCCGCCAAGTGGATCTCACCACTGCGCGGATGGGCTTGCAGGATACGGCTGTCAGCCGCCTCGGTGTCGGCGCCTGCCACCAGACGCAACGACCACGATTGAGTACCTTCAGCCAGCATCGGCGAGATCGCCCATACCTGGCCGGCGGCGCCGGAAACGCCGACGCGCAATTGCACCGACGTCGCCCCGTTGGGCAACTTCACATCGGTGCCGGCGGGGATCAACCCGCCTTTTGGCAAGGCCTTGTTGCCGCTGAGCAATACGCTGTTATTGGCCAGCGTTGCACCGTGCACGGTGGGCAACGGCACCCCTTTTGGCCAGGTCATGGCTTGCAGGCGGGTGCCCTCGGTCAACAGCATGCCGGCGCCCAGTTGCGTGCCCGCCACCAGGGTTTGCGCCTGGCTGAGCAAGGTGCCGGCGGCGAACAGCAGGTTACCGCTGCCATCGCGCACATCGGCCGACAACACGCTGCCGGCGGGCAGCACCAGGTCCTGGGCCAATGTTGCGACGACCGGCAAGCGCGTGCCGGCAGCCACCGTCAAGCCTTTGATCGGCAAGTCGTAGTTAAGCGTGGCTCCGGCCGGGAAGGCGGTGCCGTCCGCCAGGGTCACACCGTTGCCCGGCACCACGATATTCCCACCACTGAAATCGACACCCGGCAACAGCACCCAGCCTTTGTCATCCTCGGACACCGGCGGCTTGGCGAAGCCGTCGTTGATGCTGCCGTAGATATTCAGGTCGCCGCCGGCGCGCAGGGTCAGGCTGCCGGACTCGCCGGAACCATAAATAGAGTTGTCCTTCTGACTATTGGGGTTGAGGCTGGCATAGCGGTAACCGGACAGGTCCAGATCACCCTGCACCACCAAATCGCCGTCCGGGGTCTTGCTGACGATTTCCACGCCAGGACGCAGATGGAAGGCATCGGCATAAGTGGCGTTGTTCAACCCGGCGAGCTTGTTGTTCAGCAAGTTCAGGTTGCTCTTCGCCGCATTGATAAACGCCTCGCTCAAGGCGTGCTTGCCATCCAGGTAACCCTGGGTGATCTCCTGATACGGTCTGCCGCTGGCGGTCGGGTCGGTTTTTTCCGGCGCATCGTCGTAGGTGGCCATGCCGTTGAGGGTTATCGAGCGTGCGCCCTGGACAGTCAGGCGCCCGCTGGCATCGATATTGATGTCATTGCTGCTGCCGTCCGGGTTGAACAACCGAGGCGCGTTCAGCGCCAGGGTGCCGCGATTGCGCCCATCGTTGCCCGCCGCGCCGTCGGTGCCATGGCGCAGGTCGATGCGCACGCCATCGGCCAGGGTCAGTTGGCCGGTGCCCGACCCCAATACCACACTGGCGCGGTTCGGCGCGTCGATGATCTTGCCGTAGCTGTCCACCCGCAGCTTGCTGCCATGGGCGTCGAGTACCGCCGTGCTGTCCAGGGTCAGGCCATTTTTGCCCGCCAGGTTGATGCTGCCGACCCGCTCGCCGCTGGCGTCCACCAGACCTTTGACGCGCAGGCTGCCATTGTCCACCGACACACTGATGGTGCCGGCCTTGAGCCCGTTACCGATGGTCAGGTCACCCTGCTTGAGCTGGAAACTGCGCGCACCGAAGACTTCGCCGTTGTTGAGGCGCTGGTTGAGGTCGGCGAACTGTTGGTCGAGGGCGCCGCTGCTGCCCAGGCGTTGCGCCTGGATTTCCACGGTGCCGGCCAGGTACGGTATTGAGGTGCCGCCGGCCAGGTAGTGGCCGCTGCTGCCGAGGATCTTGCCTTGCAGGTCGACGATGCCCCCGGCCGCGTCCGTTGCCACAGCGCGCAGCTTACCGGCCTGGTTGTGCTTGGCGGACAGGTCGATGGTCGATCCCGCCGCCTGCAGAATATTGCCGCTGCGGCTGTCCAGCAGCACGTCGCCGCCCCAGCCGTATTGGGTCACGTCGTTGAAGGGGATGGCGCGACCGGCCACGTCGATCAAGGCGTCGTCGGTCAACACCACATCGCCACGGGCGCTGAGGCTGACTTTGCCGCTGGGCAGCACCACCGCACTGGCCACCCGAATGCTCTCGCCTTGCAGCGACAGCTCGGCACCCTGGCCGCTGGCCGTGCCACGCGGGCCGGCGGAGGCGCCGATATCAATCGCACCGCCCGCCTTGATCACGTTCACCGAGCCGGCTTCACCGGTCATCAACGGCGTACGAATGGTCAGGTTGCCGCCGCTGTACTGAAAGCCGCTGACCGGGTCATACGCGCCCTGGCGCTGATACACCGACAGGCTGCCCTTATGGTTGGCCGTGATGCGCTCGCTGGCGTTGATAGTGACATTGGCAAAGCCCAGGGCCAGACGGTCGAAGCTTTTCACGTTGCTCGGCTGGCCAAAGGCGCCATAACCGAACTCGATCCGTTCGGCGTTGACGTCCAGGCGCCCGCTGCCGGTGCCCGCGCCACCCGCTACCACCGCGCCCGGCGCCGTGATCGCGCCCAGCCAGATCAGGTTGGCGGTGTGGATCGACGCCACGTCGTTGGCCCCCCCGGCGCCGTACAGGGCCGGGGTGGATAGCATCAGGTTGCTCAGCAGCGATTTGCCGGTGAGCGGGTCATAGGTGTCGAGTACCGCATTGCCGTAGAAGTTGAATCCGTCGCGGGCCGAGAGCTGCAGGGTTTCCAGCGCCGGGGCGCCGAACTGCGTATCGCCGCGCAGCAATCGATCCAGCAGTGCCTGGCTGAGCGTCAGCCCGGCCGGCAAGCGATTCGCCGCCGCCGCTGCGGTCAGGGCTTCGGCGCTGCCCAGATTGAGGGTGCTCACGCCCAGGTTCAGGTGATGGGTGCCGTAACGCACCTGTTCGCCGAGCTGGAAGGTGCTGTCGGTCAGGGCCACGATGCTGCCGTTGGAGTACAGCCCGGTCTGGCCACCGCACACCCCACCGCTGCAGGCACCGATATTGATCCCCTGGCTGATCACACTGCCCACCTTGGGCGCACTGATCACGTTGAGCAGGCCATTGGACACCGCCAGCGTGTTGGCCACCTGGTAGATATAGCCGTCACGGGCATCGTAGCTGGCATTACCGCGCCCCAGGGTGTTGATCGAAGCCCCCTGCTCCACGATGATCGAGCCGGTGTTACTCACCAGGAACACTTCCGGTGCCGCAAGGGTTGCGCCATTTCGCAAGATCACGTTGCTATCGGCGCGATTGACCCCGTTCGCCAGGTAAATGAAGTTCCCGGACTGGCCGTACTCCACAACCGTCATTCCACCCACCACCAACCGCGAAGCCCCCAGCGCATTCAGGCTGTCGGCGTTGAAGGTGATGCCGGCGAACCCGGCTGTCGCCGACTGCCCCGCGCCGACCACTTCGATCCCTTGGGTACTGCGGTCGATCACTGCCACCGTGCCGCCATACCCTCCCGATGCGGCCCCGAAGCGCCCGATGCCCTGGAACGAGAAGGCCTCGGCGCCGTCTCCCGGACGCAGGGCCAGTTTCAAGGTCTTCGCATCGGCCTCCAGCATCGGCCGTGGCACGCCCAACCTGGCCGCATCGGCCCTGGCGAACTGGGCGTAACGGGTTTCGTTGTAGTCGGAATAGCGGCGCAGGGTGTCGGCCGAGGTCAGGGTCAATTGGCTGGCCACGCTGTTGCTGATCCCGGTATGGGCGATCGACAGGTGCCCGGAAGTGGCCCACGAACCGTTGCGCATCAAGGTGGTCGCGGTCCCGCTGCCCTGCCCGGCCAGGCCATTGATCTCGACGCGGAAGGCACCTGGCATCAACGCGTAGGTCGACGGCATCAGCGTGTAAGTGCCCGCCGGTAAACCGGGCACACCGGCGCCGATGGTGATCTGCTGGCCGACCAACGGCGTCACGGCCCCGCCCTCCGCCGCGACCGGCGCGGCGCCTGGCTGGATCCCCGGCACAATCGCATAGATCGGGTTGGTGGACAGCCCCGGCAGCACGAACCCGCCATTGGCACCAAACTGCACCAACGGGTTGTAGCGGGCATCCGTGGAACCACCGCGCCCTGAAACAAAGCCGGCACCCAGCAAATCGCCTCCGCCGGACAAGTCTAACGTGGCGTCAGGCAACACACTGATCGTCTTGCCACCGAGGATGACCCCGACATTCAGGTCACCTTCGCGAGTGACCACGCCCCCCTGACCGATAAATTTCACCGTCTTGCCGTTGTATTTGTAGACCTGGCCGTCCAGCGTTCCGCCATAGGGCAGCACCAGGCCTTTGCCACTCACCGACGTCAGGCCGCCTGGCAACAGTTGCACAACGCTGCTGCCCATGCTGCCGATATCGATCAACCCCAGGGGCGCGCGCACCACGCCACCTTGGCGCACCGTGGCCGCGCCCAGTTGCAGGCGGCCGAACGCCGAATAAGGGATAGGCGCGTCGGCACTGCCCACGCGACCGATGGTCAGCGTACGCGAGGGATCAAAATCCAGGTCAAGGGAGGTGGTGGTCGACTGGCCCCGGTAGCCGGCGATGACGCGGGCACTGACTTCAGTGGCCGGGTACAGTTGCGCGGCGCGCAAGGTCATATCGCCCTGGGTCAGCAACTGCGTGCTGACACCGGTAATGATGTCATTCTCGGCCGCACCGGCGAGAAAGCGCAGGTCGCCCTGGCTGGTCAGGTTGACCTGGTCGAAGCCCCGACGCTCAAGGCTGGCCTGGCTGTTGTCCGCCCGAAACACGTGGCTGCGGTTACCGAAGATGACATTGCCGCGCACGTCGATCAGGCTGCCGGTGGCCGTCAATTGCGCATTGGTTGCCCGCTGGGACGGGGCCGGCAGCACCGGCACCGGTCGCACATAGAGGTCTTTGCCCGTCTCTTCAGGTGCGAGGAAACCCGCCAACAGCAGGTGCGGCGCGGACAGGTTGATGCGCGAGTTGCCTGCTGCATTGTCGCTGAGGCCGTATCCACGGCTGTACAGGCGCAGGCTCTGGCCCATGTTCAAGGTAACGTCACCGTCAAAGCTCAACAGGCCGTTGCTCAACAGAGCCAGGTTATCGAAACCGCCCGCGCTGACTTGATCCACACCCAACCGCCCCTGCCCATACGCCAGGCTCGCGGCAGCGTCTTCAGCAGTGCCAGCCAGCGCCGTCGGTTGATGCGCCTGACCCAACACCAGTTCACGCACCTTGAGGACGCGATCGGTGACAGATGCCTTCTGGTAATACGGGGTGTCCAACGCCACGTTGAGACTACCGCCCGCCGCACCGGCGCCCCCGGCCCTGGCGACAAGACTGCCCTCCAGGTACAAGCCGTTATTGGACGCCAGCGTGATGCTGCCGCCATTGCTGGCCGCTTGCACAGCGCCTTGCCCCGGCACGTTTATCAGGGCTTGGGTGCCGGAGGCCTCCAGGCGCGCGCCGTTACGCACCACCACGAACAAATCACTGGCCTTGGCCAGGCCGGTGTTCAGGTCGAACGTGCCGCCAATGTTGAGGCTGCCGCCGTCGCGCACCAGGCCATAAGTGCGCCCACGGTTGTCCACCGCCGTCGCCGCCCGTGCCGAGACGTCGATCACCGCCTGCTCGCCGACCCAGATCGAGCGGCCATGGCCGATGGCATTCACCGCTTCCGAGGCGCCCGTCGTCAAGCCGCCCAGGCTCACGTTGCCGCCCCAGGCATTGAGCGTGCCGTCCATCGTCAATTGGCCGACGCTGCGCAGGTTGATCGCCTGGCCGGGGTCCACATGGATCACCGCGCCCTGGCCGACGGTGAGCGCCGTGGTCGCCAATTGCGCGGCGGTGGAATTGACATGGCCGGCAGTGAGGCTCACACCGGCGCCCCGGCGTTGGGTCAGCACGCCTTTGGCAGCGTCTTCCTGATACAGCGGCGGCGTCCAGCGTTCCAGTGCGGTGGCAGGATCGCTACCGGTTGGCATACCCGAGGCCTGTGCGCCTAATCGAAAGACCGGCAGGCTGACGTCGACCTGAGTACCGTCGGTGACGATCAGCCCTTCATTGCCGGTAATGTCGTAGGCCGAGAAGCCCTTGTTGAAGAAATCACCGGCCAGTTTCAGGGTGTCGCTGCCCACCGCATTGGTACTTTCGCCGATCTGTACTTTATGCGCCTGCAACGCCAGGGTGCCGCCGCCGTTGACGCCATAGCCGCGCACGTCACCCTCCAAGGCCAGGGCACCCAGGGCGCCTAGGGTCACATTGCCGCCCTTGCCGCCCGTGAGTTTGCCATCCACGCCGAGGGTGCCCCCGGAAGACGCATCCACGAGACTGCCGGCGGCCAGGTTCACATTGCTGGCACTGCGCAGGGATACCTTGCCGCCGTTCACATAGGCCACACCTGCGCTGGCGGCCGGGTCCAGGGCCAGGTTATTCCAGCGACCGCTGGTGTCCAGTTTGACGCCGGCGGCGACGTTCACCTTCGAACCACCGGCCAGGATCGTGTCCGTCACCTCGCCGGCCTTGAGCGGGTCGACCTGGCTGAGGATGTTGCCGGCGTTGACACTGCCGCCGTGGGCGGTGAGGTTGGCATTGATCTGCACACCCGGCCCGAACAAGGTGATATCGCCACCGTCCGCCACGCTGAGCGCCCCATTGACGTTCACCTGTTGCTTGGCAGCGACTTTGACCGCGCCCAACCGGGCGCCATTGAGCTGATCGCTGTCGAGCAGGATCTTGCCCTGGCGATCGGACGGCAGCACAGTGCCCAGGTCCAGGCCGTCGGCGATTTTCTGCGTGTTGCTGTCGATCAGCACCTGGTCGGACGTACCGCTCAGGGCATAGCGCAGCGTGCCGGTGGTTTTGTTGTAGACCGGAATGTATTGGCCAATGATCAGTTGCGCACGCTGGGCCCTGGCTTTCTGGGATTGCTGGTAGCCGTCGAGGTTGATCGTCGGTGCCTGGGTCTGGCGATCACCCTGGAACACATCACTGATCACCTGGCCTTCCAGTACTGCGCTGGAGGTACCGATGACCAGCTTGCCGGCATCGCGGCCCACGGTGTAACCGGCTTCATAGCGGCGTTGGGGAGCGATCAGCGGGTTGTAGTAAGACTCGGTCTGGCCCCAGCGGACGCTGGTGTCTTCATAGCCCTTGTAGAAACCGGAGTAGAGAATGTCGCCCGGCGCTTTCGACACCTCATACAAGCGGCCATCCGGGCCCTTGAGCCAGGTCTGCTGAATGTAACCAGCCTGCACATCCACAGTGCCGCCCGACAGGTTGATCTGCGCGCCCTTTTGGGTCACCGCCTCCTTGCCGGTAAAGGTCACGGTGCCGCCCTGGGCCATCCATTCGCCCACCGAGTGGCCCTGGGTGCCGAGGTAGCCGCCCACTTCCAGCAAGCCGCCGGCCGTGTACCAACGGTCGGTGGCGTAGCCGTTGGTGCCGGCCGGCACGAACACCAGCTCGCGCAGATCGACCCACACATCATTGTTGATCAGTTGCCCACCGTCGCGGTTGACCGGCGCATCGCGCTGCTCATTGCCCTGCACGTTGATCTTGATGGCGTTGGACTCCATCGCCACCTTGACACCGATGGCACCCGACACGTCGATCATCGCGCCATCGCGCACCAGGCTGCGCTGGCCGGCGCTGACCGCTACCTGGCCGCCGGTGGCCAACGTGATCGAGCCCTTTTGGAAGTCCACGGTGCCGCCGCTGACAATCTCGATGCGCGACTGATCGGTACGGTCAACCACAGCACTGAGGTTATTGAACTGCCCGGTGATCAGGTTGGCGGGCGTGCCGTCGAGCTTGATCAGACCGTTGTCTTTCTGGCTGTTGAGGGCCGTGCTGCCGCTGGCGTCGAGCAGGACCGCGGTGGTGCTGCCTTCGCCCAGGGTCACGCTGCCGCGGGTGTCGCTGGCGGCGTTGAGCAAGTGAATCGTGCCGCGTGTATCCACCGAGGTGCTGGCCAGGGCCACGCCGTTTTGTTGCACCTGGTGGCCGGTCAGGGTGATGTCGCCGGTGGAGGCCATGATCAGGCCGCTGTTGGTGACGTTACCCGCGGTGCTGCCGGCCTTTAGGCTGGTCGCCACTTCGTTGCCACGGGTGGTGGAGCGGTCGTTGCCCGCCGTACCGACGCCCTTGCGAATGTAAAAGCTGTCGCCGGCCGCCAGGGTGGCCTGGCCCTTGGCAGTGATGATAGTCCCGGCGTTTTCCACTTCGCTGCCCAGCAACAAGGCATAGCCGCCTGAGTCCGTGGAGGTAGCGGCAGTGTGCGTCTGGATCAGCGCGCCGCGCTGTACTTCAACCTTGCCCGCCGCGTCGGTGAACGTGGGCTGAGTACCATTGGTGTCGACGTACAGCCCGCGCTGGGTGAACTGGTCGTCAGTCATGGTCGCGGCCGCCGCCACCAGGTTACGCACGTTGACCTGGCTGGTGCCGCTGAAGACCACACCGTTACGGTTCATGATCATCACCGTGCCGGCGCCGTTGATCTGGCCTTGAATTTCGCTGGGCCGCGCATTCGGGTCATTGACGCGGTTGAGCACTGCCCAAGTGGACTGCTGCTGGAAATCGACGGTGGTATTGCGCCCGACGTTGAAGGTTTCCCAGTTGAGGATCGCCTTGTCGGCCGTCTGCTCGATGGTCACCGTGGTCTTGCCGCCGGATTGGCTCTGGATCGGGCCCTTGGCGTTGGTCCAGCCCTGGGTCAGGCTGTTATCGACCTGCAGGCCGCCCTTGCCCAAACCGTCTGGGATGTTCGAGACCTGACCGAACGCTGCCTGACGCCCCGCCGCTTGCGCCGCCTGCTGAGCCGCAATCGCCGCGACGCTGGTGTTCAACGTGCTGATGGAACGCGCCAACTGCTGCTTGGCCTGTGCCTGCTGGTTCAGCGAAGGAATTCCGGGCACCTGGCCGGCACCGGTCCGCGCGGCCGTGCTCGCCTGGGAAGCGCCCTTGTCGGCAAACCAGCCGGAACTGAACGCCGTAGCCGCCTGGGCATTACCGGCCACCATCAACAAGGCGATGGCCTGCGCCAAAGGCTTGAGGCGCAGGACGGTCACTGGGGCTTTGAGGTTAACCGGTGTTTTGCAGCGGACCATCGGGACTCTTCCTTCTTTGTTATCGCCTGGGAGCAAGACAGCCTCACGTATGAGGGTTAGGCGGTTGGCAAGGCGCGGGACTGAACTTCTGTCATGGAAAGTTCATGCAGGGCTGTTAACGCAAAAAAATCAGCAACGGCACAGGCCGTTGCTGATCGGTAGTGCGGGTCGTGGACGCTTGGGTTACAGCGGACGACCGATGGCGTTGCAGACGCTGGTGTTGCCGATGCCTTGAGCGTTGGAAGCTGTGGCGAAGGTGTCACGCACGGCTTTTTTCCAGTTGGCTGGCAGCGGTACGAAGCGGTTGTTGCTGATGGCGGTGTCGTTGTTACCGAAAGCACCGTAGTGACGAGCGAAGAAGCTGCGCACTTGGGTGGTCTGGGTAGCGTCGGCGTAGCACTGGCTGAAGATCAGGTTAGTGAAGCCCAGGATCGGGTAGCCGCTGGAGGGGTAAGCGAAGGTGGCTGGGCCGCTTGCAGTGGCAGCAAACACCGGCACCCAGTTGTCCGGGTTGGTAGCGTCGATGAACGAGCCATCAGCGCGGGCTTCAGTTGGCGCTGGAACCAGGCCGATTGCAGCCGAGACGTTGGCAGGTGCAGGGGAAACACCGCCAACCTTGGCGACTTTGGTGGCGTCATCCAGACCGGCCAGGGTGGTCGCCGCGTAATCCGGGCTCATGTAGGTGATACGGCCTTCAACGGCGTTCAATGCATCCATCACGCCCTGGCTGCCAGTGGCGGCCACCGCCGTCGATGGCAGACCACCGCCGTAGCTTGAAGAGAAGGTGGTGGTCACAGCGAAAGGTTGGGCTTCGGTGCATTTGGCATTCAGGAAGCGTGTGAACAGTTCAGTGGTGCCGCTGGACTCGCTGCGATACACCAGGGCAATCGGGCCAGTGCGGCCGGAGTTGGTGATCTGGTTCCAAGTGGTCAAACGACCGGAGAACACACCACACAGTTGGTCAACGCTCAGGTCAACCGCGTTGGTGCCTGCCTTGTTGAACGGAATGGCAACCGAAGTGGCTACCGAAGGCACCTGGATCAGCTTGCCCCAGGCAGGTTGCTTGGTGGACGCATAGGTCGACAGCTCAGTGGCGCTCAGCTTCGAGTCGCTGCCAGCCCAGTGCACGTTCTTGTTGGTCACGCCAGCCACGAACTTGGTGTAGTCGTTGTTCAGGAACGCCGATTTGCCGTTGCCGCTGCCCACACCGATGTACGGAGCGAAGCCAGTGGTGAGTACGCCAGCGGTTTGATACAGCGGCTGTGGCAGAGTCGCGCCGCCGCCGTTGATGTCTGCCATTGCAGCCTGGGCCGAGCACAGTGCGGCGAGGGTCACGGATACCGCGAGAACGTTGCGCTTAAACATGAAGAATCTCCTTTCGTCGTGTTTGTACGTTTGGGGTAGAGGGCTCTTGCATGACGCCATGGCTTCGGTCCCGAGCCTGAACTACCTGAGGTAGCTACGGGGGTGGCCAGGGGTAAAACCATGGGAGAGAAAGTCGCAGTTTCCGATGACGGTTATGGGAAAAAACCTCGGGAGAAACGCCTTGATTTTTAAAAAGATTCTCGGGTGTTTTGGTCACGGTTTCGAGCGGTTTGGGCGCAGGTGACAGCGAGGTTTCAGCAGGCGTGGCTGGAGGCCGCGCAGGGTGTGAAAATGTGACGCTACAAGGCACCCGAGGTCGGTCGGGTGAGCTAGGTGACCAGCTGGTTTATTTCAATGATCGGCAACAGCACCGCCATGACGATCACCAACACCACGGCGCCCATTACCACAATCATTAACGGCTCCAGCAACGCGGTCATGCCCATGGCCCGGCGCTCGATATCCCGCGACAGGGTCTGCGCCGCACGCTCCAGCATCGGCGGCAACGCGCCGGTCTTTTCACCGCTGGCGATCAGGTGGATCAACACCGGCGGGAACACCTTTTCCACCGCCAGCGCCGGGGCCAGGTTGACGCCTTCGCGCACCTTGGCGGTGGCGTCGTTGACACATTGGCTCAGGCGATCATTGGACAGGGTCTGCCGCGCCGCTTCCAGGGCGCGCAACAGCGGCACCCCGGCACCGCCGAG
This sequence comes from Pseudomonas sp. H3_E07, assembly GCF_054668895.1. NCBI lineage: Bacteria > Pseudomonadati > Pseudomonadota > Gammaproteobacteria > Pseudomonadales > Pseudomonadaceae > Pseudomonas > Pseudomonas sp. H3_E07. The sequence continues at coordinate 451,686 of NZ_CP162795.1, forward strand.
AATCGCCAGGGTCGAGGCGAACCGCGCAGTGTTCAGGCCCAGCACGAAACGCCCGATCAGCGGCAAGCGCAACACCCGGCTATGCCAACTCAAACGTGCCACCGGGTTGCGCAAATACAGGCGCCAGCTCCAGAAACCACCGACCATCCCGGCAAAACACAACCCACCCCAGGCGCGGACGAAATCGCTGGCATTGAGCATCGCCAGGGTCAACCCGGGCAAATCCTGGCGCGCCTGGGAGAACGCACTGACCACCTGCGGCACCACATAGCTCAACAGGAAAATCACAATGCCAATGGACACCAACCCCACCACGCCAGGATAGATAAACGCGGTGAGGATCTTGCCGCGCAGGTTGTTGCGTTCTTCGATGTAGTCGGCCAGGCGTTCCATCACCTGGGCCAGGTCGCCGGACTCCTCCCCCGCCGCAATCAGCGCGCGATAAATCGACGGAAAATCCCGTGGCCGCGCCGCCAACGCATCCGCCAGGCGCATGCCACCGCGCACATCGGCGCGCACCGCGCTCAAGGTCTGGGCGATATGTTTTTTCTCGGCCTGCTCCACCGTGGCACTCAACGCGGCTTCCAACGGCAGGCTCGCGCCCAACAGGCTTGCCAGTTGCCGCGTGGCCCAGGCCAGGTCGTTGTCCGACAGCTTGGCAGTGAACAGGCTGCTGCCGGCCGCGGCGTGCTGATTACCCTCGATCTGCACCAGCAACGCCGTCAAGCCTCGGCTACGCAAGTTGGCAAACGCCGCGCTCTGGCTGTCGGCCTCCACATGCCCGGCCTCGACGTTGCCGTTGGCATCGGCGGCCTCATAGCGATAGCGATTCATCAGGCGTCCCGTGTTACACGCAGGATTTCTTCCGGCGCGGTGGCGCCGCTGTGCACCCAGCGCTCGCCGTCTTCACGCATGCTGAACATCCCGGCGCGACGGGCGGCCAGGCGCAGGTCCTGCTCGTTGGCGCCCTGGTGGATCAGGCTGCGTACATCGTCGTCGACGCAGAACAACTCATGGATCCCGGTACGGCCGCTATAGCCGATCTGGTTGCACTGTGCGCAGCCCACAGGGCGCCAAGTACCGGGAGCGGACGGGTCTTCCTGCTTGCAGTGCGGGCACAGGCGCCGCACCAGGCGCTGGGCCAACACGCCGAGCAACGATGACGCCAACAGGAACGGTTCGACGCCCATATCAATCAGCCGGTTGACCGCCGACACCGCATCGTTGGTGTGCAAGGTCGCCAGCACCAAGTGACCCGTGAGTGATGCCTGCACAGCGATTTGTGCGGTCTCCAGGTCACGGATTTCGCCGATCATGATGATGTCCGGGTCCTGGCGCAGGATCGCCCGCAGGGCCAGGCCGAAGGTCATGTCGATCTTGGCGTTGACCTGGATCTGGCTGATGCCCGGCAGGTCGTACTCCACCGGGTCTTCCACGGTAAGGATATTGCTGGTGCTCGCGTCCAGCCGCGCCAGGGCGGCATACAGGCTGGTGGTCTTGCCGCTGCCGGTGGGGCCGGTGACCAGCACGATGCCGTGGGGTTGGCGGATCAGCGTATCCAGGCGTGCCAGCAATTGCGGCGCCATGCCCAGGGTCTCCAATTGCAGGCGCCCAGCTTGTTTGTCCAGCAGGCGCATGACGACTCTTTCGCCATGGCCGGTGGGCACCGTGGACACCCGAATGTCGATGGGCCGCCCGGCCACGCGCAGGGCAATACGACCGTCTTGGGGCAGGCGTTTTTCGGCAATATCGAGCTGGGCCATGATCTTGATCCGTGACACGAGCGCGCCATGCAACGCCTTGCGTGGCGACACCACGTCACGCAGGGTGCCGTCGACGCGGTAGCGCACTACGGAGTGGGTTTCGTAGGGTTCGATGTGGATGTCGCTGGCCTCGTCCCGGGCGGCCTGGGTGAGCAAGGCGTTGATCATGCGGATGACTGGCGCGCCGTCCTGGGTGTCGAGCAGGTCGGTGATCTCAGGCATATCTTGCATCAGGCGGTCGAGGTCTACCTCGTTTTCAGCCGCGCCGACGACGGCGGCGGCGCTACCAGTGTCGGCGTAGGCACTGGTGAGCAGGCCGTCGAGTTCGTCATCGCGTACTTGTTCGAGGTGGGTTTGGCCGAATTGGCGGTGGACTTCGCTGATCGACCAGCCGGGGGTTGAGGGGCAAACCGTCAGTAGCATGCCTTGGTCGCCGGGGCGCAGGAGGATGCGTTGGGATTTGGCCCAGGCGTACGGCAATAGGCTCATTGGGTTTGCCCTTTGGAGGGGTGTACATATCCGTTGCTGCGGTAACGGCGGCTTAGGGTTCCGCCCTCACGGCGGGTCACTGTGGAAAAGCCCCACAGTAAGCAAACGGCTCCTGCCCCAACACTCGGCACCTCGCCTAGACTCGATGTGCCCGTAACCCCTGCCGAATTCCGGCCAGCGTGTTTGACGGTGCGCCTAAAATCAAAAGCAGTTTTTTGTGTACCGCAGATTGCTTTTCTGTGGGAGCTGGCTTGCCTGCGATGCAGGCACCTCGGTCCATCAGAAACACCGCGTTGATGCCATCGCAGGCAAGCCAGCGCCCACCTCGCGGCAACGCATATGTACCCGGCGCTCACTGCGGCACCGCCCTTATCACCGCCCGAGGCCCCTGCTGCCCAGGAATCGCCTTCTCCACCGAAGGCAACTGCGGCGCCTGCACATCCGGCATCGCCCAACTATGCTCCGGCTGCAACCCACCCTGCGCCCGGCGCATAAACTCATACCGGTTCAACGTAATACTGCGCCCCGCCCCACTGTCCCGAATAATGTAAGGCCGCAAAAACACCATCAGGTTGGTCTTGCTCACACTGCGCTTCTCATTACGAAACAACGCCCCCAACCCCGGAATATCCGATAACCACGGCACCGCGTCGTTACTCTGGCTATACCCATCCTGCAGCAACCCGCCAAGCACCATGATCTGCCCGTCATCCAACAAAATACTGGTATCGATAGCGCGCTTATTGGTCACCGTCCCCGCCGTTACCGAAGCCCGCTCATCCACGGTGCTGACCTCCTGGTAAATATCCAGCTTCACCGTACCGCCCTCGGAAATCTGCGGCCGCACATTCAACTTGAGCCCCACCTCTTCACGTTGCACGGTCTGGAACGGGTTGTTGCTCGTGCCCCCGCCGCCGGTCACATAACTGCCGGTGACGAACGGAATCGTCTGCCCTACAAAAATGCTTGCGGCCTCGTTATCCAGGGTCAGCAGGTTGGGCGTGGACAGCACGTTGGTACCGCCCTTGCTCTTCAACGCGCGGGCCAACACCTTGAGGTCGAGCACCTTGCCGATGCCGGGAATATCCACGGTGCCATCGACCAGGCCCACGTTCAGGCCCTTGGGCAGTACGTCGATGCTGGTCTTGCTGGTAGGTGTGCTGTTCACACCGCTGCCCCCCAGGTTGACGCCGCCAAACCCTCCCTTGCCACCGAGGTTGCCGGCCTGCCATTGCACGCCGAACTCGGTGGCATCGTCTTCGCCGACTTCCACGATCAAGCTTTCGATCACCACCTGGGCGCGGCGCTGATCGAGCATGTCGATCACTTCGCGCAGGTTGCGGTACAACGGGTCCGGCGCGGAGATCAGCAGGGTGTTGGTGGTGGCGTCGGCCTGGATTGTCACGCCACCGGCACTGAACGAAGTGTCCTGATCCTGGGAGGTACCACTGGTGCCCGTCGTCGAACCGGTGGACGGGCCATAACCTGACTGCGCGCCGCTGCCGGTGGGCGTGCCGCTGCTGTTTTGCGCATTGCTCGTACCTTCGGTGTTTTTGCCATTGCCGCCCATGGCACTGAGCTTGCCACGGGCATCGTCGCTGACGCCGGAATCGCTTTCACCGGTCAGCAACCCACGCAGCGACTGGGCCAACTTGCCCGCCTGGGCGTTGCGCAGGTACACCACGTGCATGTTGCTCGGATTGCTCTGGGCGTTGTCGAGTTTGTAGATCAGGTTGCGCGCGAGCTCGGTGCGCTCCGGGCTGCCGGAGCGGATGATGATCGAATTGGAACGTGGGTCGCCGATCACGTTGATCTTCTGGGTCTGGTCGGCGCCCTGGGTCTCCAACAGCTCGGAGACCATGGCGGCGATGTCCACGGCGATGCCGTTCTGCACCCTCACCACATCGGTGTCGATGGCGCTGGGGGTGTCGATGCCGTTGATGATCTGCGCGACACGTGCGAGGTTTTCCGCGTAATCGGTGATGACAATACTGTTATTGCCGGGGTAGGCATTGATCGGGTTGTTCGGCGACACGATGGGGCGCAGCACCGGGATCAGGTTGACTGCGTTTTCATATTGCAGGCGGAAGGTACGCGTCTGCATGCCGCTGCTGCCGGCCGTGTAGATCGGCCCGCCGAGCAGCTTGGCATCGGCCTCAGGCACCACCTGGGCGACGCCCCCCACATCGACCACGCTGAAGCCCTGCATGCGCAGCGCCGCCAGCAGCATGTCATAGGCCTGATGCGCCGGTACCTGGCCTTCGCTGACCAGGGTGAGATTACCCTTCACGCGAGGGTCCACCAAAAATTGCTGGCCGGTGGCACGGGACAGTGCGCGCACCACCGCCTGGATATCCGCGTCGACAAAGTTGAGCTGTACGGGCTGGTCACCCAGCGGGTTGCGTGCCTTGACCACCGCTGGGGCGTGGCCACGTGCGCTGTTGGTGACTCGGTGTTGTACGGGAGGTTTAGGTGCAGGTTCACTCTGGCGATCCAGCACGGTCTCGCCACTACGACGCGTGTCGGCCAGGGGTTGGCCGAGTTCACTGTCCACCAGCAAGGGTGCAGTTGACGGATTGCTGCACGCACTCAACGCCAGTACCAGCAGGGGTGCAACCATACGGAAAGGCGGGACTGACCACTTCATGAAGCTTCCTTAGCGCCAAGCGCCTGATCCATGCGAACGGTCCCGGACACAGTGCCGGCCGAGTTATCGACGGTATCGACGGCACGCTGCAAACGCGCCTCGGACACCTCCAGGGAAAACGAACGGGCATTGCCCAGCAGCCAACCCAGCACCGCCTCGGCCGGGGCGTTGTCGAAGGTCAGGCGCCAACCGCCGGGTTCCAGCGCCTGCAACTGGTAATGGCCGTGCAAGCCGGCGTTGTCCAGGGCTTGACGCAGCGCGGTTTCGTCGCCCTGCCTCGGCGCGGCGACGTCCTGCAACAACACCTGCAAGGCTTCGGCCTGAGCACGTAGCTTGGGGATTTCGGCCTGCCAGTAATCGATCTTCTTCAACGCCGGCTGCACCAGCACCAGCCAGGTCAGCAGGCTCGCCAGGACCAGGCCGGCGCCGCCGAGCAGGCGTTTCTCGCGCAGGGCCAGGCCGCTCCAGAACACTTGGGCCTGGCCGCGCAGTCGCTGCACGTTACTCATCGCCGGCACCTACGGGTTGCTCCGCAGCCTGCGCCGGGCCAAGGGTCCAGGCATGGCCATCGCGGCTGGCAGTGAAGCCGGCCTGGGCCAGTGCGGCCTGCCATTCACCCTCGGCCGTCGGGTTACGACTGTCGGCGAGCAATTCCACTTGCAAACGGCCCTGTTCAAAGCTCAGGTTGTCGACACTGCCCACCATGAACGGCAGGTTGCTGCCAGCCAGTTGCAACAGGCTGGTGAAGCGTTGGCCTGGATCGGCGGCAGCGCCGGTCTGGCGGGCGGCCACCTGTTGTCGGGCTTGTTGCAAAGGGTTGAGCACCACCGGCAATTGTGGAAATGCCTGACGCACCTGCTGGCTCATCAAGGCCTTGAGTCGCTGGCCTTCCTCCACCTGACGTGCGGCGTACAGGTTGAGGCCGAGGGTCCAAAGGGCGGTGGCGAACGCAACACAGGCGAGCGCCCTGCCCCATCCAACGGTCGAGGGTTGCCGCAGACGCCCGTGCAAGCCCCAATGGGGAACACCCCCACTCCAACGCTGCGCCGCGTCTACCAGTTGCACATCCAGCGCCTGCAAGCCGAGCGGATGCACCGCGCCTTGTTGCAGGCTGTCGCGCGTCAACAGATAGCCGTCATCCAGCGCCGCGGCGCCCACCGGCAAGGCGAAGGGTGCCGGGTACAGGCCGCGCAGCTTGAGTGGCAGCTGCGCGAGCCGCTCCAACCCGACCTTGGGCACCCAGGCGACCTGCACACGCCCATCGCTTTCGCGCGGGCCGTGAGCCACCTGCATCTGTTCCACTGGTCCCAAGATCAACGCCTGCGCAGCGCAGGCCACGGCGGCTGCGGTTTTCGCGGCGGGCAGCGGCGGCAACTCCAGGCTGGTGAGCAGGCTGTCGCGAGGGTGTAGAAAACACTCTACTGCCTGACGGTTCCTACCCACCTGCGCCAGGCTTTCATAACCCTCTTCAATCACCACACCACGGTCCAGCCAGGCAAATTTGACCTGGCTCTCAGCGGTCAATTGATCAAGCGGCGGCAATCCGATGCGCAAGCGTTTCATACGCCCACCCGCGACCAGATCACCCGAGGCTCGCGGTCTTCGGGGCGATGCAACAACGCATCAACCGTCACCCGCCGCTGCTCACGGCGAGCCTGACCCTGCAGGCGAAACCACTCACTGGTAATGCCCACCTGCACCGCGTCCACCGCCACCTGCGGCAAGCGCAGGCGATTGACGAAATCCCCCCGGTTGATAAACCAATGCCCGCTGTCACGCTCGGCCACCAGCCCATGGGCCTGGGACAGGCTGAGCTGCGGCACCACCGCACTGAGCACTTCGGCGCTGGCGGTGTTGCCGTTGACCCAGGTAGGACCGGGCAATACGCTGATATAGGCCTGCATGCGCTGCAACAGGTTGGGGTCGAGGCCTTCGATCCCGCTCAAGTCATCCAGGCTGCGCAGCATCGGGTATTTGGCGGGCGGTTCATAGGAGGCGATCACCCGCTGGCTGATACGCCGGCTCACCGTCGGATCGACACCTATCAGTCGGCACAGTCGCTCAAAACTCTGCAATTGCTCGCTGTCCACCTGCTGGCGATTGACCAGATTGCGCAGGTTGAACTTGCCCTGCTCGTCCACAATCCGCCCCTCAAATGCGCCACCCTGGGCACGCGCCCAGGGTTGATCGAGGCGGGTCAGCACGTCCTTCTGGCGCGCGTCCCAGAGCATCTGGCGGCTGCGTTCAAGGCCACCCTGCAACAGCCACTGGCCCTGGATGCGCAACTGCTCGGCTTCCAGGCTGCGGGTGAACACGGTCTGGCGCGTGAGCATGGCACCGGCCAGCACCGCCACCACCGCGGCGATCAGCAAGGCGCTGATTATCGCCATGCCGCGCTGCTTCGCCGCTGCGGGCGAATACCGTTTCATGGCCGGCCTTACAACTGCCAGGAGCCGATATCGGCATTTACGCCATCGCCATCCGGCTGGCCGTCGGCGCCCAGCGAGAACACATCCACTTCGCCGTTGGCGCCTGGGTTAAGGTAATGATAGGGCTTGCCCCAAGGGTCGTTGGGCAAGCGCTCCAAGTAAGCGCGCCAGTTGCTGTTTTTCGCATCCGCCGGGCGCTCCACCAAGACTTTCAACCCCTGGTTCATGCTCGGATAAGTGCCGTGGTCCAGGCGATAGAGCTTCAACGCCTGCATCAACCCGCCGATATCCTGTTTCGCTGCGGTGGCCCGTGCCTGGTCCGGCCGATCAAGCACCTTGGGCACCACCATTGCCGCGAGGATTCCGAGGATGACCACCACCACCATGATCTCGATCAAGGTAAAGCCACGCTGCCCGCGAGGGCCTGGCAATGGGGACGTTAGGCGCGCGATATCCATCTCGACATTCCTTGGCTTGAGTGCAATTCGTGGCGCAGTGTTGCAAGAACACATGTCAGTCGTATTGAAAATCCTCGGGAGTTTCGGTCGCCAATCGGTCAACTGCCGGCGCTAGTCTGCGGGCCTGTTTCCCGGCTTTGAGAGCGCCATGTACGGCCGTCGCAAGGAGCAAGGTTTTACCCTGATTGAAGTGCTGGTGGCGCTGGCGATCATCGCCGTGGCCATGGCCGCCGCCGTGCGCGTGGCGGGGCTGATGACCCAGAGCAACGGCTTGTTGCGCGACAAATCCATCGCGTTGCTGGCGGCGCAGAGTCGCCTGGCGGAACTGCGCCTGGAGGGGCACCTGCGCAGCGGCAAGAAGACCTTCGAGTGCGACCAGGGCCGCTTGAAACTGCGTTGTGAGCAGAGCATCAACGCCGATGGCCGCCTGTTTCAAGTCAACCTGCAGGTGCTCGACGCCCGCCGCGAAGCGCCGCCCCTGGCCCGCCTGGACACCCAGGTCATGGCCGAGTGAGGCGCGGCAACGCTGGCCCCTCCGGCAACGTGTCGAGGTTGACGTGCAGCTTCTCGCCACCGCGCTCGATCTCCACACCGTCGCCTCTGATGGCCGTCAGCCGTACGCCTGGGCTGAGGCGTTCACCCAGCAGAAAGCTGCGCGGCGGGCCGTCATTCAGGCTGAGGATCGCCACCGCACCCCGAGCACCAGCCAGCACGCCAGTGACTTTGACCTGCAGCGCCGTCGGCGTATTGGAAAACCATTGCAACGCCGGGTTATCGCTGCGTGCCGCCAATGCCTGGGGGGTCGCTTGGGGCGTGTGGGATTCGGCGCTGGTGAGGAGCAGCGGCGTCCAGACCGCCACACCCGCCAAGGCGGCCAACACACCCAGCGCCTGCAAGCCATGAGCCAGGGTGAAACGATGGGCGAATGTCATCGGAGGGACCTCCTGTTTGTCCGTGGCACCAGCCTACAGGTCAATTCGCACGCTTTTATTTCACAGACTCGCCAGTTCTCCAGGAAGCCCGTGATGAAACAGCAAGGTTTTACCCTGATCGAGTTGATGGTGGTGCTGGTGATTATCGGCATCGCCAGCGCCGCCATCAGCCTCACGATCAAACCTGACCCACTGCACCTGCTGCGCAAGGACGCCGAGCGCCTGAGCCAACTGCTGCAAGTGGCCCAGGCCGAAGCCCACGCCGATGGTCGCCCCATCACCTGGCGCGCCGACGCCAAGGGCTTTCGCTTCAACCGTCGCAGTGATGATGGGGTGCATGTGGAATCCTTCCAGGGCGACAGTCAACTGCGCCCGCGCCTCTGGGAAAGCACACCGATGCAGATCAACATCGAACCGCGCCAGACCCTGGTACTGAATGCCGAATGGATCAGCCCGCCGCTGCGGTTAGTGCTCTCCGATGGGCAACACAGTCTCAGCCTGCAACGCGACGCCGCCGGTTTGATGCGCGTGGAGCGCCTGCCATGAATCAGTCCCAGCAAGGCTTCACGCTGATAGAAGTGATGGTGGCGATCATGCTCATGGCATTGGTCAGCTTGATCGCCTGGCGCGGCCTGGACAGCGTTACCCGCGCCGATCAGCACTTGCAGGCCAGTACGGAACAGACCGAGGTGCTGCTGAGGGCATTGAACCAGATGCAGCGGGACATCAGTTTACGGGCCAGTGTCGAACTCACCCTCCCCAGCGCGCCGGAAGACGGGGCGGCTAAAACCGAGGGGCTGGCGGCAGTCACGGTGCGCAGTTCCGACAGTAAGGGTTTTCGACTGGACGTGATCCGCAGCGCCCCGGTCGCAGGCGATGGGCTGCAACGGGTGCGGTGGTGGCTCAAGGGCGATTCGCTGTATCGGGCAGCGGCCCCAGCGCGGGACCGCTTTCCTCTGCCGGCGGCAAAGGATGGGGTGGTGGTGTTAACCGGCGTCAGTGATTTGCAGGTGCGGGTTTGGGAGGCCGATAAGGGGTGGCGGCAGTTGAGCGGTAACCGTCGCGAGGATCCACTGGGATTGGAGATCAGCCTGGTGCGACAGACGCCGCAGGGGGTGGAACGGTATCGACAGGTGGTGGGGCCGTTGAACTAACTCAACAACACCACCCCACCCGGCAATTCCGTACACTTGGCGCCATACGCATCGCGAATCAACAACGCCACCCCGGCCAGCTGTTGCAGGCTGAACCGCGCCTGCACGCGGCGCTGGCCCAGCTCGTTGTTCAGCAACACAAGCATCCCCGGCCGGTAGCGATTGATCTCATCCACCACCGTCGCCAGCGTGGCGTTGTTGAACACCAGCACCTGCTCACGCCAGGCCACCACTGCCTGGGTATCCACCGTGATCACTTCACTGACCCCGGCGCTGCCATAGGTCAGTTGTCGACCACTGCCCAGGCTCACACTGTTGCCGGCAACGTCCACCGACAGCGAACCCTCGATACAGGTGACACAGACCGTGTGATCGGTATGACGCACATTGAACCGCGCCTGCGCCGCACTCACCCAGCCCTCGCCGGCCTGGACCTTGAGCGGTTGTGCAACGTGGGTAACCACCTCGACTTCACCTTCGAGCAATTCAATGCCCTGCCCCACCCGGCTGATGCGGGTCTGGGTATTGAGTTCCAGGCTGATCCCTTCGCTCAACACCACTTGGCGTTGCTCGCCGACTTCGGTGCGGTAGTCCGCCGTAAGCCCGGCAAAGCCACCGGGTATGCCGACGCGCACCATCACCACGGCCGCCGATGCGGCGATCGCACCGCCCAGGAAGGCGCGACGACCAAAGCTGCGCGGTGGCGAGACGTGCTCCAGAGCCGGGGCCAATTGCTGCCACAGCGCCTTGGCCTGCTCGAATGCCTGGGCATGTTCCGGGCTCTGCGCGCACCAGGCTTTGAGCGCCTTGGCATCAGCCACGGTGGCACGCCCCGAGGTCAACAGGACCAGCCACTCGCGGGCTTCATCGTGCAGGGGGCTGGCGGCGGATGGCCGGGCGGTGGAGAGGTTAAAAATATTCAAGCGCGCACGTACTCACGGATTTATCAGGGACTCGACACTAAGACGGTTTTCCGGCACCGGGACCGAACCGCTGAATCACTTTTCTTTCCAGGCGCTTGGCACAGTGGCCCAGGGCGGCCTTGATTTCCTTCTCGACCATACGCGTGGAAATGCCGAAACGCTGGGAGATTTCCAGGTGCGGCGCCTCTTCCAGGCGGGCGGCGATGAGGATTTTGCGGCGGCGTGCCGGCAGTTCATACAGCGCCTTGACCAGGGATTGGATTTCTTTCTGGCCGCCCACCACCCGAGACGGGTCCTGGGCTTCGTCGGCGCTTTGCAGCAGTTCTTCGACCTCGCTGCCAGTGAGCAAACGCGCGTCGGCCTGGCGGCGGTCGGCGGCGATGTTCAAGGCCATGCGGTACAGGTACGCGTTGGGTTGCGCCAGGTTTGGCGGCACTTCCATACGATCGACCCGCAGGTAGGTCTCGTGCAATACGTCATTGGCCAGGTCCTCCGAGCCCAGGCGCTTGCGCAAACGCACCTTGAAGTCTTCGTAGGACGCCAGGAACAAGCTGACCATCGTACTGTGCCCGGTGTCTTTCATCCGCCCCAGGCTCCTTTTGCTGCTGTGCATTCCATGCGCGTTCCTGTTGTGTCAGGCATCAAAAGTAAAGTCACCGGTTGGCGCAGCGAGCTGGGTGCCGGGCGTTCGACCCGGGCCGCACTCAGGCTGCGCACCAGTGCTTCATCGCGTTGTTCATCGCCGGAGGAACTGACCAGCCGACTGTGTTCGATCACTCCGTCCGGGTTGACCCAGACCTGCACCAGCGCACGAAAACTGCCGGGCCGGGTCAGCGGCGAACGGCACAAGCTGGTCTCAATGGCTTGCTGTAACGCCGACGCGTAGCTGTTGTTGATCCGCGCGGCGCTGCGTGCCGCCGCACCACGTGAAGTGGTCGGCGGGCTGACTTGCGGTGCCTGCAAGGTAAACGCATCGCTGCGTGCATAACGTGCCATCAGGCCACTCCCTGTCAGCAACATCGCCAATGCCTCTTGCGCGGTAAAGCGCCCGCGCACCCCGATGGAACGCCGGCCCCGCGTCAACTCACGGTCCACCAGCACTGCCATCCCGGTGGCGCGGCTGTAGGCTTGCAGTGCGTGTTCCAGGTCTTGCGCCGGCAGATTCAACGACAGCAGCGGTGACTCTGCCTGCGCCGGACGACCGCCGGCCAGCAGCAACAGCAAGACCAGGGCGCACGCGACGCGCCTCCAGGCCCCCTGTTCACCCCCTGCTTTGCATCGCTGCACGGCCGACGCGCCCTAGAAAACCGTCATCCTGAGGCCAGTTTATGAATCTGATGTTACGGTGATAGCAAAAAAAACATCACGGTGATGAGAAGCCTGCTGCACTACACTTTGCAGCCTTATCGGCCCACTCCTTCGGGCCCGCCAGGAGGCCCTGATGAAAGCGTTACCGTCCCTTGTCAGCCTGTTGCTGTGCGCCGCTCTGCCCTTGCTCGCCCATGCCGACAATTGCGCAGAGGTCACGGTGGATGGCTATAAGGCGCCCGACTATGGCTGCCTTAGCCAACAGATGGGTAATGACACGAATGCCACAAAGGCGACGCAGAAAAACCGCGAGGCGCAGAATATTTCCATCGAGAAGCGCCCGCCCAATAAGGTCGGTTTAGCCACCCCGGCGGCGACCAGCGTGCGTATGGGCAACACGTTCGGTACGTCGGTGAAGCCGCAGCGGCCTTGAGCCGTGAATAGACATATAAAAAATATGGGAGGGAGCTTGCTCGCGAATGCGGTGGGTCAGTTACACATACGTTAACTGACACCCACCCTTCGCGAGCAAGCCCGCTCCCACCTTTGGACACGCAGTGTGTATCAGGCCGCGTGGCTTTCCTTCTTCAAGCTGTCCATATCAATCACAAACCGATACTTCACATCGCCCTTGAGCATCCGCTCATACGCCTCGTTGATGCCCTGGATGTCGATCATTTCGATGTCCGAGACAATCCCGTGCCTGGCGCAAAAGTCCAGCATGTCCTGGGTTTCCTGGATGCCGCCAATCAGCGACCCGGCCAGGCTGCGGCGCTTGAAGATCAGGTTGAACACCGTCGGCGACGGGTGCGGGCTGTCGGGGGCGCCGACCAGGGTCATGGTGCCGTCACGCTTAAGCAGGTTGAGGAAGGCATCGAGGTTGTGCGGAGCGGCGACAGTGTTGAGGATGAAATCCAGGCTGTTGGCGACCTTGGCCATTTCGTCCGGGTTCTTTGACACCACCACTTGATCGGCGCCCAGGCGCAGGCCGTCTTCACGTTTGTTCGGCGACGTGGTGAACAGCGTGACGTGCGCGCCCATCGCATGGGCGATCTTCACGGCCATATGCCCAAGCCCACCAAGGCCTACCACCCCGACCTTTTTGCCGGGGCCGACCTTCCAGTGATGCAACGGCGAATAGGTGGTGATACCCGCGCACAGCAACGGCGCCACGGCGGCCAGGTTGGAATCATCGTGGGAGATGCGCAGCACGAACTTCTCCTTGACCACGATGCTGTCCGAATAGCCGCCAAAGGTATTTTCACCGCCGAACACCGGGCCGTTGTAGGTGCCGGTAAAGCCGTTCTCGCAGTATTGCTCCTCGCCCTCGGCGCAGGACGCGCAGTGCTGGCAGCTGTCGACCATGCAGCCGACACCGGCCAAATCACCGACTTTGAACATGCTGACATCGGTGCCCACCGCCGTGACACGGCCGACGATTTCATGGCCGGGCACAGAGGGGTACAGGGTGTTGTTCCATTCGTTGCGGGCGGTGTGCAGATCGGAGTGGCACACGCCGCAATAGAGAATATCGATTTGTACGTCATCCGCCCCCGGCGCACGGCGCTCGAAGGTAAAGGGCTTGAGGGAATCCTTGGCATTCTGGGCGGCGTAGCTGTAAGTCTTGGCCATTACGTTCACCTGTGTAATCGGATGCTTGAAGTCAGATGACTAGCATAGACGCTGAATCGTTCAATCAAGCACGCCTGTACAATTCGCACCGCCGCCTCGTCCCTAAGCTCATGGCTTCGATCCGATAGACAGTGCTGGAGAGTGGGCATGTGTAAACGAGTGATGAAGGTTTCCCTGGCACTGACGCTGCTGGCCGGCCAAATGATGGGCAGTGCGTTCGCGGCAACGCCCGCAGTGGCCGTGGCACCGCAATACGACACCAGCCATGTTTACGTAGCACCGGCCGATGTCGACCGTTTTGCCCAGAGTTTCCTGGCCACCTTCGGCGGCAAAAGCACCCCCCAGGTGGTAGTAAATGTACTGCCGGTGCCGAGCAGCACCACCTCGCAATTGCTGCAAACCCCGGCGGGCACGGTGTCGTTGTTTGGTTTCACTACGCCAATCCCGCACCCGTTCGGCCAGGAGCGCAACGGTTACCTGGTCAAGGACATGGACCTGGCACTCAAGGCGGCCCGGGAAAACGGTGCGGCGGTGATCGTCAGCGACTTCCCGGATCCGATCGGGCGTGACGCGGTGGTGCAGTGGCCAGGCGGCGTGAACATGCAGCTCTACTGGCACACCAAGACCCCGGATTACGCCGCGTTCCAGACCGTGCCGGAAAACCGCGTGTACCTCAGCCCCGACCGTGCCGACAGCTTTATCAAGTCGTTCCTGGGCTTCTCCCACGGCAAAGTCCTGGCCGATGACAAACACGCGCGTGGCGTGGATATCGGTCAAGCCAGCGGCAGCTATCGTCGTGTCGACATCGAGTCGCCGTTCGGGCGCATGGCAGTGCTGGTCACCAACGGGCAACTGCCCTACCCGTTCGGCCATGAAACCACCGGCTATCAAGTGGCTGACCTGACGGCCACCTTGGGCAAGGCCACCGGCTCCGGCGCCAAAGTGGTGGTGCCCGCCTTCGACAGTAAAGACCGTCGCAGTGCGTTGGTCGAGTTCCCGGGCGGTTACGTCGCCGAGATCCATCAACTCAACGCGGCAAAATGACCCGTCGCACAGGCTGGGGCCTGGCCGTGCTGTGGCCGCTGCTCGCCGGCAGCGTCCACGCCGATGAGCAAGCGACACGCCCGGCCATCAAGGCCAATCGCTGGCAGGAAGACTGGTCGGTACTGCAAAACCCGGCGCTGCGCACGCAACCGCTGGACAGCTTGAAGTACATCCCGTTGTCAGGTGCCAACCCGTTTACCTACCTGTCTCTGGGCGCGACCCTGCGCGAGCGCTTCGAGATGAACGATGCCAGTGGTTTCGGCGTGCGCGATGTGAAGCGTGATCGCTACCTGATCCAACGCTTCCAGGTGCATGCCGACCTGCATCTGAACGAAAACTGGCGAGTGTTCACCCAGCTCGAAGATGTGCGTGCGTATGACAAGACGACGATCGGCGGCGCCGACCAGAATCGCGTCGACCTGCGCCTGGCCTTTGCCGAGTACGTCAATGCCTTCAGCAGCGGCACGCTGAAGGCACGTGTCGGGCGTCAGGATTTCGCCTTCGACCTGCAGCGCTTCATCTCATCGCGGGACGGTCCGAATGTGCGGCAATCCTTCGATGCGCTGTGGGCCGACTGGGAGACATCCAACTGGCGCATTATCGGGATTGCCAGCCAGCCGGTGCAGTATCAGGACGGGCGGCATTTCGACGACAAGTCCAACAGCGACGCGCGCTTCCACATGGTGCGGGTCGAGCGCCTGGTGGGCGGCAAGAACGAGTTGTCGGCCTACTACGGCGTGTATGAACGCAGCGCGGCGCATTACCTGGACGCAGACGGCGACGAAACCCGCCACCTGTTCGACGCACGCCTGGGCGGCGCGGCCATGGGCTTTGACTGGGACGTCGAAGCGATGCTGCAAAGTGGTTCGGTGGGCAACAAGGATATCCGCGCCTGGGCCGGTGGCAGTCGCACCGGCTATACCTTCGACAGCCTGGCCTGGAAACCGCGCCTGGGCCTGCAACTGGACATCGCCTCGGGCGACCGTAAGACTGGGGATGGCACTGTCGGTACGTTCAACCCGCTGTTCCCCAACGGTTACTACTTTTCCCTGGCGGGCTACACGGGCTACAGCAACCTGATTCACGTCAAGCCGTCGATCACCGTCAAGCCGATCGACAAGCTCAGCGTGCAAACCGCCATCGGCCTGCTCTGGCGCCAAACCACCAGCGATGCGGTGTACACCCAGCCCAACTTGCCGGTGGCCGGCACCGCAGGCCAGGGTGATCGCTGGACCGGTGCCTACGCGCAATTGCGCACCGACTATGTGTTCAGCCCCAACCTCACCGGCGCCGTCGAGGCCGTGCACTACGACGTCGGCCAGACCCTGCGTGATGCCGGTGGTGATGACAGCAATTACCTGGGGGTCGAGCTGAAATTCAGCTGGTAGGCCCAACCAAGCACACCCGTACAAGCCCCGCGTACGGTTTACACCAATAGTGACGCTGAGCTTTTTTCGCTACCCAAGGAGTTTTCCATGAGCACTTTTGTTGCCAAAGACGGTACCCAGATCTACTTCAAGGACTGGGGCAGCGGTAAGCCCGTGCTGTTCAGCCACGGCTGGCCACTGGACGCCGACATGTGGGAATACCAGATGGAATACCTCAGCAGCCGTGGCTTTCGCACCATCGCGTTCGACCGCCGTGGCTTCGGCCGCTCTGACCAGCCGTGGACCGGTAACGACTACAACACCTTCGCCGACGATATCGCGCAGTTGATCGAACACCTGGACCTCAAGGACGTGACCCTGGTGGGCTTCTCCATGGGCGGCGGCGACGTGGCGCGTTATATCGCGCGCCACGGCAGTGCTCGCGTTACCGGCCTGGTGCTGCTGGGTGCGGTCACGCCGATCTTCGGCCAGAAACCAGACTACCCGCAAGGCGTGCCCAAAGACGTGTTCGACGGCATCAAGGCCGGCCTGCTGAAGGACCGCGCGCAATTTATCAGCGATTTCAACACACCGTTCTTCGGCATCAACAAGGGCCAGACGGTCTCTGAAGGCGTACTGACCCAAACGCTGCAAATCGCGATGCTGGCGTCCCTCAAATCGACCGTGGATTGCGTCACCGCCTTCTCCGAGACCGACTTCCGCCCGGACATGGCCAAGATCGACGTACCGACCCTGGTCATCCACGGGGACGGCGACCAGATCGTACCGTTCGAGACCACCGGCAAAGTCGCCGCGGCCTCGATCAAAGGCGCCGAACTGAAAGTCTACAAAGAGGCGCCACACGGATTCGCCGTGACCCATGCCCAGGCCTTGAATGAAGACCTGCTGGCGTTCCTGAACCGCTGAAATACCTGTACCACCCTCTCCTTATTTCGGCCGGGCTTGCCCGGCCTTTTTTTGCTCAAGAGAAACGTTGGTTCAATACCAGCCGCCCCGGCCCGGCAATCAGTACACTGGTGAAGATGATCAACAACAGCCAGCCGAATTGCCCCTCAAACAACGTCCACTCCGGGTGCACCACCAGCATGGCGATCAACAGCACCGCCAGGATCGGCAGGCACGCCAGGCGCACCAACACCCCCGCAACGATCAACAAAGGGCACAGCACTTCGGCGAAAATCGCCAGCAACAGCGTGACGTGCGCCCCCAAGTGAAACGGGTCTTCGATCACCTTCAGCTGTTCGCTGTAGTTCAACACCTTGGGCAAACCGTGTACCCAAAGCAGGAACAGCGCCCCGCTGCCCCGCAGAAACAACAGCCCAATATCCTGAGTTTTTGATTCGTTCATAAGCGACCTGCCTGGGTGAACACCGCCGGCACCTGCGCGACGGTGATATCGGAGGCGATTGTGGGCCCGCCACACCACAGGAAATTGCAAGCCTGTGCTGACTACTCCCCCGTGCCCGCAAATGCCGCGACAATTTCATCGATCACCACCCGCACCCGTGCGGTATGGCGCAGGTCGGCGTGGGTCACCAGCCACACGTCATACGGCAAGGGCCGCGTGCGCTCGGGCCACAGACGCACCAGCCCATCACGTTCGCCGGTGTACACCGGGATCTCGCCGACGCCGATGCCGGCCGCAATGGAGCGGCGCACCAGCAGGCTGGAACTCAAGGCCGCGACAATGCGCCCGCGCCCCGGGGGTTCAGCGACCAGGGTCATGTCCTTCTGGCTTTGCAGGTAGGGTTGGTAGACGACCAGGTCATGGCCTTCGAACAGGCTTCCCTGCTCCGGCACGCCGTGGCGGTCGATGTAGTCCTGAGAGGCAAACAGCCCTACCGGCCAGCGTGCAATGCGCCGGGCGATCAGGTCGGGGTTGTCCGGGCGGGTGTTGCGCACGGCGATATCGGCTTCGCGCTTGGCCAGGCTGAGGATCTGGGTGGAGGCATCCAGTTGCACGCGCACGTCGGGGTGTTTGTCGTGCAGGCGTGCAATCGACGGAATCAGGAAGTCGATGGCCAGGGAGTCGGTGGTGCTGACCCGCACGGTGCCGGTCAGGCGGTCATCCAGGCCCTGGATCTGGCGCTCCAGGTCGAGGGCTGAGCGTTCCATTTTCTCCACCGAGAGCAACGCGGCTTCGCCTACTGCCGTGAGTGCGTAACCTTCGGACGTGCGCAGAAACAAGGTGGCGCTCAAGGACTTTTCCAGCGCGTTGACCCGCCGACCCACCGTGGCCTGATCCACGCCCAACACCCGTGCGGCGCCGCGCAGTGTGGATTCGCGGCAGACCGCCAGAAAGACCCGTGCATCATCCCAATTCATGCCTGCTCCTCGTGATGCATATATGCATCGGTGTGCCGTTTAATCGCAGCATTATTGCATCAGAAAACCCGGATATGCTGGGCGCCAGAGAAAAATACCCGGGACCGCCATCATGCTCGACACACACGCCCCACCCCGCAGCTCAGTCTGGCTGCCCATCTTTGCCGGCCTCTGCGCCAGCCTGGTCAGTATCGGCCTGGCGCGGTTCGCCTATACGCCGTTGATCCCGACCTTGATCCAGGCGCAGTGGTTTTCCGCCAATGATGTGGTCTACCTCGGCGCCGCCAACCTGGTGGGTTACCTGATCGGCGCGCTGCTCGGCCGCCCCATCGCCCAGCGCACCTCGAACAAGACCGCGCTGCGCATGATGATGGTGGCGGTGACCCTGGCGTTCTTCGCCTGTGGCTTCCCGTTTTCGGTGGTGTGGTTCTTCGCCTGGCGGCTGCTGTCGGGGATTGCCGGTGGCGCGATCATGGTGTTGGTGGCGGCGACCGTGTTGCCCCACGTACCGGCGGCACGCCGTGGCTTGGCCAGCGGCGCGATCTTCCTCGGTATCGGCCTGGGCATTGCTGGCTCCGGCACCCTCGTACCGCCCTTGTTGAACCTGGGTTTGCAACAGACCTGGTTTGGCCTGGGCCTATTGGCGCTGGTGTTGACGGGCGCCAGCTGGTTCGCCTGGCCCACCGGCACACTGCATGAAGCAGCGGCCCCCACGGGCACTTCAGCGCGGACACCCTCCGGCGTGTACCTGCTGTTTGCCCAGTACGCCTTCATGGCCGCGGGCCTGGTGCCGGCGATGGTGTTCCTGGTCGACTACGTGGCCCGAGGCCTGGGTGACGGTGCGCATATCGGCGCAATGATCTGGGTAATGTACGGCCTGGGCGCGATTGTGGGGCCGGTGACCTATGGGTTCCTCGCCGACAAACTCGGTGCCCGCTTGAGTATCCGCGTGGTGCTGGTGGTGCAGGCGATTGCGGTCGGCCTGTTGCCGTTTACCGGCTCCTTTACCGCCCTGGCGGTGCTCGCGGTGGTCCTCGGTTCCTTCCCGCCAGGTATCGTGCCGCTGGCACTGGCGCGGGTGCATGAACTGCTGCCCAACCATCATCAGCAACACGTGGCGTGGAGCCGCGCCACGGTGTCCTTCGCGACGTTCCAGGCGCTGTCCGGGTTTGCCTACTCGGCGCTGTTCAACAGCAGCGGCGGCCAGCATGCGCTGTTGTTCATGATCGCTGCCGGGGCCATTGTGGTCGCATTGGCAC
Organism: Pseudomonas sp. H3_E07; assembly: GCF_054668895.1. Lineage (NCBI taxonomy): Bacteria > Pseudomonadati > Pseudomonadota > Gammaproteobacteria > Pseudomonadales > Pseudomonadaceae > Pseudomonas > Pseudomonas sp. H3_E07. The sequence goes on from NZ_CP162795.1 coordinate 471,437, forward strand.
TGGAACTCGGCATGATTGTGCTGAACCGTCGGCCGCTCGACACGGTCCCAACCCATACGCTCATCGCTGCAGGTAATCTGAAATGACGCTTCCTCAAGAAATGACCCTGATCGAAATCACCACCCCCGGCGGGCCTGAGGTGCTGCAACCACGCCACGCCGAGGTGCCTGTCGCAGGCCCCGGCGAGATCCTGATCCGCGTGCATGCCGCCGGGGTCAACCGGCCTGACGCCCTGCAACGCGCCGGCAAGTACCCGATGAAACCGGGCTTCAGTCCGATTCCAGGGTTGGAAGTAGCCGGTGAAGTCGTGGCGCTGGGCGAAGGCGTGAGCGAATACCAGTTGGGCGACAAAGTCTGTGCTCTGACCAACGGCGGTGGCTACGCGCAGTTTTGCAGCGTGCCGGCCAGTCAGGCCCTGCCCATTCCTGAAGGCATGGATTGGATTCAAGCTGCTGCGGTACCGGAAACGTTCTTCACCGTATGGGCCAACCTGTTCGGCCTCGGCGATGCGCACACCGGCCAGCGCGTGCTGATCCATGGCGGCACCAGCGGTATCGGCACCACCGCACTGATGCTGTGCCGCGAGTTCGGCATCCAGGCCTTCGCCACCGCTGGCAGCGCCGATAAGTGTGCAGCGATTGCCAAGCTGGGCGCCGAGCCCATCAATTATCGCGAGCAGGATTTTGCCGACGTCATTGCGCAGCAGACCGACAATCAGGGCGTCGATGTGATCCTCGACATCATGGGCGCCTCGTACTTCAACAACAACCTCAAGGCCCTGGCCATGGACGGTCACCTGGTGATGCTGGGGTTCCTGGGAGGCGGCAAGGCCAATGATGTCGACCTGCTGAGCATCCTCGCCAAACGTGCGGTGATTACTGGCTCACTCCTGCGGGCACGCAGCAAAGACGAAAAAGCCGCCATCGCCGAGCAACTGCGCGAATACATCTGGCCGGTGCTGGCCGCCGGGCGTTGCTTGCCGATTATCGACAAGGTGTACGCCTACACCGACGCCGCCCAGGCCCATGCACGGATGGAGGGTGGGGATCATATTGGGAAGATTGTGTTGCGGGTGGAGTAACGCTGATCGTGGCCTTGTGAAGATCCAGTGTGGGAGCAGGCAAGCCAGCTCCCACATGGGTCAGCTTTGCGGGACTACTCGGCGTATACCGGGTAATCGATGTACCCCGCTGCCGTCCCGCCATATAAACCCTCGGCCTTCAGCGGATTCAACGGCCATCCGTTGAAAATCCGCTGCGGCAGGTCTGGGTTGGCAATGAACGGCCGCCCGAACGCGATCAAGTCCGCCAGCCCGGCTTCGACCAAATCAGCGCCGCGTTCAGCGGTGTAGCGGCCGGCATAGATGATGCGCCCACTGAAGGTTTCGCGCACTGCGCGGCGGAACGATTCGGGCAATACCGGGGCGTTATCCCAGTCGGCTTCGGCAATGGACACATAGGCGATGCCCGACGCCTCCAGCACCTTGATCGCTTCGAGGTAGGTGTGGTGCGGGTCGTCTTCCACCAGGCCGATATACACCCGGTCCTGATCAGTGCCGCTGAACAGCGGTGAGAAACGCACCCCCAGGCGCTCTGGCCCGACCACTGCGCTGACGGCTTCGACGATCTCGCGCAGAAAGCGCAGGCGGTTGTGCAGCGAGCCACCGTATTCATCGTCACGCTGATTGGCGTGGGCCGAGATGAACTGGTTGACCAGGTAACCATTCGCCGAATGGATCTCGACCCCATCGAACCCGGCATCCAGCGCATTGCGCGCCGCCTGGGCGTAGTGCCAAACCAGTTCCTCGATCTCCAGGGTGGTCAAGGCACGCGGCACAGGCGGTTGCTTCAACTCACCCTCGCCCGGTGCCGTTTCGATGAAGGCCTTGGCCTGCAGCGCCTGGATTGCCGACGGTGCGACAGGTGCCGCGCCGTCTGGCTGCAAGGCGTTATGGGACACCCGGCCAACGTGCCACAGCTGGGCGAAGATCACCCCGCCTTCGGCGTGCACCGCGTCGGTGACCTTGCGCCAGCCGTCAATCTGCGCCGGGGTGTAGATGCCTGGCGTCCAGGCATAACCCTGGCCACGCGGTTCAATCTGTGTGCCTTCGCTGACCATGAAACCGGCACTGGCACGCTGGCGGTAATAGTCAGCCATCAAGTCGGTGGCGATATCACCCGGCTGGGCACTGCGCTGGCGTGTCAACGGCGGCAACACAATACGGTTGTTCAGCGTATGGTGACCCAGCTTTACTGGGGTATTAAGCACATTGTCAGTCATTCAATAATTTCCAAATTCTGGACGTGCTAAAGCATTGGCGACTTATAAAAGTCGCCAATGCAGTAAGCGGTTAGTTAAGTTAAGCGGTGAGTGTCAGCAGGGCTTTGGCGACGTCACTGGAACTACCAGGGTTTTGCCCGGTTACCAATAAACCATCGGTAATGACAAAGGATTGCCAGTCAGCACCTTTCTCATAAAGGCCGCCCAACCGCTTGAATTCATCTTCAACCAGGAACGGCACTACATCGGTCAGTTCCACCGCTGCCTCTTCCGAGTTGGAGAACCCGGTAACGCGACGCCCCTTGACCAACGGTTGACCATTGACCGCCTTGACGTGACGCAAGGCGCCCGGTGCATGGCAGACAAAGCCGATCGGCTTGCCAGCGCGCTCGAAGGACTCGATCAGGGCGATCGACACCGGCGACTCCGCCAGGTCCCACAGCGGGCCGTGGCCGCCTGGGTAGAACACGGTGTCGAAGTCATCGGCGTTGACCGAATCCAGCTTCAGCGTGGTCGCCAGGGCCTGTTGCGCAGCCGTATCGGCGGCGAAGCGGTGGGTCTGTTCGGTCTGGAAGTCCGGCTGGTCGCTTACCGGATCCAGAGGCGGCTGGCCGCCGGCCGGTGAAGCCAGCACAATCTCGGCACCGGCGTCCTTGAACGCGTAATAGGGGGCGGCAAACTCTTCGAGCCAGAAGCCGGTCTTGCGCCCGGTATCGCCGAGCTGGTCGTGAGAGGTCAGTACCATTAATACTTTCATTTTCCAGTGCCTCGATAAGTGTGGTTGTCAGTCTGTTCAGGCTGCCCCAACAACTGCCGGGTCAACCCCAGTGCCTCGTCGAAAGGCGCCGCTGTGCGGGTGATCTTGCTCATGACGCTGGTCCCCAGCCACAACGCATACAGGCGCTGGGCCAGGCTTTCGGGGTGTTGCGTAATGATGACCGAACCGTCGTCGACGCCCTGCTGCAAGGCCTCGGCGAGCAAGCCGATGGTGCGTGCGGTGCCGCGCTGCAGGGCCAGGCGCATCGGCTCTGAAAGGTCTGACACCTCGGCACCGAGTTTGACGGCAAGGCATTTGCCTGCATCGGTACAGCCGGTCTGGTTGTCGATCCAAGACTGCCAATAACGCATCAACTTGGCGTGAAGGGTTAAACCCGGCTGGTCGAACAATTGCTGCATGCCGTGCACGTAGTGGTCGAAGTAGTGGTCGAGCAATACGACGCCGAACGCATCTTTGGAGGTGAAGTAGTGATAAAACGAACCTTTGGGTACTTGGGCGGCTTGCAATATTTCGTTCAGGCCTACCGCAGAAAATCCTTTGCGACCGACAAGACGTTGCGCGGTATCCAGAATGGTCTGTTTTGCACTTTTGGTTTCGCTGTTCATGCTTCATCCCGTCCGATTAGACCAGTCGTCTAGTTCGTTGAGGGAATCTTAGGAGGCTGTCCAGACCCGCACAATGTCAGATCCGCAAGGATTCCGGACATGACGCGAAGGCAGTTGCCGTTTACCCGGCACGCGCCGACAATCCCCCTTCCCGCGCCCTTTGGAGAATGACGATGCACAGCGTTGCGCTGATGGTTTACCCGAACTTCCAATCCCTGAGCCTCAGCCTGGGTTCGGTGTTCGAGTGCGCGAACCTGCTGCGCGGCGAGCCGGCCTATGAATTTCATCTGGTCTCGGAGAGCGGCGGCGCGGTGATGACGTCCCAAGGGTTCTCGGTGAACACCACGCCGATCCGGCCGGAGGGTTACGACACCCTGATCGTCAGCGGCTACCTGGAATTCCGCCTGCCGGAAGCCAACCTGCTGGAACTGGTCAAGGCCGCCTCGGCCCAGTCGCGGCGCGTCGCCTCATTGTGCATGGGCATTTTCGTGCTGGCCGAAGCCGGCCTGCTGGAAGGCAAGCGCACCACCACCCACTGGATTCACGCCCCGGCCTTTCGCAAGCGCTACCCGGACATTCGCCTGGAAGAAGACAAGCTGTTTATCGTCGACGGCCACGTGTGGACCGGCGCCGGCATGAGTGCCGGCGTCGACCTGGCCTTGGCCATGGTGGAGAACGACTTGGGCAGCGACCTGGCACGCCGCATCGCGCGCAAGCTGGTGATCGCCCAGCGGCGCGGCAGTGAGCAATCGCAGTTGTCGGCGCTATTGGAACTGGACCCGAAATCGGACCGCGTACAACTGGCCCTGGCCTACGCCCGCGAGAACCTGACCCACGATCTGTCCGTGGAAGCCCTGGCCGATGTCGCCCGCCTGAGTCCGCGCCAGTTCAGCCGAGTGTTCCGTGAAGAAACCGGGCAAACGCCGGCCAAGGCCATCGAGTCCCTTCGGGTAGAAGCCGCACGGGCGATGATGGAGACCAGTCGCCACCCGGTTGAGGTGGTGGCCCGCGAAACCGGGTTTGGGGATCGCGAGCGCATGCGTCAGGCGTTTTTAAGGGCGTTTGGGCAGCCGCCGCAGGTGATGCAGCAGGCGCTGTTTATCCCAGGTTAGGCTGATAGCCAAACAGCGATTTCACTTCCAGATAGTCCTCCAGGCCAAATACCCCCCACTCACGGCCATTACCGGACTGCTTGTACCCGCCAAAGGGCGCGCCGTTATCCGCCTTGCTGCCATTGAGATGGACCATCCCCGTGCGCAGACGGCGGGCGACCCTGCGCGCGCCTTCCAGCGTGCCGGCCGTGACGTAACCCGACAGGCCATAGGGGCTGTCATTGGCGATGGCAATCGCCTGTTCTTCGCTGTCGTAGGGAATGATCACCAACACCGGCCCGAACACCTCTTCGCGGGCAATCGGCAGGTCGGGGTGGACATCGGCAAAGACCGTGGGCCTCACGTAGAAGCCGCGGTTGATGCCTTGCGGCCGCCCTGCACCACCGCATACCGGTGGGATGTCCACGGCCGCCAACAGCGCCTGCACCCGTTCGAACTGCGCCTGGTTGGCCAGGGGGCCCATGGCAGTCGCTGGATTGCTATCGTCAAAGCAGACCTGCGCGGCAATCTCCTGGGCGATCGCCACCGCCCGCGCTTGCAAGGCCCGGGGCACCAGCAGGCGCGTCGGCGCATTGCAGGACTGGCCGCTGTTGCGAAAACAGCTGCTCACACCGTGTCGCACGGCAGCGTCCAGGTCCGCATCGGCAAGAATCAGGTTGGCCGACTTGCCGCCCAGCTCCTGAGAGACACGCTTGACCGTGTCCGCTGCCGCCTTGGCCACAGCGATGCCCGCGCCGGTGGAACCGGTAAACGAGACCATATCGATCCCGGCATGCCGGGCGATGCCGTCGCCCATCGTAGGACCGTCGCCATTGACCAGGTTGAACACGCCCTTGGGCACCCCGGCATGGTCCAGGATATCGGCCAGCAGCATCGCCGACAGCGGCGCCTTTTCACTGGGCTTGAGCACCATCGTGCAGCCCGCGGCCAGGGCCGGCGCGAGCTTGCAGGTGAGTTGGTTGAGTGGCCAGTTCCACGGTGTGATCAGGCCGCACACCCCTATCGGTTCGCGGCTGATCAGGGTGCTGTCGTGGGCATATTCGAAGGCATACGTCTTGAGCACGTCATACGCACGCTGCAAGTGGCCCAACCCCGCGGGCACATGGGCACTGCGCGCCAGCGAGAGCGGCGCGCCCATTTCCTGGTGCACGCATTGCGCCAGGGCTTCGCTGTGCTGGCGATAGCCATCGATGATCGCCGCCAGCACTTCCAGGCGTTGCTCGCGCGTCCATTGCCCATAGCTGTCGAAGGCCCGCCTGGCCGCGGTGACGGCGCGGTCGAGGTCGGCCAGGGTGCCGAGGCTGATGGTGGCGACGGTTCGCTCCGTCGTCGGGTCGACCACCGGCAAGGTGTCGCCGCCGAGAGGCTTGACCCACTGCCCGTCGATGTAAAAATCCAGGTGATTCATCGCGTCGCCTCAAGTGCCTTGCCCAAGGCGCTGAACACCTGCGCGACCTGTTCCTGGTTGATGATGAGTGGCGGCGACAGCACGATGTTTTCGCCGGAGGCGCGCACCAGTACGCCCGCCTCGAAACACCGCTGGGCCACCTCTGCCGCCCGCGCTCCGGGGGCGCCCTCGCGGGGCTTGAGCTCGACCGCGCAAAGCAGGCCGATGGCACGCACATCCAGCACCAGCGCCTGCTCACGCAAGGCCAGCGCGGTGTTCTGCCACAACGGCGCAATCTGCCGCACATGCGCATTGAGGCCCAGCTCTTCGTGCACCTCCAGGGTCGCCAAACCGGCAGCGCAGGCCAGTGGATGGGCCGAATAGGTGTAACCGTGCATCAGCTCGATGGCCTGTTCCGGGCCTTGCATGAACGCCTCGTACACCGCGCCGCTGACCAGCACGCCGCCCATGGGCACCGCGCCGTTGGTGAGGCCCTTGGCCAAGGTCATCAAGTCCGGGGTGACGCCAAAGGCCTCGGCGGCGAACCCATGGCCCACGCGGCCGAAGCCAGTGATGACTTCATCGAAGATCAACAGCAGGCCGTGCCGATCACAGATCTCGCGCAGCTTTTGCAGGTAGCCCAGGGGCGGCGCGTAGACCCCACCCGAGCCGGTGACCGGTTCGACAATCACTGCCGCCACCGTAGCCGGGTCGTGTACTTCCAGTAAGTGCAGCAACGCATCCGCGTAATGCGCGCCCTGCTCCGGCTGGCCGAGGCTGAAACGCGAGCCAGCGTCATAGGGCAGCGGCAAGTGCGCCACGTCGCCGAGCAACGGCCCGAAGTCACGCTTCTGCCGGCCGATGCCCGACACCGACAGACCGCCAAACCCCATGCCGTGGTAACCCTTGGCGCGGCCGATCAGCTTGGTGCGCCGGCTATCGCCTCGGGCCTGATGATAGGCGCGCGCGATCTTCAAAGCGGTGTCCACGGCCTCGGAACCGGAGTTGGTAAAGAACACCTTGTCCAGGTTGGCCGGCGCTTTGGCAACCAACTGATCCGCCAGGGTCAGCGCCGCCGGGTGGCTCATTTTGAACGAGGACACAAAGTCCAGGCGCCCTGCCGCTTCGCGAATGGCCTCGACGATACGGGGCTGGCCATGCCCGGCATTGACGCACCACAACCCGGCCATCGCATCGAGCACATCGCGCCCTTCGGTGGTGGTGTAGTGCATGCCGGCGGCGCGGTCGAACAGCATCGGTTGGCGGTTGAAGGGGCGCATCGCGGTAAAGGGTGCCCACAGGGAAGAGGTCATCGGTTGTACTCCTTAAAGCGGGATTCGTGAGCCGATCAGGGTCGGGCGTTGCAGGGCACCGGCGTTGGTGTTGACGCCCCGGTCGAAACGCAGGCGCCCGTCTTGCACGCGGCCGGTAACGTGGTCGCCAAAGGCGGTTTCGACGAAGCGCCAGTCCATACGTAACTCACCTTCCGTGGACCAGCAGGCCTGCGCGACCACGGCGGTCTGTTCAGGCTGATACTGGTGGTGCAAGTAATTGCCGGTGAGGCTGGTGAGGGTCTCGATCGGCTGTCGGAAACCGGCGCGCACGTGATGAGTGCCGCGATGATCCACCAGGGTGAAATCGCAGTAATCCGCCTGGAAATCGAAGGCCACTTCGCGCACGCCATCCTCATTCGGTTCAATGGCGAAACGGCCCTGCAGTGCACGGCTGGCGGGCGAGCTTTGCAAACCCTGCAGCGTCGGCAGGCGCAGGCCGTCGATCAGCGCATCCAGTTGCGCCTGGCTGGCATTGGCATCAACGGCGGTACGCCCCAGCGCCGGGAACAGGTGCTGCCACAGCGCCGCGTGCAAGCGCTTTTCCCCCAGGCGCAGGCCGCAGGTGAAGACAATCACCGTGTCCTGTTCCGGCAGCACCATGCACTGCTGGCCGAACACGCCCGAGGCGTAATAACCGCCGTGTTCGGTCATCCACCATTGGTAGCCATAGCCTTCACGCTGGGCTTCATTGGCTTTGTTCTTGTCGCGCGGCAGGTACTGCTTGCCGTCGAACTCACCCATCCACACGTCCTGCACCTGATTGCGCGTGGCCTCACTGACCCACTCTGGCGACAGCAACTGGCGCCCTTGCCATTGGCCGTGGTTGAGGTGCAACACGCCAAACTTCAACGAATCTTCGCTGGTGCAACTCAAGCCATTGCCTCCAGAGTTGAACCCACCGGGAGCCAGGTCCCACTCCAGGTGATCGAGGCCCAGATAGTCGAGGACGCGCGCCTGCAACAACGCGTGCATCGTCTGCCCAGTGACCTGGGTGACGATGGCCGACAACATGAAACTTGACGCACTGCTATAGATAAACGACTGCCCAGGTGGCTCGTCCACCGGCTCATTGAGAAAGGCTTCGACCCAGCTGCTTTGCAGGTTGCGCCAATCGCCGCCAGAAATGCCACGGGTGTGACCGGTGCGCATGGTCAGCAGGTCTTCCACGGTCATGGCCGCCAGGTTGGCGCTGATGGGTTGCGGGCACAGCTCGGGAAAAAAGCTCACCACCTTGGCATCGAGGCTCAAGCGACCGTCGTCGATCAACAGGCCGATCGCCGTGGCCGTCCAGCTCTTGGTGGCCGAATGCTGCACGTGCAGGCGATGCGCCGAATAGGGCTGCCAGTACGCCTCGGCCACCACCGCACCCTGGCGATACAGCAGGAAACTGTGCAGCTCTAGGCCTTGCTCGGTCACGGCCTGGAGGAAGTCAACAACGCCGGCCGGGTCGACGCCGCGCTCATGGGGCAAGGCTCTGGGCAGCGGGATGTAGGTCATGATGGGTCCTCAATGATGTTTTTATATTTCAAATAGTGCAGATAAAGTTTTATTCGCTGCGGACCTGATGTATTTGAGGCCCCTATAATTCAGTTTTTCCGGGTATCCTTGCCTCCCCTGTCACAGGAACGACCTCGCACCATGTCCCAACTCACCTCGCTGCAGACCAAAGTCGCCGGCCAGATCCTTGCCGCCATCGCCAGCGGCGACCTGCAACCCGGTCTGCACCTCAAGGAAGTGGAACTGGCCCAACGCCTGGGCGTCTCGCGCTCGCCCATTCGCAGCGCACTGGCGTACCTGGCCGAACAGAAAGCCATTGAGCCGCTGCCGCAACAGGGCTATCGCGTACCGCTGGAAACCACCGAAGGCTTGGCGCAGCACTTCACCGAGCTGCACAACGAAGAGGACGAGTTGTACACGCGGCTGATCGACGACCGTCTGAACCAGGTGCTGCCCGACCAGATCTCCGAGAGCGACCTGCTGCGCCGCTATGGGGTCGGCAAAAGCGTGCTGCGCCGCTGCCTGTTGCGCCTTTCCGACGAAGGCGTGATGCAACGCAAGCACGGGCACGGCTGGCAGTTCCTGCCGACGCTGAATAGCCCGCAGACTCGCTTCGAGAGCTACCGCTTCCGCATGCTGCTGGAGCCAGCCGGGTTGCTGGAGCCGACCTTCAAGATCAACCCCGAACAATTCCGTCGTTGCCGCGAACGCCAGATGGAACTGCTGGAAGGCAAAGTCGATGGGCAACGCTTTATCGAATACAACGCCGAATTCCACGAACTGTTGGCGGCGGCATCGGGCAACGGCTACATCCTGCAGGCGATCCAGCAGCAGAACCGGTTGCGTCGACTGACCGAGTTCCACACCGTGAACAATCAGGAAAGGGTCAAGGTCTCGTGCTGTGAACACCTGGCGATTCTGGATGCCCTGGAGCAAGGCGATAACGAATGGGCGTCGACGCTGCTGCATCGACACCTGGATGTGGCGAGCAAGTTGCGCGTGGCACGCAACAAGGGATGAGGGGCGCGCCCCCATGCCCCTGACGGGCCCGACCCGGCCTCGAAGCACGCTCGAAACCGGCCAGACCTTAACCACACACGCAACCCCTGTCGCAATGGACATGTACACCGACAGACCGCCATCGCAGGCAAGCCAGCTCCCACACTCACACCACGTCGCCCCCACTTTCATTACCAAAGCGCCACGGTATAACCGACAATCACCCGGTTCTCATTCATATCCCGTAAATAGTTAGCCTTGCTCAACCCATTGCGCCAACGCAACGACACCCCTTTCAGCGTTCCAGACTGAAACACATACCCCAAATCGATATCCCGCTCCCACTCACGTCCCTCCCCCGCAAACCCCTTCACCTGCGCCTGATCACCCTTGGCCCAACGCGTTGAAAACGTCAGCCCCGGTACACCCAGCGCCGCAAAATCAAAGTCATAGCGCGCATGCCAGACCCGCTCATTGGTCTGCGAGAAATTACTCAACTGATACTCGGAAAACAGATAGGTATTGGTCCCGTCCACATAAGTAAACGGGGTGTCCCCATATTGCTCCTGATACCCCCCACCCAGAGTGTGTCCCTTGTAGCTGAACATCGCCCGCGTACTCAGCGCACGGTTATCCACCTTGCCCGCCAAGCCAGCACCGGACTTGTCCGCATCGAAATAACGGATATCCGTCTTGAGCGTGCCACCGCCCAGGGCGAAGCTGTTTTTCAGCCCTACGAAATGCTGCTGGTAGATATCCTCCAACTGCGCAAAGTGGTAGCTCAACGTCATCCCCGGCGTGAGCTTGTAATCGCCACCGGCAAAGCGGAAACGATCACTCTTGGCGGTGCTTTTGTAGGCACCGCTCTGGCTGGTCAGCCCCATGTCTTCGTATTCGGTGGATTCGCGCTGCTTGGTGTGGTCGATCTGCCCGCCGATCAACGCCAGCCCGGCGATGTCCGTGGACGTCACCTGAGTGCCCCGGAAGGTCTGCGGGAACAGTCGGCTGGTGTTGGGCTGCAAAGTCGGCAGGTCCGGCAGCAGGTAACCGCTGCGCAGCTCGCTCTGGGCGAAGCGCACCTTGCCGGTCACGCCGTACTTGGAATACTCGTCATGGGCGCGCTTGGAATAGCTCGGCTTGCCCGGCGTGGCATCGTTGTCCCTGGACAACAGGCCGGAGCCGGAGCGGTCCGGGCTGGAATCGAGCTTGAGGCCGAGCATGCCTACCACGTCCACACCAAAGCCGACGGTGCCTTCGGTAAAGCCAGACTTGAGGTTGAGGATAAATCCCTGGGCCCATTCCTCACGCTTGGATTGCCCGGCGTCTTCACGGTAATCGCGGTTGAAGTAGTAGTTCTTGAGGTCCAGATCTGCCTTGCTGTCCTTGATGAAGTCAGCCTGGGCCGGGGCACACAGCAGCCCCCCGCTCATGAGGCCGACGCCCTTCAAGATCAGGTTGAGAGTGTTGTTGTGCATGTTCTTGGCTCCTGGCAGTCGTTATGGGTGAGTAGGTCTTATTGTTTTTCTGGGCACGACATTCCCCATCGCGCAGACGTGAGGGTCTGCGCGCCGGGTGAAATCAGGGGTTTAAATGGCCGGTCGTATTCGGTAGCCACCGTCCGGCAGTTGCTCCAGCGGGCTGGCGGCGGCCAGCAGTTGCCGGGTGTACGGGTGCTGCGGGTGATCGAAGATCTGCTCGCGCGCGCCCACTTCCACCACATTGCCCTGATGCATCACCGCAACCCGATGGGCAATGCGCTCCACCGCCGCCAGGTCATGGGAAATGAACAGGCAGGCAAAACCGTACTGCGCCTGCAGACGTTCGAACAGTTCGAGGATCTGTTTCTGGATAGTCATGTCCAGCGCCGAGATCGGTTCGTCGGCAATCACCAGTTGCGGGTGTCGCACCAATGCCCGGCCAATGGCGACGCGCTGGCGCTGGCCGCCGGAGAGCTGGTGGGGGAAACGCTCGACAAACTGCTCGCCCAGGCCGATGTCCTTGAGGGTTTGCGTTACCCGTTCACGGCGCTCGGCGGCATTCAGGCCAGGTTCGTGGCGCAACGGTTCGGCGAGGATTTCTCCGATTTTCATCCGCGGGTTCAGGGACGAATAGGGGTCCTGGAAGATCATCTGGCATTGCAGGCGATGGGTACGGTTGGCGGTCTTGAGGATGTCCACGCCTTTGAAGCGGATCGAGCCGGCACAGGGTTTGATCAGGCCCACCAGGGAACGCCCGAGGGTGGTCTTGCCCGAGCCGCTGCCGCCCACCAGCGCCAGGGTTTCGCCGGGGGCGATCACCAGGCTGGCGGAATGCACCACGCGGGTGTGCTGACGCTTGCCCCAGAACGTGGTCGGCCCAGGGTGTTCGATGCACACCTGATCCACTTCAACCAAAGGCTCGTTGCTGACCGGCAAAGGCGCCAGCACGCCCCGACGCGGCAACGCTTCCAACAGCTGGCGGGTGTACTCGGCCTTGGGCGCGAGCAGGATGTCTTCGATGCTGCCCTGCTCCACCGCCTTGCCGTGACGCATCACCACCACCTTGTGGGCGTACCGCGCTACCAGCGACAGGTCATGGCTGATAAACAGGATCGCGGTGCCCTGCTCGCGGGTCAGTTCGAGCATCAACTCGATCACGTCCAGTTGCGCCAGGCAGTCGAGGGCCGTGGTCGGTTCGTCGGCGATCAGCAAGGCCGGGCGCAGCAGCATCACCGAGGCCAACATGATGCGCTGGCGCATGCCACCGGAGAATTGGTGCGGATAGGACTCCAGGCAGCGCTCGGCGGCCTTGATGCCGATACGGCGCAACATGGTCAGGCAACGTTCGCGGATTTGTGGAGGGTCGAGGTCGGTGTGCAGCTTGAGCGCTTCGCTCATCTGTTGGCCGATTTTCAATGCCGGGTTGAGCGACACCATCGGTTCCTGGAACACCATGCCGATGCTGGCGCCGCGAATCGCACGCAGCGCTTCAGTGCTGACACTCGCCAGGTCACGCCCCTGGAAATCCAGACGTCCGCCGCACACTTGCATCGGCAACGGCAGCAGGCCGATGGCCGCGCGGGCAGCCATGGTCTTGCCGCTGCCGGACTCCCCCACCAGCGCCACGATCTCACCCGGCGCGATGCTGAAACTCAGGTCATCCACCGCCAATGGGCCGTGTTCGCCCACACGGATCTTCAGGTGTTCGACGTTCAACAAAACAGGATCGGCGGACATGTTCACTTCCTCATCCGGGGGGTCAAGACGATCACGCAGGGCGTCGCCAAACAGGTTGATCGCCAGCAATGTCAGGCAGATAAACAGCCCGGGGAACACCCCCAGCCAGGGTGCCGAAGCGATGTACGGCCGGCTGCTGGCAAGCATGTTGCCCCAGGTCGCCGCCGGCGGCGGTACGCCCAGGCCGAGGAAGCTCAGGGCGCTTTCCGACAGCAGCGCCCAGCCGAACATGCTGGTGGCCAGCACGCATAATGGCGCCAGGCAGTTCGGCGCGATGTGCCGCAGCATGGTGTACAGCTCGGAGTTGCCGATCACCCGCGAGGCTTCGATGTACTCCAGCTCACGCAGGGACAGTACGGTGCCGCGCACCACGCGCACCACCGACGGCGTGTAGGCGATGCCCAGGGCCAGCACGATGCCGTACTTGCTTGCGCCGATGATCGCCATGATGCCCAGCGCCATGAGGATGCCGGGAAAAGCCAGCAGCGCGTCGTTGAACATCATCAACACGCGGTCAGTCCAGCCGCGCAGGTAACCGGCAAGCATGCCAATCAAGGTGCCTGCCAGCACGGCAACGCTGACCGTCAACAGGCTCACCCACAAGCTGGTGCGCGCGCCGATCAACAGACGGCTGAACACATCGCGGCCAAATTCGTCGGTGCCCAGCCAGTGGGCAGCCGACGGGGCCTGGAAGCGCGACATCAGGTCGATCTTCAGCGGGTCGAACGGTGACCACACCAGCCCCATCAACGCCAGCGCAATCAACACCACCAGCAGCCCGCCACCGATCAAGGCGTTGGCCGGCGCCCACACGCGCCGACGCTTGGCCGCTACGGGCACGGCAATAGTCGAACTCATAACTTCACCCTTGGATCGAACAGCGGATAGAGCAGATCCACACACAGGTTGACCAGCACGTAGATAAAGGTGATCAGCAGCAAGCAGCCCTGCAGCACCGGATAATCGCGGGCGAAAATCGCGTCCACCATCAGCCGGCCGATGCCTGGCAGGGTGAACACGGTTTCGAGTACCGCGATGCCACCCAGCAGGTTGCCGAGAATCAGCCCCACCAGGGTCCAGGTCGGCGCGAAGGCGTTGGGCAACGCGTGTTTCCACAACACCGCGCGCTCCGACAAGCCCTTGGCCCGGGCATGGGCGATGTATTCCAGGCGCAGCACTTCGATGGTGCTGGCCCGCGCCATGCGGGTGATCGCGCCGACTTCCACCAGGGTCAAGGTCACCACCGGCAGCACCATGTAGCTCATGGCTTGCCACGGCGCCTGGGAGAAACTGACGTAGCCCACCACCGGCAACCAGCCGAGCTGGATGCCGAACGCGTGCAGCAACAGCAACCCGAGCCAGAAGCTGGGGATCGACAGCAGCAAGGTCGCGATGGACACCAGCCCCAGGTCGAGCGCGCTGTTCTGTTTCCACGCGGCAATCAGGCCAATGGGCACCGCGATCAGCGTGGCGAACAGCACAGCCACCAGCACGATGGTCGCGCTGACGCTGAAGCGGTCGAGAATCAGCGGCAACACAGCCTGCTTGGTGCTGATGGAAAACCCCAGGTCAAAGCTCAACACGGCCTTGAACCAGATCAGAAACTGCGTCACCAGCGAGTGATCCAGGCCGAGGGTGTGGCGCATGTCAGCCAGGCTTTGCGGGTCGGCCATGTCGCCGAGCATCAGCAGCGCCGGGTCACCCGGAATCAGACGGATCAGCGCGAACACCATCACTGAGATCAGCAACAGGGTGGGGACCGCCATGGCCAGTTTTTGCAGGATAAAACGCAACATGCTGGAGGCCCCGTTATTGCGCCGCGAGGCTGACGCCCCACAGCCGTGGCGACGACACCGGCCACGAATGGAAGCCCTTGACGCTGTCACGCAGCGCTGCGGCGACCGTGCCGTTGTAGATGATCACCATCGGCGTGTCGTGGATCATCATGGTGTGCAACTGGTCGAACAGCGCCTGGCGCTTGGCCGTGTCACTCTCGCGCACCGCGTCACGCAGCACCGCCTGGGCCTGTGGGTTGTCCCAGACCTTGCGCGGTTCCTTGGTCTTGTCGCCCATCAGCGAGTCGAAGCTGGTGGCCGGGTCCAGGCGCGAGGAGTAAGAGAACGCCATCATCTGGTAGTTGCCACTCTGGTAGCGTTCCAGTTGGGTGCCCCATTCCAGGGTTTCCATCTGGATGTTCAAGCCGCTGGCCACGGCCATCGCCTGGCTCAGCAGGCCCATGTCGAACATTTGCGAATAGCGTTTGTTGACGATCATCTTGATCGGCTGGCCGTGGTAGCCGGCCTCTTTCAACAGGCGCTGGGCTTCCTGCGGGTCATAGCGATAACCCTGCTTGGCGGTGGCGCTGTAGAACGGACTGGTTTGCGGGATCGCCGAGTTGTTCGGCTCGGAGGTGCCGTTGGAGAGCGCAGTGACCATCTGCCCGTAGTCGAGGGAATGGGCGATGGCCTGACGGATGCGCACATCCTTGAGCAGCGGGTCGTTGGTCTGGAACAGCAGGCCGCAGATGGCCATGATCGGGCTGAACGAGATCTGCACACCCGGCGTGGATTTCAGCTCTTGGGCGTCGCTGGCGCTGACGTTGGGCAACAGGTCGATGTTGTTGGACATCAAGGCGGCCTTGGCCGACGAAGGATCGGGAATCACCATGAAGCGCACGGCGTCGACCAGGGCGGTCTTCTTGCCGGTAAAGCCGTCCGGCCCGGCGTCATCGCGCGGGCTGTAGTCCTTGAAGCGCGACAGCACTACGTACTGTCCGGGCTTCCATTCGCCGAGGCTGAACGGGCCGGTGCCAATCGGCGCTTTCCAGCTGCCGTCCGCCGCCAGCGAGTCGGGGTGCAGGATGCCGCTGCCACCACAATCGGGGCGCGCCATCGAGGCCAGGAACAGGCCGCTGGGCTGGTCGAGGTGGAAGACAACCGTGAGGGGGTCCGGGGTGTCGATGCCGGTGATTTTCGCCCCACCGCGGCCATCGAACTCTGCCAGGCAGCGCCATTGGGTCTTAGGGTTGAGGTAGCGTTCCCACGTCCACTTGACGTCCTGGGCGGTCAGCGTCGCACCGTTCTGGAAGTGCACCCTGTCGCGCAAGGTGAAGGTGTAAGTCATGCCGTCGTCAGAGCGTTTGACCTCGCGGGCCAGCAACGGGCCGACGGAAGCGTCTTCACGGTGGGCCACCAGGCCCTCGACGATGTGCAGCATCACCGTGTCGGTATTTTCGTCACGGTTGACGCCGGGTTCGGTGCTACGGATATCGGCGTTCAGGCCGACACGCAAGGCGGTCTCGGCCTGCGCAAGGCCGGCGCCCAATGCAAGGGTGACGCACAGCGTTCCATTGAGTAAGCGATTCACGGGAGATGTTCTCCTTCGCTGAAAAGACCGGCCAGGGGCAGGAGCCGGCTTCAAGCCTGTGTTAGGTCGTTGTTGTTATGGCCTGATCGAGATCAGTACCGCGGATGTTTTTGTTTTTTTAAATTCGCCTGAACATATTCACAGCAAGCATCATCCTTGTAAATGTTTTTTTAAGCATATAAAAACATTAGCAGCTAAATCACAGGCAAAAAAAAGAGGCCGAAGCCTCTTTCAGGGATGAGCCGGCGCGCGTCAATCAGTGCAACGCCGCCCGCGTAATCAGGTAACTCACCAACTGCGGGTCATCCTCCAGCTCAATCGTCTGCACCGGACGCGGCAGGTTATCCAGCACCGTGCGCCAGAACGCCTGGGACACTTCGTCCTGATCATAGAAGCGCACCAGCCAATCGGCTTCGCCGCTGCACAGCACCTGGCTGGCGATGGCGCGGCCGATGCCTTTGCGGCGATAGCGCTTGAGGACGAACACGTCGGCCAGCTCCAGGGCGTCGATGCCCGGCAGCTCGCTGCCTTCGATCAACAGGAAACCAGCGATATAGCCATCCACCAGCAGCAGGTTGGCGCTCCATTGCGGGTCCTGCCAGTAACGGCTCAGGTGTTCGTCATGGATATAGAAACGGCCATCGGCCTCGACATCCTCCTGTTCCCAGTCAGAAGATTCATAGGCGTAGTACTGGTAAAGATTGCGGATCAGCTCGGCGTGCTCCGGGCCGGTCTGGATCAATTCGACGGTGACTTCGGGCATGAGACTCTCGGTGAAAAAACACAGGGCGCCATTGTTCACAAAACCTGGGAGCAGGCCAATAGAGCGGCCAACCTTTCTACTTGCTGAACCGATTGCAAATAGGTGTTGCCTGCCCCAACCCCCTGAAACATTTCGAATAAACTCCGCGAAATTGCCTCCCCTCTTTCAAGGACACGTATTGTGAGCAACGTCTGTTCCGCCGGCCTGGATGTAGGTTTTGCCTCCCTGGATTACCTGCAGATCTTCATCCTGGGCGTGATCCAGGGCATTACCGAGCTGCTGCCGGTGTCGTCCACCGCCCATATGCGCGTAGTACCCGCCCTGCTCGGCTGGCAGGACCCCGGCTCGGCGTTTTCCGCGGCCATGCAATTGGCGGCGCTGGCGGCGGTGGTCAGTTATTTCTGGCGCGATGTGCGCCAAGTGACCACCGGCAGCATCGGCGCGGTACGCCGAGGTGACTACAACGACCGCTGGTTCAAGCTGGCGGTGGCGATTGTGCTGGCGACCATCCCTATCGGCATTGCCGGCCTGGTGCTGTCTTCGACCCTGAATGCGTGCAACTCGCCGTTGCGCGGGCTGATGGTGATCGGCATTTCCTGCGTGGTCATGGCCGTGCTGCTGGCGGTGGCCGAAGTGCGCGCACGCCATACCCGAGAGGTTAGTGAGATGCGCCTGCGGGATGCGTTGATCGTGGGCATTGCACAGATTGGTGCGCTGATTCCGGGCGTCTCACGTTCCGGCTCCACCCTCACCGCCGCGCTGTTCCTCAACTTCAAGCGTGAAGAGGCCGCGCGGTTCTCGTTCCTGCTCGGCCTACCGGCCATCGCCCTCGCCGGCCTGAAGGAGCTGTGGGTGCTGTTGCATGCCGATATGCCCGCCCATGCCTGGCCCCATTTGCTGTTCGGCCTGGTGGTCGCGAGCATCTCGGCGTTCTTTGCGATCTGGGGCCTGATGAAGTTCCTGGAGCGGTTCTCCACCTGGCCGTTCGTAATCTATCGCGCGTTGCTGGGGATCTTCCTGATCGTGGCAGTCAGCACCGGCTTGCTGTAGGCGCGAGCTTGCCCGCGAAGCACACAAGGGCGGCGCCGCGTTATCGTTGATGACCCTCGCGAGCAAGCTCGCGCCTACAGCTTGCGCTCGGCCAGTTCCTCCAGAAGGTCGGCCGAAGGCACGAAAAACAGGCCGCCGGTGACCGCCGTGCTGAAGTCCAGCAGGCGGTCATAGTTACCGACCGGACGGCCGACGAACATGTTTTCCAGCATCAATTCCAGAGGCTCCGGCGAGCGCGCATAGCCGATGAAGTAGGTGCCGAACTCGCCTGCGCCCGGCCGGCCGAAAGGCATGTTGTCCCGCAGGATCTTCACTTCCTCGCCGTTCTTGTCGGTGATGACCGTCAGCGCGCTGTGGGAATTGCTGGGCTTGGTCTCTTCGTCCAATTCGATATCCGACAGCTTGGTACGCCCGATCACCTTCTCTTGGGCCTCCACTGTCAGGCTGTTCCAGGCGGTCATGTTATGCAGGTACTTCTGCACCAGTACGTAGCTGCCGCCTCGGAATTCGTTGTCTTCATCACCGACGATGGTGAACCCCACGGCCTTGCGCCCCACCGGGTTCTCGGTGCCGTCGACAAAGCCGATGATGCTGCGCATATCGAAATAGCGGAAACCCTGGACCTCATCCACCACCTTCACGCTGTCGCCCAGGGCCGCCATCACGTGGGTGGCCAGTTCGAAGCACAGGTCCATCTGTTCGGCGCGGATATGCAGCAGGATATCCCCCGGTGTCGACACGGCTTTGCGCCCTTCCACACCGAACTCGCGAAATGGGTGCAGCGCCGCCGGGCGCGGTGCACCGAACAGTCGGTCCCACGCGTCCGAGCCAAACCCGCAGACGCAGGTCAGGTTGCCCGCTGGCACCCGCTTGCCCACCGAGCGCACCAGCCCGGCGAGGTCCGCGCACCAGCCACGCACCTGGTCTTCACCGCCGGGGGCGACGGTGGCAACCATGAAAATCGCGCTACTGGTGATGGGATGGCAGACAGATTGCGGCTCAAGGGGCGGCTGAACGGAGGATGGCGTCATGGTGAAAGTCCAGGCTAAAGGGCGAGATTGAACCCGCGCAGATTAGCAGATCATTTCCGACAGCTTTCCCACACTTCACGAATCAACGCCTGCATCTTCAGCGCTTCTGCCCAGCGCTCACTGATTTCGCGACCGTCCGCGCCGGTAATCGCATAGGGCGGCGGGCCCAGTTCGCAAGTAAAGGCCAGGCTCTGCGGTGTGTCGGGCCGGGTCAGCCAGTCTTCGATCCCGTAGCGCCACCACTCGGTAAAACGCCGTACCCAGGCTTGATGCTGGGGAAAGTCCAGGGAGACCTGCACCTGTTCGCTGCTGGCGACGCGGCCGTGGAAACCCCAGCTGTGGCGCAGAATTTGGCGAATCTGCTCGTCGTCCTCAGCGGCGCCAGGCTCGGGCAGTTCACGCCCGACCACGTAGTGGGACAGGTCGGCCAGCAGTTTCAAGTCGGGCATCTGTGCCAGCAAGTCGAGGGTGAACAGCAGGTCATTGGTGAGCCGATAACGGTGGGTTTCCAGCAGCACCGGATAGTCCACCTGCTCGGCCAGGCGCTGCCAGCCTTCGACCAATCGGGCCGCCTCGGATTGGGTACGCGGGCGTACGTCGGCTTGCAGGGTGAGGTGGTGGCAGCCGTAGCCGCTGATCACATCCAGCGCGGCCGCCAGGTCGTCCACCGTTTGCGGAAACAACTGGCCTTCGATCTGCAGGCCCCTGGCCGTGGCGGCGGCGTGCAGGCGCGCGACCTCAGCGGGCTTGAAGTAATGGTCGGTAATGCCGTCGAAACCGGCGGCCTTGATGCGGTCGAGTTGGGCATCGAGCGAACCGGGTTCAGTTTGCATGGCCCACAGCGATTGGAACACCAGGAATTGGCGCATATCAGCCTCGCAGCAGGTGTTTGAGGGACAGCTCGGGGTCGGCCAGGCTGGCGGGGGCCAGCGACAGGTGTGCGCTGATCAGGCGTTCGCAGAGCTTTATGTCCTTGGCCACGCTGTTGCCCGGTGCCCAGCCGCAGGCACCTTGCAAGCGCTGATCGGCATCCAGGTAGAACAGCAGCATGCCACCGCTCGCCAATGGGCGGCTGACCATCAAGGGTGTAATCACACCCACGGTCTGCACGCCCCAGTCGTACTGGTCGGACCAGAAACCGGGGAGTGCCTCGAACGGCAGCTCGCGACCCAGCAGGTTCAGCGCCGCATGCCGCCCCTGGGCCTCGGCGTTGCGCCAGGTTTCCTGGCGCTGGTATTCGCCACCCAAGCGAAACTCGCACACGTCACCGGCGGCATAAATGCCCGGCGCGCTGGTGCGCAGGTGGCTATCGACGCGAATGCCCTGCCCTACTTCCAACCCCGCCGCTGCGGCCAATTCGACATTGGGTTGCATGCCGATGCCAACCACCACCAGGTCGCAGGGCAAGCACTGCCCGTCCACCAGCCACACAGCGTCGGCCTGGATGGATTCCAAGGCCACATTCAAGCGAACGTTGACCCCGTGCTGACGATGCAGCGTCAGCAGCGCCTCGCTGATGACCGGCGGCAACACCCGCCCCGCCAGGCGCGGGCCGGCTTCGAGCAGCGTCACCTCGCAGCCCAGGCCACGTGCCGTCGCTGCCACTTCCAGGCCGATAAAGCCACCACCGACCACCACCAGCCGCGTACCAGCCTTCAACGCACTGCGCAGGGCCAGCGCCTCGTCATGGGTGCGCAGGTAAAGCACATGGGCCTGCTCCTGGGGCAAGCGTCGCGCCCGGCCACCAGTGGCCAGCAGCAGACCGGCATACGGCAGCCACTGGCCGTCGGCGAGTTGCAGGCGATGCTGCTGCGGCTGCAGATGCGTCACTGGGTTACCCGCAATGTGCTCGATGCCCAGTTCGGCCAGGCGTGCGCGGTCGCACAAGCTGTATCCGGCCAGGTCCGCTGTGCCCTGCAACAGGCCTTTGGACAACGGCGGCCGCTCGTAGGGCAAGTGCGGTTCATCGCCTATCAGAATCAGGCGCCCGGTGTAGCCTTCTTCACGCAAGGTCAGTGCCGCACGGCCACCGGCATGGCCGGCGCCGACGATGATCAGAGGGGCGTTCATCATCACACCGTGACGGCGAGCAACACCCGCCCCGCTTCGACCCGCACCGGATAGGTCTTGAGGTTGACGCACACCGGCGCGCCGAGGGCCTTGCCCGAGCGGTAGTCAAAGCGCCCGTTGTGCTTGGGGCACTCGATCACGTGGTCCATCACCAGGCCGTCGGCCAGGTGGATGTTCTCGTGGGTGCACAGGCCGGCGGTGGCGAAAAACTCATTCTCGGCCGAACGGTACACCGCGTAGGTATGCGGGCCGTGGTCGAAGCGCAGCACGTCTTCCGCGTCTATTTCGCCCACGGCGCAGACGTCGATCCATTGATCGTTCATGGTGTTTTTACCTTGTAGTGAGCGAGCTCGCGCTGGGCTGCGAAGCGGCCCCACGATCGAGCGTTCAGGTTTGTCTGAAAATAAGCGCTGGGTTTATTGGGGCTGCTGCGCAGCCCAGCGCGAGCAAGCTCCCTCGCCACGGGGGTTGTGTGCCAGTGGGCGCTGGATGAAGTAGGTCGGGTCGCTGCGCTGCTTCCAGATCGTCGGCAAGATTTCCTTGTACGCCTCGAACAGGTTGGCGTAAGGCGGCGGGCAGTCGCTGCGGATTTCTTCGTGCAATTGCGCGAGCGCGTGGTACGGCACCATCGGGTACATGTGGTGTTCGAGGTGGTAGTTCATGTCCATGTAGATAAAACGCAGCACGCGGTTCATGTAGATGGTGCGGCAGTTGCTGCGGTGGTCCAGCACGTCTTCGGCCAAGCCGACATGCTGGGTGAGGCCGAACAGGTAACCTAGCCAGGCGCCGTAGAGGCTGGGCAGGCCAACCAGCATCAGCGGCAGCCAGCTGTGCAGGTACAACGCGGTGCCGATCACCACGGCATAAATACCGACCCAGATGCGCGCCGCACGAAACACTTTGGGCCATTCGGATTCGGGAATGAAGTCCGCCTCCTGGGCACTCATCTTGCCAATGGCATGGCGCGCTACGCCACTGAACGTCTTCCAGGCCAGGGGCAGGTTGAACAGGCTCAAGAACATCATCAAGAAGCTCGGCGGGCGCGGTTCGACGATCTCCGGGTCGCGGCCAACCACGATGGTGTCGGTGTGATGGCGGGCATGGCTCCAGCGCCACACATGGGGTTCGAAAATGCACATGAAGCTGGCGACCTGATACAGCACGTCGTTCATCCAGCGGGTCTTGAACGCGGTGCCGTGACCGGTTTCATGCCAGCGCGGGTTGGACGCGGTACCGTACAGCACGCCGTAGGCGAGGAAGAACGGCACACAGGCCCAGGTGCCCCAGAACCAGTAGCCACCAAAACCGGTGGCAAACAGCGCGCTCACCCAAATAGCGGTGTCGAGCAGGGCCGGGCCGTCGCGGCGCTGCATCAGTTCTTTCATGCGCTTACGTGAGATGGGGGATTGGTACCAACTGGCCGAGACCAGGCCTTTATCAAAGGCGCGGGCGGCTTCGGGGCCGGTGAGGCTGTAGTCGCGACGCGAGATAGGAGCGGTGTGTTCAGGCATTGTTATTGTTCTCCACAAGCGGGTGGTTTCTGGTGCTGTGTGAAACCCACCATAGAGAACGGGTAATTCACCCTCAAGGCCTTGAATCCATTCCCTATCAAGCTATCATCCAGGCCCAGCGGGGCTTGATAGTTTTCTATCAAGACGCTCAAGGGGCCTGTCATGAACAACAAAAAACGCCCAACCATCGCCACCGTTGCCGCCCATGCCGGGCTCAGTGTGGCCACCGTTGACCGCGTGTTGAATGCACGCGCGCCGGTCAATCCTGAAACCGCCGAGCAGGTGTTCCAGGCGGCCGAAGCCGTGGGGTATTTCGCGGCGCGGTTGATCGGCCAGCGTATCCGCGAACGCCGGCCAACCTATCGCTTCGGCATCCTGTTACTGGCTACCGCCCAGGCGTTCTATGCCAGCCTGGCGCACGCGATCAGCGCCGCCGCCGAGCAGCATGCGGGCGCCAACCTGACGTGCCAGTTCGACTACATCGTTGATCGCACGCCCGCCGCCATCGTTGCGCAAATCGAACAGCTGGCCGTGCAGTGCGATGGCCTCGCGGTGGTCAGCTTTGCCCACCCGCTGATCAACGCCTGCCTCAAGCAGATTCGCGAAGCCGGCGTGCCGGTGGTTGCCCTGCTATCGGACATTCACGAACAGGCCGAAGAACCCTATGTAGGCCAGGACAACCATGTGGTCGGCCGCACCATGGGCTGGCTGCTCGCGCGCACCTGTGGCGCGCGCAAAGGCAGCGTGGGGATTCTGCTCGGCGGCCATCGTTTTCTCGGCCACCAGGCGCGGGTCGAAGGCCTGCACAGCTACCTGGCCGAGCACGCGCCGGGGCTCAAGCCGTTGGAGCCGCTGATCAACCTCGACAACTGCGATATCACCGAAGAAGCCACCCTCGACCTGCTCAGCCGCCACAGCGACCTGCGCGGGTTATGCGTGGTGGGCGGCGGCGGTGACGGCATCATCAGCGCCCTGGCACAGTTGCCCAAGCGGCCGGCGTTGTGTTGCATCTTGCAGGAGTCGACCGAGCTGTCACGCCACGCACTGCGCCAGGGGTTGATTGATGTGGTGATGGATTCGCAGCCGGGGCAGACAGCAATAGCGCTGGTGCAGTTGATGGTGCAGTTGCAGAGCACTGAGGCGTTCGATCCGGTACAGCAGCGGGTGTATATCCCGCCGCAGATCGTGACGTCGGAAAACATGGGTCACTGACACACAGCGCCTACAAGGGGCTGCGGAAATCTGCGGCATTCAGCCCAAACCGACTCATCTTGTTGTACAGCCCACCCCGCGACACGTTCAGTTGTCGCGCAGCCAGGCGGATGTTGCCGCCAGTGTTTGTGAGTGCGGCGACGATGGCGTGCCTTTCGTGGCTGCTGAGGTCCTGGGCGGCTTGCGGTTCGTAGGCGCGCAGCGGGGCGCGTTGGCGGTTTTCCAGCGGCAGATCCACCGGTTCGATCAGCGCCCCCATCGCCAGGTTGGTCGCCCGTTCGATGCTGTTTTCCAACTCGCGCACATTGCCCGGCCAGCCATAGGCCGACAGCAATGCCATCGCCTCCGGCGAAAAGCCCTGCACCGATTTACGCAGCGAGCGTGCGCAGCGGGCCAGGAAGTGCCGCGCCAGCAGTGGAATGTCTTCGCGGCGCATGCGCAGCGGCGGCACGGTCAGGTTCAGCACGTTCAGGCGGTAGTAGAGGTCTTCGCGAAACGCGCCCTGCGCAACCGCCTGGCTGAGGTTGCGGTGGGTGGCGGCGATGATGCGCACGTCCACTTGCCGCGAATTTTTCGCGCCCACCCGAGTGATTTCACCTTCCTGCAACACCCGCAGCAGGCTGACCTGGGCATCGAAGGACATGTCGCCAATCTCATCGAGAAAGATGGTGCCGCCATCCGCCAGTTCGAACTTGCCCGCCGAGCCGCCACGGGCCGAGCCGGTGAACGCACCTTCGACGTGGCCAAACAGCTCGCTTTGCACCAGGTCTCGTGGAATCGCGCCGCAGTTGACCGCCACGAACGGGCCGTTGCAGCGGTCGCTGCCATTGTGGATGGCCTGGGCGAACAGCTCCTTGCCGGTGCCGCTTTCGCCAAGGATCAGGGTGGTAGAATCACTGCGGCTGGCGATGCGCCCCAGGTGCAGCGCGTCCTGGATCGCCCGCGAGCTGCCCTGAATGGTGTCGAAGGTGTAGCTGGCCTGGGTGCCGATAATGCGCCGGGTGATTTCGCGGATGCGGCGGTTCTCTCGCAGTGACACGATCACCCCGCCCTGCTCCAGCGGGCACACCGAGACCAGGCAGGCGAGTTGACTGCGGTTGTGCAGGTGGAAGGTGCAGTCGCGGTCGCGAACGGCCTCACCCATCGAGTCGCTTAATTCGCTACGGCCCAGTTGCTGGAACGGCCGACCGATCAGCTCCAGCCCCACCCCGAACAGTTGCCGCGCATAGCGGTTGAGCGCCTTGATACACCCTCGCTCATCCAGCACCACCAGGCCTTCGTTGAGCACTTCGAGGACGGTTTGCTGTTCTTCCAACAAACCATGCAGCGCCATCTGCCGCGATACGGCTTCGGCTGCGGCCTGCACCGTGCCGAGGGTATGGAAGTGAAACCAGCCGGGTTCAGCGGTGAGGGTCAGCATGGCCACGGTCTGGCCTTGGGTATTCTTGATCGGTGCGGCGGCGCAGTGCATGCGGCGCTGGCGCAGGCCGATGCCGAAATTCTCCTCGGCCAGCACGTACACCAAGTGATCCTCGGCCAGCGCCAGGCCGGTGCAGTTGGTGCCTTGCACCGATTCCAGCAGGCGACTGCCCACGGGGGTGATGTCCAGCCCGCAGAAATACAAGGTGGTGCCATCGGCGTCGGTGAGGTTGATATGACCGCGCGGGTTGTAGGCCAGCAAACCGTGCATGACTTGCGCGGCGGCGGCGATCAGCACGCGGTGGTCGGCCTGGGTGGCGGCCAGGGTGTCCGCGGCGACGAAGCGGTACGCGTTGTCTGCCGGGTCAATACCCGCCTCGACACTGCGCCGCCACGACGCCCAGATCACTTGGCGCACGTGCGCCGGGCGCTCGACCTGGCCGGCCAGGCAGTCGTGCCATGCCTGCTCAAGCGCGGGAACCGGGCCATCATTCAACGCGGCAGGCCCCAGGGCCGTCAGGTAGTCAAGGTCTTGCACGCTGAACGCCATGCTCATGAGGGCCGTTTCCATGTTCACGTTTTTGACATGTCAGTATAGACATGTCATCAGAATGAACACTTTTTGTTTTCACATAACCATTAACCCTTTTTTATCAATGAGTTATGAATTGGCATATCCCTTGCTCATGTGCATTTGCCCATCAGGACCGTCCTGGGGCCAATAACAACAAGGGGTTATTTCATGAGCACACACAACATTTGCCTGGGTTTGATCGGTGCCGGACGCATGGGCAGTTTCCACGGCTTGACCGCAGCTCGGCATATCCCCGGTGCCAGCCTGGCGGCAATTGCCGACCCGACGCCTGGCCAGGCCGCTCGCCTTGCCGCTGAATTAGGCGTGAGCAAGGTCTATACCGACCCGCAGCAGTTACTCGACGACCCGGATATCGACGGCGTACTCATCGCCGCCCCTGCCCGCAGCCACGCCGAGCTGGTGATCAGCGCCGCCCGCGCCGGCAAGGGCATCTTTTGCGAAAAGCCCATGGCCATCACCCTCGATGAAGCCGATCGCGCCATCGCTGCCGCCGCCGATGCGCGGGTGCCGATGCAGGTCGGCTTCAACCGGCGTTTCGCCAAGAGCTTTCGCACCGCGCACCTCGACGTCGCCGCCGGCCGCATCGGGACTCCGCAGTTGCTGCGCTCGCTGACCCGCGACCCGGCGCTGAACAACCCGGCCAATTCGCCGCAATGGGTGATCTTTCTCGAAACCCTGATCCACGACTTCGATACCCTGCGCTACCTCAACCCCGGCGCCGAGGCTGTGCAGGTCTACGTGATGGCGGACGCACTGATTGCCCCGGAATACAAAAGCAAAGGCTTCCTCGACACCGCCGTGGTTGCGATCCGCTTCGACAACGGCGCCATCGCCACCGCCGAGGCCAATTTCCAGGCCGTGTATGGCTACGACGTACGCGGCGAAGTGTTCGGCAGCGCCGGCATGCTGAGCATGGGCAGCCTCAACGATTCCGACCTGATGCGCTACCTGGCCCAAGGCATTCAGGCCGACACCCAGCGCCTGGACACCGACCTGTTGCGCGACGCTTACATCGCCGAGCTCAACCACTTTGTCGACTGCCTGCGCAGCGGCGCCAAGCCGATGGCAAGCGGAGAGGATGCGCGGGCGGCCCTGGCGATTGCCCGTGCCTGCATCGAGTCGTTCGAAACCGGCAAGGCGGTGGCCATATGAGCCCATTCAAACTGGCGATCAGTGCCGAGATGGTGTTTCTCGACCTGCCCTTCATCGAGCGCGTAAAGCGTATTCACGCGCTAGGGTTCAGCGCGGAAATCTGGAACTGGACCAATAAGGACATCGCCGCCCTGGCCGCCACCGGCGTCGATTTCACCTCCATGACGGGCTATATCAGCGGCACCCTCACCGACCCCGACGGCATCCGCCAATTGCTCGACAGCGCCCGTGAGTCTTTGAGCGTCGCCGAACACTTGAACTGCCCCAGCCTCAACCTGCACGGCACCGGCCTGGGTGACGGCGGCCTGCCCGTTCAACCCGTGAGCCAGACCACCGGCCGCATGTGGCTGAGCGCCTGCAAAACCCTGGAAAAAATCGCCCGCCTGGGGGAAGACGCCGGCCGTGTGTTCCTGCTGGAAAACCTCAACACCGACGTCGACCACCCCGGTACGCCCTTCGCCCGCGCCGACGATACCCTGGCGCTGATCGAGGCCGTGGGCAGCCCCCACTTGAAGATGAACCTGGACCTGTACCACGCGCAGATCGGCGAAGGAAACCTGATCGAGCTGATCCAGCGCGCCGGCAGCGCCATCGGTGAAATCCAGGTGGCCGACGTGCCGGGACGCCAGGAGCCCGGCACCGGTGAAATTCACTACCCTGCCATTGCCAGGGCCCTGCACGCCATGGGCTACAGCGGCGTGGTCGCCCTGGAGGGCTGGGCCAGCGGCGACAGCGAGTTGGCCCTGGAGCGTTTCCGCCAGGCATTCACCCTATAACAATAAAAGGATCACCTTTATGAATCGCTATTCATTGTTTGCTGCCACGCTGTTGCTGTTATTCAGCCAATGGAGCTTCGCCGCCTATCGTATCGGCGTGAGCATTGCTCGGGTCGACGATAACTTCATGACCTACGTGCGCACCGGCCTGGAAGCCGCTGCCAGGCAGCAGAACGTGCAGATCCAATTCGAAGACGCCCAGGGCGATGTGGTGCGTCAGCTCAATCAGGTTGAAGGTTTCCTCAACCAGAAGGTCGACGCGGTGATCGTACTGCCGGTGGACACCGCCGCCACCGCCAACATGACCCGCGCCGCCGTGGCAGCCAAGACGCCACTGGTGTACGTCAACCGTCACCCGGACGAGCGCACCCTGCCCAAAGGCGTGGTTACCGTGGCCTCCAACGACATCGAGGCCGGGCAACTGCAAATGCGCTACCTGGCGGAAAAACTCGCTGGCAAGGGCAATGTCGCGATCATCATGGGCGACCTTGCACAAAACGCCACCCATGACCGCACCGAGGGCGCCAAACAGGTGCTCAAGGACTTTCCCGGTATCAAGGTGGTCGAGCAGCAAAGCGCCGACTGGCAACGCAGCAAAGGCATGGACCTGACCAGTAACTGGCTGCTGGCGGGTACGCAGTTCGATGCCATCGTGGCCAATAACGATGAAATGGCGATAGGTGCCGCCATGGCGTTGCAGCAAGCGGGTAAAGCCAAGGGCGATGTGGCGATTGTGGGTATCGATGGCTTGCCCGACGGGCTGGCGGCGATCAAGCGGGGCTTGCTGACGGCGTCGGTGTTCCAGGACCCGAAGGCCCAGGCGACCCAGGCAGTGCAGGCGGCGGTGCGGATGATCAAGGCTGAGGCGATTGAGCCGGAGGTGTGGGTGCCGTTCGAACTGATCAAGCCTGAACAGGTGGCAGTGTTCGAGCAGCGCTACAAATAGCTCTGAGTACACAATGCGTGAGCGGGCTTGCTCCCGAATGTGATGGATCAGCCAATGAATTGGTTGACTGACACACCGCATTCGCGAGCAAGCCCGCTCCCACAGTTTTAATCCAGGTCGCTTGCAGAATGGCGCTCGGCCAACTGCTCGGCAGGCTCCCCGGACACCCGATTCACCCGCCGCCCCCGCTGCACCGCCGGTCGCGCTTCAATCGCATCCGCCCAGCGCAGCACATGCTTGTACTCATGCACCGCCAAAAACTCCGCCGCGCCATACAAGCGACCTTTGACCAACCCGCCATACCACGGCCAGATCGCGATATCGGCGATGGTGTATTCATCGCCCGCGATGTATTCGCTCACTGCCAGGCGCTGGTCGAGTACGTCGAGCTGTCGCTTGGTTTCCATGGCAAAGCGGTTGATCGCGTACTCCATCTTGCTCGGCGCATAGGCATAAAAATGCCCGAAACCACCGCCCAGGTACGGCGCGCTGCCCATCTGCCAGAACAGCCACGACAAGCATTCGGCACGGGCCGCAGGTTCGGTGGGGAAGAACGCACCGAATTTCTCGGCCAGGTACTGCAGGATCGCGCCCGACTCAAATACACGGATCGGCGTGGCGCCGCTGCGGTCCAGCAGCGCCGGGATCTTCGAGTTGGGGTTGACTCCGACAAAGCCGCTGCCGAACTGGTCGCCGTCGCCGATCTTGATCAGCCAGGCATCGTATTCCGCACCGCTGTGACCCAGCGCCAGCAGCTCCTCCAGCAGGATCGTGACCTTCTGACCGTTAGGCGTGGCCAGGGAATACAGCTGCAGTGGGTGCTTGCCTACCGGCAGTTCCTTGTCATGGGTCGCGCCGGCAATCGGTCGGTTGATGCTGGCGAAGGTGCCGCCATTCTCGGTGTCCCAGGTCCACACTTTTGGGGGTACGTAATCGGTCATGCTTACTGCTCCAGAGGCGTTAGCGATCAGCGAAGCGCTCCAGACTAAACCAAAGGTTGATGGCGCGTCACACACTGATCCCAAGACCGCTTCAAAGATGCAACGGCACGCCCAGGGCTCCACTGCGCGGCACGCTTACCCGCAGCGCAATCAACAAGGCGGCCAGCACCATCAACACACCGGCACCGAGAAACACCCCGCCGATGCCGCTGAGACTGAACATCACGCCCCCACCGGCCGCACCCGCCGCAATGGCCGATTGCACGGACGCCACCACCATGCCACCGGCACTTTCCGCTTGATCCGGCACGGCGCGGGCCACCCAGTTCGACCACGCCACCGGCACCCCGCCAAAGGCCATGCCCCACAACGCCAGCAGCAATGCCTGGCCTGGCAGCGAGGCTGGCAGCAACACCAGGGCAAGTGCCGCGAGGCCCACCAATACCGGCATCAGCACCAACGTGCCGAGTGGATAACGTACCAGCATCCAACCGGCCAGCAGCGTGCCAACAAAGTTGGCTGCACCGAACCCCAGCAGCATCAAGGCCAACCCTTCGGTGCCCACCCCCGTGGTGCTTTCCAGAAAAGGCCGGATGTAGGTGAACAGCGCGAAGTGCCCGGTGTGTACCAGCACACAGCCAAACATGCCGATGGCGATGCCCGGGCGCAACAGCACGTCCAGCACCGTGCGCAGGCGTGCGGTGCCCGTCGGGGCCAGGCGTGGCAGCGTGAACAGCTGGAATGCCAGCGTCACCCCACCGACGGCCGCTGCGGCCACAAACGCACTGCGCCAGCCGTACATACCACCGAGGTAGCTGCCCAGTGGCACGGCAACCACCGTGCCTACCGCAATGCCACTGAAGATGATCGACAGCGCACGGGGCAGCAGCGCGGCCGGCACCAGGCGCATCGCCACCGCCGCCGCCATGCTCCAGAAACCGCCCAGGGCGACACCCAGCAAAATGCGCATCAACAAAAGCACCGCCAGGCTGGAAGAGAACGCCACCAACAGGTTCGAGGCAATCATCAGCAGGGAGAACCCCAGCAGCACCACGCGCCGGTCGATACCACGCGTGAGGCCGGGTACCAGCAGCCCGGCGAACAACGCCACCACTGCCGTCACCGTCACGGCCTGGCCGGCCAGCGCCTCGGACACCCCAAGGTCCACCGCCATTGGCGTCAACAGGCTGGCTGGCAGGTATTCCGCCGTCAACAACCCGAACACCCCCATGGCCAGGGAAAACACCGCCATCCAGGCTGGGGTGGCGGGCTCTGCCTGCGAACGGACAGAGGCTTGAGCTACACAATCATTCATCACACGACATCCTCGGGAAATTAGCGCGACGGCCAGTCTAGGTAGGTCAATCCGGATGATCTATGATGCAAACCCTTGAGTTTTTGACTGAAACCCCGACCATGACCCCAGCGGCCCCGTTCAACCTGTCCTCCGGCCTCATCGACGAGCTGCTGCGCGGCATGCGCCTGAGTGGGGTGCAATACCGGCGTATCCAGGCCGG
The DNA here is from genome assembly GCF_054668895.1 of Pseudomonas sp. H3_E07. NCBI lineage: Bacteria > Pseudomonadati > Pseudomonadota > Gammaproteobacteria > Pseudomonadales > Pseudomonadaceae > Pseudomonas > Pseudomonas sp. H3_E07. Next base: position 502,993 of record NZ_CP162795.1, read on the forward strand.
GCCGAGCTTCGGCATGGGCTTTGAGGCCAAACCCGGACATGCCTACTTTCACTTCCTTGCCGCCGGGACGGCGACCTTGCGTACCGACGACGGCAGCCTGTTCGAGTTGTCGGCGGGTAATGCCGTGTTCATCTCCCATGGCGGCGCCCATGCGCTGTCATCCACGGCGGATCGGCCGGTGCAGGACATCAACGGCTTTGACGCGACCTCCCTGGGCGATACCGTGTGCGCCGTGGATGCCTCGCCCGACACGCCGCCCAGTACCTTGCTGTTCAGCGCCTGCATGGCGTTCGAACTTGGCAGTATCCAGGGACTCGGCAGCCTGATGCCGGCCTTGATGCTGATCGATGCCCAGGGCCAGCGTTATCCCGGCCTGATGCCGATCCTGGCGGTGATGGAACGTGAAGTATCCGCTGCGCGCATCGGCTACTCCGGCATCCTCGCGCGCCTGGCCGACGTGGTCGCCGCCATGATCGTGCGAGGCTGGGTGGAATGTGCCTGCGGTAACGCATCGGGACTGGTGGCGGCGTTGCGCGACACGCGATTGGCCGGTGCCCTGCTCGCTTTGCACCAGCAACCTGGACGCGATTGGAGCGTGGCGGAATTGGCTGCGCATTGTCATACCTCCCGGTCGGTGTTTGCCGAGCGCTTCCAGGCCACCCTGGGGATCCCGCCACTGCGCTACGTGACGGAGTTGCGCATGCGCCTGGCCAGCCAATGGCTAACCCTGGAGCGGTTGCCTATCGAAGAAGTCGCGCTGCGCCTGGGTTATACCTCCCAGGCGGCATTCAGCCGCGCGTTCAAGCGCATTACCGGCCAGCCACCTGGCGCCAGCCGCCAGAACCTGCGGAGCCCGGCATGAACGACCGCCGCGCAGACATCATGACCCATCCTGTGAAGACAACTGGCGGTCGCCTATCAGCAATGATGGGGGGCCATTGCGCACGCCGATCCTGAGCCCTTACTCTCTTGAGCCATCACCTTGTTAGCAATGGAGGCTTCATGAAACTGATCGGCATGCTGGACTCGCCTTACGTACGCCGCGTGGCGATTTCCCTGGACGTGTACGGGATGGATTTTGTGCATGAACCGCTGTCCGTATTCCGCACCTTCAACGAGTTCGCCCAGATCAACCCGGTGGTGAAGGCGCCTACCCTGGTGCTGGACGATGGCACGGTGTTGATGGACTCCAGCCTGATCCTGGACTACCTGGAAGCCCTGGCCCCGCTGGATAAAAAGCTGCTCGCGCAGCAACCCAACGCACGCGCCCAGGACCTGCAAACACTCGGGCTGGCCCTGGCGGCCTGTGAGAAAAGCGTGCAAATCGTCTACGAACACAACCTGCGTCCAGCCGAGAAGCAACATGCGCCCTGGCTGGATCGCGTCAGCGGGCAATTGCTCGCGGCCTACTCGCTGCTGGAAAAGCACCTGCCTGAGAGCGAGGCGCTGACCCAGGCCTCGATTACGGCGGCGGTGGCCTGGTCGTTCAGCCAGTTCACCGTGGCGTCGGTTGTGAAGGCAGATGCGTTTCCCAACCTCAAGCGCCATGCCGAGCGGCTGGAGCAGCACCCGGCGTTCAAGCGTTACCCTATCGAATAAACGATGCAGAGCGGTGTGTGGGAGCGGGCTTGCCCGCGAAAACGGTGTGTCCAGTTGGTACATGTGCCGACTGACGCTCTGCCTTCGCGGGCAAGCCCGCTCCCCCATAAGCTCTCTGCCACCGTGAGTCGAACGGGGCCGACTCAGACCCACCCACCATCCACGATAAAGTTCTGCGCCGAACACATCGCCGATGCATCAGAGGCAAGGAACAACGCCATGTTGGCGATGTGTTCCGGCAGCACGCTGCCCGGCAAACATTGACTGCGGCTGATCAGTTCCTTGGCGGCATCGTCGACCCACATCGCCAGTTGTTTTTCCGTCATCACCCAACCCGGCACCAGCGTATTCACGCGGATGCGGCTCGGTCCCAGTTCACGAGCCAGCGCACGGGTCATGCCGTGGGCGGCGGCTTTGCTGGCGGCGTACACCGGGTAGCCAGCGGAGGCCATCATCCAGCCGACGGAGCCGAGGTTGATGATCGCCCCGCCGCCCGCGCTTTTCATCATTGGCACCACGGCCTTGGCGGCGAAGAAAGCGTGCTTGAGGTTGACGGCGATGAGCCGGTCGAACATCTCCGAGTCGACTTCCTCCAAGGTGTGGCGCGCGTCATTGGCGGCGTTGTTCACCAGCACGGAGATCGGTCCCAGGGAGTGTTCGAAGCGCCCAATGGCAGCCTTGTAGGCGATCTCATCGGTGATGTCGCAATTCACGAACTCAACGGTGTGCCCGCGCGAACTCAATAGCGCCGCCAGGCGCTCGCCCTGACTTTGGGCGCGGTCGACAAAGCCGACCTTGGAACCTTGGGCGGCGAAGGCGCGCACCATGAATTCGCCAATACCCGAGGCGCCACCGGAGATCAGGACAGTCTTGCCTTCAAGGTCGGGGTAAACCGCATGCTGAGTGTTCATATAGAGGTGCCTCGCTTAATTAGTCTTATTTTATTTTGCAAAAACGGCGTTAAAGGCTATAAATTCGCTGTCAAACCGACAAAATATCGCACATTAGTAGAACTATTCCACCCAAAACAACAAAAGGAAGTTCGACCATGAAGCACCCTCGTTACCTGCTCTCCGGCCTCGCCCTGTCCATGCTGGTCGCCAGTGGCGGCGCCCAGGCTGCAGGCCTTACCAGCGAGCACAAACCTTTCGGTAAAACCAACGACGGCACCGCCGTCGAACAGTACGTGTTGCGCAACAGCCATGGCATGCAAGCCACGGTGATTACCTACGGCGGCGTGTTGCAGTCGCTGAAGGTGCCGGACAAGCACGGCAAGGTCGAGGACGTGGTGCTGGGCTTCGACGACGTGCAGGGCTATCAAAGCGGTACGGCGTTTTTCGGCGCGACCATCGGGCGCTTCGGCAATCGCCTCGCGGGCGGTGCCTTCGAGCTCGACGGCAAGCGTTACCAGGTTCCGCTCAACGATGGCCCCAACTCGCTGCATGGCGGCGCCCAGGGCTTCGACAAGCACGTATGGAAAGCCACGCCCGTCAAGGCCAAGGACTCCGTGGGCGTGACCCTCACCTACCTGTCCAAGGACGGTGAAATGGGCTTCCCCGGCAACCTGAAGACCGAGGTCACCTACCGCCTCAACGACAACAACGAACTGCACATCGATTACACCGCCACCACCGACAAACCCACGGTGCTCAACCTCACCAACCACAGCTACTTCAACCTCGCCGGTGCGGGCAATGGCGACATCCTCAAGCAAGTCGCTACCTTGCATGCCAGTCATTACACGCCGGTGAATGCCACCTTGATCCCTACCGGCGAACTGGCACCTGTCAAAGGCACGCCGATGGACTTCCTCAAGCCCACGCCGATCGGCCAGCACATCAAGGACGATCACCCGCAGCTCAAATTCGCCGAGCCGAAACAGGGTGGGTTCGACTTCAACTGGGCGCTGGATACCAAAGGTGATGTGAAACAGCTTGCGGCCGAGGTGCATGATCCTGAGTCCGGACGGCGTTTGCAGCTGTTTACCACGGAGCCTGGGGTGCAGTTCTACACCAGCAACTTCCTGGATGGGTCGGTGAAGGGCAAGGCTGGGAAGACCTACCTGCACTGGAGCGGGTTCACGCTGGAGACCCAGCATTTTCCAGATGCGCCCAACCAACCCAAGTTTGCCTCGACCCGCCTGAACCCAGGGCAGACTTACACCCAAAACACCGTCTTCAAATTCTCCGCCGATTAAACCTTAGGGAGCGGGCTTGCCCGCTCCCACATTTAGTCTTCACAGGGCATGACTCAGCGTTGCTTCATGCGGTCGATGACGACGGCCAGGAGCAGGATCGAGCCGCGGATCACGTACTGATAAAAGGTGTCGATGTTCTTCAGGTTCATCGCATTCTCAATGATCGCCAAAATCAACACACCGGCGATCACGTGGCGGATCATCCCAACCCCGCCGCTCAGCGACACCCCGCCCAATACGCACGCCGAAATCACCGTCAGCTCGAAACCCTGGCCAATCATCGGCTGGCCGGAAGTCATGCGCGACGCCAATATCACTCCGGCCAACGCCCCGATCACCCCATGCACGGCAAAGATCAGGATCTTGGTGCGGTCCACATTCACGCCCGCCAGCAACGCGGCTTCCGGATTGCCGCCGATGGCCATGGTGTTGCGCCCGTAAGTGGTGTAGTTGAGCAGCCAGCCGAAGAACAGAAAGCACAGGATAGTGATCAGGATCGGCACCGGCACGCCCATCAGTTGGCCATTGCCGAAGACAAAGAATTGATCCTGGGACACCCCCACCGCCTTGCCGTTGGCAAAAATGTAGGCCAGGCCACGCACGATCTGCATGGTCGCCAAGGTGGTGATCAGCGCATTGACCCGCAGCTTGGCGATGACGATGCCGTTGATCAGCCCTACCATCAGGCCCATCAGCAGCGCAGCGCCAATGCCGAGCATGACGCTGTCGGTGTCGCGCATCACAATCGCCGCCACCACGCCGGCGCAGGCGATCACCGAGCCTACGGACAGGTCAAAGTGCCCCGACGCCAGGCAAAACAGCATGGTGCAGGCGGCGATGCCCACGGTGGAAATCGCCAGACCCAGGCCGCGCATATTCAGGGGTGAGAGGAAGTTGTCGATCAGCAAGGCGCACAGCAAAAAGATGCTCACGGCGGCCAGCAGCATCGCCCAGTTGTCCAGCAAGGCGCGCAGGTCAAGCGGCTTGCGCGCGGTGGGCAGCACGTTGTGTTGAGTGGTCATAGTCGTCTCTCAGTTCGCCACGCTGCGCGGCAAGGCCAGTTGCAGCAGGTTGGATTCAGTCGCGTGCTCACGGGTTTGTTCGCCGCGCAGCGCGCCTTCGCACAGCACCAGGATGCGATCGGCGATGCCCATCACCTCCATCAAGTCGCTGGACACCACGATCACCGCAATGCCTTGGGCAGCCAGGTTATGGATGATCTGGTAGATCTCGGCCTTGGCGCCGATATCGATGCCGCGGGTGGGTTCGTCCAGCAGCAGCACCTTCATCGGCATCGACAGCCAGCGGCCGAGAATGGCCTTCTGCTGGTTGCCGCCGGAGAGGTACATGATTTTTTGCGCCGCGTTGGGTGTCTTGACCTTCATGGCGTTGATCTGCTGATCGGCGTTGCCCTTCTCCCAGCCTTCACGCAGCAACCAGCCGAACGTGGAATGGGCACCGCGTGCGCTGATATTGATGTTCTCGGCGACACTGGACAGCGGAATGATGCCCTCCTTCTTACGGTCTTCCGGGCACAGCAGCACGCCGGCGGCGATGGCGTCCCGTGGTGACTGCAAGTGAAAGGGCTCGCCGCAGAGCTCCAGTTGCCCGGCGCTGGCACGTTCCAGGCCGCTGAGCAGGCGGAACAACTCCGTCCGCCCTGCGCCTACCAGCCCGAACAGGCCAAGAATCTCGCCCTTGCGCACGTTGAAACTGACCGGCTCACGCAGACCGGGGCCCAGCAGGCCGTCGACCTTGAGCGCCACTTCGCCGTGCTCACGCGGACGGTAGTCGTAGATGTCCTGGATATCGCGACCGACCATGCACGTCACCAACTGGTCATGGGTCAGCGCGCTCATGTCCTCGAACGTGCGCACGTAGCGACCGTCCTTGAACACCGTGACCGCGTTGCAGATGCGGAATACTTCTTCCATGCGGTGCGACACGTAGAGCACCACTTTGCCCTCATCGCGCAGACGCGCGATGATCGCCATCAAGCGGTCGATTTCGCGCGCGGAGAGGCTGCTGGTGGGCTCGTCGAAGGCGATTACATGGGCGCCACGGGACAGCGCCTTGGCGATTTCCACCAGTTGGCGCTGGCCCAGGGACAGACGCCCGAGTTTCTCGGCCGGATCGATTTCATCCGCCAGGCCCTTGAGGCAAGCGAGGGCCTGCTTGCGCAGGAGCCCCCGGTTGACCACGCCGAAACGCGACGGTAAATGCCCGAGGAACAGGTTCTCGGCCACGCTCATTTCCGGCACCAGATGCAGTTCCTGATGGATCACCGCCACACCGCTGGCAATGCTGTCGGCGGCGCTTTTGAAGGCCATGACCTGCTCGCCGATGTGCAGCGTGCCGCTGTTGGGAATGTAGGCGCCGCCGAGGATCTTCAGCAGCGTCGACTTGCCCGCGCCGTTCTCGCCCATCAGCGCGTGCACCTGCCCAGGGTGGGCGCTGAAGCTGATGCCATCCAGCGCCTTGACCCCGGGGAAGGTTTTGCCAATGCCGTCAAATCGCAAGGCAGCAGCGGTCATTGCCACAGCCCGATCTTGGTCAGTTCGGCCTGGAAGTTCTCACGGGTGATCAAGGTCACCTCATCCATGGCGGTGTATTTGGCAGGCTCGGTGCCTTTGGTGACCCACTCGTACATCATCAGCGCGGTGTTATAGCCCTCGATATGGGGGCTAGGCAGCATCGAGCCGAAGAAACCACTGCTTGGCTTTTTCAGTTCGCCGATGGCGTCGGTGCCATTGATGCCGATGCCGATCACGTTGGCCGCCTTGAAGCCGGCGCTTTCGGTGGCGCGCACGCCGCCCAGCACGGTGTTGTCGTTCATGCCGCCGATGATCAGGTTTTTCGCGCCACTGGGCAGTTTCACCAGGGCCGAATTGGTGGCGTCCATGCTGCCTGGGACATCCAGGGTTTTGGCGGCAGTAAACAGGATGTGATCCTTGGGAATACCCGCTTCCTCCAGGGATTTGACCGAACCATCGGTGCGTTTTTTACCCGTGTCGAGCTCGTTGAAGGTGTTGATCACCGCATAGGTGTCCTTCCAGTCCCAGCCGCGTTTTTTCGCTTCGGCGGCCATGGCGGCGCCCTGCTTCTGGCCGACTTCGAAGGCCGCCATGCCCAGATACGGCACGTCCTCCATGAAGTTGCCCTTGGCATCCACGAATCGGTCGTCCACCGCGATGACTTTCAAGCCGTTGGCCTTGGCCTTGGCGACGATGGCCGGGCCGAGGGAAACGTCCGGCGGGCAGATCACAAAACCCTTGGCGCCGTTGGCAGCCAGGCTGTCGATGGCCGAGAGGGTTTTCTCGCCGTCGGGCACGGCGATCTTGATCACGGTGAAGCCATGTTCCTTGCCGGCTTTCTCGGCAAAGGCCCATTCGGTCTGGAACCACGGCTCCTCGGCCTGTTTGACCAGGAAACCGATTTTCACTTCCTCAGCGGCCAGCAGCAGCCCGCTCAAACTCATGGCCGAGACCGCCACAGCGGCGCAGCACAGGGAACGCAAACCACGACGACGATTCATACGGGTGACTCCTTGTTGTTGTTTTAAGTCTTGGGTTTTATCCAGCAAAGCGATGACAAGGTTTTCCAGGGACATCAACTTCCATGGCCAACACCGCACCGTCCAAGGGGTGATCCAAGGGACTGGCGGCGCTGGTGATGTACAGGGTGGTGAGGTTCGGGCCACCCAATACGCAACTGGTGGGACGGCTGACGGGCAGTTCGACGATGCGGTCCACTTCGCCGTCGGGCGTGAGGCGCAGCAGGCAACTGCCGTCCCAGCGGGCGTTCCAGATGTAGCCGTCAACGTCCATGGCCGAGCCGTCCGGCCCGCCGCGCTCGTGTGGGCCGAACCAGGTCTGCGCTGGGTCGAGTTGGCCGTCGGGTTGGATAGCGTGCCGGTACAGCGTGCCGTCCAGGCTGTCGCCGAAATGCACGTGGCGGCCGTCATCACTCCACAGCAAGGTGTTGGGAATGCCCAGGCCGCTGAGTAACGGCGTGACCTGCGCATCTGCATCTATGCGAAACAGGCCACCGGAACGTCGGGTGATGGGCAGGTCTTCACCCTGCTCGCCAATGTTGTTCTGCATGGTGCCCAGCCACAGGCGGCCGCTGGCATCGCAGCGCGCTTCGTTGCCGCGGTTACCCGGTTGCGGGTCCGCTACGCACAGCAGCGTCAGGGCTTCAGTGGCCAGGTCGAGGCGATAGACGCCACTGCTCAGGGTCACCAAGGCATCGCCGCTTTCACACGGGATGAACGCCGAGACATGCTCGGGCAACTGCCACACTTGCAATTGCCCGCCCATCAGGCGCAGCGCCTGTTTGCCGGCGATATTGACCCAGTACAGCGCCTGGGTCGGCGCGTCCCAGAACGGCCCCTCGCCCAATTGCGCACGGTGCGGGGTAACGGCGATACACGACATGATGCCTCCTGAATTTTTATTGTTCTCAGGTGTGCGTTACAGCGGGTCGCGAGATGGCGTGCCATCCACCAGCCGCTGGATACGCAACGGGTTGGCGTTTTTCAACGCGTCGGGCAGCAGGCTATCAGGGTAATTCTGGAAGCACACGGGGCGCAGGAAACGGTCGATGGCCAAGGTGCCGACCGAAGTGCCACGGGCGTCCGACGTCGCCGGGTACGGCCCACCGTGCACCATCGAATCGCAGACCTCCACACCGGTCGGGTAACCGTTGAGCAGGATGCGGCCGACCTTCTGCTCCAGCAGGGGAGTGAGTTCGGCGAACTGTTGCAGGTCGGCCGGCTCGCCAATGATCGTTGCTGTGAGCTGGCCGTGCAGGCCGTGCAACGCGGCGCTGAGTTGGACCTGGTCGGCGACTTCGACGAACACCGTGGTGGGGCCGAAGACTTCTTCCTGCAGCACTTCATCGCCGTCGATCAATAGGCGTACATCGGCCTTGAACAACTGCGGTTGCGCTTGGTTACCGGCCTGTCGGCTGCCCGCCAGGTGCTGGATACCCGGATGAGCCAGGAGTTTCTCCAGTCCTTTGCCGTAGCTGCTCAGGGTGCCGGCGTTGAGCATGGTCTGTGCCGGTTGGTCGCCGATCAATTGGGCGACTTGTTGGGTGAACGCGGTGAATTCAGGCGATGCGACACCGATCACCAGACCAGGGTTGGTGCAGAACTGGCCGCAGCCCTGGACGACCGATGCCGTCAGGTCACGCGCGACGCTTTCGGCCCGTGCTTTTAACGCCTGGGGCAGCACAATCACGGGGTTGATACTCGACATCTCGGCAAACACCGGGATCGGTTGCGGGCGCGCTGCCGCCATGTCGCACAATGCACGGCCGCCCTTGAGCGAGCCGGTAAAGCCGACCGCCTGGATGGCCGGATGCTTGACCAGTGCTTCACCGACACCGCCGCCGAAGATCATATTGAACACACCCGCCGGCATCTCGGTGGCTTCGGCCGCGCGGATGATCGCATCGGCGACGCGTTCTGCCGTCGCCATATGCCCGCTGTGGGCTTTGAACACCACCGGACAGCCTGCCGCCAGCGCGGCGGCGGTGTCGCCGCCCGCCGTAGAGAAGGCCAGGGGAAAGTTGCTGGCGCCAAACACGGCCACCGGTCCCAGGCCAATGCGATATTGACGCAAATCCGGGCGCGGCATGGGTTGGCGGTCAGGCAGCGCTTTGTCGATGCGCGCGCCGTAGAAATCACCCCGACGCAACACGGTGGCGAACAGACGCATCTGGCCGCTGGTACGCCCACGCTCGCCCTTGATACGCGCGGCCGGCAACGCGGTTTCGCGACAGACCAGCTCGACAAATTCATCACCCAGCGCGTCCAGCTCATCGGCCACTGCGTCCAGGAACTGCGCGCGGCGTGCCGCACTCAACGCGCGGTAGGCAGGATAAGCCTGCGCGGCAGCCTTGGCGGCGGCGTCGACTTCCTGGGGCGTAGCCTGGTAGAAATGCTGCGGCAAGGCTTCACCGCTGGTGGCGTCGACGCTTTGCAAGGTGACGCTGCCGTTGGCGCTACGCTGACCGCCGATGTAGTTGTGGCCGAGGAACGAGGTCATGTTTTTCTCCTTAAAGGGTAATGACGTTGCCGGGTTCGAAAGCCGCATCACTGCTGCCAACACGGTTGACCAGCGGCGCACCGAACTCGGCCTGGCTGATTTCGAACACATCGCCCGGCTGGGTACGGATACCGTCCGCGAACGACAGCGTGGCGGTGCCGAAAAAGTGGATGTGTACGTCGCCAGGCTTGAGGAACTGGCGGTATTTGAAGTGGTGGTATTCGAGGTTCTCCAGGCTGTGGCACATATTGGCCTCGCCGCTGAGGAATTCGTTCCGCCAGATTTCCTCACCGTTACGCACGATACGGCTGGTGCCCGCCAGGTGCTGGGGCAACTCACCCACGCGCAACTCCGGGCCATAACTGCAACTGCGCAGCTTGGAATGGGCCAGATACAGGTAGTTCTTGCGCTCCATGACGTGGTCGGAGAATTCATTGCCCACCGCGAACCCGACACGATAGGGCTTGCTGTCCGGGCCGATGACGTAGAGGCCACCGATCTCCGGCTCTTCACCGGCATCCTCGGCAAACGGCGGTACCGGGAAAGCTGCGCCGGGGCGCACGACGATGCTGCCGTCGCCCTTGTAGAACCACTCGGGCTGCACGCCCGCCTGGCCGCCCGCGGGCTTGCCGCCCTCCACGCCCCACTTGAAGATGCGCATGGTGTCGGTCAGTGCGGTGTCGTCTCCGGCCTGGTGCATCTTGTCCCGCGCAGAGGCGCTGCCCAGGTGGGTCAGGCCGGTGCCGCTGATCAGCATATGCGCCGGGTCCGGGTGGTCCAGCGGCGGCAGGATCTTCAGGTCGGCCAGCAACGTGGCGTAGTCGTGACTGTCGCCCAGGCCGAGGTTATTGACCTGTTGTGCCAGGCCGACGCCGGCTTCGATGGCGGCCAGGGCCAATTCGCGCACGCTGCGTGCCGTCTGCACTTCACGCAGGCTATCGCCCTCTACCACGCCGACCCGGCGTTCGCCGTTGCTTAACTCGAACTGAACTAAACGCATGAAACTTCTCCCAGATTAAGTACGTGTAGCGCCACGGGCACTGGCGGCGAATTGGTCGGCAGGCAGCACGTGCTTGCGCTCCAGCAAGCGGTAGACCACGAAGGTCAAGACCAACCCGAACACCATCACCCCGGACAAAAAGTACAAGCCCGACGCCAGGTTGCCGGTGTATTCCTTGAGCGCACCGATCACGAACGGGCCGATATAGCCACCGAGGTTGCCCACCGAGTTGATCAGCGCAATGCCCGCCGCCGCACTGGCGCCGGCAAAAAAGCGCCCCGGCAAGGTCCAGAACACCGCCGTGCAGGAAAACATCGCGAACGCCGCCAGGCACAGCGCCGCCATTTGCAGCAGCGGCACGCTCAACCAGGCACTGAAGAACAGGCCGATGGCACCGAGCACATAAAGCACCGCAAGATGACCGTAGCGATCATTCAACCGATCGGAACTGCGCGGGATGATCAGCAAGCCGATGATGCCGAAGATATACGGCACGGCGGAGATGAAGCCGGTGGTGAGGTCGCTGCCGCCGAATTGCTTGATCAGCGTCGGCAACCACAGGCCCAGGCCATAGATGCTCAGGGTCACCGGCAGGTAGAACAGCGCCAGCAGCAACACCCGCTTGTCTTTCAGGGCATGCAGCGGGTTGCCGTGGCGGGTCTGGCCGTAGGCTTGCAGGTCTTTGGCGAGCTCTCCGGTGAGCCAGGCCTTTTCGTCCTCGCTCATCCAGGTGACCTGCTTGGGGCCGTCCGGCAAGTAGCGCAGCACCGGCCAGGTCAGCAGGATCGCCGGCGTGCCGATCACGATGAACAGCCACTGCCAGCCATGCAGACCAAGCATGCCGTCCATGCCCAGCAAACCACCGGACACCGGGCCGGTAATCATCATCGCAATAGGCTGGGACAGGATGAATAGCCCAAGGATCTTGCCGCGATGGCGCACCGGAAACCATTGGGTGATGTAGTAGAGAACACCCGGAAAGAACCCCGCCTCTGCCGCGCCGAGCAGAAAGCGCATCACGTAAAAGCTGTGCGGCCCCTGCACGAAGGCCATGCCGATGGTGATAGCGCCCCAGGTGATCATGATGCGCACAAACCAGCGCCGTGCGCCAAAGCGGTCGAGCATCAGGTTGCTGGGGATCTCGAACAGGAAGTAGCCAATGAAGAACAACCCCGCACCCAGGCCATAGGCGGCGTCGCCGATGCCGACGTCGGCGCCCATGTGCAGCTTGGCAAAGCCCACAGCGGAGCGGTCCACGTAGGCGATCAGGTACAGCAGGATCAGGAAGGGAATCAGTTTCAGCGTGATGCGCCGAATAAGCCGCAGTTCCTGGCTCATGGGGTCGATCTCCGATTGTTGTTTTTATAGAAGCTCGGGGGACGCCTCTCGCGGAAATCCGCCAGGGTCATACCTCTGTTGAAGCCGACTATATAGTATGACTATTTGCAAAACAACTCTTCCAAAGCAGCGTTTTTGCGCTTATGTTTAAGCACGCATAGAACATATAGTCATACAATAAGAGAATCGATCATGCCTGATAAAAAGCCCGGCCTACGCTCTGCCCAGTGGTTTGGTACCGCCGACAAGAACGGCTTCATGTACCGCAGCTGGATGAAGAATCAGGGCATTGCCGACCATCAGTTTCATGGCAAGCCAATCATCGGCATCTGCAATACCTGGTCAGAGCTGACCCCCTGCAACGCGCATTTCCGCCAGATTGCCGAGCACGTCAAACGCGGCGTGATCGAGGCCGGCGGCTTCCCGGTGGAGTTCCCGGTGTTCTCCAATGGCGAGTCGAACCTGCGCCCTACCGCGATGCTTACCCGCAACCTGGCAAGCATGGACGTAGAGGAAGCAATCCGTGGCAACCCGATTGACGGCGTGGTGCTATTGACCGGCTGCGACAAAACCACCCCCGCCCTGCTGATGGGCGCGGCCAGTTGCGACGTGCCAGCCATCGTCGTCACCGGCGGGCCGATGCTCAACGGCAAGCACAAGGGCCAGGACATTGGCTCGGGCACAGTGGTCTGGCAGCTCAGTGAACAGGTCAAGGCTGGCACGATTACGCTGGATGATTTCCTCGCGGCCGAGGGCGGCATGTCACGCTCGGCAGGCACCTGCAACACCATGGGCACCGCGTCGACCATGGCCTGCATGGCCGAGGCGTTGGGCACTTCCCTGCCCCACAACGCGGCGATTCCGGCGGTGGATGCACGGCGCTATGTGCTGGCGCATATGTCGGGCATGCGTGCGGTCGAAATGGTGCGCGAAGACTTGAAGCTGTCGAAGATCCTCACCAAAGAGGCGTTCGAAAACGCGATCCGCGTGAATGCGGCCATCGGCGGTTCGACCAACGCGGTGATCCACCTCAAAGCCATCGCCGGGCGCATCGGCGTCGAACTTGACCTGGATGACTGGACCCGCATCGGCCGTGGCATGCCGACCATTGTCGACCTGCAACCCTCGGGCCGCTTCCTGATGGAAGAGTTCTACTACGCCGGCGGCCTGCCCGCCGTGCTGCGCCGCCTCGGTGAAGCCAACCTGATCCCGCACCCGAATGCCCTGACCGTGAACGGCAAGTCCCTGGGCGAGAACACCCAGGACTCGCCGATCTACGGCCAGGACGAAGTGATCCGCACCCTCGACAACCCGATTCGCGCCGATGGCGGCATCTGCGTGTTGCGCGGCAACCTGGCGCCGCTCGGTGCGGTGCTCAAGCCGTCCGCCGCCAGCCCGGCACTGATGCAGCACCGAGGTCGTGCGGTGGTGTTCGAGAACTTCGACATGTACAAGGCGCGCATCAATGACCCGGAACTGGACGTGGATGCCAACTCGATTCTGGTCATGAAAAACTGTGGCCCCAAGGGTTACCCAGGCATGGCCGAAGTCGGCAACATGGGCCTGCCCGCCAAGCTGCTGGCCCAGGGCGTGACGGACATGGTGCGGATTTCCGATGCGCGCATGAGCGGCACCGCATATGGCACGGTGGTGTTGCACGTGGCGCCAGAGGCTGCGGCCGGCGGGCCGCTGGCCACGGTCAAGGAAGGTGACTGGATCGAACTGGACTGCGCCAACGGCCGCTTGCACCTGGACATCCCCGACGCAGAGCTGGCGGCACGCATGGCCGACCTGGCGCCGCCGCAGAAACTCATCGTCGGCGGCTATCGCCAGCTGTACATCGACCATGTGCTGCAGGCCGACCAGGGCTGTGACTTTGACTTCCTGGTGGGTTGCCGCGGGGCGGAAGTCCCAAGGCATTCCCACTAATTGGGATGCTATGATGCGGCGAATTCAAGCCAGAGCCTCCCTGTAGTCATGGATCACCAGCCGTCCAAGCCGCGCAAGAGCCAGCATGCCCAGATCGTTCAGGACTTGGGCATGCACATCGTTTCCGGTCGCTTCAAGCCTGAAGAACGGCTGCCCATGGAGGCCACGCTCTGCGAGGAGTACAAGGTCAGCCGCTCGGTGTTGCGTGAGGCTACGCGGGTGCTCAGCGCCAAGGGCCTGGTGTATTCCAAGCCACGGGTGGGCGCGGTGGTGCGGCCTCGGTTGAAATGGCACCTGCTCGACCCGGACGTATTGTCCTGGTTGATGCAGTCCACGCCCCACAGTGAGTTCTTCAACACGTTGGCCGGCGTGCGACGCATCCTCGAACCGGAAATCGCCGCCATGGCTGCGACCACCGCCACCGATGAAGACATCGCCACCATCGAACAAGCCTACCTGGGCATGGAAACCGCGCAGACCCACGAACAGCTGCTTCAGGCCGACCTGGACTTCCACCGCGCGATTGCCGACGCCACCCGCAACGACCTGCTGGCCTACATGTGCAATATGCTGTCGCTGCCGTTGCGCGAGTCGATCAACATCACCAACCGCCGCCCGGACATCCAGGGCCTGAGCCTGCCCCGGCACAAGGCGATTCTCACCGCAATCCAGAACCGCGACGCGCTGGGCGCGCGGCATGCGTCGCTGGTGCAGTTGGATGACACGCGGGTGGCGTTGGATACGGTGATGAATGTGCTGACGCCGCTCTGAAGCGGGAGCCGGCAACCGGGCTTTATCGGGTGTAACTCGATCCAAATGTGGGAGCGGGCTTGCTCGCGAATGCGGTGTATCAGCCAATACATTCAGTGACTGACACTTTGCATTCGCGGGCAAGCCCGCTCCCACATTTTTACCTGTGTACGCCGTTAGAGGGTGTAGGCGATACCGACCTGCACCGTGCGCGGCTCGCCTGGGTAGGCGTAGAAGTTCCCGAACGCGCCTTCTTCAAAGTCGCGGTTGAACAGGTTCTTCACGTCCAGGTTCAGCCGGACTTTGTCGTTGACCTTGTAGTAGCTGAGCAGGTCGACCACGGTGTAGGCGTCCATCGAGAACGGCGTATTGGAGGTCTGGCCAACGCGCTCATCGACATATTTGGCGCCGGCGCCCAACCCAAGCCCTTTAAGGCTGCCATCCTGAAATTCGTACACGTTCAGCAAGCTGAAGCTATTGCGCGGGATGTTGGCCAACCGCGAGCCGACCCGAATGGTGTTGTCTTTGGTCACTTCGGCGTCCACATACGCATAGCCACCGATGACACGCCATTCCGGGGTGAGGTTGCCGGCAACGTTCAGGTCGAACCCACGGCTGCGCACCTGTCCAGCGGCGACTTTTGAGTTCGGGTCCAAAGGATCAGTGGTGAGCACATTTTTCTTGTCGATCTGATAGATCGCGGCATCAACGCTCAACTGGCGATCCAACCCTTCCCATTTGATGCCCATCTCATACGACTTGCCCTTTTCAGGTTCAAATCCAACTCCGCCACTGCTAGCACCGGTATTGGGCTTGAACGAGCGTGCTGCGTCGGCATAGATCGCCAGGGTGTCAGTCAGGTCGTAGATCGCACCCACGCGTGGAGTGACCGAGTTGTCGCTGGCCTTCCAGTTTTTACCACCCGCTACATAGGTCTCGTACTCGTGCTCGAAGCGTTCAAAGCGCGCACCCGCCAACACTTTCAGACGTTCGGTCAGCGCGACCTGATCCTGAATGAATGCCGAGTAGGTTTTAAGGTTTTCTTTATCGTGAGTCGGGGTGCTGGTCAGCGCCGGGCGCGGTTTGCCATAGACCGGGTTGAAAATATCGCTGGTGTAGGCGGCACTGGAGCGCTGGATGATCGACTTATAGTCGTAATCCTCAAACTCAACCCCCGTCAGCAAGGTGTGATCAAAAGCCCCCGTGGAGAAATGCCCGGTCAGGTTGAGCTGGGCATCTTTATCGGTCCATTCCAGCTTGCGGTAGTTGAAGTTTCGGTTGAGCGTGTGACCGTCCGCCGCCAGGCTATTGGCTTCAATCGCGTTGCCCTGCAAGGTACCGTCCAACCACTGAAACCCACCGCCCAGGGTCCAATTGTCGTTGAGCAGGTGCTCGAAACGCAGTTGGGCCATGTTGTTGTCGTTGTGCAATTTACCGACATCTTTATCCCCCCAGAAGGTATCGCGCGACGCGGTGCCTTTCTGATTGGTAAAGCGCGTCAGGCCACGATCCAGCGGGTGATTGTTGCGCATGAAGTCGCCTTCGAAGATCACCTTGGTGTCGTCGGTGGCTTGCCAAGTGATGACCGGCGTCACGCCGTAACGCTCGGTCTCGACATGGTCACGGAAGGTCTCGCCGCCCTCGCCCACCACATTCAGGCGATAGGCCAGGCGACCTTGTTCGTCCAGCGGGCCGGAGGCGTCGAGGGTGGCGCGCTGCATGCCCTGATCATCCAGCTGGCTGCCGAGGGTCACCGTAGGCTCGGCCAGCGGTTGCTTGGAGACCACGTTGAAGGTGCCACCCGGATCGCCACGACCATAGAGCATGGTCGCCGGGCCGCGCAGCACTTCCAGGCGTTCGATGGTGTTGGCGTCCGGCATGTTCGGGTAACCACGGTTGATCGGAAAGCCGTTGCGGTAGAACTCGCCGGTGGTAAAGCCGCGCACGGTAAAGGTGGTGAGCCCCTGCCCGCCGAAGTTGTTGGCACGCCCGACACCGCCGGCGTAATCCAGCGCGTCCTGCAGGCGGGTAGCACCAATGTCCTCGACCACGTCTTTGGAGACCACACTGATGGACTGCGGGGTTTCATGAATCGACGTGTCGGTACGCGTCGCGCTCGCCGAGCGTGTGGCGTGGTAGCCCTGCACCGGCCCCTGCGCTGTTTCATAGTCGGCAGTGCCGGTGATGCTGGTGGCCTGCAACTCGATGCCGGCTTTTTCAGCCGACTCGACCTCTGCCCAACTCAACGGGGAAAACGCCTGAAGCACACACAGGGAAACCAGGGTACGACGCATGGGAATGACCTAGTAAATGAGCCAAATGGAGCGGCATATTTGCCAATTATTTTGCCGCGCATGTTATAGCAACTCATTACCGATTGACATGCGTTCTCATTCGTTACTTTTCGACAGATGAAAAAAAACCACTCCTGAGAGTGGCTTTCGATGATGAACGCAGGCTATTTCGCCTCAGCGATAGCGTTCCAACCAATGCGCATACGGCGCAGGCAAGGTCCAGGACGACTTATCGACGCCCAGTTCTTTAGCCGCAAAGTATGCCCAATGCGGGTCTGCCAGGTGAGCACGGCCCACCGAGACCAGGTCCAGGTGACCCGCCTGCAATGCACCTTCAGCCAGCTGCGGGGTGCCAAAACCCCAGGCCGAGGTGACCGGAATACCGGCTTCGCGACGCACGCGCTCAGCGATCGGGCCCATGAACGCCGGACCCCACGGAATATTGGTGTCAGGGATGGTGAAACCGACGCTCACGCTCAGCAGGTCCAGGCCACCGGCCTTGAAACGACGGGCCAGTTCGATGGACTCGGTGAGGGTCTGCTCGTCGCGGCCGTCGTATTCGATCACGCCGAAACGTGCAGTGAGTGGCAGGTTTTCCGGCCAGACTTCACGAACGGCGGCCAGGGTTTCCAGGAGGAAACGGCTGCGGTTATCGAAGCTGCCGCCATAGGCGTCGGTGCGTTGGTTGGAGTGCTCGGAGAAGAAGCTCTGGCCCAGGTAACCGTGGGCAAAATGCAGTTCGATCCACTCAAAGCCGGCGTCACGCGCACGGCGGGCAGCGTCGACGAAGTCCTGGCGCACACGCGCAATGTCGTCCAGGGTCATGGCCCGCGGCACTTGCGGCAGGTTGGCACCAAAGGCGATGGCCGACGGGGCGATGGTTTCCCAGCTGCGGGCATCGGAGGCGGCGATATGGTCGTCACCTTCCCACGGGCGGTTGGCGCTGGCCTTACGGCCGGCGTGGCCGATCTGGATGCCCGGCACCGAGCCAGCAGCCTTGATGGCTTTGACCATTGGCACGAAGGCCTCGGCGTGGGCGTCGCTCCAAATACCAGCGCAGCCGGGGGTGATGCGGCCTTCCGGCGCGACAGCGGTGGCTTCGACCACTACCAGACCGGCACCGCCACGGGCCATGCTGGCCAGGTGCACGTGGTGCCAATCGTTGACGATGCCGTCTTCGGCCATGTACTGGCACATCGGCGGAATAGCGATGCGGTTACGCAGGGTGACGTCTTTGAGTGTGAACGGTTCGAACAAAGCGGACATGAAGAACTCCAAGAGCGAGTGAGTGATTCGATAGTTCGATGGTAATCGAACTATGGTATTCAACGATACCCCCCTGCTATGATTCATTTCATGCGAGCCTTTAAACACCCTCCCCTTGAAGACCTGACCCTCGAACGCCTGCTGTACGCGCTGAGTGACCCGGTTCGCCTCGAAATCGTGCGCTGCCTGGCCGGCGTGCCCGAGGCCACCTGTGGCGAACTGGATGGCGGGCGACCCAAGTCGAGCATGTCCCACCACTTTCGCGTGTTGCGTGACGCCGGGCTGGTGCACACCCGCAGCGCGGGCACCACGCATCTGAATTCGTTGCGTGCCGAGGTGCTTGAGGCGCGCTTTCCGGGTTTACTCGGGTGCATCCTCGCCCAGCACTGAGCCAGGATCAGCCTCCCCCTGCACAGCATCACGGCTCGGCGCACCGCCGAATTTGAGTGCGCCAATGCGCCCTTGCAGTTGGTCGACAAATCGCTGCGCCTCCAACCGTGCGTTGAACATCATGCTCAGGTCCCCCAGGCGCAGCAGGCAGTCCTTGGGTGAAACTTGGCATTGAGGTGGTCAGTGCCATCGATAAAAACAACGTACTCACCCGAATGAGAAACCATCATGAATAGACGACCATGAAGTAATGGCGGGCAACGTCATTGGACAAGCGCATGTCGTGCTGGCAGCGCTTGAGGTGCTGCGCCAGCAAGAGATCGACATTCGCGGCACTTAAACGATTCAGGCATCAGGCGAACCTTTGCTGTGAACCCGCGTCCGAGCTTAAGCACTGTTGCTTACCGCTCGCGAGGTTCTCGTTTGAAAGCCGCCATCATCAAAAAGTACCGCCTGATCATTAAGACCATGGGCTACGTGGGCTGGGCGCTGTTCTGGCTGTTGTTGTGGGACGTCGCCGTCACTGTGGACTTCATGTTGTTCCTCACCTACAAGATCAATCTGCCGCTGATGCCCCTGACCCTGCTGGGTTCGGCGCTGGTGGTGCTGATCAGTTTTCGTAACAGCAGCGCCTACAACCGCTGGTGGGAAGCCCGTACCCTGTGGGGCGCGATGGTCAACAACTCGCGCAGTTTTGCACGCCAGGTACTGACCCTGCTGGACGATCCCGACGACGAAGTGAACCCGGTCAAGGCCACCCTGCTGCGTCGCCATGTGGCCTATGTGAATTGCCTGGCCGCACACCTCAAGGGCCAACCGTGCCCTGAAGAAGTCCGCGCGTTTATCCCCGGCGATGAGTTTGCGCGTAACGGCGCCACCAACAACTTTGCCAACGATATCCTCACCGGTTCAGCGGCGTTGCTGGCACGGGAGTACAAGGTCGGTCACCTCGACAGCATTCGCCTGGCACGGCTGGAGTCGACCCTGGTGGATTTGTCCAACGCCCAGGGCGGCATGGAACGGATCGCCAACACACCGCTACCCTACCCTTACGTGTATTTCCCGCGCCTGTTTATCTCGCTGTTCTGCCTGATCGTACCGGTGGGCCTAGTGGAGTCCCTGGGTTGGTTCACCCCGCTGGCCTCGACGGTGGTGGGCTTCATGCTGCTGGCCATCGAGCGCATCGGCACCGACCTGCAAAGCCCGTTCAACTCCAGCGAACACCAGATACAGATGGACACCATCTGCGAAACCATCGAGAAAAACCTGCAGTCAATGCAGCGTGATGCGCTGGGTGGCGAGCGCATCGGTTAAACCCTCCCTTCGGCCTCAAGTGCGTGCTCCCTCAGTCGATATACAGGGAGTACGCATGGGCCACACCCCCCTCATAACAACACATGCGACGCTCGACGCTACTGTTTTCTCCTTGCCAAAATTATAAATACCCGCGGGTGAAGTCATGAATATCAAGCAAAAGCTGACCTGGGCATTTGCCGCCATCGCGTGCGTGCCGGTTATCCTGGTGGCCGTGCTGGTCGTGTTGAATCTGCGCGAGGGGGCCCAGGCCAATTTCCTCGACAGCAGTGGCCGTGAGATCCGCCAGATCGACAACGGCATGAAGCAGTTCTTCGATGGCATCAGCCAGAACGTCGACTATGTGGCCAAGGACCCGCGCGTTGTCGCGGCCAAGGACCTCAAGAGCTACGCCGGCGCCGACGCCGCACAAATCCCGCTCACCCCCACGAATAAAGAGCTGCTGGAGATCTTCGACCAGTTCGCCAAGAGCCATCCCAGCACTGCCTACCTGTCCCTGGGTTTGAAAGACGGCGGCTACGCCAGTTGGCCCGACGACACCAAACTCAACAACTACGATCCGCGCGTGCGCCCCTGGTATCAAGCGGCCATCGCCGCGCCGGGTAAAACCGTGCGCACCGGTGCCTACTATTGGGCGCCGGATGATGTGACGCTGATCGGCACCGTACACACCGTCGCTGATGCCACCGGGAATATCCTCGGCGTGGTCGGCCTGGACGTGTCGCTCAAGCAGCTCACCGAACTGGTACGCAACATCAAGCTGGGCGACAGCGGCTACCTGATGCTGGTGGAAGGCAACGGCAACGTGCTGGTGGACCCCAGCGATGCCAAGCACAACTTCAAGCCCCTGGCCGACCTGGGCCCGAACTATGCCGAACTGGCTAAACGCGGCGACGGCGTGACCCAGATCGAGATTGATGGCGTGGCGTACATGGCCAATATGGTTAGCTCCAAAGACTTGGGCTGGCGCTTTATCGGCCTGATCAAGCGCGACGAAGTGATGGCCGGCGCCACGCGCCTGACTTGGTTGATTGCAGCCATTGCAGCGGTATTGGCATTGGTGTTCGCAATAGTCGGTGCCAGCTTTGCCAGCGTTATCGTGCGCCCGATCCGTGGCGTAGCCGACGGCCTGCAAGAGATCGCCGAAGGTGAAGGCGACCTGACGCGCCAGCTCAAGGTGCAAGGCAAGGACGAAACCGCCAGCCTGGCCGGCTGGTTCAACCAGTTCCTGAGCATGATCGCCCAGTTGGTGCAACGCATCGGCAACGCCTCGTCCGACCTGCAGAGCGCCGCCGCCGATACCCGCGAAGTGGCCCACAACATGAACCAGGCGGCCGGTCGCCAACGCGAAGCCGTGGAACTGGTGAGCACCGCGTTCAACGAAATGGTGGCCACCGCCAACGAAGTCGCGCGTTCCTGCAGCGCCGCCGCCACCAGTGCCGACGAAGGCTACCGCGACGTGCATGACGGCCAGCAGCACATCGGCGAAGCCACCGGCAGCGTGCTCAAACTCAGTGAAGACTTGCAACGCTCGACCCAGACCATGCAGCAGTTGGAGCAGGACAGCAAAAACATCAACACCATCCTCGACACCATCCGCTCGATTGCCGAGCAGACCAACCTGCTGGCGCTCAACGCGGCGATCGAAGCGGCGCGCGCCGGCGACCAAGGCCGAGGTTTTGCGGTGGTCGCCGACGAAGTCCGCGCCCTCGCCCGTCGCACCGCCGACTCCACCGGCGAAATCGACAGCCTGCTCGGCAACCTCGCCCGCCGCACCCAGGAGGTGACGCAGCAGATGCAAGGCAGCCTGCTGGTGTCTCACACCAGCGTGGAACGTATCCAGCAGGCACGCGACAGCTTCGACAAGATCCGCGGCTCGGTGGACTCGATCCGCGACCAGAACACCCAGATCGCCACGGCCGCCGAAGAGCAACACCAAGTGGCCGAAGAGATCAACCGGCACATCGCGCAGATCCATGCCGACGCGCAACTGGTCGAAGGTTTTGCCCACTCGGCGCAGACCGGGTCAGGTCGGTTGACGGACATTTCGGGCCAGCTCAAAGGATTGGTAGGTCGCTTTAAGTTCTGATCGGGCGCGAAACCTGCTCCCATTCAGCGCATCACAGTGGTGAGCGGGCTTGCTCCGCTCACCACACTTGCATTGCGCCCTGGGCGACATTTAGCCACACGTCATCATCGCAGTACCTGTAATAGTCTATTGCAGGACTATAATGTACTAACCAGTTACTTATCTTGCTAAAATCGCGTCTTTGCCCTCTCACATTCGAGTCCTTTCGACATGAAACGAGCATCGCGCGCCGCTGGCGTCTCTAGATTATTATTGCTGGGCTTGGGCGTTATCATCGCCCTGCTCGGCCTCGCGCTGGCCATTGGCGGCGTCAAACTGGTCAGCCTGGGAGGTTCCTGGTACTTCCTGATCGGCGGCGCAATCATGGCAATCGCCGGGCTGTTGATCGCCTGCCGCAAGCCTGCCGGCGCATGGGTGTTCGCAGCCTTTCTGATCGGCACGGCCATCTGGGCGGTGGCGGATGTGGGCCTGGTGTTCTGGCCGCTGTTCTCGCGACTCTTCATGTTTGCGGCCATCGGTATGGTGGTGGCGCTGGTCTACCCGCTGCTCGTCAATAAGCCTGCGCGCGGCGCCTATGCCGTGGCGGCCGTACTGACGGCGGGCGTTGCTTTGGCGGCAGGCAATATGTTCGTCGCCCACCCAAGCGTGGCGCCGAACGGTGCCGGCCCAGGCATCACCCCGGTGGCTGCGGCCGACGCACAGAAAGACTGGGCGCACTACGGCAATACCGAAGGGGGCAGCCGCTTCGCCGCGCTGGACCAGATCAACCGCGACACGGTCAACAAGCTCAAGGTGGCGTGGACCTATCACACCGGCGACGTGGCCATCAGCGACGGCAACGGTGCCGAAGACCAACTGACGCCCCTGCAGATCGGCAACAAAGTGTTCATCTGCACGCCGCACAACAACCTGATCGCCCTTGACGCCGACACCGGCAAAGAGCTGTGGAAGAACGAAGTCAACGCCAAATCGGCGGTGTGGCAGCGTTGCCGTGGCATGGCCTACTTCGACGCCACCGCGCCGATTGCCCAGCCGACCCAGCCCAACAGTTCGCCGATCATGCCTGCCAGCGTTCCCGCCGGTGCGCAGTGCCAGCGTCGCCTGCTGACCAACACCATCGATGCACGCCTGATCGCCGTGGATGCCGACACCGGCAAGTTCTGCGAAGACTTCGGCACCCACGGCCAGGTGGATCTGAAAGCCGGCCTGGGTAACGTACCGGACAGCTACTATCAGCTGTCCTCCGCGCCACTGATCGCCGGCACCACCGTGGTGGTGGGCGGTCGCGTGGCCGACAACGTCCAGACCGACATGCCCGGCGGTGTGATCCGTGGCTTCGACGTGATCAGCGGCCAGATGCGCTGGGCCTTCGACCCAGGCAACCCGGAAGACAAGCAGGCGCCCGCCGACGGCAGCACCTACGTGCGCAGCACCCCAAACAGCTGGGCGCCGATGTCCTATGACCCGCTGATGAACACCGTGTTCTTGCCGATGGGCAGCTCGTCCACCGACATCTACGGCGTGGAACGCACCCAGCTCAACCACAAATACGGCGCTTCGGTACTGGCGCTGGACGCCTCCACCGGTGCGGAAAAATGGGTGTACCAGACCGTCCACAATGACCTGTGGGACTTCGACCTGCCGATGCAGCCGAGCCTGATCGACTTCACCCCGCCGGGCAGCGACAAAGCGGTGCCAGCGGTAGTGATCGGCACCAAGGCCGGGCAGATCTACGTGCTCGACCGGGCCACTGGCAAGCCGTTGACCGACGTGCAGGAAGTCCCGGTCAAGGCCGCCAACATCCCTAACGAACCCTACTCGCCCACCCAGCCAAAATCGGTCGGCATGCCGCAGATCGGCGCACAGACCCTGACCGAATCGGACATGTGGGGTGCCACGCCGTTTGACCAGCTGCTGTGCCGCATCGACTTCAAAGGCATGCGCTACGAAGGCCTGTACACCGCGCCAGGCACTGATAAATCCCTGAGCTTCCCGGGTTCGCTGGGCGGCATGAACTGGGGCAGCATTTCCACCGACCCGGTGCATGGGTTTATCTTCGTCAACGACATGCGCCTGGGCCTGTGGATCCAGATGGTGCCGTCGCAAAACAAGGCCCAGGCCTCGTCCGGTGGCGAAGCGCTGAACACCGGTATGGGCGCCGTGCCGCTCAAGGGTACGCCCTATGCGGTGAACAAGAACCGCTTCTTGTCGGTGGCCGGCATTCCGTGCCAGGCGCCACCGTTCGGCACCCTGACCGCGATCGACATGAAGACGCAAAAGGTCGCCTGGCAAGTACCGGTCGGTACCGTTGAAGACACCGGCCCCCTGGGCATCCGCATGCACCTGCCGATCAAGATCGGCCTGCCAACCCTCGGCGGCACCCTGTCGACCCAGGGCGGCTTGATCTTTATCGCCGGCACCCAGGACTTCTACCTGCGCGCCTTCAACAGCGGCAACGGTGATGAAGTCTGGAAAGCCCGCCTGCCCGTGGGCAGCCAGGGTGGCCCGATGACTTACGTGTCGCCGAAAACCGGCAAGCAATACATCGTGATCACTGCCGGTGGCGCACGCCAGTCCACCGACCGTGGCGACTACGTGATCGCCTACGCCCTGCCATAACCCCCTCTTCGCGCGGTGCCTCCCCCGGCACCGCGCCTTCTGTTTGGAAGAACCCGCATGACCCCCACTTCTCACATTCCCCTTGGGCGCCTGTTGCTGGGCCTTGCCCTGGGTGCCGCCCTGCCCGTGCAAGCCGATGACACCACCCTGACCGGCGACTGGGGTGGCCTGCGCCATGAGCTCGACGCGCAAGGCATCCGCTTTACCGGCGACTACAGTGGCGAAACCGCCTACAACGCCCACGGCGGCCAACACCGCTCGGCGCGCTACTCGCAGAACCTCAAGCTCGGCGTGCAGTTCGACCTGGGCAAGCTCTACGGTTTCAACAATGGCGACCGCATCCAGGTCACCCTCAACGACCGTCGTGGCAATAGCGCTTCCGAGGACCTGGTGGGCAACCGCCTGCCGATCCAGGAAAACTACGGCGGCCTGTACACTCGCCTGACCGAGCTGAGTTACGAGCGCACGCTCTTTACTCCGGCGCTGAACGTCAAGCTCGGCTACATGGCCATGGGCAACGACCTCGGCGGCCTGGACAGCGGGATTCTGTGCAACTTCATGAACGCCGGTTTCTGCGGGCATCCGCTGAACATGTCCGGCGGCAGCGGCTGGACCAACTACCCGAATGCGCACCTGGGTGCGCGGGTGAAATACGACTTTGCCCCCAACTGGCAACTGCGCGTCGCCGCGTTCAACGTCGACCCGCAAAGCAATGGCAACTCCAGCCGCGCCTGGCACCTGGGGCCCAAGCACACCACCGGCACCGTGGTGCCGATCGAGTTGGTGTACAAACACGCGGGCAGCCTGCCGGGCGAATACAAGCTGGGCTATTACTACGACAGTTCCGACGTGAAACGCATCGGCAGCAACAAGGAGGTCAGCGGTCGCGGTGGTCACTACCTGTTGATTGATCAGGCCGTATGGGCCTCGGAGTCCTCCGCCGGCCGCGTGCTGCACGCCTTCGGCCAATACTCCGCCGCCAGCGAAGCGGCCTCGCCGTTCAGCAAGTGGTATGGCGCGGGCGTGGTGTTGTACAAACCGTTCGAAGGCCGGCCGCGTGACACCCTGGCCCTGGGTTATGGTCGCGCCGTGCCCAACCCGCGCAGCCGCGAGGTGCAGGAACTGGCCGCGCTCAACGCCGGGAACGACTACCCCAACCTGAATAATGCCGAACAGCTGATCGAACTCAGCTACGGCTACCAGGCCACGCCTTGGCTGACCTTGCGCCCGGATGTGCAGTACATCATCGAGCCGGGGGCATTCTCGGGCGAAAACATCGACAACGCGCTGGTGCTGGGCTTGCAAGTCAAGGCCGTGTTCTAGGCCTCACTCTGCTGATACTCGCGTGGCGTACACCCAAACTCGCGGCGGAACACCGTGTGCAGATACTGCGCCGATTTGAAGCCGCAGGCCTGGGCAATATCGGCAATCGCCAGGGCCTGGTTCTGCAGGCCCTTGGCGGCAGCGGCGAGTTTGAAGCGCAGGATCTCGTCATGCACACTGCAGCCACGCACCTTGCGAAAATGTGTCTCCAGCGATGAACGCGATACCCCCACATATCCCGCCACCTGAGCGGTCTTGATCCCCTGGCAGGCGTACTGCCGGATAAACAACAGCGCCTGCATCACGTACGGATTACCCAAGGGTTGATGCAAGCTTGAAGCCTGCACATTAATCGCATCCGGCGGCACCAGGATCTGCTCACCTCTGCACGGCTTGCCGTGCAACATCTGGTGTAACAGCGCGGCGGCCGTGCGGCCCATGGTTTCGGTGCCCTGAATAACCGAACTCAACGGCACCCGCGTGAGCGTCCGAGTCAGCGGATCATTGTCGATACCGATCAGCGCCACTTCCTCCGGCACGGCAATGCCGGCCGTGAGACATGCTTGCAGCAACTGCCGGGCGCGGGCGTCAGTGACCGCGATAATGCCAATAGGCTTGGGGAGGCTGTGCAACCAGGCGATTTGCTGTTCGACGGCGCTGTCCCACAGCGGTGCGCTGGTGCCCAGCCCGCGATAGACCTCGACCTGCAATCCGTCCCGTTGCAGCAGGCGGCGAAAGGCTTTTTCGCGCTCCTGGGCCCAGCGATTGGCCTGGGCTTCGGGCAGGCTGAAACAGGCAAACCGCGTCAGGCCGGCCTCGATCAAATGTTCATAGGCCAGCTTGATCAAGGCGTAGTTGTCCGTGGCCACGTAGGGCATGCCTTTGGGATAGGCACGCACATCCTCGTAGGAACCCCCCACCGCCACCACGGGCAGCTTGCTCCCGGCCAGCGCCTCGCCAATCAGCGGGTCATCAAAGTCAGCAATGATGCCGTCGCCCTGCCAGCGCTCGATGCCTTTGAGGCGGCACAGGAAGTCCTCTTCGAGGAACAAGTCCCAGGACGCGCGGGTACTGCTCAGGTAATTGCCGATGCCGGCGATAATGCCACGGTCGTAGATTTTGCTGCCGTTGAACAGCAGGGCAATGCGGTGCACGGGCGGTAGGGTTTTCATTGTTTTTATCCTGAAGCCGGTCAAAACAGACTAGCCCCTGTCACGCAAAATCGCACCATCTCTTGATGATTTTCGTAATCGGCAGGCGCAGCGCCGTTGTTAGTATCGAGTCACCGCCAAGAACAATAAGGAAAACGCCATGCCGTACTTCCCCGGTGTCGAGAAGGTTCGCTTCGAAGGCCCCAGCAGCGATGCCCCCCTCGCCTTTCGCCATTACGATGCCAACAAGCTCATCCTCGGCAAGCCCATGCGCGAACATCTGCGCATGGCGGCCTGTTACTGGCACACCTTCGTCTGGCCTGGGGCGGATATGTTTGGTGTGGGCACGTTCAAGCGGCCGTGGCAGCGCAGTGGCGACCCGATGGAACTGGCCATCGGCAAGGCAGACGCCGCTTTCGAATTTTTCTCCAAGCTGGGCATCGACTACTACAGCTTTCACGACACGGACGTCGCCCCCGAAGGCAGCTCGCTCAAGGAGTATCGCCACCACTTCGCACAGATGGTCGACCACCTGGAACGCCATCAGGAACACACCGGCATCAAGCTGCTGTGGGGCACCGCCAATTGCTTCAGCAACCCGCGCTTTGCCGCCGGCGCCGCCAGCAACCCGGACCCGGAAGTGTTTGCCTACGCCGCCGCCCAGGTGTTCAGCGCAATGAACGCCACCCTGCGCCTCAAGGGTTCCAACTATGTGTTGTGGGGCGGCCGCGAGGGTTATGAAACGCTGCTCAACACCGACCTCAAGCGCGAACGCGAACAGCTCGGGCGCTTCATGCGCATGGTGGTGGAGCACAAGCACAAGATCGGCTTCAAGGGCGACCTGCTGATCGAGCCCAAGCCCCAGGAACCCACCAAGCACCAATACGATTACGACAGCGCCACGGTGTTCGGCTTCCTGCATGAGTACGGCCTGGAACATGAGATCAAGGTGAACATCGAGGCCAACCACGCAACCCTGGCCGGGCACAGCTTTCATCATGAGATTGCCACCGCCGTGTCCCTGGGGATCTTCGGCAGCATCGACGCCAACCGAGGCGACCCGCAGAACGGCTGGGACACCGACCAGTTCCCCAACAGCGTCGAGGAAATGACCCTGGCCACCTATGAAATCCTCAAGGCCGGGGGCTTCAAAAATGGCGGCTACAACTTCGACTCCAAGGTACGCCGCCAGAGCCTGGACGATGTGGACCTGTTCCACGGGCATGTGGCGGCCATGGATGTACTGGCTTTGGCACTGGAACGCGCGGCAGCGATGGTCGAGAACGATCGGTTGCAGCAATTCAAGGACCAACGGTACGCCGGTTGGCAGCAACCGCTGGGCCAGGCCGTGCTGGCCGGTGAGTTCAGCCTGGAATCACTGGCCGAACATGCATTTGCCCACGAGCTGGACCCGCAGGCGGTGAGTGGTCGCCAGGAGATGCTTGAAGGCGTGGTGAATCGCTTTATCTACCGGTGACATTTGCGCGACAAATCTCTGCACAGAGCGTCGAGGGACGCTCTACAGTCTTACCCGCATCACGCTGTGTCTTTCCAACAACAATAAAAGGACGCACTACCATGAAGTCATTCAAACGCACACTTATCGCCACGGCCCTGGCCCTGCTCGCCCTACCGGCGATGGCCGATTCCGCCCACCCGAAGATCGGTTTCTCCATCGATGACCTGCGTCTGGAGCGCTGGTCCCGCGACCGTGACTACTTCGTCGCCGCCGCGGAAAAACTCGACGCCAAGGTCTTCGTGCAATCGGCCGATGCCAACGAACAGAAACAGATCTCGCAGATTGAAAACCTGATCTCACGTGGCGTCGACGTAATTGTCATCGTGCCGTTCAACGCCACCGTGCTCACCAACGCCGTCGCCGAAGCCAAGAAGGCCGGGATCAAGGTGGTGTCCTATGATCGCCTGATTCTCAACGCGGACATCGACGCCTACATCTCCTTCGATAACGAAAAAGTCGGCGAAATGCAGGCCAGCGGCGTGTTGCAAGCGGCGCCCAAGGGTAACTACTTCCTGCTCGGCGGCGCGCCCACCGACAACAACGCCAAGGTCCTGCGCGAAGGCCAGATGAAGGTGTTGCAACCGGCCATCGACAAGGGCGACATCAAGGTTGTCGGCCAGCAGTGGGTCAAGGAATGGAACCCCACCGAAGCCCTGAGCATCGTCGAAAACGCCCTGACCCGGAACAACAACAAGATCGACGCCATCGTCGCCTCCAACGACGCCACCGCCGGCGGCGCGATCCAGGCCCTGGCCGCACAGAAACTGGCGGGCAAGGTGCCGATCTCCGGGCAAGACGCCGACCTGGCCGCGATCAAGCGCGTCATCGACGGCACCCAGACCATGACCGTGTACAAGCCGCTCAAGCTGATCGCCTCGGAAGCCGCCAAGCTTTCGGTGCAGCTGGCGCGCAATGAGAAACCCACCTACAGCTCGCAATACGACAACGGCAGCAAAAAGGTCGACACCATCCTGCTCACCCCTACCCCGCTGACCAAGGCCAATATCGACCTGTTGGAGAAAGACGGGTTCTACACCAAAGAGCAGATTGCCGGGCAGTGACCGCCATGTCCGACTACCTGCTGCAAATGAACGGCATCGTCAAAAGCTTTGGCGGTGTCAACGCGCTGAACGGCATCGATATCAGGGTGCGGCCAGGGGAATGCGTTGGCCTGTGCGGCGAGAACGGTGCCGGCAAGTCCACCTTGATGAAGGTGCTGTCGGCGGTCTACCCGTACGGCACCTGGGAAGGTGAAATCCTTTGGGACGGGCAGCCGCTCAAGGCCCACTCCATCAGCGAAACCGAGGCCGCCGGCATCGTGATCATCCACCAGGAACTGACCCTGGTGCCCGACCTGTCGGTGGCTGAAAACATCTTCATGGGCCACGAACTGACCTTGCCGGGTGGGCGCATGAACTACCCGGCGATGTTCCACCGCGCCGAAGCGCTGATGCGCGAGCTCAAGGTGCCGGACATGAACGTGGCGCTGCCCGTGTCGCAGTACGGCGGCGGCTACCAGCAACTGGTGGAAATCGCCAAGGCCCTGAACAAGCAGGCGCGACTGTTGATTCTCGACGAGCCGTCCTCGGCCCTGACCCGTTCGGAAATCGAGGTGCTGCTCGATATCATCCGTGGCCTCAAGGCCAAGGGCGTGGCCTGCGTGTACATTTCCCACAAGCTCGATGAAGTGGCGGCAGTGTGCGATACCATTGCGGTGATCCGCGACGGCAAGCACATCGCGACCACCGCCATGGCCGATATGGACATCGCGAAGATCATCACCCAGATGGTCGGCCGCGAGATGAGCAACCTCTACCCCACCGAGCCCCATGCGGTGGGCGAGGTGATTTTCGAGGCGCGTAACGTCACCTGCCATGATGTCGACAACCCCAAGCGCAAGCGCGTGGACGATGTGTCCTTTGTGCTCAAGCGTGGGGAAATCCTCGGCATCGCCGGGTTGGTGGGCGCCGGGCGCACGGAACTGGTGTCGGCGCTGTTCGGCGCCTATCCCGGCCGCTACAGCGCCGAGGTGTGGCTGGACGGCCAGGTGATCGACACACGCACGCCGCTCAAATCGATCCGCGCCGGGTTATGCATGGTGCCCGAGGATCGCAAGCGCCAAGGCATCATTCCCGACCTGGGCGTGGGCCAGAACATCACCCTGACGGTGCTCGACAGCTATGCGCACCGAACCCGCATCGATGCCGAAGCCGAACTGGGCAGCATCGACCAGCAGATCGCGCGCATGCACCTCAAGACCGCCAGCCCGTTCCTGCCGATCACCAGCCTGTCCGGTGGCAACCAGCAAAAGGCCGTGCTGGCGAAAATGCTGATGGCCAAGCCCAAGGTGCTGATCCTCGACGAGCCCACACGGGGCGTGGACGTGGGTGCCAAATATGAGATCTACAAGTTGATGGGCGCGCTGGCGGCCGAAGGCGTGGCGATCATCATGGTGTCCTCGGAGCTGGCCGAAGTGCTCGGCGTTTCCGACCGCGTGCTGGTAATCGGCGACGGCCAATTGCGCGGTGACTTCATCAACGAGGGGCTCACCCAGGAACAAGTGCTCGCCGCTGCGCTCAGCCAACACAACAATAATGATCGGAAGACCGTGTAGATGAATCAGGTCAAACACCTTTTTACCCGCTACAAAATGCTCGCCCTGGTCATCGCCGTGGCGGTGATCTGGGTGTTTTTCAGCTGGCAGACCGAGGGCGGTTTCCTCACCCCGCGCAACCTGTCCAACTTGCTGAGGCAAATGTCGATCACCGGGATATTGGCGTGCGGCATGGTGCTGGTGATCATCAGCGGCGAGATCGATTTGTCGGTGGGCTCGTTGCTCGGGTTGCTGGGTGGGCTGGCGGCGATCCTGGATGTGGTTTATCACATTCCATTGCTGGCCAACTTGAGCCTGGTGGCGTTGTGCGGGTTGATGATCGGGCTGGCCAATGGGTACATGACCGCCTATTTGCGCATCCCTTCGTTCATTGTCGGCTTGGGCGGGATGCTGGCGTTTCGCGGTATTCTGCTGGGGATCACCGGCGGCACCACCATCGCGCCGGTGTCGCCTTCGCTGGTGTACGTGGGCCAGGGTTACCTGCCGCATTCGGTGGGGATCGGGCTGGGCGTGCTGTTGTTTGCACTGACCGTTTTCCTGACCTGGAAGCAGCGGCGCAATCGCGCGCTGCATGGGTTGGCGGCGCACTCGCTGGTACGTGACCTGGTGCGGGTGGCGGTGATCGGCGCCGTACTGGCGGGGTTTGTCACGACGCTCAACAGCTACGACGGGATTCCCGTCCCGGTCTTGCTTCTGCTGGTTTTATTGGGCGTATTCAGCTACGTCACCAGCCAGACCGTATTCGGCCGTCGCGTGTACGCGGTGGGCAGCAATATGGAAGCCACGCGCCTGTCGGGCATCAACGTACAGGCGGTGAAACTGTGGATCTTCGGCATCATGGGCGTGATGTGTGCCCTGGCCGGGTTGGTCAACACGGCTCGCCTGGCTGCCGGCTCACCGTCGGCGGGGAATATGGGTGAGCTGGATGCGATTGCAGCATGTTTTATTGGCGGTACGTCAATGCGCGGTGGTTCGGGTACGGTGTATGGCGCATTGCTCGGGGCCTTGGTGATCACCAGCCTGGACAATGGCATGTCGATGCTGGACGTGGACAGCTATTGGCAGATGATTGTGAAGGGCAGCATTCTGGTACTGGCGGTTTGGGTGGATGTGAGCACGCGGGCGGGTCGGCGATGAACCGCAGCGACGGCGTTGGATTGCGGGGGTGTGGCATTGGCTGGAGATTGCCAACACCACGGTGGAACGCTCTATCGAGCGCTTGAACCCCACACAAGCCACGGCCTGAACGCGAAAAAATGTGCGAGCGGGCTTGCCTGCGATAGCGCTGTATCCCTGCCAGACCTGCTGATCTGACACTGTGCTATCGCGGACAATCCCGCTCCCCCATTGGACCTAAGGTGTACTTAAATTACTTGGACACCGGCATCGCAAACTCGGCGCCCTGCTCGATGCTCTCCGACCAGCGCTGCATGATCGACTTCTGCTTGGTATAGAACCGCACACCTTCAGTGCCATACGCGTGCATGTCGCCAAACAGGCTCTTCTTCCAGCCGCCAAACCCGTGCCACGCCATCGGCACCGGAATCGGTACGTTGATGCCGACCATGCCCACTTCAATCCGCCGTGCAAATTCACGCGCGATGTTGCCGTCGCGGGTGAAGCAACTCACACCGTTACCGAATTCGTGAGCGTTGACCAGTTTGATCGCTTCGGCGAAGTCATTCACGCGCACGCACGCCAGAACCGGGCCGAAAATTTCTTCGCGGTAAATGCTCATCTCTTCAGTCACATGGTCGAACAATGTCGCCCCTAGCCAGAAGCCATTTTCCAGGCCCGGTTCGGTGGGTACATAGTCACGCCCGTCGAGCAGCAATTGCGCGCCGGCTTGTACGCCTTGTTCGATGTAGCCGCTGATGCGTTCCAGCGCCGCGCGGGACACGATCGGGCCCATTTCGGCCTTGAGGTCGCGGCCGTCGGTGATGCGCAGGTGCTTGGCACGTTCGGTCAGGGCGGCGATGACTTTGTCGCCCACATCACCCACCAGCACCGCTACGGAGATGGCCATGCAACGCTCGCCAGCACTGCCGTAGGCGGCACCCATCAGGGCGTCGACGGTTTTTTCGATATCGGCGTCCGGCATCACCACCATGTGGTTTTTCGCGCCACCCAAGCCTTGCACGCGCTTGCCGTTGCGGGCGCCGGTTTCGTAGATGTACTGGGCAATCGGCGTGGAGCCGACAAAGCTCACCGCCTTGACGTCCGGGTGTTCGATAAGCGCGTCCACTGACTCCTTGTCGCCCTGCACCACGTTGAACACGCCTTTGGGCAAACCGGCTTCACGCAGCAACTCGGCCATGAACAGCGAGGCGCTCGGGTCGGTCGGGCTTGGCTTGAGGATGAACGTGTTGCCCGCCGCAATAGCGATCGGGTACATCCACATTGGCACCATCACCGGGAAGTTGAACGGCGTGACGCCGGCGACCACGCCCAGGGGCTGGCGCATTGTCCAATTGTCCATGCCGCGGGAAACCTGGTCGGAATGCTCACCCTTGAGCAGGTTGGGGATACCGCAGGCGAATTCGAGAATGTCGATGCCACGGTCGACTTCGCCCTGGGCGTCGGTGAAGACCTTGCCGTGCTCGGCGACGATGATGCGCGCCAGGTCGTCCTTGCGCTCACGCAGCAGATGAAGGTATTCGAACAGCACACGGGCGCGACGGATCGGCGGCGTGTCGGCCCACCCGGCGAACGCGGCCTGGGCGGCGGCAACGGCTTCGGACACGGTCTGGCGACTGGCCAGGGCGACGCGACCGGTCTTTTCGCCGGTGGCCGGATTGAAGACGTCCTGATAGCGATCATCGCGGGACACGCGCTGGTCGTTGATGTAGTGCTCGATGGTGGTGGTCATGGCAGTAGATCCCAGGTGAGTAACAGTGAGGACCACGATAGGCTTTCGCTTTGTTCCAAACCAGAGCAGAATCCAGAACTTATTGTCCACCAATGCGAACAATACAATCATGGAAAAGGCCGAGATCGAAGGGCTGTGGACCCATATCCATTGGCTGTCGGTGCTGGAGGAACAAGGCACCTATACCGCTGCGGCGGCACGACTGGGCGTGAGCAAGTCCGCCGTGAGCCAGCGTATTTCCGACTTGGAAAAGGCCACCGGCACGCGCCTGGTGACGCGCACTACACGCAGTGTAAGGCTGACCGATGCGGGGCTTTCGTTGACCCGCGAAGTGCGCAGCGCCTATGAACAGATCGCCCGCAGTTTCTCGTCGGTGCGCGACTCGGTGGGAGAGATTCGAGGTCTGCTACGACTGACAGCGCCCGTGGCATTTGCCCGTCAGCAACTGGTGCCGCATCTGTCGGAGTTTTTGCAGCAATACCCGCAGGTACGCCTACAGCTCGACGTGTCGGATGCCCTGAGTTCACTGGCCGCCGAGGGCTACGACCTGGCCGTCCGCCACGGTTTCCAGGTGCCGGAAACCCATGTGGCGTGGAAGCTGTGCGACACCGGCTCGGTGCTGGTCGCCAGCCAGGACTACCTGCAACGTCACGGAGAACCCCGCGAACCTGGCGATCTGTCCGCGCATAACTGCCTGTTCTACCCTCGCGGCACCGATCAGCCCGCCTGGACCTTCGAGCGCGGCACTAAAAACGTCGAACGCCTCACCGTGCCCATCGCCGGCAGCTTCGCCACCAACAACAGCGAAGCCCTGCGCGACTCGGCGCTCAACCACCTGGGCATCGCCCTGCTGCCGGATTTCAGCGCCCACGCTGCCCTGTCCAGCGGCAAATTGGTGCAGGTGCTCAAGGGCTGGACGCTCAAGGGGGCGTTTGCCGATGAGATCTACCTGATCCGGCCGTACTCGCCACATGTGCCGAAAGCGGTGAGTGCGCTGGTCAGCTATTTGAAGGGGAAATTGTCCGGCGGGTTTCAATACAACGCCCACTGATTGCGCCAGCCCGCCGGGGCGCGGTGCCGGGCAGTCTGATGAATCGGAACCGGGGCAAGTGAGGCGCGCGCTTTTTTCTCGCGGGATATTGCTCGACAGAACTAAAAGTCCATAATGGACAAAAAAGTTCACCCGCGGAGACACCCATGTCCAGCACACCCCACGTGATCCATCAGGCCCAGGCCCGCGAGCTGCTCGGCCAAATCGATGTGCCGTCTATCCTGCGCAAGTTGTTCCGTGACCTGGCGACCGGGCAAGCGGTGCAGCCGGCGCAGCAGCTCGTGGAGTTCCCGCAAGCGGCGGGCGACTTCATCAACTATCTGGGCGTGCTGGCCGAGGATGGGGTGTACGGGGTCAAGACTTCGCCCTATATCGTGCGTGAACAAGGCCCGCTGGTGACGGCTTGGACATTATTGATGTCGATGCAGACCGGCCAACCGTTGCTGCTATGCGATGCAGCCGAACTGACCACCGCCCGCACGGCCGCCACCACAGCCCTGGCAGTGGATGCATTGGCGCCTTTATCGGCGCGACGCTTGGCGATCATCGGCAGTGGCAAGGTGGCCCAGGCGCACCTGCATTATGTGAAAGGCTTCAGGGATTGGCAGCGCATCAGCGTGTTTTCACCCAGCCTGGCCAACGCATCCACCGATACCATCGCGCAACTCAAAGGCCTGGACCCACGCGTGGTCATCGCCAGCAGTTGCGAGACGGCGGTGGAAGACGCCGATGTGATCCTGTTGTGTACGTCGTCGGCCGGACCGGTGCTCGACCCGGCGCGGTTGACCAAGCCGGCACTGATCACGTCGATCAGCACCAACGCCCCGCGCGCCCATGAAGTGCCGCCGCAACGCCTCAACACGATGCAGGTATTTTGCGACTATCGCCGGACCACCCCTGGCTCGGCCGGTGAAATGTTAATCGCAGCCGAACAATACGGTTGGGATCCGCGCGCAGTGGCCGGTGACCTGCCCGAATTGCTCAGCGAACAGGTAAAGCGCCCGACCTACGACAGCCCTGTGTTTTTCCGCTCCATCGGCCTGGGCCTGGAAGACATCGCACTGGCCAACGCCCTCTGGAGACAGCTATGAGCCACGCAGACTTCATCATCATCGGCGGCGGCATTGCCGGCGCGTCCACGGGGTTCTGGTTGTCGCAGCACGGCAAAGTGCTGGTGCTGGAGCGCGAAAGCCACCCGGCCTATCACTCCACCGGGCGTTCGGCGGCGCTGTACACCGCCGCCTATGGCACCCCGCAGGTGCGGGCGCTGACCCTGGCCAGCCGTGAATTTTTCGATAACCCGCCACCTGGTTTTTGCGAACATCCGTTACTCACCCCAAGGGGCGAAATGACGGTGGATTTCATTGGCGATGCGGTTGAGTTGAACGACCAGTACCTTAGCGCCAAGGCCACCGTGCCGCAGGTCGAACTGCTCAGCGCCGACGAAGCCTGTGCGAGACTGCCGATCCTGCGCCGCGAAAAAGTCCACGGCGCGTTGTATGACCCCACCGCCAGCGACATCGACACCGACGCTCTGCACCAGGGCTACCTGCGTGGCATCCGCCGCAACGGCGGCGAGGTACGCACCGACAGTCATGTGCTCGGTTTGAGCCGCGAAGCCGACGGCATCTGGCAGGTACAGACCCAGGACGCGACCTGCACCGCGCCAGTCATCATCAACGCCGCCGGCGCCTGGGCCGACCACATCGGCGGGCTCGCCGGGGCCGCGTCCATCGGCTTGCAGCCCAAGCGGCGCTCGGCGCTGATCTTCGCCGGCCCCGAAGGGGTCGACAGCCACCACTGGCCAATGCTGGTGGCGCTGGACGAATCCTTCTACATGAAACCCGACGCCGGCATGTTCCTCGGCTCACCGGCCAATGCCGACCCGGTCGAACCCCAGGACATCCAGCCCGAAGAACTGGACATCGCCATGGGCATCTACCAGATCGAAGAAGCCACCACCCTGACCATCCGCCGTCCGACGCGAACCTGGGCCGGCCTGCGCAGCTTTGTGCACGACGGTGATCTGCTCTCAGGTTTTGACCCAAAGGTAGCGGGCCTGTTTTGGGTGGCGGCGCAAGGGGGTTATGGCATTCAGACCTCGCCGGCCATGGGCCAGGCCAGTGCGGCACTGGTGCGCGGCGCCCCGCTGCCGGAGGCACTGACGCGGTTCGGCCTCGACGCTGGTATGCTCTCCCCTGCCCGCCTGGAGCCCCATTGATGAACACCGCTGAACAAGACAAGGTCATGCAGAACTTCCGTGCGATGGCCGACGCCATCGCTACCCTGTTTTTCCCCCACGCCGAAGCGGTGTTGCATGACCTGCGCTCGCAAAAAGTCGATTACATCGCCAACAACTTGTCCAAGCGCAGCATAGGCGATGATTCGGCGCTGGAGGACATGCTCAGCGACGATGTCAGCGATGTAAACATCGGCCCGTACGAAAAGCTCAACTGGGACGGTCAGAAAATCCGCAGCCTGAGTACCGTGCTGCATGACCACAAAGGCCGTCGACTGGCGGTACTGTGCATCAACCTGAATATTTCATTGTTTGAAAACGCCAAGGCGGCGCTGGACCTGTTTCTGTCACCGAGCAAACTGATCCCGCAACCAGACTCGCTGTTTCGCGATGACTGGCAGGAGCGCATCAATACCTTCCTGCATGCGTGGATGCGTGAGCGCCAGTTGAGCCTGAACCTGCTGACCCGTGACCACAAGCGCGAGCTGGTTCTGGCCCTGCATGCCGAAGGGGCGTTCAAGGGCAAGAGCGCGTCGAACTATGTGGCCAATGTGCTGGGCATGGGGCGGGCGACGGTCTACAAACACCTGAAGGAGTTGAAGGGCTGATGGACTTGCCCCTGTAGGAGCTTGCTTGCTCGCGAAAAAATCACTGACGACGCGTGAAGCCAGAACGAACGCGTTACGGTTAACTTTTTTCGCGAGCAAGCTCGCGCCTACAAGGGGCATCAATCGCCGTAGATGTCGGATTTGAAGTACTGCTGCGAAATCTTCTGGTACTCGCCACTGGCGCGAATGCCATCGATGGCCGCATTCAACTGGCCGACCAACTCCGTATTGCCCTTGCGCACCGCGATCCCTGCACCCTCGCCCACGTATTTCGGGTCCTTGAGTTCCGGGCCGACAAACGCATAGCCCTTGCCGCGTGGCATCTGCAGGAAGTCGTTCAGGGGAATGGTGTCGGCAAAGATCGCATCGAGGCGACCGGCTGCCAGGTCCATGTAGATCTCTTCATTATTGCTGTAGCGCTTGACGTTGATGCCCTTGGGCTCGAACACCTCGGTGGCATAACGGTCGGTGGTGGTGGCGCGCTGCACGCCGATCGTCTTGCCCTTGAGGCTGGCATATTGGTCATCCACCACGGCGCCCTCCTTCATCACCAGGCGCGATGACGTGAAGTAGTACTTGTGGGTGAAGTCCACCGACTTCTTGCGGTCTTCGTTGATGGTCATGGACGACAAGGCCATGTCGATTTTCTTCACCTTGAGGGAAGGAATCAGACCGTCGAACTCACCTTCTACCCACACGCACTTGACCTTCATCTGCGCGCACAGCGCATTGCCGATATCGTAGTCAAAGCCAACGATCTTGCCTTCCTCGGTCTTGGACGCGAATGGCGGGTAAGCCGCCTCGATGCCGATGCGCAGGGTTTTCTCGGCGGCCATCGCGTGGCTGGACGCAAGCAGGCCCAGGGCCAGGACGGTGATAAGGGAGCGCTTCTTCATGGTGGTGTTCTCGCAAGTTGTTGTTGGTTTGGCAAGCCTGAAGAAAGAAACGAAGCCGTTAACTTTGTACTTATAATTCCATATTGGACTTTTACGTCTTTATCGTCAATCACGCCGCTTTGCGGTTCGACACCCATGACTTTTTTGCACAACGTACCGGTGTTTTTGAGCGTTCTGCTCTGATTTATGCGTGCCTATACTCGGTCCAGCCTCTCGGTTCAGCCGGGGGGAGTCCCACAACAATAATTAAGGACAGCCACCATGACCCAGCCCTTCCTGGCCGCTCGGGATTTTCTGCTCGCTCACCGCACCGATTACGCCACAGCCGTACGGGATTTCCGTTGGCCGCAACTGGGCGAATTCAACTGGGCCCTGGACTATTTCGATGCGATGGCCGAAGGCAATCCGGCCGATGCGCTGTGGATCGTCGAGGAGGACTGCAGCGAGCAGCGTTACAGCTTCCAGCAACTGGCTGCGCGCTCCAATCAGGTGGCCAACCACCTACGCGCCCTCGGTGTAAACCGGGGTGATCGTGTGCTGCTGATGCTCGGTAACGATGTCGCACTGTGGGACACCATGCTGGCTG
The DNA here is from genome assembly GCF_054668895.1 of Pseudomonas sp. H3_E07. Taxonomy (NCBI): domain Bacteria; kingdom Pseudomonadati; phylum Pseudomonadota; class Gammaproteobacteria; order Pseudomonadales; family Pseudomonadaceae; genus Pseudomonas; species Pseudomonas sp. H3_E07. Next base: position 542,687 of record NZ_CP162795.1, read on the forward strand.
CATTCAAGCTCGGCGCCGTGGTCATTCCCGCCACGGCGTTGCTGAACCCCGATGACCTGCGCGACCGTATCGAACGCGGCCAGGTTCGCCACGTGGTGGTCGGCGAAGCGCATGTGCACAAGTTCGCCGGCCTGGCTCAGGGTTGCAGCCGTATCTGCGTGGGTTCGGCGCCTGCCGGCTGGGTCGCGCACAACGCGGCCTTTGAATACCCCGAACAGTTTGAGGCGCAAGGCCGCACCCTGGCCACCGACCCAATGCTGCTGTACTTCACTTCCGGCACCACCTCCAAGCCGAAAATGGTGCTGCACAGCCACCAGAGCTATCCGGTGGGGCACTTGTCGACCATGTACTGGATCGGCCTGCAACCGGGCGACCTGCACCTGAATATCTCATCGCCAGGCTGGGCCAAGCATGCCTGGAGTTGCCTGTTCGCACCGTGGAATGCCGGTGCGTGCATCTTTATCCATAACGTCGCGCGATTCAGCGCGCCGGCCTTGCTCAGTGCCTTGGAACGCTACGGCGTAACCAGCCTGTGCGCGCCGCCGACGGTGTGGCGCATGCTGATCCAGGAAGACCTGGCCAGCTACAAACCGCGCCTGAGCCTGCGCGAGCTGGTGGGCGCGGGTGAGCCGCTGAACCCGGAAATCATCGAGCAGATCCAACAGGCCTGGGGCTTGCCGTTACGTGATGGTTTCGGCCAATCGGAAACCACTGCCCTGGTAGGCAACACGCCCGGCCAGTTGCTCAAGCCCGGTTCCATGGGGCGCCCGTTGCCGGGCTACCAGGTGGCCCTGCTCGACCCGGATGGCATTCCCGGCAACGAAGGCGAAGTCGCCCTGCCCCTGGACGTGCGCCCGCTCGGCCTGATGCTCTGCTACGAGGACAGCCCGGAGAAAACCGCCGAGGTCATGCGTGACGGTTACTACCGCACCGGCGACACCGCGCAGATCGACGCCGACGGCTACATCACCTTCGTCGGTCGCGCCGACGATGTGTTCAAGGCCTCCGACTACCGCATCAGCCCATTCGAACTGGAAAGCGCCTTGATCGAACACCCGGCCGTCATGGAAGTCGCCGTGGTGCCGAGCCCCGACCCGTTGCGCCTGGCGGTGCCCAAGGCGTTCCTGATCCTGGCCCATGACGAACCCGGCAGCGCGGCGTTGGCCCAACATATTCTGGCCTTCGCCCGTGAGCATTTGGCGCCGTACAAGCGGGTGCGACGCATCGAGTTCGTCACCGAGCTGCCCAAGACCATATCCGGGAAGATTCGGCGGGTGGAACTGCGGCAAATGGAGGTGCTGCGGCGCCAGGGTGATACGCGGGGTGAGCATGAGCACTTCGAGGAAGACTTCGTGCGCCCAACCGCTGAATCGTAGTCGCACAATCCTGTTGAATACTTGCCTGATCCTCCGACTTATCGACTAATGGATAGATAGCCCTTGCGCGCTGGTCTAGAGTTCGACAATAAGCGGCCACTGCGTTCATGACTAAAACAGGCCGCACCTACCGTCGATCAGCAGGTGAGCCATGGAATTACGAATCAACCAAAAGGCCTATCAGGTCGATGCCGACGCGGACACGCCATTGCTGTGGGTGATCCGCGATGACCTGGGCCTGACTGGCACCAAGTATGGCTGTGGCCTGGCCCAGTGCGGCGCGTGTTCGGTACTGGTGGATGGCAACGTGGTGCGCTCCTGCGTCACCCCGGTGGCCGGGGTGGTCGGACGAGAAATCACCACCATCGAAGCGATTGAAACCGATGAAGTGGGCAAGCGTGTGGTCGCGACCTGGGTCGAGCATCAGGTGGCGCAATGCGGCTACTGCCAGTCCGGGCAAGTGATGGCGGCCACTGCGCTGCTCAAGCACACGCCGGCGCCCAGCAAGGCGCAGATCGACGCGGCGATGATCAACCTGTGCCGTTGCGGCACGTATAACGCCATCCATGCGGCTGTCGACGACCTGGCCAAGCAGGGGGGCGTCTGATGAACCTCATCAACGAACTGCTCGACGCGCCGGTAAACCTTTCGCGCCGCCGCTTTCTGGCGAGTACGGCCGTGGGTGCGCTGGTGATTGGTTTTGGCCTGCCACTGGGCTCGGGTCGGGTGCAAGCCGCCACCGCGGCTGAACGCGGCACCCAGGTGCCGGCGTTCCTGGAGATTCGTCCGGACGGCACGGTGCGCCTGCTCAGCCCCTTCATGGAAGGCGGGCAAGGCACGCACACCGCCATGGCGCAGATTGTCGGTGAAGAACTGGATGCCGACCCCGCGACGTTCATCGTCGAAGCCGCCCCGCCCGGCGAAGCCTATGTGGTGATGGAAAACGGCCTGCGCATCACCGGCGGCAGCATGTCGGTGCGCATGAGCTACCCGACCATGCGCCGCCTCGGCGCCCTGGCCCGTGCGATGCTGCTGCAGGCGGGCGCCAAACAATGGGGCGTACCGGTTGGCGAACTGACTACCCAGCCTGGCCGCGTGGTGCACGCGGCTTCCGGTCGTTCGCTGGGTTATGGCGAACTGGCCAGTAGCGCCCTCGACATGCCAGTGCCCGATCCCGCCAGCATCACCCTGCGCGACCCGAGCCAATTCCGCTGGATCGGCAAACCGGTGAAGCGCCTGGACGCCTACGACAAATCCACTGGCAAGGCGCTCTACAGCATCGACCTGAAAGTCGACAACATGCTTCACGCAGCCGTCCAGCATGCGCCACGCCTGGGCATGACCGTGGGCAGCCTGCGCAACCAGTCGCAGGTCGAAGGCATGAAAGGCGTGCATTCGGTGCACGTGCTGCCCGGCGCAGTGGCCGTGGTGGCTGAACGCTGGTGGCATGCCAAGCGTGCGGTAGAAGCGATCCAGGTCGACTGGCAGGAGGCGGCTGCCGACTCGGCACTGCGCGTCATGCCGGCGGATTTTTCCAGCGACAAGCACCGTGAGTTCCTAGCGGCCCAACAGGGCCCGACCCGCGACGACGAGAACGAAGGTGACGTGGCCGGTGCGTTGAAAGGCGCCAAGACCCAGGTCGAGGCGACCTACCACAACCAATACCTCAACCACGCCCAGCTGGAGCCGCCGTCGGCCCTGGCGCGCTTCAACCCCGATGGCACGCTGGAAATCTGGCTGCCCAACCAGGCGCCGGACATGTTCCGCGCCGACATTGCCAAACGCACCGGCCTAGACCCTGCGCAAATCACCCTGCACTCGCCGCTACTCGGTGGTTTTTTCGGCCGGCACTTCCTGTATGACTCGGCTAACCCTTATCCGCAGGCCATTGCACTGGCCAAGGCGGTGGGCCGTCCGATCAAGCTGATCTGGAGCCGTGAGGAAGAGTTCCTGCGCGATGTACTGCGCCCACTGGCGGTGGTCAAGTTCCGTGCCGCGCTGGATGACAAAGGCCTGCCGGTGGCCATCGAAGCGGTCAGTGCAACCGAAGGCCCGACCGAGGCACTCGCCGGCAAACAGGGCGATAAGATCGACCCCACGGCCGTTGAAGGGTTGTCGGGCAAGTCCTACGCGATCCCCAACAAACGCATCGCGCAGATCTACGTCAAAGGCGCACCGATGCTCGGTTACTGGCGCTCGGTGGGCAATTCGCTCAACGACTTTTTCTACGAGTCGTTCCTCGACGAACTGGCGGACAAGGGTGGGCATGATCCCTATGAGCTGCGCCTGCACCTGCTGCGCGACAACCCACGGCTGACCACGTTGCTGCAAGCGGCGGGTGAACTCTCCGGTGGCTGGAAGCGCGGCCCCTTTACCGCCGAGGACGGCACCCGGCGCGCACGCGGCGTGGCAATGGCTTCGCCGTTCGGTTCCCACACTGCGGCGATCGCGGAAGTGTCGATCGAGAATGGCAAGGTCAAGGTGCACGATATCTGGCAGGCCATCGACCCCGGCAGCATCGTCAACCCGGCGATTGTCGAGGCACAGGTCAACGGCGCCGTGGCGTTGGGCTTGTCCCAGACCTTATTGGAAGAAGCGGTCTACGTGGACGGCAAGCCCCGGGCGCGCAACTACGACCTTTACCCGATCCTGGCGCCTGCGCAGATGGCGCGGGTGCATGTGCGGGTGGTCGAGAGTGGCGAAAAAATGGGCGGTATCGGCGAGCCTCCATTGCCAGCCGTGGCACCGGCCGTGGCCAATGCGGTGGCACAGTTGACAGGCCAGCGCGTGCGCAGCCTGCCCTTGAGCCGACACACTTTCAGCTGACCTTCAGGAAACGCCCATGAACAACCGTCGATTCGCAAGAACCGCAGGCTGGCTGGCGCTGCCCTGCCTGGTCGCCGCAGGCCTGCTGGCCTGGTACGTCACCCGTGAACCGGCTACGCCGTTCGAACAGGAACAGGCGGGCGCCACCTTCGAACCCGCCCTGGTCAGCCGTGGCGAGTATGTTGCCCGTCTCAGCGACTGCGTGGCCTGCCACAGTCTGGCGGGCAAGGCACCGTTCGCCGGGGGCCTGGAAATGGCCACGCCGTTGGGGGCGATCCACGCCACCAACATCACGCCGGACAAATCCACGGGTATCGGCACCTACAGCCTGGCCGACTTCGACCGTGCGGTGCGCCATGGCGTAGCACCGGGCGGCCGCCGGCTGTATCCGGCCATGCCCTACCCGTCCTACGTGAAACTCAGCGATGACGACATAAAAGCGCTGTACGCGTTTTTCATGCAGGGCATAAAACCGGCCAACCAGCCGAATATCCCCAGTGATATTCCCTGGCCGCTGAATATGCGCTGGCCCATCGCGCTGTGGAATGGCGTGTTCGCCCCCACTGCGACTTACGCCGCCAAGCCCGACCAGGACGCCCTGTGGAACCGCGGCGCCTACATCGTCCAGGGCCCCGGCCACTGCGGCAGTTGCCACACGCCACGCGGCCTGGCCTTCAACGAAAAAGCCCTGGACGAAGCCGGCGCGCCGTTCCTCGCCGGCGCCCTGCTCGATGGCTGGTACGCACCCAGCCTGCGCCAGGACCCCAACACCGGGCTGGGCCGTTGGAGCGAACCGCAGATCGTGCAGTTCCTCAAGACCGGGCGCAACGCCCATGCAGTGGTCTACGGCTCGATGACCGAAGCCTTCAACAACTCCACGCAGTTCATGCAGGACGACGACCTGGCGGCCATCGCCCGCTATCTCAAGTCATTGCCCGGCGACCCGCAGCGCGACGGCGCCCCCTGGCAGTATCAGGCGGTGGCAGCGGTGCAAGACGCCCCTGGCGCCCACACTTACGCAACCCGCTGCGCCTCCTGCCATGGCCTCGACGGCAAGGGCCAGCCCGAGTGGATGCCCCCCCTCGCCGGGGCCACCTCGGCGCTGGCGAAGGAAAGCGCCTCGGCGATCAACATCACCCTCAACGGCTCGCAACGCGTGGTGGCGTCTGGCGTGCCGGATGCCTACCGCATGCCGGCGTTCCGTGAGCAACTGTCCGACACGGAAATCGCCGAGGTGTTGAGCTACGTGCGTAGCACCTGGGGCAACAACGGGGGCGCGGTTGACGCCAACGCGGTGGGCAAGCTGCGCGGGCACACCGACCCGGCGAGCAGCAGCCCGATCATCCTGCACATGCGCTGAGTTCAGGACTTCAGGTTTTTCACACTGGCAAACGTTGCCTCGCCCCGCGCCTGCTCCATTACATTCATGGGCACGGGGGTAGGCAACGCGTGCATCACCGGCTTGATCACGATGGCTCGCTCGCTGTCGGTGATCGAGCGTTCGTCACTGGGCGGCACGCCGAAGTACTCGCGGTAGCACTTGGAGAAATGCGGCGTGGACACAAAGCCGCAAAGCACCGCCAACTCCACGATGGAAATGGGCGTCTGCTTGAGCAACTGCCGCGCACGGATCAGCCGCAGCCGCAGGTAATAGCGCGAAGGCGAACAGTGCAGGTATTTCTGGAACATGCGCTCAAGCTGGCGACGGGACAACGCGACATACGCGGCCAGCTCATCCAGGTTGATCGGCTCCTCCAGGTTGGCCTCCATCAACGCCACGATTTCCTGCAACTTGGGCTGCTGGGTGCCGAGCATGTGCTTGAGGGGCACGCGCTGATGGTCCTGCTCGTTACGAATCCGTTCGTACACAAACATGTCGGAGATGGCCGCTGACAGCTCGTGCCCGTGATCACGACCAATCAGGTGCAGCATCATGTCCAAGGGCGCCGTGCCGCCCGAGCTGGTGAGACGGTCACGGTCAAGGCTGAACAGACTGGAGCTGACGGTGACCCGTGGAAAGGCCTCCTGCATGGCCGCCAACCATTCCCAATGCACACTGCATTCGTAGCCATCCAGCAAGCCGGCCCGTGCCAACACAAAGCTACCGGTGCAGATACCGCCCAGTCGCTTGGCGTAACGCGCCTGGCCGCGCAACCACTTGACCAGTTCGCCGGTCACAGTGCCCTGGATGCCAATGCCACCACAGACAATCACAATGTCGGCGGGCGGCACGCTGAATATCGAACCCTCTGGGGTGATGGGCACACCGTCACTGGCCCACACGGGGTTACCGTCCGAACTCGCGGTGTGCCACTTGTAGAGCTCCTGGCCCGACAGCTGGTTGGCCATGCGCAAGGGTTCGACCGCCGAAGCCAGTGACATCAGGGTGAACTGGTCCAGCAGCAGGAACACGATGCTGCTTACAGGGCGGCCACTCATAGCTGTGAGGCTGCGCCCACTGTTTTTTGCGTACGTTCCGGCTGTCGTGCAGTCAGCAAACCGACCAGGGAAATCACCAGGGCCAGGCCGATGGTCGATGACACTTCAAATCGGTGTTCAGGCGTTACCAGCATCACCGTCAATGCGGCACAGATGAACGCGATGACCAGCCAGGTCAGCCAGGGAAACAGCCACATCTGGAAGGTCAACGTGACGTTGCGCTGTCGCAGGATCTTGCGCATGCGCAACTGGGACACGGCGATCACCAGGTACACCAGCAAGGCGATGGCACCCGAACTGGCCAGCAGGAACTGGAACAACCCGGCCGGCGCGAAGTAACTGAACAGGGTTACGCCCGCGCCCAGGATGGTGCTGGCAATCACCGCAGCCCGCGGCACACTGGCCGCCGAGGTTTTCTTCATCAGTGCGGGAGCATCCCCACGCTTGCCCAGGGAAAACAGCATGCGCGAGGCAATGTAGATGGAAGAATTCATGCAACTGGCCACGGCGATCAACACCACCACGTCAACCAGCAACTTGGCGTGGGGAATGTTCATCAGTTCCAGTGCACGCTGGTAAGACCCGACCGACGCCAGCAACGGGTCATTCCATGGCACTACGGAAATCACCACGAAGATCGACAGCAGGTAGAAGACACCGATGCGCCACATCACCGAGCGCGTGGCCCGGGCGATGTTCTGCGCGGGGTTGCTGGACTCGGCCGCCGCGATGGTGACCGCCTCCGTGCCGATAAAACTGAACATGATGGTGATGAAGGCCCCGACCACCGCCGACAGCCCGTTGGGCGCGAACCCACCGTGTTCCTCCATCAACCGACTCAACCCGCTGACCTCCCGCTCGGGAATCCAGCCCATCAGCACCGCGAAGCCCAGGCCGATGAAAGCGATGATCGCAATGACCTTGGCCATGGCGAACCAGAACTCAAACTCGCCGTATTTGGACACGCTGAACAAATTGGTGACCACCAACAAAAAGATCGACAACAAGGCAAACAGCCAAGCGTCGATCTGCGGGAACCACTGGTTGAGGATATGCCCGGCGGCCAGGGCCTCGATGGGAATCACCAGCACCCAGAACCACCAGTACAACCAACCGATGGTGAACCCGGCCCAGCGACCGATGGCCTGGTCGGCATAGGTCGAGAAAGACCCGGTGTCAGGATTGGCCACCGCCATCTCCCCCAGCATGCGCATCACCAGCACCACCAGTGTGCCGGAGAACAGATAAGCCAGGAGTACCGCCGGCCCCGCCGCCGCAATCGCATGCCCGGAACCGACAAACAACCCCGCACCGATAATGCCTGCGATGGAAAGCATGGTCACATGACGCGGCTTGAAGCCTTGCGCCAACTGGCCGTTGGAATCGTTGGAATTCAGGCTATTCATTGTTTTTGTTGTTCTCGGTGATCGACGTTAGGGCGTACTGACTGAAGAGTCAGGCGATCATCATTTCTTAATGATGGGTCACCTTACGCGGCCTGACTTCATCGAAAATAGCCTGGGAGCGGCATAGATTGGTCTGATATCGACATGAGGCTGCGCAAAAGCCAGAAGGCAACGTTGGAAAGGAAGGGTGTTTCCAGGTCAGCAACCCATGGAGTAGGCTCTGTCAAAGCAGCACTCCAACACTGGCAGGACGCTTCCAATGCCTAACGACAGCAACCACGCGAAAGATCCCATTCGCCAAGCCACACCCGACGACGTGCGTGCCCTGATCGAACTGGACACCTACGCAACCGCTCACACCCATCGTCGCGTGTTCATCCACGATGCTGTGATTCGCCAACAATGCCTGGTTGCCGTCGACACCGCTGGCCGATGCGCCGGTTACCTGGTGCTGACCCATGACTTTTTCGATCACGGCTTTGTGGCGCTGGTCGTCGTGTCGCCGGCGCACCAGCGTCGAGGTGTGGCGCTGCGATTGCTGGCCGCGGCACAGGCGGCATGCAAGACGCCCAAGTTGTTTGCGTCGACCAATGCGTCAAACACCGCAGCCCAGGCGCTGCTTGCCAAGGCTGGATTCGTGCCGAGCGGGCAGATCGACAACCTGGACGACCACGACCCTGAGCAGGTGTATGTGAAATTTATCCAGCCCCTGTGATTGCGTTTCCCATCGGCTCCACGCCCCCTCCATCGAACCTCCCGTAAAACTCCACCCCTTGTGCACACTGGCGCCTCCCAAAACAGCGACAACGTTGCCACCGCAGACCGCGCGCTCTACTGCGAGTTTGATCGAGCCTGGCTTAAATGCGCATGGCCGGAAAAAAACTGCCCTCTCCATCATTCCTCCACAAAACCTCCCATGAATGCGCACGTTGGTTGCGCACAATCAGGTTCATCACAGTGCCCCCTTGAACGGGTCACACGGAGAACCTCATGATTCCAGCCCTGTACGTCGCAAAAACCGGCTTGTCGGCCCAGGACACCCAGCTGACGACCATTTCCAACAACCTGGCGAACGTCTCGACCACCGGATTCAAACGCGACCGTGCCGAGTTCCAGGACTTGCTGTATCAGATCAAGCGCCAGCCGGGCGCGCAGTCGACGCAGGACAGTGCATTGCCATCAGGACTGCAACTGGGCACCGGCGTACAGATCGTCGGCACCCAGAAGAACTTCAGCGCCGGCAGCCTGCAGACCACCGGACAACCGCTGGACCTGGCCGTTAATGGCCGAGGGTTCTTCCAAGTGCTGCAGCCGGACGGTACCACCGGCTACACTCGTGACGGCACCTTCCACCTGAATGCCAATGGCCAGGTGGTCACCGCCAGCGGGTTCGCCCTGGAGCCCGCCGTTGTGGTGCCGGACAACGCCAAGACCTTCACCGTCGGCCAGGACGGCACGGTGTCCATCACTCTGGCCGGCAACTCCGCGGCGCAAGTGATCGGCAACCTGCAGACCGCCGACTTCATCAACCCGGCTGGTTTGCAGGCAATCGGCAACAACCTGTTCCTGGAAACCGCGTCCAGTGGCGCGCCCCAAGTCGGTACGCCGGGGCTCAACGGCTTTGGCACCACGTTGCAGCGCGCCCTGGAGACTTCGAACGTGAGCACGGTTGAAGAGATGGTCAATATGATCACCACGCAGCAGGCCTACGAGATGAATTCCAAAGTGATTTCCACCGCCAACCAGATGTTGGGCGCCCTTACCCAGAAGCTATGATCAACACCTGACAGCGTGGGCCATGGAGCGGCAATCACGACAAGGCCTCTTCACCGAGCAGACTATGAACGATTACCCCGTTGCATCGACACCCCGTCCCAACAGCATCCGAGAGAACCAGGCCTTGGTGCTGATCGCCGAAGACGAGCCCGAGATCGCGGATATCCTCATCGCCTATCTCAAGCGCAGCGGCTTCCGTACCGCCCACGCCCTTGATGGCCGGCGCGCGCTGGAACTGCACCTGAGCCTCAAGCCAGACCTGATGCTGCTGGATGTGCTGATGCCCCATGTCGATGGCTGGCAAGTCCTGGCCGAAGTGCGCCATCGCGGCAACACGCCGGTGATCATGCTGACCGCACAGGACCAGGACATGGACAAGTTGATGGGTTTGCGTATCGGCGCCGATGACTACATCGTCAAGCCGTTCAACCCGGCCGAGGTGGTGGCCCGTACCCAGGCGGTGCTGCGGCGCTCCGTCAACTACACATCCGGTGTCAGCGCCAGCGTGTTGCGGGTGGATGGGTTTGAGATCGATATCGAGAGCCATCAGGTCACGGTGAACATCTCGGGCAACGCCCTGCCGCTGCTGCTGACCGTCACCGAGTTCAAACTGCTGGCCCAATTGGCCCGAGCGCCGAAACGCGTGTTCAGCCGCGCGGAATTGTTGGCGCTGTGCTCGCCGGAAAGCGACAGCCTGGAACGTACAGTCGACAGCCATATCAGCAAGTTGCGCCGCAAGATCGAAGACCTTGGGCTGCAAGGCGTGCCGGCGAGCATTCGCGGGGTGGGTTATCGGTTCGGGAGTGGCGCGTGAAACTATTCAATGGTTTGAGCCGCCAGATCATCTTGTCCATGTCGGTCGTGGTGCTGTGCGTGGTCGCCCTGGCAGTGATCGGCTCCTATGTGTTCTATGCCCTGCTTTGGACCTACTGGCCACTTCCGGACGAGCAGGTCGACGAGTGGATGCCGGCCAATGCCGAATGGGCGTGGATGGGCTTGACCACCTGCGTCAGCCTGGCCGTCGGCGCATTTGTCGCCACCAAGTTGTCGCGGCGCATCCTGATGCCATTGAACTCGGTGGCCGAGAACCTGCGCAAGCTGGCGGACGGCGATCTCGATGTGCAAGCCGTGGCCGGCGACGAGTCCATCGGTGAGGCGGCTATTTTGGTGAATGACTTCAACAGCATGGCCCAACGCTTGAAACGTATGGCACAGGAACAAGCATTCTGGAATGCAGCCATTGCCCATGAACTGCGCACGCCACTGACCATCCTGCGCGGTCGCCTGCAAGGCTTGGCCGAGGGGGTGTTCGAGCCGGACACGGCGCAATTCTACAGCCTGCTTGGGCAGGTCGAAGGGCTGGCACGGATGATCGAGGATTTGCGCGTGGTCGGTCTGGGGGACAGCGGCTACCTGGAAGTCAACGTGCAAGACGCCGACCTCGCCGCAGGGGTTGAGGACGATGTGCGGCTGTTCGAACCCAGCCTGGCCGCTGCTGGTTTTACCCTGCAACTGGACCTACAACGCCGCACCCTGCGCTGCGACCCTGCACGGATTCGCCAGGCCTTGCTGGCCCTGCTGGACAACGTGCGTCGGCACGCGACACCTGGCAACGTCAATGTGCACCTGAGCACGCGCGACGGCGTTCACTACCTGAGGGTACGCGACGACGGCCCTGGCATTGATGAGGATTTTGCGACGCACCTGTTCGAAGCCTTCCAGCGCGGCGAAAACTCTCGCTCACGCGCCCAGGGCGGCAGTGGCCTGGGCCTGGCGGTGGTGCGCGCGATTGCCATTGCCCATGGTGGCGCGGTGACGTGTCGAAAAATGGAAAACGGCGGAACGCTGTTCGAACTCAGTTGGAACCTTTGAGTAAACCCGGCCCGTCATGCACATCTTTTCCAGGCTGTTCAGACCCATTCAACGCTATCGATGCTTTGTCCTGTTGGACGCCGAATGTATGTGCATTGCGTTCAAAAGCTGCATCGCAGCACCTCAAAGCGGGCATTGGATAGAAGTTGACCGCATCAACTTGTCGTGGCTGGGGAAGTCCCTCCCCAGTCGTGCCCGGATAACTTAACGAGTGTGAACATGAGCCCTTCCCTGTCACTCCTTGAAGAGTCACTGCGCCTGCACACGGCCCGCCTGAAAAGGCTGCAACGGTTCTGGGTGCCGCTGCAACAGCACGCGCCAAAGTGGGTGCTGGCGCTGTGGATCATCGGCGTTTCCGTGTCGCTGGCGACCCAGTGCTGGTGCCACTGGTTCGTAACCGCGCCGCTGATCTGCGTGTTGATCGTCGCGGAAATCGTGATCGACGAGACGCAAATGACACTGCAGTTGCGCACCGATGCCGTTCGCGACGCGTTGAGAGCGGCCCGTGACAGGTTTTCATACGCCTGAGCCTCTCGCGTAAGGCGTTGGCATCGGCTCACTACTGAACGCTTCGACTTCCTGTATCAAACCTCGCGCAGCCATCATCACCAGATCACGTCCCTTGTCCGGGCTGGCCTGCGCCGGGTCTGAACCCATGCGCCCGTCCACATGGCGCGCACGGAAATCAAAGGCTTCACGGATCGGGCCCCAGGGCGCGATTTGAGGCGAGTAGTCAGCGGTTTTGATCGCCTCCGGGTAGGCCCATTGGGTCACCGCTATCTCCGACGGTGTGGCATGAATGCCGTGCCCGGTGGGGAACTGTTCCTTGGCCAGTTCACCGACACCTTCAAGGTCCCACCAATTGCATAACTTCAGCGCGAATCCCGCAGGGCGCCGGGCGAAACTTGCCTCGGCGTACAACTCGGAGAATGCGGCTTCAATGGAGGCGACATTGCCGCCATGACCATTGAGGAGCAGGATCTTTTCAAAGCCGTGGGCGACCAGCGAGTGCACCCAGTCGCCGATGGCGGCAATAAACGTCGAGGGTCGCAGCGAGATCGTGCCGGGAAAGCCGATGTGGTGCTGGGCCATGCCTATGTTGAACGTTGGCGCGATCAGGATATCGGCGCTTTTTTGCGCCTGGCACGCAATGATCTCCGGGCACATCCAATCGGTGCCCAACAAACCGGTGGGGCCGTGCTGCTCGTTGGAGCCGATCGGAATCACGATGGTGCGGCTGCGCTCAAGGAACTGGCCGATCTCGGCCCAGGTCGACAGGTATAAAAGCATGATGGTTTCCTCGTTGGTTTCAATGACTGCGGATGTAATCGCCCGTCTGCCCGGTGCGTGTTCGCGGTTTGGTCGCGATGATCACGAAGGCCGCGCACAGGAACACACAGCCCACGGCGATGAGCCCCGTGTCGAGGCTGCCGGTAGCGGTTTTGGCCCAGCCGATCATGGCCGGGCCCCAGAAACCACCGGACAGTCCGATGGTATTGATCAAGGCAATGCCGCCCGCGGCCGCTTCGCCCTTGATGTGCTCGGAGGGCATCGCCCATAACACGGTGTAGGCCATGAACATCATGCTGATCGACAGGGTCAGCAGTGCCATCGACACCAGCAGGTTGCCGCCTGCCAGGGGATAGAGGATCAGCAGGACGGCACCGGTGGCAGCAGGGATGGCGCAGTGCAGGCGTCGCTCGCCGAGGCGGTCCGAACGCCGTCCGATCCAATACATACCGAGTGCCGCGCCGACATAAGGCAACGCGGCGTACCAGCCCAACTGCTGGGTGTCGTTGACGCCCAGGGCTTTGATGACGGCCGGCAGCCAGAAGCTCATGGCGTAGATCGAAAAGATGATGCAGAAGTACGCCGATGCCAGGACATATAGCTTGGGGTCGCGCAACACGGTACGAAATGAATGGCTGCGCGCGCTCGCAGTGCCCAGTTCGGTTTCCAGCAACTGCTTTTCGGCGGCATTCAGCCACGGCGCGTCTGCGGGCCGATCACACAGCACGACGTACATGAGCACGCCGAGAAACACACAGGGCAGGCCTTCGATCAGGAACATCCATTGCCACCCGGCCAGGCCGCCGACGCCGGCAAACGTGGTGATCAGCCACGCTGAAATCGGGCCACCCAGGATGCCGCCCATGGGCCCGGCGATAAACACGATGGCAATCGCCCGCGCCATGCGGCTCGGGCCGTACCAACGGGACAGGTAATAGATCATGCCCGGTGCAAAACCGGCTTCGAACACGCCCAGCAAAAAGCGCATGGCATAAAACGTCGGCACGTCGCGCACAAACAGCATGCAGGCGGAGGTGATGCCCCACAGCACCAGAATGCGGCTGAAGGTTTTGCGCGCGCCGATGCGCGGCAGCATCAGGGTGCTGGGCAATTCGAACAGCACGTAGCCGACGAAGAAAATCCCGGCACCGGCGCCGTACGCCGCATCGGACAAGCCCAGGTCGCTTTGCATCTGCAGCTTGGCGAAGCCGACATTGATGCGGTCCAGATAAGCGAAGACGTAGCCGATGAACAACAGCGGCAACAGCCGCCAATTGAGTTTGTGGTAGAGGGCAGCAATGGCCTCGTTGGTTGCGGGTGCCGGAGCGGTTGGCATACGTGTCTCCCATTATTCTTGTGGGTGCTGCGGGCTTGCCAATCCATGGTGCGCCGCGCCATTATCGCCAGCAAGAGCAACTAAGTTCGCGTAGTGTTGCTTTATAGGCAACGCAACCTTTACGACGGTGACCCTCATGCGAGAGATCAATCAACAACGCCTGCGCTACTTTCATGAAGTGCTGATGCACGGTTCTATCCGGGGTGCGGCGGACAGCATCAACACCTCGCCGTCGGTGATCACCCGCCAGATCAAACTGCTGGAAGAAGAACTCGGCGCGAAGCTATTCGAGCGCCAGGCCCGTGGCGTACAACCGACCGAGGCGGCCGCGCATTTGCTTGAATTCTGGCGCGGTTATCGTTCACAGCAGGAGAAACTCGAAGACCAGTTGCAGGCGATCAAGGGCTTGCAGCAAGGCCATGTGCGCGTGGTGATCAGTGAAGGGTATGTCGATGTGCTGGTGGACAACGTGCTCGCGCCTTTCTGCAAGCAGTACCCCAAACTGGAAGTCACGCTGGATATCCTGCCGGTGGTGGATGTGCTCAACGAAGTCGCTGAAAACCGTGCGCACATTGGCCTGGCGTACAACCCGCCGACGCACCCGCACATTGAGTTTCGCGCTGCCTCCTTGCAGCCGGTGATGTTGCTGGTGCGCCCTGACCACCCATTGGCTGTGCGCGGCAGCATGGCCAGTGTGCAGGACGTGCTCGAATGCCCGCTGGTCCTCACCCCCACCACCTTCGGCATCGGGCACGCCATCACCCTGCTTGAGTATGCCGAGAAGATCCAGGTGCGCCCGACCCTGGTCAGCAATTCGCTGGCGGCGCTCAAGCGTCTGGTTGCCAGCGGCGACTTTGCCTCGCTGGCCGGGGAGTTCGCGGCCTCTCGGGAGATCGAAAATGGCGAGCTGGCATCGGTGCTGATCGATCATCCCCTACTGCTGGGGGTGGAAGCCAAATTGCTGGTGAAGGCCGCACGCCCGTTGGCGGCCCCCGCCCAGGAGCTGTTGGACTGGATGCTGGCGCGTTTGCCGATGTTCAAGTCGCAGGCATAAGCAGGCTTACCGGGTGCGGGAAACCAGTTCTGGATTGAACATCCCCTCAAAACGCGCCTTGTTCGCCGCGTAATACGCCGCCACCGCCTTGTCTGCCGTGCTCTCCCGCGCCTGCATCATCAACGCTTCGAGGTCGGCCTGGGGGAGGGAGAAATGCGCAAAGAAGTACGCCACCTCGGGGTGTTCCTGGCTGAAGCCTTTGCGGGCCATGGCGTGGATCTGTTCGGCGCCGCCGAAGATCTGCTTGGGATCCTCCAGGTAGCGCAGCGACCATTTGGAGAACATCCAGTGCGGGCTCCAGGCGTTGACCAATGACCACTTGTCACGCTTGAGATTGCGGTCCATCTCGTTGAGCATGCCGCTTTCCGAAGACCCCACCAATTTGTAGCCCGTCAACTTGTAGTCCTCGATCGCCTTGACGGTGAGTGTGTACTGGCCGTTGCCGACTTCGGAGGTCAAGATCTTGCCGTCGAACTTCGCGCGGATCCCAGGCTTGTTCAGGTCCTCCACGCTGGCGACTTCTGCAACCGGCACCGAGGTGGGCACGGCCATGCCGATTCGCCCTTCATACAGCACGCCAAGGTCTTCGAGCCGGTCCTTGTACTTGTCGTAGAACGCCTTGTGGGTACTGGGTAGCCAGACCATCGGAATCAGGTCGATGTTGCCGTTGGCCAGCGCCTGGAACTGGATGCCGATGTCGGCCATCACCAACTTGACCGGTTGCTTGAGATGCTCTTGCAAGGCCGTACTGGCGAGCTTGACGGTGATTTCCGTGTCGGACCAGTTCACCCAACCGATGCGGACCGGTGGTTTTTCCTCTGCTTGGGTCACCGCCGCACTGGCTCCCAGCGCAAGGCCGAGCAGGTAGGCACAGGCTTTTTTCCGATAGTGCACATGAGCATTCATCAGGCGTCCTCCTAAGGGGTGAGGCCGATCTTAACGATGAGTTCAGGGCCCCGCAATAAAAATGTACATGCATGTCAACCATGATTGACACCTATGTACATTTATCCTAATTTCAGATCGCCGAGCCTGATGATGCCCACTACGGAGCACAGAATAATGTCCAGCGATCCCCTGCTGCAGCCTTACAAAATCAAGCACCTGACCCTGCGCAATCGGATCATGACCACGGCCCACGAACCGGCCTACCCGGTGGACGGCATGCCGCAGGCGTTATACCGCGCCTACCACGTCGAGCGCGCCAAGGCGGGCGTGGCCTTGACCATGACCGCAGGTTCCGCCGCCGTATCACGGGACAGTCCGCCGGTGTTCAACAACGTGCTGGCGTACAAAGATGAGGTGGTCGGCTGGTTGAAGGACCTGACCGATGAGTGCCACGAACACGGCGCGGCGGTGATGATTCAGCTAACGCACCTGGGCCGTCGTACACGCTGGGACAAGGCCGACTGGCTGCCGGTGGTCTCGCCCTCGCACCGCCGCGAGGCGTCACACCGCTCCTTCCCGAAGAAGCTGGAAGACTGGGACATCGAGCGGATCATCAAGGACTACGTCGACGCCGCCGAGCGTATGAAAGCGGCCGGATTGGATGGCCTGGAACTGCAAGCCTACGGTCATTTGATGGACCAGTTCTGGTCGCCACTGACCAACGAGCTAGAGGGCCCTTACGGTGGTTCCCTGGAAAACCGCATGCGCTTTACCTTCGACGTCCTGCGCGGCATTCGCCAGCGCGTCGGTGAAGACTTTCTGCTGGGCGTGCGCTACACCGGTGACGAAGCGCTGCCAGGCGGGTTCACCGCCAACGAAGGCCTGCAGGTGTCGCACATGCTCAAGGACAGCGGGCTGGTGGACTTCCTCAACGTGGTGCGCGGGCACATCGATACGGACGCGGGCCTGACCGACGTGATTCCGATCCAGGGCATGCGCAACTCGCCGCACCTGGAGTTTGCCGGCGAGATCCGCGCGTCCACCGGATTCCCCACCTTCCACGCGGCGAAAATCCCGGACGTCGCCACCGCACGCTACGCCATCGCATCGGGCAAGGTGGACATGGTCGGCATGACCCGCGCCCATATGACCGACCCACATATCGTGCGCAAGATCATCGAGCGGCGCGAAGAGGATATCCGGCCCTGTGTCGGCGCCAACTACTGCCTGGACCGCATCTACCAGGGTGGCGCTGCCTACTGTATCCACAACGCGGCGACCGGCCGGGAAACCAGCATGCCCCACGACATTCCCAAGGCGGCCGTAAAGCGCAAAGTGCTGGTTATCGGCACGGGCCCGGCCGGGCTGGAAGCCGCAAGGGTTGCCGGCGAGCGCGGCCATGAGGTGACAGTACTGGAAGCGGCAGACCGGCCCGGCGGGCAAATCCGCCTGACCGCCCTGAGCGAGCGGCGTCGCGAAATGATCGGCATCATCGACTGGCGCATGGCCCAGTGCGAACGCCTTGGCGTGACATTCCACTTCAATACCTGGGCCGAGGCCGAGACGGTGCTGGCCCATGAGCCGGACGTGGTAATCGTCGCCACCGGCGGCATGCCCCATACCGAGGTGCTCGCCGAGGGCAATGAACTGGTGGTGTCGACCTGGGACATCATTTCAGGCGACGTCAAACCGGGGCGTCATGTGTTGATCTTCGACGATGCCGGCGACCATGCCGCGCTGCAAGCCGCCGAGGTGATTGCGCAAAGCGGCGCGAGCGTCGAAATCGTCACCCCGGACCGCGCGTTCGCCCCGGAAGTCATGGCCATGAACCTGGTGCCCTACATGCGCAGCCTGCAGGACCTGGACGTGATCTTTACCGTGACCTATCGGGTCGAGTCGGTGGAGAAACGCGACGGTCGGCTGGTCGCCCGTTTTGGCAGTGACTACGGCACGGTGCACAAACAGCGGGTGGTCGACCAAGTGGTGATCAACCATGGCACGGTTCCGCTGGACGACCTGTACTTCGACCTGCGCGCGCACTCCAGCAACGGCGGCGCGGTCGAGCAGCACGATTTGATTGCCGGCAACGTGCAGAATATCGTGACCCACGCCGAGGGCCGCTTCCAGTTGTTCCGGATCGGCGATGCGGTGGCCGCACGCAATACCCATGCGGCGATCTACGATGCGTTGCGGTTGGTCAAGGACCTCTAAAAAAGCTCAAACACGCCCGGTGCGGTTTCGGCGTAGCCAAATGCCCCATAGAAGCGGTCCAGTTCACGCCGCTTCAACGCCTTGCCGGTGAACACGCTGACGTACTGCGGAATACGCCGGAACCGCACCACCACATCCTCGGTGGTGTTCATCGAGATATAGCCGATCTGCGTCAGGTAGATGGTCCGGGCACGCACATCGGCCGCCTCTTCATCGTAGCCAAAACGCCGGAACATACCGGTCAGCGCGTTGATACGGGTGTCATCGGCCAACGCGATTTCTGCCGAGACGTCCGCCGACTGCATCGCCCAACTGCGTACGGCAAATTCGAATTGCGAGTCGAACAATTCCGGGTTCAACCAGCACTCGAAGACGTTGAGGATGGCTTCGGAAATACTCTCGGCATAACGTTCGCACTGGTGCACCAGGTTGCCGGTGTTCTTGTCGCGCCAGCGGGTCAGCAAGGCGGCGAGCAATTGCTCGCGGTCCTCATAGAACCAATAGAAACTGGTACGCGACAAGCCCAATTGCTTGGCCAGTGGCATGACGCGTACGGCGTCGATGCCGGACTCTTTCAAGGCGGCGTAAGCGGCGTCCAGCCACACGTCGACCGAGCCTCGCCAGCCGGTGTCCTGGGCCTTGCCTCGCGGTTTTGCGGTGTGCGACATCCGGGGGTTACCTTTGCCAGGGAATTGCACGCCACTCTACACCGCAAGACGTGCAGCGCACAGGGAATGTACATCGACGTACATTTCCTGTACGCCCTGCCTGACCCATCGTTTGGGCAGTTTGAAGGCTCAACGCCCCCAACCTTGCACTAACTTGAACGATTCTGCGCTTTTACCTCTCCATTAAGCAGGACCCCAGACACAAGAACGGCTTGTGTCAGTCCTTGTGCGAGCTACGAACCCGGCACCCTAGGCGCCCTTCACCGCGCTCGCCTACGACGACCTTGAGGTAAAGGCCATGGCCGCGAACACGCGTGAAGCATCGACACCCTTCGTCCCGGACGAACTCGCCAGGAATGCCGAACTGTTCTACGAAGCAGATCGATTGGAGAAAGCCGCCTACGACATCATTGACACTAGCCTGGCGGATGCCGATGCCTGGCTGCGTTTTTCTGAAGCCAAGCGGGTGGCCGAGACGAAACGCGCTGAAGCGTACCAAGACCTGCTGCGCATCCGGCGCACTACAGTGGGGTCGAGGCCCCGGCAAGGACAGTGCTGCGACCGGTGATGTGCGCCTGCGCGATGCAGACCTGAAAGAGTAGCCAGCTACGGAAAACCCGACTTTACTCGTCGGGATGCCGCGCGCCGCAACAATTGAACCCTGTGACAGGGGCGCCGGTCATACAGCGGCTGGGAGCCCCTCTAACTCGTCTATGGAAACAGCAGTGAAAAACCTGACTCGTGCAGAACTGGAGGCGCAAGTCCTGCATTTGCGTGCCCTGCTGGAAGGCGCAGGCCTTGATCCGTTGTCAGGTTCACCTGGCAATGGCGCGGCGCAGCGCTCTGTGGATGAAACGCAAGCGTGCTACCGCCAGGCGGTGCTCGACCTGTCCAGCATGCGCGTTGAGCACACCGCACTGCGTCAGAGCGAAGAACGCTTTCGCACAATCCTGGAGACGGTCGAGTCGGCGTTCGCCATCGTCAAGGTCAAGTTTGACGCCGATGACAGACCGATCGACTACCGCTTCGTCGAAGCCAACCCGGCCTTCGAGCATCAAGCCGGGGTCGACCTGCGCGGCAAGTGGGTCACCGAATTCGCGCCGGACCTGGAACAGTTCTGGTTCGAGACCTACGGGCACGTGGCCAAGACCGGTGAGCCGGCAACCTTCGAAAGCTATGCCGAAGCATTCAAGCGCTGGTTCGATGTACGCGCGGTGCGCGTTGGTGATCCGGCTGACCGGCAAATCGCAATTATCTTCAGCGACGTCACCGAACGCCGCAACGCCGAGGAGCGCCTGCGCATCAGCGAGGCAGTGGCGCGGCAAAACGTGGAGCGTGTGCAACTGGCGCTGGCTGCAGGCGCAATCATCGGCACCTGGCACTGGGACATTCCCAGCGACCGCTTCAGCATCGATGAAGCCTTCGCCCGCGCCTTTGGCGTGGACCCGGCCTTGGGCCATGAGGGCCTTAGCCTCGCGCAGGTGATGACCTCGGTACACCCGGAAGACCGGGAGGGACTGACCACCGCCATCCATGCTGCGATTGCCCGGGGTGGCGCCTATGCCCACCAGTACCGCGTGCGTCGCGATGACGGTCGATATTATTGGATCGAAGCCAATGGGCGCGTTGACCTTGCCGAAGATGGCACACCGTTGACGCTGCCGGGCGTGGTCATCGATGTGGAGAGTCGCCGCTCTGTCGAGGCTGAGCGCGACCGTGCGACTGCCGCACTGCGCGCCCTGAATGAAACCCTGGAACAACGCGTGGCCGAGCGCACCGTCGAATTGATCCAGGCCGAAGAAAAACTGCGCCAGTCACAGAAAATGGAAGCCGTGGGCCAATTGACCGGCGGCCTCGCCCATGACTTCAACAACCTGCTCGCAGGTATCTCCGGGGCGTTGGAACTTACCGGGCTGCGCATCGCACAAGGGCGCTGGCAAGAAGTGGACAAGTACATCAGCACCGCACAGGGTGCGGCCAAGCGTGCGGCGGCGTTGACCCATCGTCTGCTGGCGTTCTCGCGCCGGCAGACCCTGGACCCACGGCCAACCGATGTGAACGTGCTGATGGAAGGCATGGGCGAACTTATCCAGCGTACGGTAGGCCCCAGCATCACGGTCGACACCCTCGGTGCCAGCGGCGTATGGCCGACACTGGTGGATGCCAGCCAGTTGGAAAACGCCCTGCTGAACCTGTGCATCAACGCTCGGGACGCCATGCCCCACGGCGGGCGTATCCGCATTGAAACCGCCAATGTATGCGTGGATGCTGCCACCGCCAGCGCCCACGACTTGACCGAAGGGGAATACCTGACGCTGACAGTCAGCGACACCGGCACGGGCATGACGCCCGAAATCATGGCCAAGGCGTTCGATCCGTTCTTTACCACCAAGCCCATCGGCCAGGGTACCGGCCTGGGGCTGTCGATGATTTACGGGTTCGCCAAGCAATCCGGCGGGCAGGCACGGATTGCATCGCAGGTCGGGCGCGGCACGGCGATCAGCCTTTACCTGCCGCGCTACCAGGGGCAGGCCATCGAGGCCGATCCTGAACTGGACAGTACCAGCGCCACCCCGGCCGAGCGCGGCGAGACCATCCTGATCGTGGACGATGAACCCAGTGTGCGCACCCTGCTGATGGATGTACTGGGCGGACTCGATTACAGCCTGATCGAAGCGAGCGACAGCATTACCGGCCTCAAGATCCTGCGCTCCGACGTGCATATCGACCTGCTGATCACCGATGTCGGCCTGCCCGGCGGCATGAACGGTCGACAGATGGCCGATGCTGGCCGAGAAGTACGGCCGGCGCTGAAAACCCTGTTCATCACCGGCTATGCCGAAAGCACCATCATCGGCGACAACAGCCTCGGGCCGGGGATGCAGGTGCTGACCAAGCCGTTTGCGATAGACACCTTGACGGCGCGAGTGCGGGAGTTGATCGAGTCGTAGCTATCAAGTGAAGGCGGTGAAGGGCAACCCTCAATTCATCGCGCAAAGACAGCCGTTGATTGATGATTGCGCCTCACACCAGCATTGCCGGCCGGCGTATTTATCCGCCCCTCGACACCCATTCAGCCGCCTTGAATCGGTCACGTGTGTAAGCCATTCGAGCCTCTGGACACAAAGAATGCCCGGACACTTGTGGGATAGATATCAACGCCGCCGGTAACTTTTCTGTCCGGCGGGCGTGAGGCAGTACACCCCACCCCGCGGGCCGGTGCAGTAAGTACCACTGCCGCAGCCGCAGCTGCCCGTACGACCTTGCAGCGGTTGCAACGCGGGCCGTGACTGCTGATTACCGGTGTAAGCCAGACAACTTCTTTTCGAGGCACTGATGGAGCCGTCGTTGCACAGGAATACGTCCCCATCACAACCGGCAATCCCACCCTTGCGACCTGAGCAAGGCGTATTGGCAGCCAGGCTGATCGTGCTCGACAGCATCAGGACAACGCCCAGCATGATCATCCGGTGATGAGAACGAGACATTACGTACCCTCAAACGATAGCGAAGACGCAATCAAGCACAGGGTTTCCTGCCGCAGATCCAATTCAGGTGTGACGTGCGTGGCGTGTCTTGAGGAGGAAAAACCAAGGGTGATTTGATCTCCATCTCACCCGAGCTGTCAGTCAA
The DNA here is from genome assembly GCF_054668895.1 of Pseudomonas sp. H3_E07. Taxonomy (NCBI): domain Bacteria; kingdom Pseudomonadati; phylum Pseudomonadota; class Gammaproteobacteria; order Pseudomonadales; family Pseudomonadaceae; genus Pseudomonas; species Pseudomonas sp. H3_E07. Next base: position 565,462 of record NZ_CP162795.1, read on the forward strand.
TGGCGCCGAGTCGCCCATGGTGATTCGCGCCGCGGCCTTCATGATCCACTGATCCACATTGGCATCGCCCGAGCCCTTGACCATCGTCACCTGGGGCAGGCCACTGTCCGACTTGAAGCGATACGCCAACGTCACGGTCTTGGCTGCACCCGAGGCATTGACGGCCTCGAATACTTCCCCTACCGCCAGACGTCGCGTCTGCAAACTGACGAAACCTTTCATCCACAGTTGCTGATAACGCCGGGCCTGGCTTTCATTGAGCGGCTGCCCTGCTCTACGCAGACGGTTCATCGCCTCCCAGGCGTCATCGCGGCAGCGTTCGACCGCATCCAGATACAGCGCCAGCGCACCCGGCAAATCCTGCGGGCCACCCTTGCCCTCCTCCATGAGTAGCCCCAGTTGCAACACGGCGTTCTTGCCCGAGAGGCGGTAAAACTCACGTGCCTTGACATAGTCCACCGGCTCACCCTCACCGCGCTCGGCCATCTGCCCCAAGAGCACATTCACAGCCGGGTCAAGCTGGGCGGCCTCGACGAATAGCGCATGGGCCTGGCCGAAGTCTTGATCGACGCCGTAGCCGCCTTCCTGATACAACTTGCCCAGCATGGCCTTGCACGTGGCATTTCCATAACCCGCGTAGCGTTCGATATACCGCAGATTATCTCGCTCAAACGGCTTCTGGCCGGCGATCCACATACAGCGAAGGCCAACGAGTGGAGCGTTGTAGTCGGCGGGTCGGGTCAGGCTCTGGCAGCCCGTGATAGAGATCAACAGCAGTAGAAAAGTAAGCGTCTTGAACATGGCATCCATGCGTCCACTGAGAAACACGTGAAATCATTATGCCACCAATCAAGTCGACGGGGTCGGCTTGACGTTTACCGAAAGCACTACGGCCCGTGTATCGCTGCTGCTCAAGGCGGACGCGTGTTCGCGGAGCAACTCGGTATAAATGATACTTGTCGCAGGCCGGCACGAACGGCGGTGGGGTTTTCGCTTCGCCGAGCCCATAAACCGTGTGCCGCCCCTCCCGGAGACGCGACGCCAGTCGAGTGAAATCACTGTCGCTGGATACCAGGAGGTTTAAGCACGGAGCCCAACACCAGGCGCGAGCTGAAGGTCCCTGTAGAAAAGCCAAATTACAGGCAAAAAAAAGCCACTCTATTGAGTGGCTTTTTCTTTGTGTTTGGAGCGGGAAACGAGACTCGAACTCGCGACCCCGACCTTGGCAAGGTCGTGCTCTACCAACTGAGCTATTCCCGCGTCTTGGTGATGCGCATTCTATAGAATTATCAGAAGCGGTCAACCCTTTGATTCAAAAAAGTTTTATTTCTTTTCAACAGTGGTGCGCAGATGTGGCCAGGCAGCACGCAAATACTGGAGCATGGACCACAGGGTCAGGCCGGCCGCGACGAGCAGCAAGGCGTAGCCCAGCAGGACCCAGAAGGTGAAGTGCGACGGGTTGGCTAGCAGGATGACCAGCGCAAGCATCTGCGCAGCAGTTTTCCATTTGCCCATGTTGGAAACGGCCACGTGGGCGCGGGCGCCGATTTCAGCCATCCATTCGCGCAAGGCGGAAACGACGATCTCACGGCCGATGATCACGGCGGCAGGCAGGGTCAGCCACAGGTTGCCGTGTTCTTGCACCAACAACACCAGGGCGACGGCCACCATGAGCTTGTCAGCCACCGGGTCCAGGAACGCGCCAAACGGCGTGCTCTGCTCCAGGCGCCGGGCCAGATAACCGTCGAGCCAGTCGGTGGCGGCCGCGAAGGCGAACACGGAACTGGAGGCCGCATAGCTCCATTCGTACGGCAAATAGAACAACAGAATGAAAATCGGAATAAGCAGGACGCGTAGAACGGTGATCAGATTAGGGATATTCATCGGCACAACTGGCTACGAGGTGGAAAGGCATTCTATTCGCTATGCAGATTCGCATAAATCAACTCAGCGAGCTTTTTACTGATACCGGGTGCTTTGGCTATTTCGTCAATGCTGGCACGGGATAGCTCTTGCAAGCCACCAAAATGTTTAAGCAAGTCGCGTCGCCGTGTCGGCCCGACGCCCGCCACCCCTTCCAGGGTTGAGGTTCGCCGGGTTTTGCCACGCCGGGCGCGGTGACCGGTAATGGCGAAACGGTGGGCTTCGTCACGGATCTGTTGAATCAGGTGCAGCGCAGGTGAGTCGCCCTTCAAGGTGAACTCATGGGCGGCATCATTCAAGTACAACGTCTCGAAACCGGCTTTGCGCGTGGCGCCCTTGGCCACGCCGAGCAGGATCAGGTCGGGCACTGCCAGTTCGTTGAGCACGTCACGCGCCATCGACAACTGGCCCTTGCCACCGTCCACCAGCAGGATATCCGGGAGTTTGCCCTCGCCGTCCTTAAGCTTGCTGAAACGCCGGGTCAGGGCCTGGTGCATGGCCGCGTAGTCATCGCCGGCAGTGACGCCTTCGATGTTGTAGCGCCGGTAATCGGATTTGATCGGCCCTTCCGGACCAAACACCACGCACGACGCCACGGTGGCCTCGCCGCTGGAGTGACTGATGTCGTAGCACTCCAGGCGCTGCGGCGGTTCGTCCAGGTTGAGGACTTCGGCCAGGGCATCGAAGCGTGCGGCGACGTGCTGTCGATTGGCCAGGCGCGCACTCAGGGCCTGTTCGGCGTTGGTCACCGCCAGTTGCTGCCAGCGCGCGCGGGTGCCACGTACGCGGTGGCTGATGTCCAGCTCGCGGCCGCGCAGTTCGTGGATCGCCTCGATCAGCGTGGGGAAGTCTTCATGCACCACGTTGACGATCAGCTCCGACGGCAAATCGCGCTCGGGGCTGCTGACGTAGTACTGCCCAAGGAAGGCCGCCATGACTTCGGCCACGTCCTCGTCGATACCGGTCTGTGGGAAAAAGTTCTTGCTGCCCAGTACCCGACCACCCCGCACGCTGATGAGGTGCACGCAGGCGCCGCCTGGGTTGACGAAGGCCGCGATCACATCGACGTCGCCGGTGCCGCCCTCCATGCTCTGCTGGTCCTGGACGCGGCGTAGCAGTGAGATCTGGTCACGTAGCTCGGCGGCGCGCTCGAAGTCCAGGGTGCTGGCGGCCTGCTCCATGGCACCGGACAGTTCATCGGTGAGGGCATTGCTCCGCCCTTCCAGAAACATCACCGAGTGGCGCACATCCTCGGCGTACTCGGCCGGCTCGACCAAGCCCACGCAAGGCGCCTTGCAGCGCTTGATCTGATACTGCAGGCAAGGCCGGGTGCGGTTCTTGTAGAAACTGTCTTCGCACTGGCGCACAAAAAAGGTCTTTTGCAGCAGGCTCAGGCTCTCACGGATCGCGCCGGCACTCGGGTACGGGCCGAAATACTTGCCCTTCTGCTTCTTCGCGCCACGGTGAATGCTCAGCCGTGGGAAGTTGCCGTCGGATAAAAACACGTAGGGGTAGGATTTATCGTCGCGCAGCAGGATGTTGTAGGGCGGGCGCCACTCCTTGATCAACGTCTGCTCAAGCAGCAGCGCCTCGGTTTCATTCGCGGTGATGGTGGTTTCGACCTGGGCGATGCGCGCCACCAGCGCGGCGGTTTTCGGCGCGAGACCGCTCTTGCGAAAGTAGCTCGCCAGGCGGTTCTTCAGGTTCTTGGCTTTGCCGACATACAGCAGGCGCGCCTCGCTGTCGAACATGCGGTACACGCCGGGGCGGCCACTGCAGGTTGAGAGAAAGGCACTTGGATCAAACGGTGTGCTCATGTCAGGCGCTGGCGTCCACCATGCCGTGGCGCACCGCGAGCAGGGTCAATTCAACATCACTGCTGATGGCGAGCTTCTCGAAAATGCGATAGCGGTAGGTGTTGACGGTTTTGGGCGATAGGCACAATTTATCGGAGATGGTCTGCACCTTCTGGCAACCGACGATCATCAACGCGATCTGGATTTCCCGCTCCGACAGCACATCGAACGGTGAGTCGCTGACGGGTTGGAAGGATTTGATCGCCAATTGCTGGGCAATCTGCGGGCTTATGTAGCGCTGGCCGGCAAACACCAGGCGAATGGCTTGCACCATCTCCGCCAAGCCCGCGCCCTTGGTCAGGTAACCCGCCGCTCCCGCCTGCAACAAGCGCGTCGGGAACGGGTCTTCTTCACACACAGTTACCACCACGACTTTGATGTCCGGATGGCTGCGCAACAATTTGGTCGTGGCGCCAAGACCGCCGATACCAGGCATCTTGACGTCCATCAGCACCACATCGGGTTTCAACTCCCGGGCCTTGATCAGGGACTCTTCCCCGGACTCGGCCTGGCCGACTACTTGCAGGCCATCGATGTCAGCCAGCATTCGTGTAATGCCTGTACGAACGAGATCATGGTCATCGACTACTAGCACCCTAATCAAGCAGACACCTCGCGATATGGTCTTATAGGTTGCTGAACACCTTAGCAAAAAACCAAGGCGCAGACCTAGCTGCAAGCGTCATATATATAGAGTTTGAACACACAGTATCCATCCACCGAGTGGCGAACGGCTCTATTTGCTGGTCAATAGGTCAGGAATTCCGGGGCTGCGGCTTGATTTTTCTACTCTGCAAAATGGAGTGCTCGGCCAGGGTTGCCGTCAAGCGGCGTATAGCAGCCTGGTCTTCCTTGAACATTACGCGGTAGTCACCCAGTACCTTTTCTTCAATCTGGCTGAGGTTTTTCAGTTGAATCGGCGTAATCACGCCGGTCAGCACGTACAACACATCCACGCCTCTCTCGGCAACACGCGACAAGTAGTCGGCCTTGGGCACGCGCCCTCCACTTTCGTATTTGCCTTGTGCGTTGGCTTCAACGCCGCCTATTTCACCAAAGACTTTTTGCGACAGGCCAAGTCGCTCTCTTTCTTGCCTCAAACGCGAACCGATTCCACTCATTTGAATGCATGCTCCTATTTGGCACACCTCAAGAGGTGACACGCTCATCTCTTTATTAAACGAACTTGAACGGCTTTAAACTACGCCCGGAATCCGTAATGCTGCATAAGCCAATCCGGCAACCACCTATCAAGTGCTCGCTGGGCGCAAAAAGGGACGGCGTGGAGAAGCCCATAAGGTAGCGGTCCTTTTGGGCATGAAAGAAGGGATCATCCTTTATTAAGGCTGATGGCCAAAACAACGATCAGGAGGTCGTCTCCTGAAGCCAGTATGCGCCTATTAGGATTGACTGCATGATTTAGCGGGATGGGCAGACACGCTCCATACGCCAGAAGCAGTCCTCCTCACCGACAATGCTCAACCCCCTACGCTGATAGAGCCGCCTGGCCGGATTGGTCTTGAATACCGTCAAACGCAGCAAACCCAACGCCTGCGCCTTGAGCGCCATCTGCTCCAGCACCCAACTGCCCGCACCCAATCTGCGACACGTTTCGAGCATATGCAGCTCTCGGATGTAGAGCGCACGGCTGTCGCGGCTCAGGCTGACAAAGCCCATCACCCCGTCGTCATTGCAGATCAGCCAGTTTTCACGGCCAGCCCAGGCGACGTCAAAACCATCGTTGGACCACATCAGCCCGTATTGCCGGTAGTAATGGCTCATAGCCTCAAAGGTCAGGGTGCGTGCGAACGGCAGGTCAAGGTCCGTGGCTGCGCGTAAGTGAAACGCCATCTGTCCGTATCCATCCCAATTAGAGTGTCCACAGCATATCGGCACTCACCCCATAGTCGTAAGTAGCCCATGACAATAGAAATTTCTGATTGAAACTACCGGTGTGCGTCAAGTAAGCTCTGCCAATCATTTGGAGACACACCATGTTGCAACTCACCCACACTCAGGTCTGCCCTGCTACCAGCGCCCCGCGCGCGGTATCGGCTACCCGTGTGAACGGTTCGAGCGCAGCAGTAAGCTTTTATTTTGGGTATTGGTTTAGCCACTGGCGCGCCTGATACCTGAAATCGGCGCCCACTACTCAAGGGGTCGCCTACCAGAGAAATCTAAACCCCCGGTCGGCTCCCCGACCGGGGGTTTTGTTTTTTCAGGCCTCTATTAATTTCGCAGAACACTTAAAGGACACACGACATGAACTACGCCACCTATTACCGCTACGACACCTCCACCGCATGGCGATTTAGCCAGCTCCGCTCGGGACAGCCTGCCGCCTCCGATCGGTCACCTCTTGGTGGCAAGCCAACACACGTAGCCAATACGGCCAATTGTCGAACACCCCAGTAGGGCAGAGCGCGCGGGAACAGCCCGCCGCTTGCCCAGGAAGCCTTGAATATGAACTCCGCCACCGCCGCTCTGCCGATTTCTGCACTGACCAGCGCCAATGAAGCCCTGACCCAGCGCCTGCCCAGCTCCCTTGAGCTCAAGCACCAACTGCCCCTCAGCCCGTTCCTCACCGAACAAGTCCACGCCCATCGCCACGCCGTGCGCGCCATCCTCAATGGCGAAGATTCGCGTTTGCTGGTGATTGTCGGCCCGTGCTCGATCCACGACCCTGAGTCGGCCATGGAATACGCGCGCAACCTAAAGAAGCTCGCGCTCGAAGTCAGCGACCAGATGCTGCTGGTGATTCGCGCCTACGTCGAAAAACCGCGCACCACTATTGGTTGGAAAGGCCTGGCCTACGACCCACACCTGGACGGCAGCGATGACATGGCCGCCGGCCTCACGCTGTCCCGCCAGTTGATGCGTGAAATGCTGCGCCTGGGCTTGCCGGTCGCCACGGAGCTGCTGCAACCCATGGCCGCCGGCTACTTCGATGACCTGCTCAGCTGGGTCGCGATTGGCGCGCGCACCACTGAATCGCAGATCCACCGCGAGATGGCCAGCGGCCTGGGCATGCCCGTGGGTTTCAAGAACGGCACCGACGGTGGCGTCGCAATTGCCTGTGACGCGATGCGCTCGGCGTCCCACCCGCACCGTCACTTCGGCGTCGACAGCCAGGGCCACCCGGCGATCATCCAGACCCCAGGCAACCCTGACACTCACCTGGTGCTGCGCGGAGGTCACCGTGGGCCGAACTACGATGCGCAAAGCGTGGCACAGGTGAAGCACGATCTGGCCAAGTCCAAGGTGGCGGCGCGCATCATGGTCGATTGCAGCCACGCCAATAGCGGCAAGGACCCGTTGCGCCAACCGGCGGTGTTCAACGAGGTGCTGGACCAGCGCCTGCAGGGCGACACCTCGCTGATCGGCATGATGCTCGAAAGCCATCTGTTCGAAGGCTGCCAGCCGCTGAGCGCGTCGATGAAATACGGCGTATCGGTGACCGATGGTTGCCTGGGCTGGAATGGCACCGAGCGGTTGTTGCGCAGTGCGGCCGAAAGGTTGCGGGAACAACGCAAGACCGACTGACATTTAAACGGTAATCCGCTCAGGATAGGGGGTATAGCGCCTCATCGAACTGCGCCAGCTTCGGAAACACCAAGGGCTGTTCATCCGCCAGCCCTTGCAACCGCTGCTCATACGCCACCAGGAAATCCTGCCGCGCTTCAGCGCTGATGTACGGCACATGCCACGCCACAAACGGCGCCAGCACGTCATAGCCCACATACGCCAACGTCCCGCGCAGAATCGGCCGCAGCATATCCTCCAGCGGCCCATGAATCGCGCCCTCACCGAACATATGCTCGCGCCCGCCCAGGGTCACCGTGATCATCGCCCGTTTGCCCGCCAGCCCGCCCTGATCATAAAAGCGCTTGCCGCCGTAACACACCCCCGACACCAGCACCCGGTCGATCCAGCCCTTGAGCATCGCCGGCGCCGAGAACCAGAAGATCGGAAAGTTGAGGATCAACAGGTCAGCCCACAGCAGCTTGTCCAACTCGCCCTGGATATCTGCGGCGATTGACTGCTTCTTCACCCCCAGGCGCTGCTCCAGGGCATATACCAGGTAATCCGGATTTTCCCGCGACGAAAAGTCCGCCGCCGACGCCACCGGGTTCCACCGCATGGCGTACAAATCGCTGACCTTTACCGCATGCCCCAGGCCCTCCAGCGTGGCGACCGCCCGATCGCGCAAGGCCGCGGTGAATGACTGCGGTTCAGGATGGGCGTGAACAATCAAAACCTTCATGGGATGTCCTCAAACAGTGTGCGCCGCCCGTTGGGCCAGCAGATGATCGAGCCAGTCGGCCCCCCCTGATCTTGTCTCTCCAAAGGTCAACAGGCACAGGCATGTTTCAACTCGATCAAGGTCACGCCATTGCGTTTGAAAGCGTTGCGCAGGTCCGTCTGTAATTCATCCAGGTTGCGGGGCTGGTTCACGGTGCACCCGAACGCCTGGGCGAACAGCGCGAAATCCGGATTGCGAGGCAGCACGCCGATGGGCTCGATATCGAGGCTCAGCATGTCGTCACGAATCTGGCCAAGGGCGTCGTTGTTCCACAACAGCACCACCAACGGGCTGTCCAGTTCTTCCACGGCGGTGGCCAATTCCTGGGCGGTATAGAGGAAACCACCGTCGCCTACCAACACCAGGCCCGGCCGTTGTGGCGCGCCAAACTTGGCGCCGATGCCGGCAGGCAGGCCGTAGCCCAGGGTGCCGTAGCCGGTAGGATGCAACCAGCTGCGCGGCGCACGGCTGCGGTAGGCGTAATTGCCGGTGTAGGCCAACTGGGTCATGTCACTGCTGATGAATGCATTGGCCGGCAATTCGGCTTCAATGCGGTCGAAAATGGCTTGGTGGATGGACTGCAACGGGCCGTGCCCCGATTCGACCGCGTGCAACAACGCCGCCACCGTCGAGATGGCGGCTTCAGCGTTGCGCGCGGTGGTCGGCAGGCGTTCCAGCAAGGCCAGCACGGTCTGCTGCGCATCGCCTTTAAGCGCCACGGCACAGGGGTAGAAATCATTGAACTTGCGCGCGTCGATATCCACCCGCAGTAGCTCGCCGCCGAGAGGCAAACGCTCACACCAATAGTCGGTATCGGCCATTTCCGTGCCCACCGCCAGCACCACATCCGCCTCACTGATCAGTTGCCACCCGGGTTCGACGCAGAGGGTGGAACCGGCATTCAGCGGGTCATTGACAGGCAGTAAACCCTTGCCGGCCACGCTGGTGAAGAACGGCGCCGCCAACTGCGTACTCAAGCGCTGCAATGCCTCGCCAGCCGCCAACGCACCGCCTCCGGCGATGATCATTGGGCGTTTGGCAGCCGCCAGTTTAGCCGCGCCCTGATCCAGGGCTTTGGCCGACGGCAAACCGCAATCTGGCCGGCGTACGACCTCGTTGCTCCAGTCGCGCTGGATTGGCGCGGCCAACACGTCCAGAGGCACCGAGATATGCACCGGGCGGGGTCGCTCGCTGTCGAAGATGGCGTAGGCGCGGGCGACCAGTTCAGGCAAGTCCTCAGCGCTCAGAGCGACCGCCGAAAACGCGGTGATCGGCGCCGTGATCGCGCGCTGGTCCTGGGTCTCATGCAGGATGCCCCAGCCCTTGCCGAGGCTGGCGGTGCTGTTGACGCTGGAAATCACCAGCATCGGAATCGAATCGGCATAGGCCTGGCCAATAGCGGTGGCGGCATTGGTCACACCGGGGCCGGTGATCACAAAACACACCCCCGGCTTGCCGCTGACCCGCGCGTAGCCGTCAGCCATAAAGCCGGCACCTTGCTCATGGCGCGTCAGCACATGGCGAATGCCGCTACCGGGCAGGCCGCGATACAGCTCCAGGGTGTGCACACCGGGAATGCCGAATACCGTGTCGACGCCATAGTTGGCCAGCAGTCGCACCAGGGCCTGGCCACCGGTCATCGCTTTATCGTACATGTTCATCTCCTAGACGGATCAACGCATCGACCGCCGTGGCGCCCTGGGCATTGACCAACAATGGGTTCACATCCAGCTCCAGCAACTGCCCGGCATTGGCGCAGGCGTAGTCGGCCACGGCACGAATGGCCGTCACCAGGGCGTCCAGATCCGCCACTTCACGCCCGCGAAAACCTTGCAGCAATGCTGCGCTGCGCAGGCTGAGCAAGGCGTTGCGGATGGCACTGTCGGTGGTCGGCAACAACAGGCTGCGGCTGTCCTTGAGCAACTCCACCAGGATGCCGCCGGCGCCGATGACCAGGGCCAGGCCAAAGTCGTTTTCGCGTTTGATGCCCACGATCAACTCCGCCAACGGCGGTGTAGCCATCGACTCCAGCAGCAATTGATCGAAGACGACATGCGGTGCATAAGCCGAGATGTGCGCGCGCATCTGCTCAAGTGCAGCGGTCAGGGCCCTGCCGTTTTGCAGGTTCAGCACCACGGCACCGGCCTCGGTTTTATGCGGCAACTGCGCGCTGACCGCCTTGAGCACCAGGGGATAGCCCAGCATTTCTGCATCGCTGACCGCCCTGCCCGGCGTACTCAATACGCCGGCCGGTGTCGTAAGGCCGAATGCACGCAAGGCTTGCTTGGAGGCCCATTCGTCCAAGGCCTCGCCTCTGTCATCCAGGGCTTTTGGGCACAACGGTTCGAGGATCGATTCTCCTCGCTCCAGCAACACGCGGCGGTTGCGCGGGTAGTCGGCAATCCGCCCCCAAGCGGCCAATGCATCCTCTACGCCTTGCAGCGCAGCAATTCCCTGAGCATGCAGGCGCTCGCGGGCATGGGGCGGCAACAGTTCGGGAAGTGCCGAAGTGACGAACCCGGTCTTGCCATGGCGACCGAGCGCGGCGCAGAACAGCTCCAGCAACAGGTCGCACTCCTTGCGCTCACCCGTGAATTCGGCCGGGTAATCCAGCACCAGCATGGCGGCGTCGGCGGCGGTTCGCAGCACGGTGTCGAGCATCGCGTCGAGGGCATCACGGTCGCCCCAGATGGCGGTGGTGAAATCCAGCGGATTGACCAGGTTGGCGTAACTGGGCAGCACCTGGGCCAGTTCAGCACGTTGGTCGTCGTCCAGTGTCGGCAAGGCCAGGTGATTGCGTTCGGCGTAGTCGGCAATCAGCCCCGCATCGCCACCAGAACAGGCCAGTGCAATCAAGCGATTGCCCTCCGGAAGATTGCCGCACGCGGCGGCCTTCAAGGTTTCGACAAAACTCACGGGGCCGCTGACGCGGATCACGCCCAGGCGCGCAAACAAGCTGTCGTACAGCGCGTCGGAGCCCGACAGCGAACTGGTGTGACTCAAGGCCAGTTCCGCACCGATCTGCGACACGCCGGTTTTCAGCGCAATGATCGGAATGCCTTTCTCCAACGCCTTGTGCGCTGCTCGGGCAAACCCCGGCACATTCTTCAAGCCTTCCAAATGCAGGCCGATGGCGGTGACGCGCGGCTCATCGAGCAACACGTCCATCAGCTCGGCAACGCCCAGTTGCGCCTGATTACCGACCGAGGCCATGTAGGCCACTGGCAGCGAACGGTCGCTCATCGACAGGTTGTAGGCGAAGTTGCCGCTCTGGGTGAGCACCGCCACGCCCTTCTCTACCGACTTGCCGCCATGGGCCACCGGCCACAGCGCCGAGCAGTGCAGGTAGTCAAGCAGGCCGTAGCAGTTGGGGCCAAGCAAGGCCATATCGCCCGCAGCCTTCAGAAGTTGCTGCTGCAGAGCTGCACCGCCGGCCCCCGTCTCGGCAAAACCGGAGGCGTAGCATATGGCACCACCCGTGCCGATAGCGGCTAGCTCAGCCACGCAGGTCAGCGTCAACTCGCGATTGGTGGCGATAAACACCGCATCCGGCCCGCACGGTAAATCGGTCACGCGGCGCACGCAGGGGATGCCATCAAGGCTGTCATGCTGCGGGTTGACCAACCACATCGGCCCGGTAAATCCGCCGTCGGCACAGCGCTTGAGCGCACGCGCCATGCTGCGTCCACCAACGAAAGCCAGGTGCCGGGGCGCCAGCAGGCGTTTGAGATTGTCGCGAATAGCCTGGGACATACGCTCTCCTCGCCGATCAGCGCAACAGCGGCCGCAACAGTTCACGGGCGATGATATGGCGCTGGATTTCCGAAGTGCCTTCCCAGATCCGCTCGATCCGTGCGTTACGCCAGATACGTTCAACCGGCCCTTCATCCATCAAGCCCATGCCGCCAAAAATCTGCACCGCCTCATCGGCGACCTTGCCCAGGGTTTCACTGGCGAACAGCTTGGCCATGCCGGCCTCGCCATCGGTCATGCTGCCCTGATCCATCTTCCAGGCAGTGTGCAGGGTCAGCAGTTCAGCGGCCCGGATCTGTGTGGCCATGTCGGCCAGCTTGAAGCTCACGCCTTGGTAGGTGCCGATCGGCTGGCCGAACTGCTTGCGGTCCGCCGCCCATTGCAACGACACATCCAGGGCGCGCTGGGCCTGACCGACGCAGTTGGCGGCCACCATCACACGGCCGGCCGTGAGCCAGGCATTGGCCACCTCCCAGCCTCTGCCAACTTCGCCCAGCACCTTGGAAGCCGGGACGCGGCAGTCATCGAAGAACATTTCATAGGTGTGATAACCCCGGTTGCTTACGCACTTGGGGCCACGGCGGATGGTCATGCCGGGGGTGCCACGATCGACCAGGAACGAGGTCACGGCGTTGCGCTGCCGGCCATTGTGTTCGTAGGTATCGGTGACCGCGAACACGATGGCAAAATCGGCGTGCCCGGCATGGCTGATAAAGTGCTTGCTGCCATTGATTACGAAGTCATCGCCACTGCGCACGGCGCGGGTCTTGATGGCGTTGGCATCGGAACCGGCGCCGGGTTCGGTCAAGGCAAAACAGTCGACTTTCTTGCCTTGCACACAGGGCAACAGGTAGTCGCCAATCTGTGAGCCGGTGCACGCCATCAGGATCTTGGACGGCCGCGCGACAAACACATGCAAGGCCCACGAGACTTTGGACAGCTCCCGTTCGATCAGGGCCTGGGACAGGTAATCCAGGCCGCCGCCCCCCACCTCTTCCGGCATGTTGAAGGCATAGAAACCGGCAGCAATGGCCTTGTCGCGAATCTGCGCAGCCAGCTCGGGCGAGACCGCGTCGGCACGGTCCACCGCCTCTTCATGGGGCAACAATTCCTTGGCAACAAAACTGCGTACCGCGTCCACCAACATGTCTTGTTCTTGGCTGAGTTGGAAATTCATGGCGCTACCTGTTCGGAGGTGTTGTTGTTATTTGCCGCTGAAAATCGGAAGGCGTTTTTCCAGGGAGGCGCGCAAGGCTTCGGTACCGTCGGCGCTGCGTCCGCACAACAGCCCAGCGGCCAGTTCGGCCTGCAGTTGCGCGGGCAGGCTGCGCTCGGCGCCGTCACGGATCAGGGTCTTGGTCTGGGCGAAGGCAAAGGTCGGGCCGTTGGCCAGGCGCGTGGCGAGTGCGGTGGTATGGGCGTGCAGGTGATCATCCGTGACCACTTCACCGACCAGGCCCGCAGCCAGGGCACGGTCGGCGCTCCATAGCTCGTCAAGGAACAGCAGCCGCTTGGCTTGCTCGCTGCCGATCAGGCGCGGCAAGTGCCAACTGGCACCGGCATCCGGCGAGTAGGCCATGCTGGTGTAACCGGCCTTGAAGCGCGCCGATTGGGCGGCGACGCGCAGGTCGCAGCACAGGGTCAGGTCCATACCCGCGCCGACAGCGGTGCCGTTGATTGCGGCAATCGTGGGTTTGTCGAGGGTGTGCAGGCGGGTCATCAAGGCGTGGGCAGTGTCGGTCCAGCCATAAGTTTCGAGGGCGCCACGGGCTTCGGCGGCGGCCCACTCAGCCAGGTCGGCACCGGCGCAGAAGCTGCGACCGTTGCCGGTCAATACCACCACACGCACAGCGGGGTCGGTGTTGAAGGTATCGAGCAAGGCGTGCAGGTGCTTGAGGGTGGGAATGTCCAAGGCATTGCGCTGCGGGCCACGGTTGAGGGTGATCCAGGCAACGCCAGCTTGCACCTGAGTGAGCACGGGCGAATCGATAGTCATGGCTTCCTCGAATTATTTTAGTTGGCTTGAGGGGTGCGACACGAAACGATACTAAACAAGTGTTCAGTAAGAAGGCAATCGGCAATCAGCAAATATTTTCGGGAGGGGTAAACGGCCGGCCTGAACCGTGCGTCCAGGCGGCTGGAGAAGGCTCAGGGTTTGAGCTGATAACGCTGGCGCCCACCGGCCTGCAGGCCATCGACCCAGGCTTCGCAGATCTGGATGCCCTGCTCCGGCGTGAACGTGCCAGGGTTGAGCCCCGACTCCAGCCACAACCCATCGAGCAGCGCGCTCAGTCCGATGGCGGCCAGATCGGCGTCGAAGTGCTTCCAGCCCTCCTCCCTGGCCATGTCGGTCAGGGCCGAACGCATGATGGTGCGGTACTCGCCATAGGAGTGTTCGTGAGCCAGGTTGATCGCCGGCGCTGTCTTGACCGCGCCCCAGAAAACCAGCCAGGCGTCCAGCAAGTGCGGGTCGAGCAATTCGGCGGAAAATGAGCCGCGGAACAATGCCGACAGGCGCTCCCGAGGGTTAGGCGGCGCCTTGGCCATGGTCGCGCGCAGCAGGCTCATGACCTGATCGGTGATGGTGCGGTAGGCCTCGGCCACCAGTTCGTCCTTGCCCGAATAGTGATGGCTGATCAATCCCACCGACACCCCGGCCTCGGCACTGATCTTGCGAATCGACGCCCCCTGAAAACCATCACGCTTGAGGCACGTGAGCGTGGCCTGGACCAGATTGGCCTTGCGCACTTCCGGGTCCATCCGGGAAAAACGGGATTCCTGGGTCATGCGGCGAATTCCTACGATTGAGACGGCAGCACGACTCTACATCAGTCGCGATAACCCGGCGACACCTGATCCAGCGTCCGCAGCTCAGGTCGCTCATGCGGCAATGCGCGACCAATCGATAGCACGCCGCGAGCTGTTCACGGCGCTGCTATTCGTGATTTGCGGTAAAGAGTCCTTTTCGGATTCGGCGGTTTTTCCGAAGGAACAACGGGCGGATACTCGACGCCATTGTTCACACCCCTTCAGGAGTTACCGATGTCTATCCCAACGCAAAACGTCCCAGCCTTCGGCCTTGGCACATTCCGCCTGCAAGGCCAGGTGGTGATCGATTCCGTGAGCACCGGCCTGGAACTGGGGTACCGCGTGATCGATACCGCGCAGATCTACGAGAACGAAGCCGACGTCGGCCAGGCGATTGCCAACAGTGGCGTCCCGCGTGACGAGCTGTTTATCACCAGCAAGATCTGGATCGCCAACTTCGCCGAAGGCCAGCTGATTCCAAGCCTGCGTGAAAGCCTGAGCAAACTTAAGACCGACTATCTGGACTTGACACTGATCCACTGGCCCTCACCGGAAAACCAGGTACCTGTCGCCGAATTCATGGGCCAATTGCTGGAAGCCAAGCACCTGGGCCTGACCCGCCAGATCGGCATTTCCAACTTCACCGTCGACTTGATGAAACAGGCGATTGCAGCCGTCGGGGCCGAAAACATCGCCACCAACCAGGTCGAACTGCACCCCTACCTGCAAAACCGCAAGGTCGTGGATTTCGCCACCGCCAACGGCATTCAGGTCACGTCCTACATGACCCTGGCCTACGGCGAGGTGCTCAAGGACCCGGTGATCCAGCAAATCGCCGAGCGCCATCAGGCGACCCCGGCGCAAGTGACACTGGCCTGGGCCATGCAATTGGGCTACGCCGTCATCCCATCATCGACCAAGCGCGCCAACCTGGAAAGCAACCTCAAGGCCCTGCAACTGACCTTGAGCGCTGCCGATATGGCACAGATTGCCGAACTGGAACGCGGCCATCGCCTGACCAGCCCCAAGGGTATCGCGCCAAAGTGGGATTAAACACCGGCAACGGGCGCACGGGATAACTCCCGCAGCCACGGCAGCACGCGCAGGCCGGCGGTGGCTGCGGGTGGGTCGATGATGTCCATGAAGTGTTCGAGGTTGACGTTATCAGGCATGCCGGGCAGCCGCATCAGCACCGCCGGGGTTGCGTCAGCGGTGCGGGTGCTCAGGTCCAGATAATCGTAGACCAGCACATGGTGTGCCTGAGGTTGAGGCCCGCAAGCGTGGGCCGTCAGCCCCGAATTGATGATCAGCACATCAAACGGCCGGGCCGGGATGGCGGTGAGCAACAGGACCTCTTCAAGGGTTTCCACTGGTACGATCCGGAAATACCCCAACCGGTTGAGCATTTTTTCGATATGCAGGCGTTGCAGGTGTTGTTCATCGGCAATCAGTATGGTCAATGCTTTGTTTGGCATGGCGGAACCCTGGGCATGCAGCGCTCGTCAGTGAGCGAGGCCCATTTTCCAGACATATCCCGAGGACAAAATCAGGCTTATTCCCGTCCACTGTAGGAGTTCTCCCAAATCCACCGAATGGCTAGCCACCTGGGTCAAGACTGCTTGATGCACGCGCTCAAGCTGTGATGCAAGCGATCCATGGCATGGCCAATCGCGTCAACCGTAGCCGCCAACGCATCACGGTCCCTCCTTTCACACACGTCCTCCAGCGTTTCACAACAAGCGACCAGCGCCTGCGACTTGACCATACGAGCCCCACCTTTGACGCGATGGGCCAGGTCATGCAACTTGCCGAAATCCGTGCGTGCTCTCAGCGTCGATAGCACCAAGCGGTCCTCTGCCAGGCTGTCGAGCAATGGCGCCAGCAACTCGTTGAGCCCAGCAGTATCGCCCCCTGTCAGGGCGACCAGCGTACTCAAGTCACATACCGGCACGACCTCTTTCTCCTCCGGCGCCGCGGTGCGCGATGCCAATGCCGTGCGCAGATCATCGAGGCCGGTCGGTTTGAAGAGACAGCCGTCCATGCCCGCCTGCCGGCAGCGCTCGGTCTCCTCGGGCTGGGCGTTGGCGGTGAACCCCAGCAACAGGCATGGCACCAGCCCACGCTGGCGCTCTTGGGCACGGATATCACGTGCCAATGTATAGCCATCCATGATCGGCATGTTGCTATCAGTGATCACGCCATCAAACTGCCCGTCCTGCCAGAGCGCAAAACCCTCGGCGCCGTCTTCGGCCGTGACGATGCGATGCCCCAGGAAGCTCAGTTGCCGAGCTAACAACAGACGGTTGGCCGGGTAGTCGTCAACCACCAGGAGGTTCAACGCGTGAGTCGCAGGCGCGGGAGGCGCAGGTGCGTAAACCGGTGTGGCCGTGGCCGTGGCCAGCGTCAACGTCAGGTCCACCCTCGTCCCCTTGCCCAACACACTGCTCAAATGCAATTGGCCGCCCATCATTTCGCACAGGTTGCGGCTGATCACCAACCCCAGGCCAGAACCGCTGCGCGCCGACTGGTCGTTGTTGCTGCCTTGGATAAAGGGGCTGAACAAGCGCTGCTGATCTTCGGCACTGATGCCAATCCCCGTATCCTCCACACACAACCTGAGGCTCAAGTGATCACCGGCCAATGTCGGTGTGCTCTGAGCCGCCAGGCGCACCTGCCCGGTGGCGGTAAACTTGATAGCGTTGCCCAGCAGGTTGGACACCACTTGCTTGAAACGCAAAGGGTCGATCAGCACCGCCCGGTCGATCATCGGGTCGAGCTCGACTTGCAGCAGCAACCCCTTGTCCCGCGCCAGCCCTTCGAACACCCGCGCTACGGACGCCAGCAACTCATGGAGATTGGCCTGTTCCAGGCTCAGGGACAGGTGACCGGTTTCAATGCGCGCAATGTCCAGGATATCGCCGATCAACTCCAGCATGCTCCGGGATGCCATCGACGCCACCTCCAACGCATCCTGATCGACACGGCCCTGCTCGGCGTTTTTCTGGGCCAATTCGATCATGCCAATCACCGCATTCATGGGGGTGCGGATCTCATGGCTCATGATCGCCAGGAACGTCGTTTTGGCACGGTTGGCGGCGTCCGCTTCCTCCTTGGCTTCCTGCAGTTGGCCAAGCAGGCGCTGACGTTCGCTGACATCCACCCAACCGGCAATCATGCCCACGACGGCGCCGTTGCTGTCACGGTACGGCAGCATCCACTGGTAAATGGTCAGCACACCGCCACCCGGCACCTTGAGCACGCGATCCTGGATCTGCGGCTCGCCGCGCTCCATCAGGCTCAAGTAATCGGCATGGAACGACTGAGCCTGCGGCGGGTTGCCGGTATCGGTTTGCACCACGGTCTTGCCGATCACGTCCTCCAACTTGAAGCCAAACACATCCAGGTAAGCGTTGTTGCAGGCCATCAACCGGCCCTGGCGATCGCGCACGTAGATCGGATGGGGAGTGCCGTCGATCAGCACGCTCATGAACCGCATCTGGTCGCTCAAGGCCTGTTCCGCCTGGGCGCGCTTGTGGATCAAGTTGCGCAGGTAGAGCACCCAGCCCAGGGTCACCAGCAGCAGCAACGCAGCCAGGCCAAACCCCTGGATGATCACATTGCGATGGCTGCTCCAGTAGCTGTCATCAATGATGATCTCACTGCGCCAACGGTTGCTCAGTTCGTCCATTTCCTCAGGTGTGATACTCAACAACGCCTTCTCGAGGATCGAATACAGCTCCAGTTGGCTGCGGTTGACGCCAAAGGCAATGCGCGCCGGTTCCGTGCCGATCGTGCTGGTGATACGCAGACGGTCTCGATAATTGCGCGCAATCATGTAGCGTGCGCTGATCAACGACACAATAGTTGCATCGACACTCCCCTTCGCGACCAGGTCCATGGCGGCCTCAGGGTTCCCGACGTCGACAAACTGGATACCTGGATAGTCGCGTGCTATCTGTGCACCGAGGCTGTTGCCACCAATGAACGCCAGGCGTTTACCGGGCATGTCTTCCAGGGTGAGCAGCCGTTCATCACTGGCACGCGCCACCAACACGTAAGGATTGGACAGATAAGGTCGGGTAAAGCGGACCTTTTCGGCACGCTCGACGCTGGGGGTGATGACCGCTAGCATGTCCGCTTGCCCGCTGCTGACCTCATCAATTTGCCGAGTTAACGAATTGCCGTGGACCATCTCGAACTTCAAGCCCGTGCGCAAGCTGATCCGCGACAACACCTCGTCGCTCAGCCCCACGAACTGCCCACGCTCATCTAAAAATGACAGCGGCATGAACTTGTCAAGCACCGCGACCTTTACCCGCGGGTGCTTCTCCAGCCAGCGCTGCTCACTGTCGCTCAAGCGCAGTCGGTCTGCCTCCAGAACCCCACTGTCTGCGGCGCTCCAACGGCGCAGGATGCTCATTTGCTGACTGGCGGGGATCACGGCCAGCGCTGCGTTGATGATATTCAGCAGGCGGATGTTATCCGCAGTGAAAGCAAACCCGAACGGATTGACCTCCAGCCCGGAAAAATCGGCCATACGGATATTATTGAGGTGGTTCTTTTTGATCAGATAACGGGCACTGATAATGTCGCCCAGGTACACATCCGCCTGACCAAACGCCACGGAGCCGATGGCTTGGTGGGTCGAGCCATACAACAGCAGTTGCGCCTTGGGGTAATAGGCCTGGACAGCGTCGGGTTGCATGTAGTGGTAGAGCATCGCCACGCGTTTGCCGGCCAGGTCGGCGCTCAGTAAATGACTGTCACCCGCGCGGGTTATCAGCACGGGTTGATCATTGGCGTAGGAACGGGACAGCACCAGGCCCTTGTCGGCGGCTTCGTAACCATTGGCCGATCCTACTAAATCCACTTGGCCCAGCTTGAGTGCCTCGATCACCTCATCGCGGGTGTCATAGCGTCGAACTTCGATAGGCACGCTTAAGATGAGGCTGATCAGCCACGCGTAGTCAGCGGTGATACCTTCAAAATCCTTGTTATTGCTCAAGTCAAAAGGTGCGTAGTCCGGCGCCGACACCCCCATCACCAATGTGCGTCGCTGGCGTAACCAGCGCCAGTCGCTCTCATCGAGCTCCAGCCCTGGGTTTTCAAGGGTCGCGTGGCCAAGGAGCTGTAGGGTGTGCGGCTCATCCAGGGCCATCGCTGCAGGGGAAAACAACCCGATCAGCAGGATGGCCGTGAATCTCAACAGCCGGGTGGTCGTCATTTCAGATCAGATGATTGCGCTGGGCGAACTTGGACAGGTGCACCACCGAAGACATGCGCAGCTTCTCCTTGAGTCGCGTCTTGTAGGTGCTGATGGTTTTGTGGCTCAACAGCATATCCTCGGCGATTTCCTTATTCGTCAGGCCTGTGGCCAGTCTTTGCAGCACCGTCACTTCGCGGTCCGACAGCGAATTGACCAGCTCTTGCTCAGTGGTCTGCAAATCGTCACGGCGCACTGAACTGGTGGCCACGCTGGGGAAGCAGCTGTAGCCGGACCGGATCGCCCTGATCGCCTTTTGCAACTCGTCCAGTTCACCCGTCTTGGCCACAAAGCCCATGGCCCCGGCGCGCATGCAGCGGGTGGAGAAGAACACGGCCAGATAGGAGGTCAGCACCAGGATCTTGCAAGGCAGTTCCAGCGCCTTGATCCGGCTGATCACCTCCAATCCGCCAAGCTTGGGCATGGCCAGGTCGAGAATGATCAGATCCGGGCGCCGCTCACGCGCCAGCTGCATGGCATCGGCACCATTGCCCGCTTCATAGATTTCATCGAAGCCTTCTTGCTTCAACAGGTACTTCACGGTGGCGCGGATAAAAGGGTGATCATCCACAATTAAAGCTTTGCTCATAAGACTCCCCGAGGGATCAGTACGCTTACATATCACACGGGACCTATCTACCTGTGAAAAGTAACAGTTCCGACAAACGGTGCTGATAACTCTGCATGACACTACAGGTAGTAAAGACCCCTCCTTTTGATAAATCACGGTCAATACGTTGAGCTGCGCCTTGGTTCCTGAGGCGCAAGGGCGCAACCTTAACAACGGCGCGGCTTATCAAATGAAGGGATAATCTCGATTGATTGTAGGACTTTTCCTCGCAGTAGCTTAGTTCGCTTTGCACGGGATAACGCCTGACGGCCGGGAGCTACTCGGTGGTACTCGGGCTCCAGAATGCCTGCACCACCAGGGTCGACATCGAGATTCGCGCTACCAGCGCGTCCAGTTCGTCACCGTCCACCGACGTGACGGCCAGGGTGGCTTCGATCTCCACTTCTTCCGTGCCGAAGGGGCGCACGTCCACGTCGCTGGCCGGATAGTTGCAACGTGCCAGCTCCGCTTCCAGCAAGGCCAGCACGGCTTTCTGCTGGGTACGCCGGGCGATCACATACAGGATGTTGGTGACCTCTGCCGATACCACGTCCAATGGTTGACGGTTGATGTTGTTGACGATCGGGCGCAGCAAGGTGTTGGCGGCCAGCACAAACAGCGTGCCCAGCAGCGCTTCGAGGACCAGGTCGGCACCCGCGCAGGCCCCCACCGCCGCCGAGGCCCAGAGGGTGGCCGCCGTATTGAGCCCACGCACGTTGCCCTCCTCCCGCATGATGACACCGGCACCGAGAAAACCGATGCCCGAGACCACGTAGGCCACCACCCGCACCGCGCCTTCCGCGCCACCGAGCCGGCTGGCCATGTCGACGAAGATCGCCGCGCCCACCGCCACCAGCACGTTGGTACGCAGGCCCGCCGTGCGCTGGCGGTACTGACGCTCGAAGCCGATCAAGCCGCCGAGGACAAAGGCCGCAGTGAGGCTGACCAGGGTGTCGACCAGGGATTCAAGGTTAATGTTGTTGATTGCCTGCATAGGACATCCTCCCTGCTTATTGCCAGCCAAACTTACGGATGTAGTAGCCCTTCACCGCCTGGGTCAGCGCCATGTACGCCAGCAGAATCACCGGCAGGAATACGAAGTACAGCGACGGCAGCGCCTGCAACTTGAAGTAATGCGCCAGCGGCCCCATCGGCAGGAAAATGCCCACCGCCATGATCACGCCGGTCATCACCATCAACGGCATCGCGGCACGGCTTTGCAGGAACGGAATTTTCGGGGTGCGGATCATGTGCACGATCAGCGTCTGGGTCAGCAGCCCCACCACAAACCAGCCGGACTGGAACAGGGTCTGGTGGTCGGGGGTGTTGGCGTCGAAGACATACCACATGAGTGCGAACGTGGTGATGTCAAAGATCGAGCTGATCGGCCCGAAAAACAGCATGAAACGGCCGACATCTCCCGGCTGCCAGCGTTGAGGTTTGCTGAGCATTTGCGCGTCGACGTTATCGAACGGAATCGCGATCTGCGAAATGTCATACAGCAGGTTCTGCACCAGCAGATGCATCGGCAGCATCGGCAGAAACGGGATGAACGCACTGGCCACCAGCACCGAAAACA
Organism: Pseudomonas sp. H3_E07; assembly: GCF_054668895.1. NCBI lineage: Bacteria > Pseudomonadati > Pseudomonadota > Gammaproteobacteria > Pseudomonadales > Pseudomonadaceae > Pseudomonas > Pseudomonas sp. H3_E07. The sequence continues at coordinate 587,557 of NZ_CP162795.1, forward strand.
CGTTGCCGAAGTTGGAGCTGGCAGTCATCTTGATGTACTTGAGCATGTTGGCGAAGGTGCGCCGGCCTTCCAGTACGCCCTCTTCCAGAATCATCAGGCTCTTTTCCAGCAGGATGATGTCGGCCGCTTCCTTGGCGATATCCACCGCGCTGTCCACCGAAATGCCGATATCAGCAGTACGCAGCGCCGGGGCATCGTTGATGCCATCGCCCATGAAACCCACCACATGCCCGTTGGCCTTGAGCAAGCGCACGATGCGTTCCTTGTGGCTCGGGGTCAGCTTGGCGAACACATTGGTGGTTTCCACGGCCTTGGCCAGTTCGGCGTCGGTCATGGCCTCGATGTCGTTGCCCATCAGCAGGCCCTGTTGCTCCAGGCCCACTTCGCGGCAGATCTTGGCAGTGACCAACTCGTTATCACCGGTCAGCACTTTCACTGCAACGCCGTGGGCTTTGAGCGCCTTGAGCGCAGGCGCGGTGCTTTCCTTGGGGGGGTCGAGGAAGGCGACGTAGCCGATCAGCGTGAGGTTGTTCTCATCCGCCAGGCTATAGGTGTCGCGACCCGGTGCCATCGGCTGCGCGGCCACGGCGACCACGCGCAGGCCTTCTTCGTTGAACGCGGCAGTGACCTGGCGGATGCGCGCCAACAGGTCTTCGGTCAACGCTTCATTGACGTCGCCATGGCGCACGTTGTTGCACACCGACAAAATCTCTTCCACCGCGCCCTTGCAGATCAACAGGTGCGGCTGGCCTTGCTCAGCGACCACGACGGACATGCGGCGACGATTGAAATCGAACGGGATCTCATCGACCTTCTGGAACGCCGTGCCGACTTTCAGCTCGCGATGCACCTCCACATGCTCCAGCACCGCCACGTCCAGCAAGTTTTTCAAGCCCGTCTGGTAGTAGCTGTTGAGGTAGGCCATTTCCAGCACATCGTCGGACTCTTCACCCCACACGTCCACATGGCGCGCCAGGAAAATCTTGTCCTGGGTCAGGGTGCCGGTCTTGTCGGTGCACAGCACATCCATGGCGCCGAAGTTCTGGATCGCATCCAGGCGCTTGACGATGACTTTTTTGCGCGACAGAAACACCGCCCCCTTGGCCAGGGTGGACGTGACGATCATCGGCAGCATTTCCGGGGTCAGGCCCACGGCAATCGACAGCGCGAACAGCAGTGCTTCGGTCCAGTCGCCCTTGGTGAAACCGTTGATGAACAGCACCAATGGCGCCATCACGAACATGAAGCGGATCAGCAACCAGCTGACCTTGTTGACGCCGTGCTGGAACGAGGTGGTCGCACGGTCAGTCGCGGTCACACGCTGGGCCAAGGCACCGAAATAGGTGCTGTTGCCGGTGGTCAGGATCACCGCCGTCGCCGCCCCGGACACCACGTTGGTGCCCATGAACAGGATGTTCTCCAAGTCCAGCGGGTTGCGGGTCTTGGTGTCCTGCTGCTGGGCGAACTTCTCCACCGGCATCGACTCACCGGTCATCGCCGCCTGGCTGACGAACAGGTCCTTGGCGCTGAGTACTCGGCAATCGGCAGGGATCATGTCCCCGGCCGACAGCACGATCAGGTCGCCCGGCACCAATTGCTTGATCGGCAATTCGATGCGCTTGGCTTCATCGCGGCGTAGCACCGTGGCGGTGTTGCTCACCATGGCTTTCAGCGCATCGGCGGCCTTGTTGGACTTGGCCTCCTGCCAGAAACGCAGCAGCGTCGACAGCACCACCATGGAGAAAATCACCGTGGCGGCCTTCATGTCTTCGGTCAGCCAGGAGATCACCGCCAGCAAGGTCAGCAACAGGTTGAACGGGTTTTTGTAGCAGTGCCACAGGTGCACCCACCCTGGCAGCGGCTGTTCGTGCTCGACTTCGTTGAGGCCGTATTGCACGCGCAGAGCGTCAGCTTCCTGGGTATTCAAACCCTCAGAGTGGCTGCCCAGCGTGCCGAGCAACTGCACCGCACTGCTGTTGGCGGAAACCACCAGGGTTTGCGCCAGTGTCGGCGGCACTTCGCGGCTGACGCTGGCGTCGGTCACGCTATCGAGCATCGCCAGGCGGCGGAAATGCCGGGCAATGTGCCGGGTCCGCAGGAAGCCGGCAAAGAACTCTTTCAACAGAGTCAAGTTCATGGTGTTACTCCTGCGCGAGGAAGAAACCGTCGTGCAGGTACCGCCGTCTGCACCGCGCCCGTTTTATAGGCACAGCCAGCGTGGCCCGCCTGCCGCAAAAGGCAGGCGCGTCCGTAGCATCCCGAGGTGAACCGGGTGCTGGTCAGCGTCGATGAGAGGGATTCGGGCAGGTGCCAGGACTGGCCGCTGCCGGGATGCCGCTTCTCGCTTTTAGTGGCGAGACAACGGCATCGGAAAAATGCGCGTTACCTTGCCAAGCCTGTGCCGGTTACCGAAACCGGCCGACTACTGTCACTCGAACAAGTACCCACTGAGGGTCTCCGCTATTGATGAAAACGCGCGAAGCTTACGCCCCGATGATGGGAGAGTAAACCGTAGGAAAGTGTCCGCATGGGGAATAAGAAAATTCTTCAGGATGGGTTCAGGAAGGCGCATCCACTTGATCCCGCTGAACCGACGCCAAGTAATCACCCACCTGTCCACCTGTCAGCGCCTTGACCTGAATCGAAACCCGGTTCACCTGGCGGCCCAGGGTGATCCCCTCGCGGGTGCGTACCTGCACATAGCCAAGCTTTGGCCAGAAGCGCTCCGCCTTGGCGTTGCCGATGACCACTGTCAACCGCAACCAGTGAGCGCCATTGCGAACCGCCCAGGCTTCAAGATCCCCATGCAGTTGCTGCGCCAGCCCAGTGCCATGCAAGCGTGCATCCACCAGCAACAGCCCGATATGCCACACGCCAACGGCCAGCAAGTCCGCCGCGATGTTCACCACCGCGACCAGCCGGTTTTCCACATCGCGGTAACCCAGCCAATACATCCGGCTGCATGCCCACCCTGCGGGCAACTGTCCCTGCAATTCTTCATGCGCTTCGGTCGCCGTGGCCGGCTCGCCGTTGACCGCAATGAAGTAATCCGGCGCCCGCTCGAAAAACCGCTGCAGCTCCTGCTCATCACTGCTGTCCAGCTCAACGACCTGAATGCCCGCGACAGAGCACCCCGGCAACAGCGGTGAATCAACGTCCATGTTCACTCGCCCTCAATCGTCCCGCGTCAGTACTTCCAACAACTCAATCTCAAAACGCAGATTGCTGTTGGGCTTGATATGCGCACCCATCGATCGCTCGCCATAGGCCAGATGCGCCGGCACGAACAAGGTACGTACACCGCCCACCTGCATGCCCATCAAGCCCAGGTCCCAGCCCTTGATCACGCGCCCGGTGCCAATCACACACTGGAACGGCTTGCCGCGCTCCCAGGAAGAATCGAACACCGTGCCGTCTTCCAGGGTGCCGGTGTATTGAGTGGTGATCAGCGCGCCCTTCACCACGGTTTTGCCGGTGCCGGGGCGGATGTCGGTGATTCGGAGTTCTTCGGTGCTCATAGGGCGCTCGTTGACGGTACAAAAGGGTGGGTTTTCCCAGAATCGGGTGGGTTTGGCAAGTGTGAAGGTGGAACCGTCGCTGGAGGGCATGCACTCGAGTTAACGCGGTGTCGTTCAGGGGGTTTGTACCCCTGCGGCGAATCCTTCTCCGTAGATTCGGGCTGGACAGAGCCCTGCTTCAGGGGAGCAATTGATACCGTGATAGCCATTTGTAATAGAACCCAAGCCAATTTCAACGGAGGCTTTACCATGCATGACTACCCAATCTACAAAGCCGAACCATAAAAGAAAGAGACTACAACTCAAGGGGAATCACCTGACTTTCAATTAAACATTCGGTCGCCTCTTATAAACGCCCAACCGACTCCCGGTTGTATAACAATAAGAGGTCACCGCCATGAGCGAACCAGCAAGCCCCGCCCGCGTAGCAGTCATCCAACTGGACCCTCAGGTTGGCATGAACAACCGGTCCAGCAACCTGCATCAAAGTCTTGCACTGGCGACCGAAGCTGCAAACGGTGGAGCCAACCTGATCGTACTGCCCGAGCTCACCAATTGCGGGTATTTCTTCAGCAGTCGCCAGGATGCCTTTGATCATGCCGAGCTGATTCCAGGCGGCGAAAGTGTGCGGGCATGGATAGATTTTGCCTGCAAACACCAGGTGTACCTGGTGACAGGCCTGTGTGAAATAGACGGTATGCAGTTGTTCAACACAGCTGTGCTGCTAGGTCCCGACGGGTTCATCGGCAAATACCGCAAGGCACATCTATGGAACCTGGAAAAACTCTGGTTCACTCCGGGTGATACCGGATTTCCAGTATTTGAAACACCGATAGGCCGTATTGGCTTGCTGATTTGTTGGGATATCTGGTTCCCGGAGGTGCCACGTATTCTCAGCCAGCAGGGCGCCGATATTATTTGCAGCCTGAACAATTGGGTATGGACGCCACCGCCGCTATTCGATGAGGCAGGCAAATGCATGGCGTCGTACCTGACGATGACCGCCGCCCACGTCAATAACGTGTTTATCGCTGCCGCCAGCCGCATCGGCGAAGAGCGTGAAGCGCGTTACCTCGGATGCTCGTTGATTGCCGGAACCAACGGCTGGCCGATTGGCGCGGTAGCTTCAGCCAATCGCCAGGAAATCCTGTTCGCCGACGTTGATATCACCAGCGCCCGCAGTGCTCCGATCTGGAACAGCCTCAATGACCTGCAGCGTGATCGACGCATTGATCTCTACGATCAAATGCTCGGCTACTCCCGACACCCTGCCCTTCCACGCTGATCGGAGGGCGCTATATGAAAACCTTCATTACCGAAACGAGGGCCCGCCGGTCCAGGGTAGATCTCACCGTCCTGATGTTGGGGTTTGCCAGCATGGTACTGGTGCTCTGGGTGGCGCTCAGCAATCAATGGTCATGGCCGGGCTACGCCGAAATGGTTGCAAGCCTGCCCCATCCTGTTGCCTGGCTTCGATGGATAGTCGGGGATATCAGCGAAGTAGCCTTCTATAAGCACGAATTGGCATCACTCGGTTTGTTGAGCGGCGCCTACCTGGCATGGTGGGCGAGCAAGCACGGTAAAGCCTGGCAAGGATTTTCTATTTCCTACGGAACAGGGCTATGGCCTTGGCTGGTGACAAGTTCACTGCTGGGGCTAATGCTGAGTAATCTTCTGTGGGGCTGGAGCGTCACTGCACAGACCTGGCAGCCAACGTTTGCGGCATTCGTCTCGTTACCGGCAGCCATGGTGCTGATGTTCGGCGGTGGCTGGAAAGTTGCTGTAAACGGTGCTGTATTGGGCGCATTGCTGGTGACACCCATTTGCATGCTGATCGTGAACTTCGTATGCGTTCCACTGGGTCTTCCAGTGGTGATCGGCAACGTGGTGGGCATGGCGATCGGCAGTGTCATTGCGTTTGTACTGTGTCGTCGAGTGCCGTCGTTGGTGAGTTCTGACTACATAGCCCCCGCCAAGCCAGCACCCGCCAGACCGCCCACTTACGGTATTGTTTGGAGCCTGCGTCGGGTGCTGGCAGATTTTTCCGAAGCGCCTTTTTTCGGCAACGAGCTCGCCAGTCTCGGGTTGCTGGCAGGTGTGCTGGTGGCCTATGCACTGAACCCGATCAGCCCGGCGTATGGATCAGGCCTGGTCTTGCCCCTGCTGGCGGCCCAAGCGTTGACATCGGCGTTGGGCGTCGCGATCTGGCGAAAACAGTGGATGAAACGAGGCTGGTATCCGACCTACGTTCCGCTGGTCTCTGTAGTCCCGGCGGCTGTATTGACCCATGGTGGCAGTTGGACAGTCATCGCTTCAAGTGCACTGCTCGGGGCGCTGATCGCTCCGCCACTGGCCTCTGCGATTGCGGGGCGCTTGCCCGTACACTTTCATCCGTATATAGGCAATGTCACTTCCATGGCGTTGAGTACGTTGATGATAGTGCCTCTGGTAGGCTGGTTGATCAAGATGTAGATCCTCCCCCACGCTGCACTATTCATGCAGCGTGGGGAACAGCGTTTACCCTCTTACAACCACCGCCAAAACCGACTCCAAAACCCCCGCCCCAAATCATCCTTGCACCGCGCATATTGCGCCGCATACATCTGCGAACGCGCCTGTACCTTGCTGGCCACTGGCGGCAACCACGCCTTCGCGGCATAGGTGCGCTGGCGGTAGCCGCCCCAGCCTTCGTGGTAGTTCAGGTACTGGCCGTAAGCGTCGTATTTGTATACGCCGTTAACGGTGTAGGTCTTGTCCATGTACCAACCGACAAAGTCGATGGCGTCGTCGAAGTCCTGGCGGCTGGCGCCGCTGCGGCCAGTACTCTTGCGGTAGTCGTTCCACACCTCGTCCTTGGCCTGGGCGTAGCCGGCAGCGGTGGAAACGCGGCCCCAGGGGATGATCCACAACAGGTATTTGCGTGGGGCCAGGGCGTCCTGGTGGAAGCCGGACTCCTGATACATGATGGCGAACGGCACCTGGATCGGCACGCCCCAGCGTTTTTGCGTGACTTTGGCGGCGTCGTACCAGTCGTCCTTTTCGCGGAAGATACCGCAGAGGTCATTGGGCGTGCGTGGCGGCGAGGTGCCGCACGCCGCCAGCATGGATGTGAGTAATAACAGTCCGACAGCTTTGCCTGCGCTCAAGGGGCACCTTTGCGGGATACGCGTAAAAGGCCGGCATTTTACCCATTCATTGAGGTTGATGCCGACCTGTCATCCGCACCTGCCCAACTGATCCAGCAGCCGGATGGCTGCCGACGGTGGCAGGTTTGATGCCGGCGAAAAGCAGCGTCCTTGCCGCACACGCCGTTAAGCCAACGGCACTCGACGCGTGGTCAGGGCCATGCGTCCCACAAAGAAACTCAGCGCTGCGCCCAGCAGCAACATAGCCAAGGTGCTCCAAGCCGCACGGGAGAGTTGTTGAGCCGCCACTTCACCGGCTTCACGGGCTTTCTGCTCGGCCTGCTGCTTCAACTCATCGACCTTTTGCATGGCTTGTTGGTAAGCCTGGGCATAGTTGTCGACGATCTGCGTGGCCTCTGCCTTGCTCTTACCGGTGCGGGCAGCAACGATGTTGACCAACGCGTCTTTATCCGCAGCATTCAACGCAGGCTCACCAGACGCTTTGACACGCTCGAACCATTGCTTCAACTGATCGCCCGCCTGGGCCGGGTTGATCGCAGCGTCGGTGGCGGTCTGTTTGCCATCGGCGGCGGCCTGATCGGATTTCTGTTCGACGTTGGCCGGGTCCAGCTCAGGCTTGCCGCTTTGCTTGAGCAAGGTGTCGAGTTCACCTTGCAGGCTGTTCCAATCCAGCTGGATGCCCTGCTCGTTCAGTTGCTGCTTGACGCTGTCGCCAAGGCCCGGCGCTGCCGCCGCGATGCCGCTTCCGGCTGCCGACAGGCCCTTGCCCACCACATTACCGGCGGTGCCGACGACACTGGCGGCCAGCCCGGCCAGCAGCCAAGTAGTGAGCAAGGTGGTCAGGGTCCAGGTGAGCACGCCGTGCAGGCCGCCACGATCCGGGGCGGTCCGCCCAGCCACAAAGGCCCCCACGCCGATTGCCACCAGCGTCGAGACGAACAGCCAGATCCCCGCGCCCGTGCCAAAACCGCTGAGCGGGTTGCCCGCCTTCATCGGGTCGACAGCGCTGGCACCGATGGCCGTTCCCAGCACACTCAGCACCAGGTAGGTCACCAGCGCAATTGCACTACCGGCCAGCACGGAACTCCAGGACACGCGAAACAGCGAACGGTTGGCTTCATAGACAGTGGTCATGTTCGATCCTTTTACAGTGATTGACCATTTCAGTCTGGCGAGCCTGCGGCTTGCCGTCCCCGCTCAAATGCACCAGGTCATCTAGTGCATTCGTACCCCGTATTGCGGATTTTCTTTGCACTATCCTGAGGTGCGGATGTCGTACTTTCCATGCGCCCAAAACCCCGGAGATCTCATGACCCAGGACGTTCTAGCCAAAGAAACCAACCGTCGCCAACTGCAGCAGATCATCTCCGGGCTGTCCGACGGTGTGATTCTGGCCGAGATGGATCAAACCATTCTCTGGGCCAACGAAGCAGCCCTCGCCATGCATGGTGTGGGCGACGTGATGGGGCTAGGGGCCGATGGCCAGCAATATGCCAAGCGCTTCGCCCTGCGCTACCGCAACAACCACCCAGTACAGCCGGAAAACTACCCCCTGGCCCGAGCGGCCGCGGGCGATGAATTCAGCGACGTGGTGGTGGAAGTCACGCCCACTGCCGATGAAGAGAAAACCTGGGTCCACCGCCTGCGCAGCCTGGTGATCACCGACTCCCGTGGCGAGCCTGAATTACTGGTACTGATCCTCAGCGACGCCACCGAATGGGCCAGCGCCGAACAGCGCTTCGAAAAAACCTTCAACGCCAACCCGGCGCCGGCGGTGATCTGTCGCCTGAGTGACTTGCGTTACATCAAGGTCAACCAGGGTTTCCTGGAAATGACCGGCTACAACCGCGACCAGGTCATCGGTAAATCCGTCTATGAGCTGGATGTGCTGGAACAGGCCGAACGCAAGGATCTGGCCATCCAGCGCCTGGGTGAAGGCGCCACCATCCCGCAGATGCAGGCCGAGCTGCGTTTGCCTGAGGGCGGCAGCAAATTGGTGATTGTTGCCGGTCAGCCTTTGGACATGAACGAAGAAGACTGCATGCTGTTTTCGTTCATGGATCTGGAGCCGCGGCGCAAAGCAGAAATCGCGCTGCGCCAGAGTGAGGAGCGCTTCGCCAAATCCTTCCGCCTGACGCCCGTTCCGACCCTGGTGTGCAGCGCCAGCAACCGCCAGGTAGTGGATATCAACGAAGCCTTCATGAGCATCACCGGCTACACCAGCGAAGAGCTGATCGGCAAGTCCATCGAAGACATCAGCTTTATCGACAGCCCCCAGGCGGGCGCGCAGTTGTTCACCACCCTGGAAAAAGCCGGCAACCTCGACGGCCAGGACCTCAAGGTGCGCAAGAAAGGCAATGAGGTGATCGACTGCGTGGTGTCCGCCGACACCGTGATCATTGAGGACGTGCCGTGCTACCTATTGGTGATGATGAACATCACCGAACGCAAACGCTCCGAGCTGGAGCTGGTGGCGGCCATCGAGGAAGTGATGCAGGACGCCTCGTGGTTCAGCCAGACGCTGATCGAAAAACTCGCCAACGCCAAAAGCGTCAACAGCCCCAACAAGCCGAATATCGCCTACACCGACCTCACCGCCCGTGAGCGTGACGTGCTCGGCCTGATCTGTGAGGGCCTGGCCGACAAAGAGATCGCCTCACGCCTGACACTGGCGCCCAATACCGTGCGTAACCATGTGGCCACGGTGTATTCGAAATTGGGCGTGCACAGCCGCAGCGCGGCCATCGTTTGGGCCCGTGAGCGCGGGCTGTTTGCCGGGGAATTGCGTGTTAAGAAGTAGGCCATGAAAGTGCAAATGCACTAGTGTGGCTAGTGCGAATTCGCCTTATTGCAACGCGAGGCGCGCCCTACCCTTCAGGGAACGAACATTTTGCCCTGAAGGAACTTGCATGTTTACCCTCTCGCAACTGCGAAATTGCATCGAAGAAGGCCTGTCGCCACTGACGTGTGAGTTCACCCTGTGCAGGGACGCGTCGCTGACCCTCAAGGTCTACGACGCCGAAACCGGCCGGGTCGACCTGGTGGTGACCGGGATCAGCACCAATCGGCTGCAAACCCCGCAAGAAGTCGAAAAGATGGTGGAAGAGTTGCGGTACGAACTGCACAGCAACACCATGGGCAAGCTCACGCTGGATGATTTGCCTTTAACGACGCCCCGATGAAATAGAACACCCCGCCCCCGACAATGAACGCTCCCAGCATGTAAAACATGTAGTGGGCCGGTAGGCTGGCCAGCACTAGCCCACACAGCACCGGCCCCAGAGCCGCCCCCAGGTTGGACAGATTCTGCGCCCCGTAGTACATGCCGCGCAGGTGGTCCGGGGCAATTCGGTCGATAAACATGTACTCGGCCGGAAACACAATGATCTCCCCCACCGTGAACACCGCCATCGCCAGCACCCACCACAACACACTGGTGGACAGCGCGAATCCGACGATTCCCAACATGAACATGCCCAGACCCGCGATCAGCCACTGGCCCAGGTAGCGGTGCGAAATACGCCGCCCGATCACGTATTGCAGGGCAATCACCAACACCGCGTTGGTGGTCAGCACAGCGCTGACCACGGTGTAGGTGTATTCGGCGGTGGTGGTGGTCACCAGGTATTGCGACAGCCACGCGGTGAACTGACCGAACACCACGGCGCTGAGCACGCCGCCTAGGGTGAAGCAGACCAGGCGATGATCCCTTAACAACACCCGGCCGACGGCAAGGAACGGCACTGGCTTTTGCGTGGCATCCACGGTCGTCAGAGTACGGTCGCCCCAGCGCCAGTACAGCAGGAAAAAACTCACCCCCAGCAGCGCCGAAAGGATGAACGGCAAGCTGATATCCAGCTTGGCAATCATCGCCCCGAAAAAAGGCCCTACGGCATAGCCGATATTGGTCAGCGTGTACTTGATGGAAAACACTTCGCTACGTGCATCTTCGGGCAACAGGCTGGCGAAGCCGGCTTTGACGGCGATATCGATTACCGCGTAAGCCAGGTTGATCAGGATCAGGCAGCTGTAGAACGCCCAGATATTCCGCGCCAGCACGGTGCCGATGAAGCCCAGCACAAACAACACGCTGAAGGCCAGCAGCAACCGATAACTGTTGATACGGTCGACCAGAAACCCGCCATACACGCTGAGCAGCGAGCCGACGATCAGCGAACTGCCGATCACCAGACCGACCTGTGTGATATCGAGGGCGAAGTGACTGGTGAGGTAAATCACCAGGTACGGAAACGTGATTGCCTTGGCCAGCGTGAGCAGCAACGTGGCGGACAGCAGCAGGTTAACGGTGCGGGGGTAGTTTCTTATTGTGGCAAGCATCCTGCTCTCTTTCCTTGAAGGTAACGCGGACTTTTCAGCCGGTTACCTTAACTCAAGAACAGGGCAGAAATGCAAGGTCATTTCTTGACGGGCGTGATCTCAAGGATGGTGCCGTTGGTGGTCTTGAGCAGCACGAATTTATCGCCCACCCGCGCCCACTGGCTGTCTTCTTCAGGCTGTTTGAGTCCGCGTTTTTTCCAGTCGCTGACAGCCGATTCCTTGCGCATCAGGATATCAGGCGCACGGTCGCCTTCTTTCAGGTCGCGGGTGTTGATATTCGAAGGTTGCACGGTTTCCTGAGGGGTATCACCGGCCTGCACGACGAAGCTGGCGGTGGACAGGCTGGTGGCGACCAGCAGGCAGGCGAGTAGGGATCTGGACTTCATGGGTGCTCCTTCAATGAATGGTGCGTACCCAACTTCGGACCGCTAGCGCGCATGATCATTCAATCAAGCCTCACACCCAACCGCTTGAAGGACGTCATTGCCTGCGTGAAATAAATCCTGTAATTTTTCATGAAATTTATCGAAATAAATTTCATGACCCCACAAGAAGAACTCGCCACCCTCGCCGCGCTGATCCACGACCTGCGCAAGCACAAAAAGCTTACCCTCGCCCAACTCGCGCAAAAAATCGAGCGCTCGGTGGGTTTCCTGTCCCAGGTCGAGCGCGGCCTGTCACGCCCGACGGTGGCGGACCTCACCGCCATCAGCCACGCGCTCGATGTCCCGACCACCTACTTCTACAGCCAGCCCAAGCCCAAGGCCGTGGACTGGATCACGCGCCCCAACGAGCGGCGCACGGTGTATTACGCCAATGGCATCACCGACATCCTCGTCTCGCCGAGCATGAACGGCGCCTTTTCGATGCTCGACAGCCTGTTGGCGCCCGGTGCCAACAGCGGCGAACAAACCATGAGCGACCGCGCCGAGCAGGCCGGTTTTGTGCTGGAGGGCGAGTTGACGCTGTGGGTAGAGGGTGAGGCCGACTCCGTCACCCTCGGCCCCGGCGACAGCTTTCACCTGGCCAGCTTTGCCCATTGCCGCTACGCCAATCTGACCGACCTGCCCGCCCGCGTGTTGTGGGTTTACAACTAGGAGCTGCACCCGTGAAAAGCCATGCCTCCACGTTACTGGCCGAAGTCCGGACCTTTCGCCAGAACCATCCCGACGTGCGCTATGTCGACCTGATCGCCCTGGACATTCCCGGGCATTTCTACGGCAAGCGTTATCCCATCGAGATGCTGGAAAAAGTCGCCGCCGGCAGCCCGTTGAAGCTACCGCAAAACGCCGTGCTGCTGGGGGTCCAGGGCGGGCTGTTCAAGATTGGCGACTATTGCTTCAACGACGGCGACCCGGATGCCAACCGCCGCTTGGTGCCGGGCACGCTCAAGCCGGTGAGTTGGGAATCGCAGCCATTGGGTCAGATGCTGATCACATCAGACGGCACCGAAGCGCCCATCGAATTCGAACCCCGTGAAGTGCTGGCCAAAGTGCTGGAGCGCCTGCAGCACAAGGGTATTCACCCGGTGGTCGCGTTCGAGCTGGAGTTTTATCTGTTCGACAAAAAACTCGACAACGGGCTGCCGCAATTTGCTCGCGACCCACTGAGCGATGACGCCGACGACCAGCCCAACCTGCATATCGAACGGCTGTCGCGCTTCAGCGAAGTGCTGGACGACATGGCGCAAACCGCCAAGGACCAGGGCGTAGACATTACGGTGATAACCGCTGAAATCGGACCCGGCCAGTTTGAGATCAACTTCGGTCACCTCGACGATGGAATGCGCGCCGCCGACTGGGCCGCCCTGTTCTGCCGCAGCACCCGGGGCGTGGCGCTCAAGCACGGTTACCGCGCCAGCTTCATGGCCAAGCCCTACCTGCAATACCCCGGCAGCGGCATGCATGTGCATGTCAGCCTGTATGACGGCGCGGGCAATAACCTGCTGGCGGCGCACCAGCAGCAACCGTTGCGCCATGCCGTGGCCGGTTGCCTGGAATTGTTGCCCCACTGCATGCCGATCTTCTCGCCCAACCACAACGCCTTCCGCCGCCTGGGCGCTACGGTCAACGCCGCCACCCGTGCGAGCTGGGGTTTTGAAGACCGCGACGCGTGCGTGCGCATCCCCGAGTCCGACCCACGCAACCTGCGCATCGAGCATCGCCTGGCCAGTGCCGATGCCAACCCGTATCTGGTGCTGGCGGCGATCCTCGTCGGCCTGGAGCACGGCCTGGAAACCAAGCACGAACCCATCGCCCCGCTGAACGAGGACCGCAGCAGCGGCACTGACTTCCCCCTGGAAATGCTCGACGCCGTGCGCGCCATGCAGCATCAACCGGTATTGCGCGATAAGCTGGGCGCCGAATTTGTCGACGTGTACTGCGAAAACAAACGCCAGGACCATCTGGCCTTCCAACAAGAGATCCACGCGCGGGAATACCGCTGGTTTCTCTAACCGCCACTGGAATCACCGATGACCGACCAAAGCGCCCCGGCCCTCAAGGACATTTTCAACGTCGAACGCCTGCAACACATCGCCAATGAGATGACGGCGGTGTACCCGGCGTTCGACGCCAAGGGCTTCCTCAAGCACGCCAAGGCCGGGTTGGCCGAGTTGTCGGTGATGCAGCGCATGGCGCGGGTCAGCGAGAGTCTGTACGCGGTGATCCCGCTGGACTATCCGCAGACCCTCAAGGTGCTTTACGCGCTGGCCCCGCGCCTGAACAGCGCGTTTGTCAGCCTGTTCCTGCCGCATTTCGTGGCGAGTTACGGGCTGGATGACTTCAAGCGCTCCATGGCCGCGCTCAAGTACTTCACCACCTTTGGCTCCGCCGAATTCGCCATCCGCCACTTTTTGCTGCACGATTTCCCGCGCACGCTGGCGGTGATGCAAGCCTGGTCGCTGGATGACAACGAGCACGTGCGCCGCCTCGCCAGTGAAGGTTCAAGACCGCGCCTGCCGTGGTCATTCCGCCTGGCCCAGGTGCAGGCTGACCCTGAGCTGTGCGCGTTGATCCTCGACAACCTCAAGGCCGACAGCAGTCTCTACGTGCGCAAGTCCGTGGCCAACCACCTCAATGACATCACCAAGGATCATCCGGACTGGGTGCTCAGCCTGATCGAGGGCTGGAGCCTGGATAACCCTCATACCGCGTGGATCGCCCGCCATGCCTTGCGCAGCCTGATCAAGCAAGGCAACACCCGCGCGCTGACGATCATCGGCGCCGGCGCCAAGGCCGAGGTGCAGATCCACCACCTGCAGGTCACGCCAGCGGTGATCAACCTGGGCGAACGCATCAACCTCTCCTTCACCCTCGAATCTACGGCCGCCACGCCACAGAAGCTGGTGGTGGACTACGCCATCGACTACGTGAAAAGCGCCGGCCACAGTGCGGCGAAGGTGTTCAAGCTCAAGGCGTTTACCCTCGGCGCGGGCGAGTGTCACAGCCTGCGACGCGAGCAACATATCCGCGAGTTGACCACGCGTAAGCATTACCCCGGCAAACACTTGGTCCACGTGCTGATCAACGGAGAGAAGCTAGCCAGCGCCGACTTCGAACTGCGAGACGACTGACACAAATCAAAGAAAAGGCTCTAGAACGGGCCTTTCAGCCGTAATAATTGTCGAACAATCCTGGCTTTCTCAGTTGCGACCCATTATCATCCAGCGCCTTCTCGCTACCCGTCGGGGTAGCTGTTTCAATGTGTCACCTGAGGCGCCCATGTACCGTTTTTCGTTTCACCGCCCCCTGATTGCACTCAGCCTGGGGCTTGCCGCTCCTGGCGTGTTCGCCGCGCTACAGCCCCTGGCCGAAGCGCCACTGGCCAGCGACACCGAGTTGCACTGCCACTTCAACCGTGACGCCAGTACCGACTGCACCACCACCTACCGCTATACGATCCTCAAGCCGAACGGCCGCGAAATGCTTTCGCGCATCGACTTCGATTACTCCGAGGACGACACTTTCGAAGTGCTCAGCGCGCAGTCCACCCAGCCCGGCGCCAAGCCGGTGGCCCTGGATGCCACGCAAATCGACACCCGCACCGCGCCCAACCCGGACCAGGGTTTCAGCCGTGATAAGCAGACCTCCCTGGCCTTCCCCAACCTGCGCGTCGGCACGCAGATTCGCTACACCGTGCGCGAGCACCACGCCGCCAAGCCCTTGATGACCCAGTTTCATTACGTCCTCAAATTCGGCCCCAGCCCGGCGCGGCGCGACCGGTTCAAAGCGCGGTTTACGGCAGAGCGCCCCCTCCAGTGGCGCAGCGAACTGTTCGAGGGTTTCAACGTGAGCGTGTCGCAGAACGGCAAGACCCTGGACGTGGTGCAGAAGACCCCGACCTATCTCAACTACATCAACGAAGCGTCCAACGCCGCGTTGTTGCGCATCCCGCGTATCGAGGTGGGTAGCGCCCTGGAGCGCCAGGCGTACTTCGGTGGTTTCGCTCAAGCCTACAACCAGATCCTCGGTGCCAACCTGCCGCCGCAGAGTGCTGCAGCTGTAACGGCCGTACGCGGTTTGGCGCCGGCGGAACAGGTTGCCGCGTTGATGCAGCACATCAACGATCACTACCGTTACCTGGGTGATTGGCGTGCGACCGAGCGCGGCTATGTGCCGTTCAACCTCGATGAAATCGAGCAGCACGGTTATGGCGACTGCAAGGACCTGGCAATCCTGCTGACCGCCTTGCTCAAAGCCACTGGCATCAAGGCCGAGACCGCCTGGGTCAGCCGTGGTGATGTGGTCGAATCGCTATTGATCCCCGGCACCCAGGCGCCGAACCACGCGATCGTGCGCGCCGAAGTGGACGGCCAGGTGTGGTGGCTCGACCCGACCAACCCGGTGTTTGCTCCCGGCCAAGTCATGCCCGACATCCAGGACCGTTGGGTGCTGGTCAACGACGCGCAGGGTCAAGTGCGCGAAGAACATATCCCCCTGGAACGTCCCGAAACCACCCTGCGCCTGGACAAACAGGTGCGCTACGACCAGCAAGGCGCCGGCACCACCCAGGCCACGATCACCTTCAGCCGCCTGCCGCTGATGCAACTGAGCGTCGCCGACCGCCAGCAAGGCAGCACCGCGACCGACCAGGACATCTGCGCCAACTTCGGCAACGAGATCAGCGACTGCCACATCACCCGCGCGGCCACCGGCTTTGTGGTGCATGACGGGTATACCGTCACGGCGCAGATGAATGACCAGCGGGCGCTGGAAAAGCTGGCGAATGACTATGTGTACAGCGATGAATCGCTCAAGGGTCGTTGGGATGGCTTTATCAACTATCGGCGACAAGGGCAGCAGGCCGAGCTGGATCTGGGGAATCCGCAAACCCATGACTACACCATCACCCTGAGCGGCGGGCAGATGGAAAAAACTATCCCTGGCTGCCAGGTGCGCTCGCCCTGGTACGACATGGATCTGGAGGGTTCACGACAGGCTGGCGGGTTGCGCTACCACTATCGCCTGAGCCAGAAGGTGCGATGGTTGGGCCATGACGAGATTGTCAGCACGGCGTTCGGGAAGATGATTGAGGATGCGCGGGCTTGCGCGGAGCAGGTGCATCAGGTGGTGAAACTCTAACGCGGCTACAGGGGTTCGCCGAGCAACAAACGTTGCTCGCGCGCACACAATTCCACCACGTAATCCCACAACACCCGCAACCGCACCGACTTGTGCAACTCCCGGCGCGAGCTGATCCAGTAGCTGCGCTGGATCCCCTCCCCCGGCAGCAACGGCACCAATTCCGGATCGCCCGAGGCCATGAAGCACGGCAACACTGCAATCCCCAACCCGGATCGCGCGGCCTGGTGCTGGGCGATCACACTGGTGCTGTGGAACACCACCTTGGGGTTGCGGCAGAAACTGCTGAGAAACTTGAGTTCCTGGCTGAACAGCAAGTCGTCCACGTAATCGATCCACGCATGTGCCGCGAGGTCTTCGCGCTTCTCAATCGGTGGGTTGCGGTCCAAATAAGTGCGGCTGGCGTAGAGGGCCAGGCGATAATCAGTGAGTTTGCGTGTGACCAGTTGATCGACGCTGGGACGCTCAAGATGGATGCTGATTTCCGCTTCGCGGTTGAGGATGCTGACAAAGCGGGGCACCGCCACCAATTCCACTTCCAATCCGGGGTAGCGATCGAACAGCCCGCCCATGCGGCTGGCGAGGAACATCACGCCCAACCCTTCGGCCACCCCGAGGCGGATCTTGCCCAGAGGCGCGGCGGAGTGGGTCAGTTCGTCTTCGGCCAGCAGCGCGACGTTTTCCATGGCTTCGGCATGCTTGAGCAGGGCTTCGCCGGCGGGGGTCAGCTCGTAGCCCTGGGCATGCTGCACAAACAGTGCGGTGCCGAGGCTCTTCTCGATGGCCTCGATGTGCCGGGCCACGGTGGCATGCGTGGTTTTCAGGCGTTGCGCGGCGGTGAGCAGGCGGCCGCTGCGCTGCAACTCGAGAAAGTACCGCAGATCGTTCCAGTCGAACATAACGCCTCCATTGCATGAGCCTCGGTTACGCTGTTTAAAAACGCACAGCAGCTGGGTAAAAACTAACATTTTTAAGACGAAAACTAACAACTAGGATGGAACCATAAGAAAAACAAGCGAGGCTTGCGATGCCCATTGCTACTGCTGAATACGATTACATCGTCGTAGGCGCCGGCCCCGCCGGCTGCCTGCTGGCCAATCGACTGTCCGCCAACCCTGCTCACCGGGTGCTGCTGCTTGAAGCCGGCGGCCGCGACAATTACCCCTGGATCCATATTCCCGTCGGCTACCTGTTCTGCATCGGCAACCCGCGCACCGACTGGTGCTTCAAGACCGAAGCCCAGGAAGGCCTGCAAGGCCGTGCGCTGAGTTACCCACGGGGCAAGGTGCTGGGCGGCTGCTCGTCCATCAACGGCATGATTTACATGCGCGGCCAGGCTCAGGATTACGACGGCTGGGCGGCAGAAGGCAACGCAGGTTGGGCTTGGAAAGACGTGCTGCCGCTGTTCAAGCAGAGCGAAAACCACTTTGCCGGCGGCTCGGAATTCCATAGCGACGGCGGTGAATGGCGCGTCGAACAGCAGCGCCTGCATTGGCCGATCCTGGATGCCTTTCGTGATGCGGCAGCGCAGAGTGGCATCGCCCCTGTCAACGACTTCAATCAGGGCGACAACGAAGGCTGCGGCTACTTCCAGGTCAACCAAAAGGCCGGCGTACGCTGGAACGCGGCCAAGGCGTTCCTAAAGCCGGTCCGCCAGCGCCCCAATCTGACGGTGTTGACCGACGTGGACGTAAACCGCGTGCTGCTGGAAAACGGTCGGGCCTCCCAGGTGATCGCGCGCCAACATGGCCAACAGGTGAGCTGGAAAGCGCGCAAGGAGATCGTGCTGTGCGCCGGCTCCGTCGGGTCGCCTGGCATCCTGCAGCGCTCGGGGATTGGCCCGTCCAATGTGCTTAAACCTTTGGGCATCGACGTACTGCATGAATTGCCGGGCGTCGGTGGCAACCTGCAAGACCACTTGCAACTTCGGCTCATCTACAAGCTGGAAAACGCCCGCACCCTCAACCAGATCGCGGGCACGCTGTGGGGCAAGATGGGCATGGGCCTGCGCTACCTGTACGACCGCAGCGGCCCGTTGTCGATGGCGCCCAGCCAACTCGGCGCGTTTGCCCGCTCGGGCCCGGAACAGACGTCGGCCAACCTCGAATACCATGTACAGCCGCTGTCGCTTGAGCGCTTTGGCGAACCGCTGCACGCATTTCCGGCGTTTACCGCATCGGTCTGCGACTTGCGCCCGCAAAGTCGCGGACGAATCGACATTCGCTCGGCCAACCCGGCGGACGCACCGCTGATCCGCCCTAACTACCTCAGTCATCCGGAAGACTTGCGGGTGGCCGCCGACGCGATTCGCCTGACACGCCGTATTGTTGCCGCACCCGCCCTGAGCCAGTTCAAACCGGTGGAATACCTGCCGGGCGATTCGCTGCAGTCCGAAGAGCAATTGCACGAAGCCGCCGCGCGTATCGGGACGACGATCTTCCACCCGGTCGGCACTTGCCGCATGGGCAGCGATAAAGACGCGGTGGTGGATGCTCAACTGCGGGTGCACGGGGTGCCCGGATTGCGCATCGCCGATGCGTCCGTCATGCCGCGCATCACGTCCGGCAACACCTGTTCGCCTACGCTGATGATCGCGGAGAAGGCCGCCCAGCTGATCCTTTCGCCGACTACAAGGAACCTTGCCCCCGAGAGACAAATGACTGCACCCGCATGACCCGTAGGACAACCGGCGCTGAGGTTGGCGCCGACAGTGGAACAACAATAAATAATCACTGTGAGGGCTACCCGATGTCAGAACAAGCTCAACCCCTGGGCGCGGCGGTCAATACCGCCATCACCCGCAACGAATCCAAGAAGGTCATCTTCGCCTCGTCCCTGGGGACGGTGTTCGAGTGGTATGACTTTTTCCTCTACGGCGCCCTGGCGGCGGTGATCAGCAAGCAGTTCTTTGCCGGGGTCAACGACACCACGGCGTTCATCTTTGCCTTGATGGCCTTCGCGGCCGGCTTTGTGGTGCGCCCGTTCGGTGCACTGGTGTTTGGCCGCCTGGGCGACATGATCGGGCGCAAATACACCTTTTTGGTCACCATCATCCTGATGGGCGTGGCGACTTTCTGCGTCGGGCTGCTGCCGACCTACGCCAGTATCGGTATTGCGGCGCCGATCATCCTGATCGTCCTGCGCATGCTGCAAGGCCTGGCGCTGGGCGGCGAATACGGCGGCGCGGCCACGTATGTGGCGGAGCATGCGCCTGCGGGCAAGCGTGGGTTCCACACCAGCTGGATTCAGTCCACCGCAACGCTCGGCCTGTTGCTGTCGTTGCTGGTAGTGCTGGCCTGCCGTTACTTCACCGGGGACCAGTTCGAAGTGTGGGGCTGGCGCATTCCGTTCCTGTTCTCCATCGTGCTGCTGGGTATTTCCACCTGGATCCGCATGAGCCTGCATGAGTCGCCGGCGTTCCTGAAAATGAAAGAGGAAGGCAAGGCCAGCAAGTCGCCGATCCGCGATTCATTCGGCAAATGGGAAAACCTCAAGATCGTGCTGATTGCCCTGTTCAGTATCAACGGCGGCCAGGCGGTGACTTTCTATGCGGCGCAGTTCTATGTGCTGTTCTTCCTCACGCAGTTCCTGAAAATGGACCCTGCCCTGGCCAACATGCTGCTGATCATCAGCGTGGTGATTGGCGCACCGTTTTTCATCTTCTTTGGCTGGCTGTCGGACAAAGTGGGGCGCAAACCGGTGCTGATGCTCGGTCTGTTGCTGGCGACCGCACTGTACTTCCCGATCTTCAAGAGTCTGGCGCACTACACCAACCCGGCGATGGACCAGGCCAGCAACCAGGCACCGATCACCGTGCTGGCCGACCCGGCCACCTGCACCTTCCAGTTCGACCCGGTGGGCAAGGCGAAATTCGACAGTCCATGCGACAAGGTCAAGACCTTCCTCGTCAAGCAGGGCCTGCCTTACAGCAGCGCCGCCGCCCCGGCCGGCAGCCCGGTACAGGTGAGCGTGGGCGACGTGCGGATCGAAGGGTTTGACGAAAAAGCCCTGCGCGGCGCCGTGACCCTCGCCGGCTACCCGTCTTCGGCGGATGTGGCCCAGGTCAACAAGACCATGGTGGTGGTACTGATCGTGGCGCTGATCCTGATCGCCGCGATGTGCTACGGCCCGCTGGCAGCGTTGATGGTGGAATTGTTCCCGACACGTATCCGCTACACCTCGATGTCCCTGCCTTACCACATCGGCAACGGCTGGTTTGGCGGGTTCCTGCCGACCGTATCGTTCGCCCTGGTGGTGTACACCGGCGATATTTTCTATGGCCTGTGGTACCCGGTGGTGGTGACCGGCGTGAGCCTGATTGTGGGAATGATCTGCCTCAAGGAAACGCGGCATGTGGATATCGATAAGAACTAACCCGGTCTCCTGAACACTGGAACACCCCTGTGGGAGCGGGCTTGCTCGCGAAGAGCGTGGATCAGTCGCAGAAAAGTTGACTGATCCACCGCCTTCGCGAGCAAGCCCGCTCCCACATTTGTTTTGTGATGACCACACAAATTGCTGTACATCCATACAGATAAAGGTTGATCAAAGCCCTCCGACTGAGCATCCTGCAAGGCATCAACCCGATCTGATGTGATGACCATGCGGCTGTACCTCTGTGAAAAACCCTCCCAGGCCAAGGATATCGCGGCCGTACTCGGCGCCAGTCGCCGGGGCGACGGCTGCTGGCTGGGCAATGGCGTCACGGTCACCTGGTGCATCGGCCACCTGCTGGAAACCGCCCCGCCCGACGCCTACGACGAGAAGTACAAGCGCTGGGTACTGGCCGACCTGCCGATCGTCCCGGAAAAATGGAAGATGCGCGTCAAACCCAAGACCGCCAGCCAGTTCAAGGCCGTCAAGCGTTTACTGGGAGAGGCCCAGGAACTGGTGATCGCCACCGATGCCGACCGTGAAGGCGAGATGATCGCCCGTGAGCTGGTGGAGCATTGCCGCTATCGCGGACCGATCCAGCGGCTGTGGCTGTCGGCGCTGGACGACGCCTCCATCCGCAAAGCCCTGGCGGCCCTCAAGCCCGGCGCCGAGACCTTCAGCCTGTACCACTCGGCCCTGGGCCGTTCTCGCGCCGACTGGCTGATCGGCATGAACATGAGCCGCCTGTTTACCTTGCTTGGGCGCCAATCCGGCTACCAGGGCGTGTTGCCCGTGGGACGGGTGCAAACGCCGACCTTGCGCCTGGTGGTGGACCGCGACCGCAGTATTGCCGATTTTGTACCAGTGGCTTACTGGGCCATCGATGTCGACCTGCAGCACGAGTGCATGACGTTCACCGCCCAATGGCGCGCGGCCGAGGATGCCTGTGATGACCAGGGCCGCTGCCTCGACCCGCAACTGGCGCGAGACGCCGCCGAAGCCATGCGCAACGCCGCCACCGCGCGGCTGGTCAAGCTGCGCACCGAGCGCATGCGCGAAGTTGCCCCCCTGCCCTTCGACCTCGGCACCCTGCAGGAAATCTGCTCCAAGAAACTCGGCCTTGGCGCCCAGGAAACCCTGGATATTGCCCAGTCGCTGTATGAAACCCACAAAGTCATCACCTACCCACGCAGCGATTGCGGCTACCTGCCACTGAGCCAGCACAGCGAAGCGCCGAAGATTCTTGCTGCACTGGCGCGCGCCGATGCCGCGGTGAACGAACTGATGCCACATATCGAGACCCAGCGTCGCTCGCGGGCGTGGAATGACGCCAAGGTCAGCGCCCACCACGGCATCATCCCTACCGGTGCCGGCAAGGACGTGGGGCAACTCACCGGCAAGCACCGCGCGGTGTACACCTTGATTCGTGCACGCTACCTGGCGCAGTTCCTGCCCAACCATGAATACGACCGCACCCAGGCGGACTTCGATTGCGCGGGGCAAGCGTTGCGCGCGGTGGGTAAAGTGGTGATCGAACCCGGTTGGAAACGCGCGTTGCCAGAAGCCCTGGCGCCGGCAAAAGGGCGGGAAGCGCCAGCCCCACAAGCATTGCCGGCATTGGTGCAGGGCCAGGATTATGCGGTGGCCAAGGTCAACCTCAAGGACCTGTGGACCCAACCGCCCAAGCCCTTCACCGAAGGTGACCTTATCAAGGCGATGAAAAACGTCGCCAAGCTGGTGGAAGATCCGCTGCTCAAGCAAAAGCTCAAGGACACCACTGGCATCGGCACCGAGGCCACTCGCGCCGGCATCATCCAGGGGTTGCTGGACCGGGGTTACCTGGTGAAGAACGGCAAGGCGCTGTCGGCCACGCCGGCGGCGTTCAGCCTGATCGATGCAGTGCCCCGCGCGATTGCTGACCCGGGCACCACCGCGATCTGGGAGCAGGCGCTGGACATGGTGCAAAGCGGCGAAATGAGCCTGGAAGAATTCGTCGCCAAACAGGCGGCCTGGATGAGCAAGCAAGTCGCGCGCTGCAATGGCATGCGCATGACCATCACTGGCCCGGCCAGCCCGGCAGGTCGAGGCGCCACACCGTGGAAAAAGAAACGTAAAAGCACGCCCCGCAAGACGGCGGCCAGCCCCAAGCGGGCGAAAAAACCGACAAATGCCGGTTAAACACCGAAAAAATCCGGCGAATGACGTTTTTCGACGGGTTTAACGCCGCTTTGGACCTTGCCGCGGCGTGGGCCGTCTAGGATTCTGTATGGGGACCCTGACCCACTAACAACAACACCGGAGTGGCCGCCATGAAAACCGTTGCACAAGTGCTCAAAGCCAAGGACCAGAAAAACCAGGAAGTCCATGTCATCAAACATGACCACACCGTGTTTGAAGCACTGGTGCGGATGTCGGAGAAAAACGTCGGCGCCTTGCCGGTCGTCCAGGATGGCGTGGTGGTAGGCATCATCAGCGAACGTGACTACGCACGAAAAATCATGCTCAAGGGGCTGTCGTCGGTCACCACAAAAGTCCATGAGGTGATGAGCTCTCCGGTGATCACCGTCGACACCCATAAAAAGGTCGATGAGTGCATGAACATCATGACCGACAGTCACCTGCGCCACCTGCCAGTGGTCGAAGACGGCAAACTGCTGGGGTTGCTCTCCATCGGTGACCTGGTAAAAGAAGCCATTGCCGACCAGGCCGACCTGATCAAACAGCTGGAGCAATACATCCGCGGCGAATAGGGGAACCCATGCTCGACACGCTGGAACATACAGAGGAGCACCTCGACACCCTGTACAGGGCGTTGGCGGAACGGCGTTTTCTGGTATTGACCGGTGCGGGGATCAGCACGTCGTCTGGTATTCCCGATTACCGCGACAGCGAAGGCGTGCGCCGGGGCAAGGCGCCGATGATGTACCAGGAATTCCTCGCCACTCCGCAGGCGCGGCGCCGTTACTGGGCGCGAGCAATGCTGGGGTGGCCGAGGGTACGCATCGCGCAACCGAACAAGGCGCACCTGGCGCTGGCGGCGCTGCAACAACGTGAGCGAATCAGCGGGTTGATCACCCAGAACGTCGACACCCTGCATGATCAAGCCGGCAGCCATGACGTGATCGAACTGCACGGCAGCCTGCACCGGGTGCTGTGCCTGGACTGCCAGTTGCGCAGCCAGCGTGATGCGATCCAGCGGCAGATGGAAATCGACAACCCCTACCTGGCGCACGTCCACGCGGTGCAAGCACCGGATGGCGACACCTTGCTCGATCCTGCGTTTGAAGAACACTTCCAGGTTCCCCGCTGCCCCCATTGCAATGGCGAGCGCCTGAAGCCGGATGTAGTGTTTTTTGGCGAAAACGTAGCCCCGGCGACAGCCGCCAGGGCGATGAATGCGGTAGAGCATGCCGAGGGTTTGCTGGTGGTGGGCTCGTCGCTGATGGCCTACTCGGCGTTTCGCCTGTGCAAAGCCATGGTCGAACAGAGCAAGCCAGTCATTGCCATCAACTTGGGCAAGACTCGAGGGGATGAGCTGTTGCACGTGAAGATCCAGGCGTCGTGCGAGCGGTTGTTGCCGCTGTTGACCGACCGTTTGCGGTAACCCGTACACCGCCAATCAAAACTGTAGGCGCTGGCTTGCGGGCGCCTACTGTGCTTTGTGTCGAATTCACTGGCTCGGCCCTACGACTCCCCCCTCCAGAAAATGACGCCCAAGTCACGTTTTCCTGCATTCTCCCGTCCTCACGGCGATTTATGTAGTGATAAAAAATAATCACTACATAATCGTTGACGTAACGTTTTTGTCCTTGCATTATCGAGACGTCTCCCGGATCGGGAGCGTTGGTAACAAGCGTTTTGAACAAGCTCGTCTGACCGCCGAGCTGTTTTTTCCGGATGTGCACTGCCCACAAGGCGGATTGATGAAGCTGACCGGACCGAGAGGCTCGGTACAAGGCGCTCAAATGCGGCTTGTCTTCGTTATGAAAGCATTGCGTAGCAGTTCATCAGCAAGACTACATGCATCAGGTTCAAGACCCTGCCCGTATTCGGCAGACAGTCGCTGACGCCCGGTTTTCTTAACCGGAGACAACTAAAGATGTTTTAACGAACCAACTGATAGATCGCCAACTGGTCAAGGGGCTTACACATGAATCTGAACAACCAACCAACTATCGAAGAATTGGCTGAGATGTTCGCAGCGCAGAAAGACACACTCGACGACCATATCCTGTGGATTGGCAAATCGGGCGAAGTCCAAATCGACTGCCTGGCGCCCCACACCGAAGAAGCCGAGTTCGACCGCAATAACCGTGAACTGGCAGCGCGCCTGAAAATGTACCGTCGTGGCCAGGGCTATGTCGGAAAGAAAGCCGCCGCCGATCGCAACTTCATCGAGCAGGTCTTCCACACACTTAATACCGAATGGCAGAACCTCAAAGGCCAATCGAACGTTAAAGTGATTGATAGATACTGCTGATAACAGCATTAAACAGTTAAGCCCGCTTGTTAGTTCAAGCGGGCTTTTTAATGCCTGTCTTATAACAATGCAGGAAACCGCCCCTTTGCCGCTTCATCCCGGAAAATATCAAACAACACCTGCGCCGCCGCCGACAGCTCATGCCCTGGCTTGGTCAGTACACCAATCGGCCGTTCGATAACCGGATCGCTCAAGGTGATGCAATGAGCGCCCGCCTCCTCCATTTGCCGTGCGCACAACGCGGGCACAGCGCTGACGCCCAAACCACTGGCAACCATCTTGCCCACCGTCGCCAGTTGATGGCTTTCCAGGGCTACCGGCAACTTCATGCGGAGGGCGCCCAGGTGTTCTTCCAGCATCACCCGCACTGTGGAAGGCCTTTGCAACGTGATGAACGGCTGTTCCAGCAAGGTTTTCCAATCGATTTCAGCACACTCTGCCAAAGGCGAATCACCAGGCACCACTGCGATGAAGCGATCAAGGTACAACGGCGTAAACGCCAGTGATGAACCTTCCGCAGGCTCGAACGCCACGCCCAACTCCACCTGCCGGTCGCGCACCATCTCCAGCACCTGCTCATTGATCAAGTCATGGACGGTCACATTCACTTGAGGGTAACGCGCGCGGAATATCTTCAGGATCGGTGGCAGCAAATTGCCCGCAAACGATGGCATCGCCGCGACGGTCACTCGGCCACGCTGCAAGGTGAAACGCTGGCGCAGTTCGTCTTCAGCGTTGTCCCAGTCGGCAATCAGCCGGCGCGCCAGGGGCAGCAGGGACTCGCCCTCAGGCGTCAGGGCAACGTTGCGTGTATTGCGGCTGAATAAACGCCCGCCCAGCCCTTCTTCCAGGCCCTTGATGGTCAGGCTCAACGCCGATTGGGAAAGGTGCAGACGCTCGCAGGCGGCGGCAAAACTCAGGCTTTGGGCCACGGCGAGAAACGCGCGCATCTGTTTAACTGTCATGACGCGACTCCAAACGGTTCGACGACTATGCTGTTTTTTAAATCAATCAACCTTAAAAAACAACTTAACAAATCAATCAGCCGGAGCAACACTCGGTTCATTGGCTGGCCCACAAACAATAAAAGAGGTGCATATGGCAGGTTTCGATAAACGCGTGGCGTCCTACGAGGAAGCACTGGCAGGCCTGGAAGACGGCATGACCGTACTCTCCGGCGGTTTTGGCCTGTGCGGCATTCCCGAAAACCTCATCGCCGAGATCAAGCGCAAAGGCACCCGCGACCTGACCGTGGTTTCCAACAACTGCGGCGTCGACGGTTTCGGCCTGGGCGTGCTGCTCGAAGAGAAGCAGATCAGCAAGGTGATCGCGTCCTACGTCGGCGAGAACGCGCTGTTCGAGAAGCAATTGCTCAGCGGCGAAATCGAAGTGGTGCTGACCCCCCAAGGCACCCTGGCCGAAAAAATGCGCGCTGGCGGCGCCGGCATCCCGGCCTTTTTCACCGCTACCGGCGTTGGCACGCCTGTGGCCGAAGGCAAGGAAACCCGCGAATTCAACGGTCGTCCCTACCTGATGGAAGAGTCCATCACCGGCGACTTCGCCATCGTCAAAGGCTGGAAAGCCGACCATTTCGGCAACGTCATCTATCGCCACACCGCCCAGAACTTCAACCCACTGGCCGCCACCGCCGGCAAGATCACCGTGGTCGAAGTGGAAGAAATCGTCGAACCGGGCGAGCTGGACCCGGCGCAGATCCACACCCCTGGCATCTACGTCGACCGGATCATCTGCGGCACGTTCGAGAAGCGCATCGAACAGCGCACCGTGCGCAAATAATCCGCCTCCAGCCCGAATAATAAGGACACCTAAAATGGCTCTTACCCGCGAACAAATGGCTCAACGCGTCGCCCGCGAAATGCAGGACGGCTTCTACGTCAACCTCGGTATCGGCATTCCGACCCTGGTGGCCAACTACATCCCCGAAGGCATGGAAGTGATGCTGCAATCGGAAAACGGCCTGCTCGGCATGGGTCCTTTTCCTACCGAAGAAACCATTGATGCCGACATGATCAACGCCGGCAAGCAGACCGTGACCGCACGCATCGGTGCGTCGATCTTCTCCTCCGCCGAGTCCTTCGCGATGATCCGCGGCGGCCACGTCGACCTCACTGTACTTGGCGCGTTTGAAGTGGACGTACAAGGCAACATCGCGTCGTGGATGATCCCCGGCAAACTGGTCAAAGGCATGGGGGGCGCCATGGACCTGGTGGCCGGTGCAGAAAACATCATCGTGATCATGACCCACGCGTCCAAGGACGGTGAGTCAAAGTTGCTCAGCCAGTGCAGCCTGCCGCTGACCGGCGCCCACTGCATCAAGCGTGTATTGACCGACCTGGCCTACCTGGAAATCGAAAATGGCGCTTTTGTCCTCAAGGAACGCGCACCTGGCGTCAGCGTTGAAGAGATTGTGAGCAAGACCGCCGGTAAACTGATCGTCCCGGACCACGTTCCAGAAATGCACTTCCAGTGAGGACAGATTCCATGCAAGACGTCGTGATTGTTGCTGCCACCCGCACCGCCGTGGGCAGCTTCCAGGGTTCGCTGGCAAGCATTCCGGCTCCGGAACTGGGCGCCGCCGTGATCCGTCGCCTGTTGGAACAGACCGGCCTCGACCCGGCCCAAGTGGATGAAGTGATCCTCGGCCAGGTACTCACCGCCGGCAGCGGCCAGAACCCGGCACGCCAGGCCTCGATCCTCGCCGGCCTGCCCCACGCGGTGCCGAGCCTGACCTTGAACAAGGTCTGCGGCTCCGGCCTCAAGGCCCTGCACCTGGGTGCCCAGGCCATCCGTTGCGGTGACGCCGAAGTGATCATCGCCGGCGGTATGGAAAACATGAGCCTGGCCCCTTATGTGCTGCCAGCCGCCCGCACCGGTTTGCGCATGGGCCACGCCAAAATGATCGACAGCATGATCACCGATGGCCTGTGGGATGCGTTCAACGACTACCACATGGGCATCACCGCCGAAAACCTGGTGGACAAGTACGGCATCAGCCGCGAAGCCCAGGACGCTTTCGCTGCGGCGTCCCAGCAGAAAGCCACTGCTGCTATCGAAGCGGGCCGCTTTGTCGATGAGATCACCCCGATCCTGATTCCCCAGCGCAAAGGCGACCCGGTGGCCTTCGCCGTGGATGAGCAGCCGCGCGCCGGCACCACTGCCGAGTCCCTGGCCAAACTAAAACCTGCGTTCAAGAAAGACGGCAGCGTCACCGCCGGCAACGCCTCCAGCCTCAACGACGGCGCCGCTGCAGTGCTGCTGATGAGCGCCGACAAGGCCAAGGCCCTCGGCTTGCCGGTACTGGCGCGCATCGCCAGCTACGCCAATGCGGGCGTAGACCCTGCCATCATGGGCATTGGCCCGGTATCGGCCACCCGCCGCTGCCTCGACAAAGCCGGCTGGAGCCTGGGCGACCTGGACCTGATCGAAGCCAACGAAGCCTTCGCCGCGCAATCCCTGGCGGTGGGCAAAGAGCTGGAGTGGGATGCAGAGAAGGTCAACGTCAACGGTGGTGCCATCGCCATCGGCCACCCGATCGGCGCGTCTGGCTGCCGTGTGCTGGTGACGCTGTTGCACGAAATGATCAAGCGCGATGCCAAGAAAGGCCTGGCAACGCTGTGCATCGGTGGCGGCCAGGGTGTGGCCCTCGCTCTCGAACGCAGCTGATTCAAAGAGCAACATAGAAGAGGCCCGGTTCCACGAAAACCGGGCCTCTTCTTCTCGATCCCCTGAAAGGACACGGTCAATGTGGGAGCTGGCTTGCCTGCGATGGCGGTCTACCTGTACCCGATGGTTAACCTGACCCACCGCTATCGCAGGCAAGCCAGCTCCCACATTTGACCTCCAATCGTCAGTCAGAACGCGGCACCGCAAACACCGCACTCGCCCGCGCCACCACCTTCTCCCCCACCTGCAGGCTCACCGTGGCAAACGCCATCTGCCGCCCCCGCTTGTGATGTTCCAAGCGCACCACAACCCACTCCCCCACCTGCACTGCACCCAGGTAATCCAAGGTCATGCTCGCGGTAATCAACGGCAACGGCGGCTCACTGGAAAACGCCATCGCATAACCCATGCCGATATCTGCCAGGGTCGCCAACACTCCGCCATGCACGGTGCCGCGTCCATTGGCGTGACGATTGTCGGCACGCAGGCCGATTTCCAATTGCAGTCCCTCCCCTCGGCAATATGCCGGGCCGAGCAGATCAAGCAAGGGACTGCTGCGCGGCAGTGAAACAAAGCCTTCTGGTACGACGTGAGTGATCATGACGGGCTCTTCCTTAGCATGAGGGTTGAGATGTACGCCTCGCCGGTACCAGCGGCCATGACCATCCATCATGCAAATCCCCCGTGATGCTTTGCGTTAATCCACCAGACCCGCTTTAATCGCCGCACCGCCCCCTTCAAGGAACTGCAATGCGCCACACGGACGGCAAATCCCACCTACTTCGTGGACCAATTTTGATGCTACTGGCCGGCCTGGCGCTGGTCGGCTGCTCGCCCAGTGACTCTTCGCGCGCGAGGGTGATCAACGGCGAACAAAGCCGTGCCGGCGCTCAATTGGCCTACGAACACGAACTGAGCCTGGCCCTGCCCGGCGCCCTGCTCGCACCGCGCATGCAGGCCACCCGCGAAGCCTGCGAAACCGCGCGCTTTGGCGCCTGCAATATCCTCGGCATCACCGAAGACGGCAGTGGCGGTCAGATCATCCTGCGCATCGCGCCCACCGGTGTTGAGCCGATGGTCGCGATGGCCGCTGAAGGTGGCACGCTCGGCCAGCGCATTACCACCGCCGAAGACCTGGCCGATGCCGTTGCCGATGTGCGCCGTCGCCAGGATCGGCTGCAATCCCAGCAACTGCGCCTCGACGAACTGGCCAAGCGCAAAGACATCACCGTCAGTGACCTGATTGCCTTGAGCAAGGAACAGGCGGGCATTGAAAACGAACTGCAGGAACTGGCGCAGGTCGCCGCCGGCCAGCAACGCCGCCTCGACACTAACCGTGTGACCCTGAATTTCCGCTCCTCCGATGGTGCGAACCAGCAGTCACGGTTCAGCCGGATGTTCAACAACCTGGGCGACAACTTGGTGGAAGGCACCGCCGACGCCCTGGAGCGGTCAAGCTATGTGCTGCCGTTCGTGATCCTGGCATTCCCGGTGGTGTGGTTGTGGGTATGGCTGTGGCGGCGCTTTGTAGTGAGGAGCCGTCCTGTGGTGAGCGGGCAAGCCCGCTCACCACAGGAGCCCCGCTCGAACAAAAATTGATCAGCGTTTCAGGCAACGCTGATACCGCTCATCCACCCGCTTGGCGAACCAGGCGGTGGTGAGGTTGCGGGTGATCTTGGGACTCTTGAGCGCGATGCCCGGCAGGATCGCCCGTGGCATCGGCTTGCCCGCCGCCTTGTCGGCCAGGGCAAACACGCGTTTGTAGAGCGTGGTGTCCTCGAAATCCAGCTGCTCGCCCTGCTCCAGCTGGCTGCGGATGCTGGGGTTGCGCATGTCCAGCTTGGCGCCCAATGAACGCACCGCCAGCTCAGTAGTGCCCGGCAACAGTGAACCGTAGCGAATCAAATCTCCATCCAACGCCAACTCTTTGCCCGCCGCACGGCTGACGGCAGCCTGGAACGCGGCATTGCGACTGGCGTACCAGCCAGCATTGAAGTCGGCAAAGCGGTACAACGGCTGGTCATAGTTCACTGGGTAGCCGAGCAAATGCGCGATGCCAAAGTACATACCCCCCCGGCGGGTAAAGACTTCGCGGCGAATGGTGCCGTCCACCGTATAGGGATAACCCCGCGCCTGTTTTTGCGCAAAGTCGATACTCACCTGCATCGGGCCTGCGGTATGCACCGGGTTGAAACCACCAAACAGCGTATTGCCCAGGGGCACCATGCTGATGAAGTCATCAAAGATGGCGCTCAGGTCTTTCTCCGTGCGCGCGGCACTCAGGCGGTCAGCGTACGTCTTGCCGGTGGGCGAGCGCAGTTGCAGTGCGCTGCGTACGACGAACGCCGGTACGTGGACTTTTCCGGCACGCCGCAGGATTTCATCCTGGGCGATCTTGCCCATGTTCGGTACCGGCGGGTCGACCTGAAAAGTGGATTCCTGCTCGGTAACCGCCAGCACGGCGCAGATGTTTTCTGTGCTGGGGTAGATTTTTTGGGTGTCGAAGGCGGTGTAGATATCCTCGGCCCAACCTTTGCGGTCAGGCACCTGGGCCGGTAGCAGGCGCACGATCTGCGCCTTCACCTCGGCCTCGCTGCGCTCCGGCTGTTGCGGGTTGCGCGTGGTAGAGCAACCGGCCAGCACCAGCAAAGTGGCAAGGCAGAGGAACAGGCGGCTTGAATACATTGGGCTTCCTTGGATGGCGACGGGCCAGGCGTTGCAGATATCGACCGGCAAGTCTAACCAGGGTTCGCCCACCTTGTGCACTCGCCAGTGACCCGTAAAACGTGACAGGATCGGTCATCGACCATTCGTACACGGAGTTTGAATGCCATGCTCAGCCTGAACTTCCTGATTACCTGCCTGATTGTCGTATTGATCCCCGGCACCGGTGTGATATTCACGGTGTCCACCGGCCTCACCGCCGGCAAGCGCGCCAGTGTATTCGCAGCGCTGGGCTGTACCGCCGGGATCATCCCGCATTTGCTCGCGTCGGTACTCGGCCTTTCCGCCCTGCTGCACACCAGCGCATTGGCGTTCGATATGCTCAAGTACGCAGGCGTTGCCTACCTGCTCTACGTGTCATACGCCACCTGGAGGGACCGCTCGGCCTTTGCGGTCAGCGAAACCCCTACGCTGTCCAGTGCACGAAGCCTGATGTTGCGCGGACTGTTGATGAACATTCTCAACCCTAAGCTGACGATTTTTTTCCTGGCCTTCCTGCCCCAGTTCGTCACGCCTGGCAGCACTGCGCCGGCCCTGCAAATGCTGGTGCTGAGTGCTGTCTTCATGGGGATGACGTTTGCGGTGTTCGTGGTGTATGGCCTGCTGGCCAATGTATTTCGCCGCGCAGTGATCGAATCGCCACGGGTTCAGAATTGGTTGCGGCGCAGCTTTGCGGCGGCCTTTGCGGGGCTGGGGTTGAACCTGGCGTTTGCGCAGCGCTGACACACCGAAAAAACGGTAGGCGCTGGTTTGCCAGCGCCTACCGTGGGGATGGAGTTAGATCCCGGCCAGCGCCAGGTCCATCGCGAAGTAGGTGAAAATCAGGTCCGCACCTGCACGCTTGATCGATCCCAACGTCTCGCGCACCACGCGGTCCTCATCAATCGCACCCGCCTGGGCGCCGAATTTGATCATCGCGTACTCTCCGCTGACCTGATACGCCGCCACCGGCAGGCGCGAGGCTTCGCGGATGTCGCGGATGATGTCGAGGTAGGCACCGGCAGGCTTGACCATCAGCGCGTCCGCGCCTTCCTGCTCGTCCAGCAGCGACTCGCGCACCGCTTCGCGGCGGTTCATCGGGTTCATCTGGTAGCTTTTGCGGTCGCCCTTGAGCGCGCTGCCCCCGGCTTCGCGGAACGGGCCGTATAGGGCCGAGGCGAATTTGGTCGAGTACGCCATGATCGGGATATGGGTGAAACCGGCATCATCCAACGCGCGGCGGATCGCCTGGACCTGGCCGTCCATCGCTGCAGAAGGCGCAATAACGTCAGCACCGGCGCGGGCGGCAGCCACGGCTTGCTTGCCGAGGTTGACCAGGGTTGCATCGTTGTCGACATGGGCACCGTGCATCACACCACAGTGGCCGTGGTCGGTGTATTCACAGAAGCAGGTGTCGGACATCACGATCATTTCCGGCACGGCGTCCTTGATGATCGAGGACATGCGCGAGACCAGGCCACGCTCCTTCCAGGTGTCGCTGCCGCTGGCATCCAGGTGATGTGACACGCCAAAGGTCATGACCGACTTGATGCCGGCACGGGCATAGCGTTCGACTTCACCGGCCAGTTTTTTCTCAGGGATGCGCAATACACCGGGCATGCTGGTGATGGGCACGAAGTCGTCGATTTCTTCTTCGACGAAGATCGGCAACACCAGGTCGTTGAGGGTGAATTCACTTTCCTGAAACAAACCACGCAGCTCCGGAGAGCGGCGCAGGCGGCGTGGGCGGGCTTGGGGGAACTGGCTGGTCATGGCTTTCCTATCAGAAGGCAGAAATCTTTGGGGCGAAAGCTTATGCCCCTTCGCCCCGGCAGCACAAACGCCGAGGGGCCAATAGTGTATTGCGCCGCCCGTAACAATTCATTGATCTAGAGCTGCAGTCGCCCTTCGATACAGACGGCCACCGCGCCGCCAACCCAGATTTCATCGCCCTGACGCTCGACGCGAATCCGCCCCGCCCGTCCAATGGCCGTGCCCTGGCTGACCACATAACACTCAGGCGCCAGGCCCTCGGCCAGCAGCCATTGGGCGACGCCAGCGTTCAGGCTGCCGGTGGCCGGGTCCTCCGGGGCGCCATCACCCGCGATGAAGGCGCGGACCTCAAACTGCGCGTCCACATCGTCGTGAGCAGGGTCGCACGGTGCAATCACCCCCACTGCCAAACCGAGCAGTTGCGAATAGTCCGGTTGTAGAGCCAGTACCTGATTGCGGTCAGCCAGCATCACCGCCAGCCAGCCCGCGCCGTTGTCGACCCATTGGCTGCGCACGATGGCCTCGGGTGCAAGGCCCAGCGCCAAGCGCACGCGTTCAACCAACGAGGCCTCCAGCGGCCCGGAGCGCAATAACGGTGGCGCGATAAATGCCAGTTCTTCGCCCTGGCGACGGATACGCACCAGGCCGATTTCGCACTCCTGGATGATCTCCTCGCCTTTTGAGACCCCGCCGGCCTGCAGCCACGCGTAGCAACTGCCCAGCGTCGGGTGCCCGGCGAACGGCAGCTCCGTCAAGGTGGTGAAAATTCGCACCCGATAGTCAGCCCTTGGATCACGCGGTGTCAGCAAAAACGTGGTTTCACTGAGGTTGGTCCAATTGGCGAAGTCCGCCATCTGCTGGTCAGTCAGGCTGTCTGCACCGAACACCACCGCCAGCGGGTTGCCTTTGAGCGCCACACGGCTGAAGACGTCCAGCTGCTTGAAATCGAAAGTCGGCATGCTTTAACTCGGAATATTGAGGCCACGGATCACTGCCGGCCGTGCGACGAAACCGTCCAGCGCGCGCAGCACGTTAGGAAAGTCGGCAATGCCCACGAGGTCACCGGACTCGTAGAAGCCGATCAGGTTGCGGATCCACGGGAAGGTCGCGATATCGGCGATGCTGTACTCGTCGCCCATGATCCAGGTCCGGCCCAGCAGGCGTTTCTCCAGCACGTCGAGCAAACGCCGGGATTCGGTGGCGTAACGATCGCGGGGACGCTTGTCTTCGTAGGCCTTGCCGGCGAATTTGTTGAAAAAACCCAACTGGCCAAACATCGGGCCGATACCGCCCATTTGGAACATCAGCCATTGGATCGTTTCATAGCGGGTGGCCGGGTCTTCGGGGAGCAGTTGGCTGGTTTTTTCCGCCAGGTAGATCAGGATCGCACCGGACTCGAACAGCGCCAGTGGCGAACCGCCGGGGCCATTGGGGTCGATGATCGCGGGGATCTTGTTGTTGGGGTTCAGGGACAGGAACTCGGGAGACAACTGGTCCTGTGTCTCGAAGCTGACTTTGTGCGCTTCATAGGGCAGGCCCAGCTCTTCGAGCATGATTGAGACTTTCACTCCGTTGGGCGTCGGCAGTGAATAGAGTTGCAAGCGCTCGGGATGCTGAGCAGGCCATTTGCTGTTGATCGGGAAAGCGGCGAGTGGGTTCATCGCAAGTACCTGGGCAGAAAGCAACCATGATAGTCATCTACCACGCGTCCTGCATGAGTCATCAATGCGCAATAACTGCTGGCTATTATCCCGTTTGGGCGAACCAATAGGCCCGCGGGCACTCTCAAGTACGCTCAAACAGTGAATGGAGGCAACGCGTTATATCGACAGGGAACACCGCAGGACGCCGGATGCGTTACTGGGGCCGGGCTTGTCCGCCTTAACCCGATGCACTGAAGACTCGACACTAATGACCATCAAGCCTTTGTGCCTTGCGCGACATCTGAAACGATATTCATACATCATGTTGCCGCTGTTATTGGTTGGCGGCGCTCTCGGCCTGACCCTGGAATCGCGCATCAGCAGCGCCGAACCCGTGGATGGCGTGCAAACCCTGGTGTTCCTGCGCCATGGTGAAAAACCCGCCGGGGGCCTGGGGCAACTCAATTGCCAGGGCCTCAACCGGGCAATGAACCTGGCCACGGTATTGCCAGACAAATTCGGCAAGGCCGATTTCGTCTTCGCCGCCAACCCGACACGCAATGTGGAAGAAGGCGAGCTGGACAATTCCTACAGCTATATTCGACCGCTGATGACCATCAGCCCCAGCGCCATCAAGCTGGGCCTGCCGGTGAACATCAAGTTTTCCGCGAATGACACCAGCGCCCTCGCCGACGAGCTGGTGGAAGACAAGTACCACAACGCCACCATCTACACCGCATGGTCCCACGGCTACCTGCCGGAGCTGATCAACAAGGTGGCCAGTGAAGCGTCGGGCGAAAAACACACCATCACCGACGACTGGTCCGGCAGCGACTACGACACGCTGTATGTACTGACGCTGACCTGGCACAACGGCAAGGCCTCCTTGCTGAGCCGCAACTACAAGCAAGGCTTGAACGACGGCGCCGAAGGGTGCCCGGCACCGACACAAGTGAGTGCCGATAGCTGACAGCGTATGATGCGTCGCTATTGACTCACCTGCGGACTCACACCATGCCCAACGTCACTTCATCCCAGCCCAACCGAGGCTGGTCTTTCTGGTGGAAACCAGCGCTGTTCCTGCTGATTGCCTGTGTTGGCCTCTACTACGTGAAGTGGTCGCCCTACTACCTCAAGGCCTTCGTGGCCGCCGACAACCACAGCATCGGCGCTTCGATCCTCAACGATCAGCAAAGCGCGCCACTGGCCGCTGCGCTGGCCTATGCCCAAGTGTATTTCCTCGCGATCTGGAAGGCCGCCGTGCTGGCGGTGATCCTCGGTTCGCTGTTGCAAGTGCTGATACCCCGCGATTGGCTGCTGCGCCTGTTTGGCCGTGCCGGACTCGGGTCTACCTTGCGCGGCGGGCTGTTTGCCTTGCCGGGGATGATGTGCAGCTGCTGCGCGGCACCGGTTGCGGCAGGCATGCGCCGCCAGCAGGTGTCCGTGGGCGCGGCGCTGGCCTTCTGGATCGCCAACCCGGTACTCAACCCTGCCACCCTGGTATTCATGGGCTTTGTGCTGGGCTGGGGCTTTACCGCGTTACGCCTGGTGGCAGGCATTGTGTTGGTGGTGGGTGTGTCGCTGGTGGCGCAGCGCATTTCGCGGCCGGATCAGGTTCCTGAGCCAGCGCTGGAGGCGATGGCCGAAGTCAGCGTTGTCGAGTCCCAACCCTTCCTGAGCCGCTGGCTGCGCACCCTGTGGCAACTGTTCTGGAGCACCATCCCGGTCTACATCCTGGCGGTGCTGATCCTGGGCGCGGCGCGGGTGTGGCTGTTCCCGCATGTGGATGGGGCCATGACCAACAGCCTGGTGTGGCTGGTGCCATTGGCGATTGTCGGCACGTTGTTCGTGATTCCTACGGCGGCAGAGATACCTATCGTACAAACCATGATGGCCCTGGGCATGGGCACCGGCCCGGCCGTGGCCCTGTTGATGACCTTGCCCAGTGTGAGCCTGCCGTCACTGCTGATGCTGCGTAAGGATTTTGATGCGCGAGTGCTGGCAACGGTTGCCGGATTGACCATGCTGGTGGGGGTGGTGTGTGGGTTGATCGGAGCGGTGCTTCTTTAGGTTTTGGATGAGCTTCAGGCGCTCATCGAAGGCACGCCAGCTCGCACGTTTGACGGTGTTCACACACCAGCCTGTGGGCGCCGGCGTGCCTGCGATGGCACCCGAAAAGTTCACCCCATTCGTTCGCGCAGATACTCCACCACCGCGCCCTGCTCCCCGGCAAACTCGATCCGCGCGCCTTTGCTTTCACGCTGGAACGCGTACATCGGGTCGTAGTACTCGCGCAGCAGCCCCTCGATCCAGACCCGATGCAAATCCACTGCGCCACTGCGCGCCTGCTCCGCCAGGGCGTCCTGCATCACCGCTTGCAGTCGCTGGAAACGTTCGCCACCGAGGCGCTTGTGAATATTGGCCAGGCTCTGGGTCAGCCGCTCGGCAAACAGCGCGTGGCCCTGCTCGCCAAATACGTCGACGAACTCCGCACACAGGTCCACGACATAATCGCGCAGGATGCGTTCGACTCGCCCCTCGACGCTGTCCTCCAGCCAAACCATGGGATAAGTCTGCATCCCCTTGTGCAATGGCAACGGCAACGCACAACTGCCAATCATGCGGCTCTCGTCCTCGACCACGAATCCCTCGATGCCGCCGGCACGTTTCTTCAGCAGGTCCACTGCCAGGCGGTTTTCAAAGTCGATGTTGGACGGCTGGCCCGTAGCGCGCTTACCGAAGCTGGAACCGCGATGGTTGGCATGCCCCTCCAGATCCAGGGCATTGCGCAACTGGCCGAGGACTTCGGTCTTGCCAGTGCCGGTCATACCGCCCAGCAACACGAAATCACATTGTGTGGCCGCTTGCTCGACGGTCTCCAGCAAAAAGGACCGCATGGCCTTATAGCCGCCGCCGACACGCGGGTATTCAATGCCCGCCTCGGTCTTGAGCCATTGCTGCACGATCTGCGAACGCAGACCGCCGCGAAAGCAGTACAGGTAGCCCTCGGGATTGGCCTGGGCGAACTGCGCCCACTGTTCGATGCGTTGCGCCTTGATCGCGCCGGACACCAGTTCGTGCCCGAGCACGATTGCCGCTTGCTGGCCCTGCTGCTTGTAGCAGGTGCCGACACGCTGGCGTTCATCGTCGGTCATCAGCGGCAGATTGACGGTCCCAGGGAACGCGCCTTTGACGAATTCGACCGGCGCGCGGGTGTCCATCATCGGCCGGTCATTGAGGAAGATGTCGCGGTAGTCAGTGATGTCAGTCGCCATCAAAACACCTCTACCGCGTGGCGCTGTCGCTCAACCAATGCGCCGATAGGCTCAAGGCTCAGGCCCAGTTCCGCGGCCACTGAATGGAACTCGGCGTCGCCCTCGGGGGTGACCGCTATCAAAAGCCCGCCACTGGTCTGCGGATCGCACAGCACGCGCTTATGCAACTCCTGCAGACGCCCGAGCTTGCTGGAATAACTGTCAAAGTTGCGCAGGGTCCCCCCCGGCATACAGCCCTGCTCCAAGTAGTCCTCAATCCCAGGCAGGCGTGGGACTTTTGCGTATTCGATGCGTGCCGACACCCCGCTGCCGTCAGCCATTTCCACCAAATGTCCCAAGAGGCCGAAGCCAGTGACGTCGGTCATGGCCGTTACCCCCGCCAGTTTGCCGAAACGGCTGCCAGGCTTGTTAAGGGTACACATCCAGTCACGTGCCAGGCCGATGTCTGCCTCGCGCAATTTGCCCTTCTTCTCAGCGGTGGTCAGGATGCCGATGCCAATGGGCTTGGTGAGATACAGGCGGCAACCGACGGTAGCGGTATCATTGCGCTTCATATGGCGCTTTTGCACGATACCGGTCACCGCCAGCCCGAAGATCGGCTCCGGGGCGTCGATGGAGTGACCGCCCGCCAGGGGAATACCGGCTTCATCGCATACCGAACGGCCGCCACGGATCACCTCCCGGGCAATCTCCGGCGCCAGCACATTGACCGGCCAGCCGAGAATGGCGATGGCCATCAGCGGGTCGCCGCCCATAGCGTAGATGTCGCTGATTGCGTTGGTGGCAGCAATCCGGCCGAAATCGAAGGGGTCATCGACAATCGGCATAAAGAAGTCAGTGGTCGAGACCACGCCGCGCTCGTCATCAATCGCGTACACCGCCGCGTCATCGCGCGACGCGTTGCCCACCCACAGGTTGGGATCGAGGTTCTGTGCGCCGCTACCGGCGAGGATCACCTCCAATACCTGGGGCGATATCTTGCAACCGCATCCCGCGCCATGGCTGTACTGGGTAAGACGAATCGGCTCGTTCATGGTGGACCTCACGCTATCAAGTGCGCGAATTCTAACAGACAGCAAAAGCCGGCTGGGCTCTTGTGAGCGCAGCCGGCCTATTGGGTGCAGCGGTTACTGACGGGCAGCCAGCAAACGCTTGTGACGGTTACGTCGGGCGATGTTCAGGCACTCGATCGCCGCCGAGAACGCCATGGCCGCATACACGTAGCCTTTAGGCACATGGGCGCCGAAGCCTTCGGCGATCAACGTCATACCGATCATGATCAGGAAGCCCAGGGCCAGCATTACCACGGTCGGGTTGTCGTTGATGAACTTGGCCAACGGCTCGGCCGCCACCAGCATCACGATCACCGAGGTCACGACGGCAATGATCATGATCGGCAAGTGCTCGGTCATGCCCACGGCGGTGATGATGCTGTCGATGGAGAACACCAGGTCGAGCAACAGGATCTGGCCGATGGCCGCGGCGAAACCGATGGCCACGACGTTGCCAGCGCTGGTTTCCTTCTCTTCCGGCTCCGGGTCCATGCTGTGATGGATCTCGGTGGTCGCCTTCCACACCAGGAACAGGCCACCGGCGATCAGGATCATGTCCTTCCACGAAAACGCCTGGCCAAACACTTCGAATACCGGCGCGGTCAACTGCACGATGAACGCGATGGTACTCAACAGGCCCAGACGCAACACCAACGCCATGCTGATACCGATGCGCCGCGCCTTGGCTCGATGCTGCTCCGGCAGCTTGTTGGTGAGGATCGAGATGAAGATCAGGTTATCGATGCCCAGCACGATCTCCATGACGATCAAGGTCGCCAGGGCAACCCAGGCGGTGGGGCTGGCGGCCAGTTGTAAAAGGTAATCCATAGGTCAGTCCTGACGTTGTGCGGGAAAATTAGGCTTCTTTGCTGTTCGATTCTGTTTCTTTCTCTTCCTGATCATCCTTCTTCTGTGGGTTGATCAGGCCATTTGTCGCTTCACTCAATGCCTGCTCGGCCGCCTTATGCGTGTCATCGATGGCTTGCTTGGCCGATTCGGTGGCCTTGCCCAGCACCTGCTGCGCGCTTTTTTCGACCTGATCGCAGCCGCTGATCACCACCAATGAAAGCGCAAGCAACGATGCCGCGCCCAGGGAATTGAGTTTCATGATGTCTTCCTCGTTAGAACCATTGGGTCCAGATAGTGGCCCCGCGATAGCGAGGCATTCTATGCAGGTGAACAGTTCAGGAAAATTCGTATTTTTCTCGCGTATACTTCGATTTTTACGAAGTGATGATCGCCATGCTCAATTACCGACAACTGCACTATTTTTGGGTGGTGGCCAAGACTGGCAGCATCGTGCGTGCGTGTGAGCAGCTTAACCTCACGCCCCAGACCATCAGCGGGCAGATTAGCCTGTTGGAACAAACCTTTGGTATAGCGCTGTTTCAGCGCGTCGGCCGTCAACTGGAATTGACTGAAGCCGGACGCCAGGCCCTGCCCTATGCCGAGCAGATGTTCCAGACCGGCAATGAATTGGAGGCCATGCTGCGCGCGCAGCCCAATGAACAGCAGATCCTGTTCCGCGTCGGCGTGGCGGATGTGGTGCCCAAGTCCATCGTCTACCGGCTGATTGCGCCGACCATGGAGTTGAGCGAGGCGATCCGCATTACCTGCCGCGAAGACAAGCTCGAACGCCTGCTGGCCGACCTGGCCATCCAGCGCCTGGACCTGGTGATTTCCGACAGCCCCATGCCGACACACTTGGACATCAAGGGCTACAGCCAGAAGTTGGGCGAGTGTGGCATCAGCTTTTTCGCCACCCAGGCGTTGGCTGACACATACGGCGGGGATTTCCCACAATGCCTGCACGGCGCGCCACTATTGATTCCAGGGGCGGAAACCGTGGTCCGCAGTCGTTTGCAGCGCTGGTTTGCCGAACAGCAGATCCAACCAAAAATCATCGGTGAATTCGACGACAGCGCCTTGATGCAGGCATTCGGCCAATCCGGCAGCGGGATCTTTATCGCCCCCAGCGTGATTGCCGATGAAGTGGTGCGCCAGTACGGCGTGGCGCTGATTGGCCAGACCGTGGCGGTGACCGAGTCGTTCTACGCGATCTCGGTGGAACGCAAGGTCAAGCACCCCGGCATCGTGGCGATTACCGAAGGCGCTCGACGGGAGTTGTTCACCACCCTGCCCTGACGGCTCAGGCCTGGGAGGCGACCGGTTGCTTGGCGGTCATCAGCCACAACGCCAGCAGGATCGACACGAGGATAAACCCGGACGCGGCAAAGCCCAGGCTGCCCAAGCCGAGGGTGTCGATCACATGGCCACCCACCATGGCGCCCAGGCCGATTCCCAGGTTGGCCCCGGCGATGTTGAGTGACGCCGCAAATGCCGGTGCATGAGGCGCGGCCTTCATCAAGCGCACATGGCTGACCAGAAACATCGCCGCCTGGGTCACGCCCCACACGGCCATCGCCGCTGCCAGGCCAATGGTGGAATGGATCGCTGGCACCAGCGCCACCATGCCCGCAATCATGAAGCCGCAGAACACCATCGACGCGATCAACGGGTGGCGATCCACCGCACGCCCGCCCAACGAATTGCCAATCAGCCCGACGGCACCGAAGCCCATCAGGCACCAGCCCACCAACGTACCGTCGAAACCGGCCAGGCGCTCCAGGATGTCCGCTAAGTAGGTGTATGCCGTGAACATGCCGCTGAACACCAAAATCGACAGCAGGATATGCCCCTGCATCAGCGGGTTACGCAGGATCTTGAACTGCGAGCGCAACGTCACTTCATCATTCTTGGGCTGGGTCACCGGCAGGTAGATAAACAGCAGCAAGGCCTTGGCCAACGCCACCACCGCGAGAATGGCAAACGCGGCGCGCCAGCCGAACATATCGGCAATCAAGGTACCCACCGGAATGCCGAAGACCGTGGCGCAGACGATACCAAAGCCGATCTTCTCGATGGCACGCCCGGCGAATTCCGGGCCGACGATGTCCACCGCCGTCTCGCTGGCCAACGCCCAGAACACCGGCAGCCCCAGCGCCGGGATCAACCGCGCCAATGCCATCACCCAGATATTCGGTGCCAGCGCCGCCACCGTATTGGCCACGCCGAACAGGATCAGGATGCTGATGAACAGCCGTTTGCGTGGGAAACGCGCGCAATAGGCTGTCAGAAACGGACCAAAGGCCGCCACGGTAAACGCGAACAAGGTCACCAGCAGCCCAGCCTGGGACACACTCACATTCAGGTCCCGCGCGATGGAGGGCAGCAGGCCGACAATGACGAATTCCGTGGTCAGCACCGTAAAGCCGGCGGCTGACAGCAGCAGGATGGGAAACAACATGAAAACTCCAGAA
This sequence comes from Pseudomonas sp. H3_E07, assembly GCF_054668895.1. Classification (NCBI taxonomy): domain Bacteria; kingdom Pseudomonadati; phylum Pseudomonadota; class Gammaproteobacteria; order Pseudomonadales; family Pseudomonadaceae; genus Pseudomonas; species Pseudomonas sp. H3_E07. Next base: position 630,445 of record NZ_CP162795.1, read on the forward strand.
ACGACGACATCAACGACAGCCCGAAGGGCCCGCTGACGGAAGAAAAGATGAGAGGACGGAATCTTAACAGGATTTTGCAAAGACTGGGACGGGCGGGTGACGCAATGCCGCACAGGCGAGGACATTTCCTACAGCGTGCTAGACTTCGCGATCCGCGTCCTACAGCCATTTCTGCGTACGCCGCTGTGCCTCCAAAAACTAGAGACAAGTGTTATGACTGCTGCCCCATCCCTCCTGCAACGACTGGCGCGCGTCAGCCTGGTCACGCAAATCGTCATCGGCCTGATCGCCGGCATCCTGCTCGCCCTGCTGCTGCCCGAGGCGGCCAAGGCCACCGGGTTTATCGGCAAGGTGTTCGTCACGGCGCTCAAAGCCGTGGCACCGATCCTGGTGTTTGTGCTGGTGATGGCGTCGATCGCCAACCATAAGCACGGCCAGGAAACCCATATCAAGCCGATCCTGTTCCTGTACCTGCTGGGCACCTTTGCTGCCGCCGTCGTCGCGGTAATTGCCAGCATGTGGTTCCCCTCCTCGCTGGTGCTGGCAACCCATGATGCAACGGTCAGCGCACCGGGCGGCATTGGTGAGGTGTTGCAAAGCCTGCTGTTGAGCGTGGTGGACAACCCGGTCAGCGCGCTGATGAACGCCAACTTCATCGGCATCCTGGCCTGGGCCATCGGTATGGGCGTAGCCATCCGTCATGCCGGCGAGACCACGCGCACCGTACTCGACGACCTGTCCAATGGCGTCACGCTGATCGTGCGTGTGGTGATCCGCTTTGCGCCGTTGGGCATTTTCGGCCTGGTAGCCTCGACCCTGGCCACTTCCGGCTTTGGCGCCCTGCTCGGCTACGCCCACCTGCTGGTGGTGCTGATCGGCTGCATGTTGTTCGTGGCGCTGGTGGTCAACCCGGCCATTGTGTTCTGGAAACTGCGCCGCAATCCGTATCCATTGGTGCTGATGTGCCTGCGTGAAAGCGGTATCACCGCGTTCTTCACCCGCAGTTCGGCGGCGAACATCCCGGTCAACCTGGCCTTGAGCAAACGCCTGGGCCTGCATGAAGACACCTACTCGGTGTCGATCCCACTCGGTGCCACCATCAACATGGCCGGTGCTGCGATCACCATCACCGTGCTGACCCTGGCCGCCGTGCACACCTTGGGCATCGCCGTCGACCTGCCAACTGCCGTGCTGCTCAGTGTGGTCGCGGCCATCTGCGCCTGCGGTGCTTCCGGCGTGGCGGGCGGCTCGCTGTTGCTGATCCCGCTGGCGTGCAGCTTGTTTGGCATTCCCAGTGACATCGCCATGCAAGTAGTCGCCGTGGGTTTCATCATCGGTGTGCTACAGGATTCGGCGGAAACCGCGCTGAACTCGTCCACCGATGTACTGTTCACTGCCGCCGCTTGCCTGGGCAAGGAAGAACAGCCGGCTTAATCGCCAGCCACAAAAAAGCCCGGGGCCGTTCACTGAAGAACGACCCCGGGCTTTTTTGTGGCTGGATGCTTAGAAAGCGCCCATGTAGTCGCGCTTGCCCACTTCCACGCCATTGTGACGCAGCAGAGCGTAGGCGGTGGTGACGTGGAAGAAGAACTGCGGCAGGCCGTAGGTCAGCAGGTAGGACTGGCCGCTGAAGCGCTTTTCTTTCGGCGTGTCTGGGCGAGTGATGATCTCGATGCCTTCCTTGCCGTCGATCTGCTCGGGCTTGATGGTGTCGACAAAGGCCAACACTTTGGCGATCAGGGCTTGCAGGTCGGCAAAGGTGACTTCGGTATCTTCATATTTCGGCACTTCGAGCTCGGCCAGGCGTGCGGAAACGCCCTTGGCGAAGTCGACAGCGATCTGCACCTGGCGAACCAGTTGGAACATGTCCGGGAACAGGCGTGCCTGCAGCAAGGCGTTCGGCTCGATGTTCTTGGCGGTGGCGTGGGCTTCGGCTTTGGTCAACACACCGCTCAGGGCGGTGAGCATTTGCTTGAAGACCGGGATGGAGGCGGCGTACAGGGAAATAGTCATGGCAGTCTCTGGGTAATGTCACGGTTTGAACCAGCGGCGATTATAGACATGCCGGGCGCTTGTCTTTTATTTTTTCCGGCTTACGCTAGTGAGCTCACTGCATAGGGAAAGCGCGATGACCGCCGAGCACGACACCGAGACCCCTGAGCCGCGCCTGAACAGCACGGAAATCCGCATCCTGGGCTGCCTGATCGAAAAACAGGCGACCAACCCGGAAACCTATCCCCTGACTCTCAATGCGCTGGTACTGGCCTGCAACCAGAAGACCAGTCGCGAACCCGTCATGAACCTCAGTCAGGGCCAGGTCGGCCAAAGCCTGCGCGCATTGGAGGGCCAGGGTTTTACCCGCCTGGTGATGGGCAGCCGCGCCGACCGTTGGGAACATCGGGTGGACAAGGCACTGGAACTGGTGCCAGCCCAGGTCATCCTGATTGGCTTGTTATTCCTGCGAGGGCCGCAGACGGTCAACGAACTGCTCACCCGCAGCGGGCGCATGCATGATTTTGAAGATACTGAGCAGGTGGTGCACCAGCTTGAGCGTTTGATTGCGCGAGGGTTGGCGCTGCTGGTGCCGCGTCAGGCCGGGCAACGGGAAGATCGGTATACCCATGCGCTGGGTGACCCGGCGGACATCGAGACGATTATTGCGGCGCGGGGTAGCCCGGCAGAGCGTGGGGTTGGGGTTTCCGTGGACCGGATTGAAGAGCTGGAAGCGCGGATTGCAGCGTTGGAAGAGCGGTTGGCGCTACTGGAACAGGCCTAAAACAGTCAACGTGTGGGAGCGGGCTTGCTCGCTCCCACGTTCGTTCCAGGCAAGGCTTCAGTTTCGGGCGAAGGCCACTGCCGCCTGAAACTGCTCATCGGTCGGCCGCACGCCGGTATAGAGCACAAACTGCTCCAGCGCTTGGATGGCAATGACTTCCAAGCCGGTAATCACCCGCTTGCCCTGGGCCCTTCCACGCACGATCAATGGTGTTTCCGAGGGGATCGCAACCACATCGAACACAGTCTCCGCGACATCCACCGCATCAGCGTCAAACGCCAACGCGTCTGCCTCAGCCCCGCCGGTCATGCCGATGGGCGTCACGTTGATCAGCATCTGCGGACGCATATCCGCCAATTCGGCTCGCCACTCATATCCCAGGTTCTGCGCCAGCGCCCGGCCTGCTGCTTCGTTGCGCGCAACGATTACGCCATTGGCGTAACCACCGTCACGCAAGGCACTGGCCACGGCCTTGGCCATACCGCCGCTGCCACGCAGAGCGAAGGTCGAGTCCTTAGGCACGGCATGCTTCTTCAGCAGTTGCTCGATGGCGATGTAGTCGGTGTTATAGGCCTTGAGGTGCCCGTCGGTGTTGACGATGGTGTTCAGGGAGTCGATGGCTTGAACCGAATCGTCCAGTTCATCCACTAAGGCAATGGCAGCCTCCTTGAAGGGCATGGAAACCCCGCAACCCCGTACGCCCAGCGCGCGGATACCACCGATCGCGCCGGGCAAATCCTGGCTGCTGAAGGCTTTATAGTAGAAGTTCAGACCCAACTGCTCGTACAGGTGGTTATGAAACCGCAGGCCGAAATTCCCGGGGCGCGCCGACAGAGACATGCACAGTTGGGTGTCCTTGTTGGGGTGCATCTGCATGGATAACTCCTTTGAGTAAGCAATTGGGTACAGACCTTACACAACCTTTACCTAGCGGCTGTGCTGTTTTTCAGAAATACGTTGTCTTAAAAGTATCCCCGCGACATTACTTGAATCTATTGATTGCAGACCACAAGCGCTGGGGCTAACCGAGGAATGACCATGATTCGTACAATCCCCAAGATCGCCTTGCTGGTTGGCGCACTCGCGATGGCAGGCCAAGCCTCCGCCCATGGTGGTGGTTGGGGTGGCCCGGCCGTATTGGGTGCTTTAGTCGGCGCAGCCGTCGTGGGCTCCGTGGTTGCCAGCCAGCCGCGTGACGTCTACGTGCAGCAGCCGGTGTATGTGCAACCGCAGCCGGTGTACGCCGCGCCGCCGGTCTACTACGCACCGCCGCCACCGGTGTATGTGCAACAGCAGGTTTATTATCGTCCGGCGCCGGTGTATTACGGCCCACCGCGTGGCTATTACGGTCCACCACGCGGCTACTACGGCCCTCCCCACGGCTATTACGGTCGCGGCTGGTAAGCGGATCGCCTGAAACAGGCCTCGCCGGATTGCGGGGCCTTTTTTTTGCCTGGAAAGTCCGGATTCATGCCGTCAAGGTCGCTCTGAGGACAATGCCCGGTGCGCAATCGCACATCATCGACACCAATGTCTACTTGCTCGAACCGGCCTTGCGCTGTCATGTTTGTGTCACGACAGCCTTCCACTATCGATCCTGTCCACCCAATAACAACAAGGACGACTGACCATGCCCACGCAAAACCCGCACCGCACCGCTGGCCTCTGCACATCCAGCAAAGTCTACAGCGCCCTCACCGAACTCAAGCACCTGGAGGGCCACCGCAGCGCCAAATTCCTCGCGCTGCTGGCGGAAAACCTGGTGCGCAAGGGTCTGCTCAGCGAGCAGGAAGTGGTGAACATGCTCGATCAAGTGGTGGACTGACGTCTCGCGTCGATGTCGACTATCGAGCCAGGTGATTTTTCCTAGATCAGCCTGCCCCGTACAGTGACCTCCATAGCAATCGGAGGTCCTTATGGCCACTATTCAGATCATGTCCGTCATCGGCAGCGCCGTCCCCGCCCCTCTTCGCCAGCTGGGCTTGCTCGCCTGCTGGTACCTGGTTCGCGATGGCGAAGCCATCAGTGGTCCTTTTATAAGCAGCCGTGAAGCAGCTGCAAGCCTCAAGCTTGAAGCTGCCTTTTAGGGCAACGGCAACTTGACTCGCGGCTTGCTCTCCACGAACAACGCCCAACTGGACATGAACAAGGCCGCCACCAGCGGCCCGATCACGAAGCCGTTCAAGCCAAAGACCGACAAACCGCCCAGGGTCGAGATCAGGATCAGGTAATCCGGCATCTTGGTGTCCTTGCCCACCAGGATCGGCCGCAACACATTGTCCACCAGGCCGATCACAAACACGCCAAACAGCGCCAGCACCACGCCCTGCCAGATTGCGCCGCTCAATAAGAAGTAGGCGGCTACCGGCCCCCAGACAATCCCCGCGCCCACCGCCGGCAACAACGACAGAAACGCCATCAGTACCGCCCAGAGCAATGCACTGGGAATATCCAGGAACCAGAAGATCAACCCGCCGAGCGCACCCTGGGTCACGGCCACCAGCACGTTGCCCTTGACCGTGGCACGCACCACCCGATTGAACTTGAGTTGCAACCGGCGCTTTTGTGGCTCGGCCAACGGCACCGCGGTGCGCACCTTACGTACCAGTTCAGGGCCATCGCGCAGCAGGAAATACAGCAGATACAACATGATGAAAAAGCTCACCAGGAAATCAAACGTGCCCTGGCCGAAGCTGAATGCCTGAGTGGCAAAGAACTGACTGCCTTGCATTGCGCTCTTGACGATTTTCTCGCGCAACCCTTCAAGGTTGCCCATGCCGAAACGGTCCAGCAGGTGCTGGAAGTACGGCGGCAACACATTCTTGAACTGCTCGATATACCCGGCCACGTCCAGCTTGCCGCTTTCGATGTTCTTGTAGAGCGTCGCGCCCTCTTGCACCAGCAAGGCGCTGGTGATGATCACCGGCAGGATCGCGATGATCAGGCAGGCACTCAAGGTGGCCAGGGAAGTGAGGTTGCGGTTCCAGCCAAAGCGCTGCTGCAGGCGCCGCTGCATCGGGGCAAAGATGATGCCGAGGATCACCGCCCAGAACACCGCGCCGTAGAACGGCAGCAATATCCAGATAAACGCGATGGTCACCAGGCCCAGCAACAACAGCAGGGTCTTGAATTGCAGATTGGTTTGATTCATGTCCGGTCCATGTCAGAAAAGCAGAGGTCCCTTGTAGACCCTGTTGCTTAGTCCGCAGCGAAACCTGGGAGTGCCCTCGGTTATTGAACAAGCATAGACCGCATCACTGAATGGCCTTGGCTTCGCTCAACAACGTCTGGATCATCTGCTCCTGCGCGTCATAACGGCCTTCGCCGAAGTGGGTGTAACGCACTTGCCCCTTGGCATCGATCAGGTAATGGGCGGGCCAGTACTGGTTGTCGAAGTTGCGCCAGATCGCGTAGTTGTTGTCGATGGCCACCGGGTAGGTGATACCCAGCTTGCGCACCTGGTCCTTGACGTTGCCGATGATGCGTTCATAGCCGTATTCCGGGGTGTGCACGCCGATCACCACCAAGCCGTCCTTCTCGTACTTCTTCGCCCATTGCTTCACATACGGCAGCGTGTGCTGGCAGTTGATGCAGTCATAGGTCCAGAAGTCCACCAGCACCACTTTGCCTTTCAAGGATTCGCCGGTGAGTTCGGGTGAGTTGAGCCACTCGACCGCGCCGGCCAGCGACGGCATGGCACCGTTGGCATTGTCCTGGCCAGGGTCGGCCTTGACCTTGCTCACCACGTAATCCACAACTTTGGGCACGTTTTCCAGTACGCCCTTTTCCAGGCTGCTGACACCTTCGGACGACGTACCGGCGAGTAAGGTTTTGTCCGCACCGGTGGAGATCACCACTGCTGCAGCCAGTACCGCCACACCTGCCCCACGGCGCAGCCAACCGGTCACCGGAATCGAGGCCTTGAGTCGATTGACCAAGCCGCGCCCGGCAAAGATCAGCGTGCCCAGGGACAAGGCGCTGCCCAGGCCGTAGGCCACCAGCAACAGGCTGGTCTGTGCATTGGCGCCTTGCAGCATCGCGCTGGTCAGGATCACGCCCAGGATCGGCCCGGCGCACGGCGCCCACAGCAGGCCTGTGGCGACGCCGATCAGGACCGACTTCAGCGGGCCGGACAGCGTGCGGCTGTCAGGATCGAGACGGTTGCCCAACACCACAAAGGGGCGTGCCAGCCAGCCACCGACCCGTGCCGAGATCAGCGACAGCGCAAACAGCCCCATCACGATCAGCGCCACATGGCGGCCGGTGTTATTGGCCTGTATTACCCACTCCGTGCTGACCACGGCCAGGCTGGAAATCAGCGCGAAGGTCAGGACCATGCCGCCGAGGGTCAGCAGGATCGAACGGCGGGTGCGGTCGACGCCGGCGAACAGAAACGGCACCACCGGCAGGATACAAGGACTGAGGACGGTCAGGACGCCGCCCAGGAATGCGATGAGTAGCATGGTGTTCACCTTATCGAGTGGGGAGACGGCTTCACGCCGTCTGGTGGTCCAGCGCCTGGCCAAGCGGTGTGCGACGGCTGCCGTCCTCCACCAGCAGGTCTTGGCCGGCGCCGTGTTGCACCGGGGTCAGTTGGAAACACGTGCTGGCGGCGCAGCTGCTTTTCTCCATCGCGGCGTTGGCGTGCACGGCAGTGCCGGCGAGGGCAAAGGCGGTGGCGGTCAAAAAGCGGGTCAGATGGTTCATGGCGGTTTTCCTGTGGCAAAAAATGGGAGAGGTCAGCGCGACTCAGTTGTCGCCGATGCAGCCGTCGCCGAACTTGAGGTAATCCAGCACCTGGGTCTTGTCGTGGGAGTCCAGGTAGGTCATGCGCGCATTCACCACGCCACAGGCGGGCTTGGAGTCCTGGCTCATCGACACCACTTGCTTGATGTCCAGGTGGGTGCCGTAGGTGTAGGTTTGCGCGGCAGTGGCGGCTTCGGCGCGGGCCGACAAGGTGCAGATGTTCAGGGCGGCAAACAGGCAGGCGGCGTAGATGGCTTTGGTGTTCATGGCGGTTGACTCCAGGTTTTCAGGGTTGGAGGCGGTGTGCCTCGTTGGAATCAATTAGAAGCCCCTGAGGTATCGCGCCTGTGTCGGAAAACCGCGCGGATAAATCGATACGTATCCACAGCCCCCGCCGATACACAGCGATACAAAAAGCCCAAAGGACGACCTGGATCAATAAACCGCCCTCGCCGCTCGGCTACCTTCGCGACCTTTTGCGACCCGTGCCCATGCCTCCCATCCTCGCCCCCGAACTGCTCGCGCCCGCCGGCACCCTGAAAAACATGCGTTACGCCTTTGCCTACGGCGCCGATGCCGTCTACGCCGGCCAGCCGCGCTACAGCCTGCGGGTGCGCAATAACGAGTTCGATCACGCCAACCTGGCACTCGGCATCCAGGAAGCCCACGTGTTGGGCAAGCGTTTTTATGTGGTGGTGAACATCGCGCCGCACAACGCCAAGCTGAAGACCTTCCTCAAGGACCTGGCCCCGGTGATCGCCATGGGGCCGGACGCGCTGATCATGTCCGACCCCGGATTGATCATGCTGGTGCGCCGGCACTTCCCGCAGATGCCGATCCACTTGTCGGTGCAGGCCAATACGGTGAACTGGGCCAGTGTGGAGTTCTGGCAGCAGCAAGGCATCTGCCGGGTAATTCTGTCGCGGGAGTTGTCTCTGGAAGAAATCGATGAGATCCGCCAGCAAGTGCCGGCCATGGAGCTGGAAGTGTTTGTGCACGGCGCGTTGTGCATGGCCTATTCCGGACGCTGCCTGCTCTCGGGCTATATGAACAAGCGCGATGCCAACCAGGGCACCTGCACCAATGCCTGTCGCTGGAAATATCAGGCGACCCCGGCTGTGGAAAACGCCACGGGGGATATCGTTCAGCAATGCCAACCCACCCTGGGCACTGGCGCGCCCACCGATCAGGTGTTCCTGCTGCAAGAGGCCAACCGCCCCGATGAACAGATGCCCGCCTTCGAAGACGAGCACGGCACCTACATCATGAACGCCAAGGACCTGCGCGCCGTGCAGCACGTGGAGCGCCTGACCCGGATGGGCGTGCATTCACTGAAGATCGAAGGCCGCACCAAGTCGCACTTCTACTGCGCGCGCACCACCCAGGTGTATCGGCAGGCCATTGATGATGCGGTGGCCGGTCGCGCCTTCGACCGCAACCTGATGACCGACCTCGAATCCCTGGCCCAGCGCGGCTACACCGAAGGTTTCTTGCGCCGCCATGTGCACGATGAATACCAGAACTACCAGAACGGCAGCTCAGTGTCCGAACGCCAGCAGTTCGTCGGCGAGCTGACTGGCGAGCGCCGGGGCGGGCTGGCCGAGGTCAAGGTGAAAAACCGCTTCGCCCTGGGCAATCACCTGGAATTGATGACCCCTGCCGGCAACTTCCACTTTGACCTGGAGAGAATGCACAACAGCCAGGACGAGGCTGTGGAGGTCGCGCCGGGGGATGGGCACACGGTGTACGTGCCGGTCCCGGCGGAGATGGATGTGCGCTTCGGCTTGCTGATGCGCGACCTATAACGGTATCGCGTTCAACCAGACACTGAAGCGGGTCGGCCCGTGACAGGAGATGAGTCCTCTTATGGCTGATCAGATCCGGAACTGGCCGACCAACTGCCCCAGGCGCTGACCCAGCTCCGCCAAGCTGCGGGACGTCTGGGCGCCCAATTGGGTTTCGTCGGCGACGCTGTCCACCGCCACAGCGATCTGATGCACGCTGCGGTTGATTTCCTCGGCAACGGCGGTCTGCTCTTCGGCGGCGCTGGCGATCTGGGCGTTCATCGAATTGATGGTGCCGATCAACTGAGCCATGGTGTCCAGGGAGGCTCCGGCTTCGTTGGCCTGGGCCGAGGTGCCGTCGCCGGCATCGCTGGAACGGCGCATGGCCTCCACCGCGGCCTCGGTGCCTTTTTGCAGGCGGTCGATCATGCCCTGGATTTCCTGGGTGCTGGTCTGGGTGCGGCTGGCCAGGGCGCGTACTTCGTCGGCCACTACCGCAAAACCACGCCCAGCCTCGCCTGCCCTTGCGGCTTCGATGGCGGCGTTGAGTGCCAGCAGGTTGGTCTGTTCGGCGATGGAACGGATCACGCTGAGCACACTGACGATGGAAGACACGTCCTGCTGCAGGCTGTCGAGGGACACGCCGCTGCTGCGGATGTCGTTCACCAGCGCATGGATCTGCGCAATGCTGCCGTCCACCACACGCTTGGCGGCCTGGCCTTCGGCATCGGTTTGCTGGGCAGCGACCGAGGCACCCTGGGCACTGCGCGCCACTTCTTGCGCAGCCGACGACATCTGGTTGATCGCGGTGGCAACCTGGTCGGTCTCGTGGCGCTGGCGTTCCATGGCCTGTTCGGAACGCTGGGCCTGGTCGGAAACCTGACTGACCAGGCCGGTGAGTTGGCTGGTCATCTCGGTGATCTGGCGCACCAGGCCGTGGATCTTGTCAACAAAACGGTTGAACGCCCCCGCCAGATCGCCCAGTTCGTCCTGGCTGGTGATGGCCAGGCGGCGGGTCAAGTCACCTTCGCCGGCCGCGATGTCGTCGAGGTTGGCTTTCATCAAGTGCAGTGGACGCAGGATAGTATTGGCCAGCAGCATGCCAACGGCAGCGATCACCAACAGCAGCACCACGGCCACGCCGAGAATGCTCAGCAGCACGCCCTCCATGCGTTTCTGCACCTTGGCTTCGACCACCGCGACTTGGGCTTCAATACCGTCCAGGTTTACCGACGTACCGATGACCATGTCCCATTTCGGCAGGTATTCGGTGTAGCCCATCTTGGGCACCAATTCGGTCTGGCCCGGCTGGGTCGAGCTGTATTGCAGGTAGTGGGTGCCGTCCTTGCCGACCTTGACCAGGTCTCGGTTGACGTACACGCCATTGGGGTCTCGGTTGTCCTTGAAGCTCTTGCCCACGCCGTCGGGGCTGTTGCCCTTGAACAGGCGGATGGTCTCGGAGTCGTAGCCGAAGAAGTAGCCGTCCTTGCCGTAGCTCGTGTTGGACAGCAGTTTGACCACCTGCGCACGCGCAGCGGTATCGCCAGGCGCGGCCGCGTCGTAGAGCGGCTTGATGGTGCTCATGGCCACTTCGACATAACTTTGCAGGGTGGCCTTGGCGTCGTTGAGCAGGCGCTGGCGGGTTTCTTCCACCTCGTTGCGCGCCTGGCCCTGCAAAATCCACACGGTGGTCAGGCTGATGACCACGGCAAACAGCAGCACCGGCACTACGGCGAGGGACAGGACTTTGGCCTTGAGGCTCAGACGCATGGCTTTTCTCTCTCTTATTAGTGGCGACTTGAGAGGTTAACGGCCAATCGCGCGGATTCTGTAGGACCCCAACGTCTGATGGCGCGCGCACTTACTGCTCCAGCTCGGCCATTGCGGCGTTCAGGACAGATACTTTTCCACCAGGGCCAATGCAACGGCCTCGGTCTCGGCATCAGGGATACCCGAGATACCCGCAGGCCGGAAATGCATCTGGAACGCCCGGATGACCTGGCGGGTTTCGTCGTCCAACACGCCGCTCTGCGGGATCGTGTAGCCATAAGTGGCAAGGGCGCGTTGCACAATGCTCACGTCAACCGTTTGAGATTCAGGGCGCCCGGCCAGGTGCTTGTGTACCGTGACTGCGTCTGGCCATGCGCCGATACCGTGTTCGGAAAGCGCCTGCCAGGGAAACAACGGACCGGGGTCGGATTTACGCAAAGGAGCAATGTCACTGTGACCGACAACGTTTTGCGGCTCGATGGCGTAGCGCTTGATCACGTCCGCGGCGAGGTACTTGACCAGCGCCAGTTGCGCTTCAGTGTAGGGGAACCACAACCGCCCGGTGGGGCCTTCAATGAAGCCAGCGTTGACGATCTCGATGCCGATGGAGGTGTCATTGAGGTTGGCCCGGTTTCCCCAATGACTGACGCCGGCGTGCCAGGCGCGTTTTGCCTCCGGCACCAACTGCAAAACCACCGGTAGGTTGTGGTGCTTGTGCGGAGTGCTATAGGCGAGGTAATGCGCGCTGGCGGTGCCGTTGGTCAGCGCATCCAGGGAGTTTTTGTCGTCAAAGACCGTGTAATGCAGGACTAAAAAACGAATCCGCTCGTTCTGGTTTGGGGAGGTGTGTGTGGTGTCAACGGCATAGCCGTTTTTTACAATCAGATTTTCCGGCGCCGTGACGCAGGCTGTCATCATCAGAATGGCGAGCAAAAGGACGGCTTTTTTCATCGGAGTACGTCAACGTCGGGTAAGAAGCTCCGGAATATAAAGACCATCGACAGTCCGACAATCTTCCCCTGCCGAGTGCAGGTCGATTTCAGAAAATCACTACCCAAGCCCGCGACTCTTCCGACAAAAGGCGGCGGCAGGCGCCGCCACCGAGACGAATCTGCAGATATGCGCGGCGAGGCTGTTAGAGCGTCATCGCCGCCAACCAGCCAAACGCCAGCAACGGGAGGTTGTAATGCAGGAACGTCGGTACCACCGTGTCCCAGATATGGTGGTGCTGGCCGTCGACATTCAGGCCGGAGGTCGGGCCGAGGGTGGAGTCCGAGGCCGGCGAACCGGCATCACCCAGTGCACCGGCGGTGCCGACGATGCACACAATGGCCACCGGGCTGAAGCCGAGTTGCACGCACAGCGGCACAAAAATCGCGGCCAGGATCGGCACCGTGGAAAACGAAGAACCAATGCCCATGGTCACCAGCAGCCCCACCAGCAACATCAGCAACGCGCCCACGCCACGGTTATGGCCGATGAACGCCGCCGAGGTTTCCACCAGCGAGCGCACGTCGCCGGTGGCCTTGAGCACTTCGGCAAAGCCCGACGAGGCAATCATGATGAAGCCGATCATCGCCATCATCTTCATGCCTTCGGTGAACAGATCGTCGGTATCGCGCCAGCGCACGATGCCCGACACCGAGAAAATCAGGAACCCGGCCAGGGCGCCGATGATCATCGAGTCCAGCCACAGCTGGATGATGAACGCCGAGGCAATCGCCAGGCCGGCCACCAGCAGCGTCAGCGGGTTGTATTGCACCGCCACTTGCTCGACCCGCTCGATTTTCTCCAGGTCGTACACGCGCTTCTTGCGGTAACTGATAAACACCGCCACCAGCAAGCCCACCACCATGCCGAGTGCCGGCAGGCTCATGGCGTGGGTGACGTTGACCTGGCTGATATCCACGCCGCTCTTGGCCACGTTGGCCAGCAGGATCTGGTTGAGGAAGATATTGCCGAAGCCCACCGGCAAAAACATGTAGGGCGTGATCAGGCCGAAGGTCATCACGCAGGCGATCAGGCGGCGGTCCAATTGCAGCTTGGTCAGCACGTAGAGCAGCGGCGGCACCAGCAACGGAATGAACGCGATGTGGATCGGCAGGATGTTCTGCGAGGCAATCGCCACCACCCACAGCAGGCCGATCAGCAGCCATTTGACGTGGCCGCCGCCACTGGCGTCCTGGCGGTCCACCAGCAGCAGCGCCTTGTCAGCCAGGGCGTGGGCCAGGCCGGATTTGGCAATTGCCACGGCGAAAGCGCCGAGCAAGGCGTAGGACAACGCCACGGTCGCACCACCGCCCAAACCGCCATTGAAGGCTTTGAGCGTGGCGTCTATGCCCAGGCCACCGGTCAAACCACCCACCAGGGCGCCGACGATGATGGCGATGACCACATGCACGCGGGACAAACTGAGCACCAGCATGGTGCCGACCGCGGCAATGACTGCGTTAATCATGGTTACCTCAAGCAGAAAAACATAAAAAACAGGCATGCCCGCGCCCAGGCGACCATCGGGTGGCAACCAGCGTGCAGGCGTGAAGGAGGTCTTATTAGAGGGCGCGCACTGTGCAGCAGGTGGGCGCTCATGTCAAAAGCAGGGAGTGAACAAGGCGTTTTTGTGGTGAGCGAGCACCTCATCACAAAGCAAGTTTAAATTGATCGTTTGAATAAAGAAAAGTTGAAATCAGCCGATAACCGAGCTCTATGTGTTTTCAGGTAAGGACGTACCGATGTCGCTTAGGCAGCTCTCCATTCAATGGAAAATCACCCTGCTCGCTGGCCTCTGCCTGCTGGGAATCGTGACCCTGCTGGTGGGTCTGTCGCTGTATCGCATGGAGCAGAGTTCGCAGCAGGTCAAGGCGTCCAGCATGCAGATGCTGGATGAAGCCGCCCAGGCGCGCATCGAGGCCCAAGGCGAAGTGCAGGCGCTGGGCATCCGCCGCCAGTTCATGGACGCCTATCAGTATGGCCATGGTTTTTCCCGCCAGGTGCTGTTCCTGCGTGAACAGGCCGAGAAGCGCTTTCTCGATGCCTTCGACACCCGCGAAGACCTGACCCGCCAGGTCAAGGCCGCGCTGCAGGCCAACCCGGATCTGCTCGGCCTGTCCCTGGTGTTCGAAGCCAATGCCCTGGACGGCAAGGATGAGTTGTTCGCCGGCCAGGCTGAACTCGGCAGTAACGACAAGGGCCGCTTCGCCCTGTACTGGTCGCAGCCGACACCCGGCAAGTTGGAGTCGATGGCGCTGCCGGAAAGCGACATGTCCGACACCAGCGTCGGCCCCAGCGGTGAAAAGGCCAACGCCTGGTTCACCTGCCCACGCACCCTGCTCAAGCCGTGCGTCATCGAGCCATACTTCTACAGGATCAACGGGCAAAACGTGCTGATGACCAGCATCGTCTTCCCGTTGATGGCCAACGGCAAAGTCATTGCCTCGCTGTCGGTGGACATCAACCTCAACAGCCTGCAGGCCGTGAGCCAACAGGCCAGCCAGAAGCTGTATGACGGTCAGACCCAGGTCAGCATCCTCAGCCCCACCGGTTTGCTCGCCGGCTATAGCCCGGACGCGAGCAAGCTCAGCCAGCGCCTGGATCAGGTCGATACCGCCAACGGCGCGCAATTGATCGACGCTTTGGCCAGCAGCACGCATATTCGTAGCCTGCGCACCGATCATCAACTGAAGGTATTGGCACCCTTTGCGCCCATCCCGGAGGGCAAGCCGTGGGGCGTGCTGCTGGATGTGCCGGAGAAAGTCCTGGTAGGCCCGGCTGAAGCGCTGAAAGCCCAGATGGACGCCGAGAACACCCGTGGCACCTTGCTGGAATTGGGCCTGGGCCTGCTGGCTGCGGTGGTCGGCTTGATCCTGGTGTGGTTGATGGCACGCAGCGTGACCCGCCCGATCCTCGGTGTGGCGCACATGCTCGAAGACATCGCCAGCGGTGAAGGCGACCTTACCCGCCGCCTGGCCTACGACAAACAGGACGAATTGGGCCAGTTGGCCGGCTGGTTCAACCGCTTCCTCGACAAACTGCAACCGATCATTGCCGAGGTGAAACGCTCGGTTCAGGACGCCCGTGGTACTGCGGACCAATCCGCCGCCATCGCCACTCAAACCAGCGCCGGCATGGAGCAGCAGTACCGCCAGGTCGACCAGGTGGCCACGGCGTCTCACGAAATGAGCGCCACCGCCCAGGATGTGGCACGCAGCGCTGCGCAGGCCGCACAAGCCGCTCGCGACGCCGACCAAGCCACCCGTGATGGCCTGACAGTGATTGAGCACACCACTCACAATATCGGGGCGTTGGCGTCGGACATGAGCACGGCCATGACCCAGGTCGAAGGCCTGGCTGCCAACAGCGAAAAAATCGGTTCGGTGCTCGAAGTGATTCGCGGAATCGCCGAGCAGACCAACCTGCTGGCCCTCAACGCCGCCATCGAGGCCGCCCGCGCCGGTGAGGCCGGCCGTGGGTTTGCAGTGGTGGCCGACGAGGTACGCAACCTGGCGCAGCGGACCCAGGAGTCGGTGGAAGAAACCCGCCTGGTCATCGAGCACCTGCAAAACGGCACCGAAGCGGTTGTCGGGTCCATGGGTAACAGCTATCGCCAGGCCCAGGGCAGTGTCGAACAGGTCGGGCAAGCCGTGACGGCCCTGCGCCAGATTGGTGATGCCGTCACGGTGATCAGCGACATGAACCTGCAGATCGCAAGCGCCGCCGAAGAGCAAAGTGCCGTCGCCGAGGAAATCAACAACAACGTGGCGACTATTCGCGATGTGACCGAGTCGCTGTCGGAACAGGCGAATGAATCGGCACGGGTGAGCCAGGCGTTGAACAGCCTGGCGAATCAGCAACAAGGGTTGATGGATCAGTTCAGGGTCTAACCAGACAATTGTCGAGGCGCCAGGTTTATCCTTGGCGCTTCGGCAATTCGATCAGCACTTTCAACCCACCCAGCTCGCTTTCCTGCAACTGCAACACCCCGCCCCACACCTCGACGATGTCCCGCACGATCCCCAACCCCAAGCCATGACCATGGATCTGTTCATCCAGGCGCGTGCCACGGCTGAACACCTGGTCACGCTGGGTTTCGGGAATGCCGGGACCGTCATCCTCCACCGCCAACAGGTAGTTGCGGCCAGTCTCCGTGACGGTCAGGCGCACCTCGGCATCCGCCCATTTGCAGGCGTTGTCCAATAGATTGCCGAGCAGCTCCAACAGGTCTTCACGGTCCCAAGGCAGTTGCAGGCCGGACGCGGCGTGGTAGTTCAGGTCCAGGTGTTCGCCATGGATCATGCTGAGGGTGGCGAGCAGGCCGGGCAGTTCTTTTTCGCAGTCAAACAGCACGCCCGGCAGGGTTTCCCCGGCCAGGCGCGCGCGGTTGAGTTCACGGTTGAGGCGTTGTTGCACGTGCTCCAATTGATCGCGCAACAGCTTGCTCAGCTCGGGGCGATCCTTGAGCGCGTCGCTCGACGCGGCACTCAACAGCACGGCTAACGGGGTCTTGAGGGCATGGCCGAGGTTGCCCAAGGCATTGCGTGAACGCTTGAGGCTGTCTTCGGTGTGAGCCAGCAGGTGGTTGATCTGCGCCACCAACGGTTCCAGTTCCAGCGGTACCTGGGTATCGAGCTGTGAACGCTGGCCCTGTTGCAGTTGGGCGATCTGGTTGCGCGCGGTTTCCAGCGGGCGCAAGGCGCGCCGTACGGTGATCCGTTGCAGGATCAGCACCAGCAGCAGCGCCGCCAGCCCTAGCACCAGACCGATCTGACGCATGAGACGGAAGCTTTCCCGCACCGGGGTGTAGTCCTGGGCCACGCTGATGGAAATCGGCTGGCCAAAGCGTTTGTAGTCCGAGCGCAGCACCAGCAGTTGCTGGCCTTCCGGTCCCAGTTGCAGATTGCCCTTGATCCCGACTTCGGGCAGGCGCGGCAGTTCCTGGTCCCACAGCGAGCGGGACCGCCAGTGGGTGTCGGCAAAGTCGATGCGGAAGTAGTGCCCGGAAAACGGACGCTGATAGGCTGGCGACAGGCGTTGTTCATCCAACTGCACACCGTTAGGACCACGCACCAGCGCCACCAGCAGGTTCTCGGCGTCGTTGCGCAACCCGGCTTCCAGGTAACGCTGCAAACCGGCTTCAAACAACCACAAGCTGGTTTGTGCCAGCACCACGCCGACGATCACCATGACACTGACCAGGCCCAGGCTCAGGCGTCGCTGGATCGACTTCATGCAGGGCTGGCGCCAAACCGGTAACCCTGGCCGCGGCGGGTCTCGATCACGCTGCGGCCCAACTTGCGCCGCAGGTGGTTGACGTGGACTTCCAACACATTCGAATCGCGTTCGGTTTCGCCGTCATACAAATGCTCGGCCAAATGGCTTTTCGACAGGATCTGTTCGGGGTGCAGCATGAAGTAGCGCAACAGGCGGAACTCGGCGGCGGTCAGCGGGATCTCTGCGCCATCGCGCAGCACGCACTGGCGGCCTTCATCCAGGTGCAGGCCGGCGGATTGCAAGGTGGGCTGGTTGGCCTGGCCGTGGGAGCGACGCACCAGCGCTTGAATGCGCAGGTACAGCTCCTCGGGGTGAAACGGCTTGCTCAGGTAATCATCGGCGCCGGCCTTGAGCCCTTCGATGCGCTCGGCCCAGGAATCGCGGGCGGTGAGGATCAGCACCGGGGTGGCCAGCGCGGCGGCACGCCATTGCGCCAATACCTCAAGCCCAGGCAAACCGGGCAGCCCGAGGTCGAGGATGATCAAGTCATAGGGTTCGCTACGCCCCTGGTACGCGGCGTCGCGACCATCGGCGAGCCAATCGACGGCATAGCCCTGGCGTTGCAGCCCGGCCAGCAATTCATCGGCCAGGGGGACGTTGTCTTCCACCAAGAGCAGGCGCATCAGTCTTCCTCATCTTTGATCAGCACACCGGTGCTGGCGTCCAGCTTGATCTCGCGCACCACGCCTTCGGTGGTCACCAGTTCCACTTCATAGGCATATTGGCCGTGCTTCTTTTCCAGTTCGGCTTCCAGCAGGCGGGAACCCGGATACCGCGCCATGGCCTGGTGCAACAGCTGCTCCAGCGGCAGGATCACCCCCTGCTGGCGCAGCGACAAGGCTTCATCCTGATTAAGGTCGCGGGCCGCCAGGCTGGAGCAGAATGCCATGAGCACCAGCGCGGCACGACTGCTGGCACATAGATTAACCTTCATTACGTTTCCTGATGATTCTTGAGAACCTGCCCGGTGAGCGCGTCCAATTCAACGTCCCATTCGATGCCCTGGGCATCTTCCAATTCGACCTCGTAGACGTACTTGCCGTAGGCCTCGTCCAGGTCGGTATCCAGCAGCGTCGAGCCGGGGTGCAGGGCCAGGGCCGCGGCTTCCAGTTTATCGAAGGCGACAATAGTAACAGTGGCAGGCACTTTCAGTGGCTTGTCGGGGTCCACGGCTCGGGCCTGGGTCGCCATGAGGGCGATCATACCGGCGGCGACCAGAGCGGTGAGGCGCTTCATGATATGTCTCCGTTACAGGATGTTTTCCTACGCCGGTCACCGTACGCGCTGCAACTTAACTGAAACTGAATTGCCACCATGGCAATTCCAGGCAAGGCCTTTTCACACATTCCGCGAGATTTTCTATAATGCCCCGCTCGCTCGAACAGAGACCGGTATGACAGCTATCCACATCAAGTTTCCCGCCCTGACCCTCAAGGCCGGCAAACGCGCCTTTGCTCGTATTCGTGCGCAAGGCCTCACACCGGCCGACGTCGGCATCCTGCCCGGCGCGGCCGGCGGCCCCAAGGCATTGGGTATCCAGGGCCTGGACCTGGCGCTATTCGGTGACTGGTTGCCCCGCGCGCCACGGGAACGGGCGCTGATCGGGGCTTCCATCGGCTCCTGGCGGTTTGCCAGCGCGTGCCTGCCTGACCCGGTGCAAGGCCTGCTGGACCTCGGTCGTCTGTACAACGAGCAACGTTTTGCCAAAGGCGTGACCATGGCCGAGGTCAGCCAGAGCTGCCAACGCATGCTCGACGACCTGCTGGCCGGTCGCGATGCACAGCTACTGGATAACCCGAACTATCGTCTGAACATCATGGTGGTCAAGAGCCACGGCCTGCTCGCCGATGACCACCGTGGGCGCCTCGGGCTGGGCCTTTCGTCGGTGATCGCCGACAACCTGCGCGGCCGCGCGCGGCTGTCGCGGCACTTTGAGCGGCTGATCATCCACGACCCGCGCCAGGCGCCACCGGTGCACCCACTGAAGGATTTCCCGTCGCGCTTCCTGGCCCTGGAACTGGGTAACCTGCGCCAGGCCCTGCTAGCTTCGGGCTCGATCCCCATGGTAATGCAAGGCGTGCGCGACCTGCCGGGCGCAGGCGCCGGCACCTACCGCGACGGCGGCCTGCTGGACTACCACCTCGACCTGCCCTACCACGGCGACGACATCGTGCTGTACCCGCATTTCACCGACCGGGTCATCCCCGGCTGGTTCGACAAGGGCCTGCCGTGGCGGCGCAGCAACCCGCAAGGTCTGCAGGACGTGTTGCTGCTGGCACCGTCCAAGGACTACCTCGCCCGCCTGCCCCACGGCAAACTGCCGGACCGCAGCGACTTCAAGCGCTTCATGGGTGACGATCCTAGCCGCAACAAATACTGGCAGACCGCGATGAGCGAAAGCCAGCGGCTGGGCGATGAGTTTCTGGCATTGGCGGACAACGGCCGATTGGGCGAGAGCCTACAGCCCCTGTAGGTGCCACCTCACCGCTAACCACGATGCGAAGCGAGCGGCTCTTGCTCTTGCTCTTGCTCTTGCTCTTGCTTTTGCTCTTGCTTTTGCTCTTGCTCTTGCTTTTGCTCTTGCTTTTGCTCTTGCTTTTGCTCTTGCTTTTGCTTTTGCTCTTGCTCTTGCTTTTGCTTTTGATCTTAGGCGCCCCGTCAAACACGCTGGCCGGAATTCGACAGGGATTTGGGGGGTAAACCGGCAGGGATGCCGGTTTAGCCGCCCCGCGCCATGGATGGCGCGTGGCGGCGGCCCCCCAAATCCCTGTCGGATTACGGGCACACCGAGCCTAGGCGAGGTGCCGAGTGTTGGGGCAAGAGCGCTTTGGTTACTTTCGCGCTTTTCGAAAGTGACCCGCCGTAAGGGCGGAACCAATAGTAGTCGTTACCTAAATAACGGATATGTACCCGGGCAGATCCAACATCCAGGTCGGCTGTCAGGCCGCCTTCGCAGGCAAGCCAGCTCCCACATTTGGAGTGCGGGGTAGCAGTTAGATTGTGGTCGTCTGTCGGGCCGCCTTCGCAGGCTAGCCAGCTCCCACATTTGGAGTGCGGGGTAGCAGTTAGATTGTGGTCGTCTGTCGGGCCGCCTTCGCAGGCTAGCCAGCTCCCACATTTGGAGTGCGGGGTAGCAGTTAGATTGTGGTCGTCTGTCGGGCCGCCTTCGCAGGCAAGCCAGCTCCCACATTTGGAGTGCGGGGGAATAGTTAGATTGTGGTCGGCTGTCAGGCCATCTTCGCAGGCAAGCCAGCTCCCACATTTGGAGTGCGGGGGAATAGTTAGATTGTGGTCGGCTGTCAGGCCATCTTCGCAGGCAAGCCAGCTCCCACATTTGGAGTGCGGGGTAGCAGTTAGATTGTGGTCGTCTGTCGGGCCGCTTTCGCAGGCAAGCCAGCTCCCACATTTTGGATCGCGGGATAACAGGTAGATAGCGACCGGCTGTCAGGCCTCCATCGGTAGCAAGCTCCCTCGCCACCTGCACTCTACATTTCGCCCGCAAGCCGCGCCCTACAGAGGGACGGTATGCGCAGCGACGGATCAAGCTGTTAAACTCGCCGCCTGCCAGACACCGACCGAGCTGAAAACACTGTGGAAATCTTCAAGGAATTTACATTCGAATCCGCCCACCGCCTGCCCCACGTACCGGAAGGCCATAAATGCGGGCGCCTGCATGGGCATTCGTTCAAGGTGGCGATCCACCTGAGCGGCGACCTGGATCCCCATACCGGCTGGATTCGCGACTTCTCGGAGATCAAGGCGATTTTCAAGCCGCTTTATGAACGCCTCGACCACAACTACCTCAACGACATCCCTGGCCTGGAAAACCCGACCAGCGAAGTGCTCGCCAAGTGGATCTGGAATGAGTTGAAACCTCTGCTGCCTGAGCTCAGTGCGATTCGCATCCACGAGACCTGCACCAGCGGCTGCATCTATCGCGGCGAGTAATCGACTGCGTCCATAAAAACCACCTTCGGGTGGTTTTTTTGCGCCTGGCATTTATCCATGTAAAGCGACCTTGACACCTCAATGGCCCGCACTTAATGTAAAGCACCCTTTACTTACGGAGATGGCTATGTCGGTCAAACGCTTCTTGGTGGAATTCGCGGTGACAATGCTGGCGTATATGCTGTGCGTGGTGGTTTCCAGCGCCTACATGTCGTCCATGCCCAACGGCGCCGCCCGAGTTGCCCTGGCTTTGCTGCCGGTCATTCCGATGATCGCGATGGCAATTGCGATCATCCGCCGGCTCAACGCCATGGATGAAATGGGCCGCAAGATCCAGTTGGACGCACTGGCCGTGGCCTTTGTGTGCACGGCCCTGACGACCTTCAGTTACGGCTTCCTGGAAACCGCTGGCTTCCCACGGCTGTCGGCCTTTATGGTGTGGCCGATCATGGGCGGCGTCTGGTGCGTCGCCACGATCATCGGCACAAGGCGCTACCAATGAACAACCTGATGCGCCAGTTGCGCTCGGGACTGGGTTGGTCCCAGGCCGACCTCGCCGAACGCCTGGGTGTGTCACGCCAAACCGTCAACGCCATCGAGACCGGCCGCTACGATCCGAGCTTGCCCTTGGCGTTCAAGATCGCCAAGGTGTTCGAACGACCTATCGAAGACATCTTCGAAGCGCCGGCAGACTGATCGACTGTCCAGAGGAGCCCGCTGCAATTTTGCCGAACACCAGGCGCTGGATGCCGGCTTCGCGGCCATTCGTCTATACACCAACGCAGCCATGCACGAGAACATCACGCTGTACACCCGTCGTGGCTGTATCGAGACCCACCGGGCCGAAAAACATGGCCTGCGGCGGGTGTACATGACCAAGAAACTCCGGGAGTAACCCATGGAAAACACCTGGCTGGCCCAGGCCAAACGCTTGCAGGCGTTGGCGTCCACAGGGCTGCACTTTTGTACCGATGATTTCGAGCGCGAGCGCCTGGAAGAAATTGCCGAGATTGCCCACAGCATGCTCGCGCAGCTGGGCAATGTGCCCTTGGAGCGCATCACCGGGCTGGTCACGGATTTTGCCCAACGCTACTCGACGCCGATGATCGACGTGCGCGGGGCGGTCATCCAAGACGATCGAATTCTGTTGGTACGGGAGTTGACCGATGGCTGCTGGGCGTTGCCGGGAGGTTATGCGGATATCGGTTTGTCGGCGGCGGAAAATATCGTCAAGGAGATTCGCGAGGAAGCCGGGCTGACGGTGACGGCGCGCGCCCTATACAGCGTGACGCACAAGGCCAAGGGCTTGTATCGGCCGGATGTGCGCGACTTCTATAAGCTGTACTTCCTCTGTGAACCGGTAGATCAGTCGGCTCCGATGGCAGGGTTCGAGACCACCGAAGTGGGCTTTTTCCGGCTGAATGACCTGCCGCCACTGTCTCGCGGGCGCACCATCGAAAGTGATCTGGAGGCTGCATTTGCCTTCCACCGTGGCGAGATCACCCAGACGCTGTTCGACTGATCCAATTTGTATCACGGCTGCACCGCTTTCGTGCCCGATTGGGCACGCCGAACACTCTTTCCCGCGCTCCTTCCCGTTTTGGCTATAAATACTGTGCACAGTGCACAAACCCTACCGTGCGTGTGTCACTGCTGCCCGATGTGGCACGCGCGGTGCAATAGGCCTGCGTCACTCATTCAGGAGCAAGGCACATGACGCAGCAAGAACCGGGCAACGATTACCCCCTCAGCGAAGTCCCGATGCATGCGCGCAAGGGCCTGGCGTCTACTGCCATGGTGCTGCTGGGTTTTACCTTTTTTACCGCGACCATGTTTGCCGGCGGCAAGCTGGGAGTGGCGTTCAGCTTTACCGACATGCTCGGCGTCGTCGCCCTGGGTAACCTGCTGCTGGGTATCTACGCCGCAGGCCTGGGTTACATCGCCTTCAAGAGTGGGCTGAATTCGGTGCTGATGGGACGCTTCTGCTTCGGCGAAATGGGCAGCAAGCTCAGCGACTTGATCCTCGGCTTCACCCAGATCGGCTGGTACGCCTGGGGCACCGCCACTGCCGCCGTGGTGCTGGGCAAATATTTCGAGCTGGGCCAGGGCAGCGTACTGGCGTTGATGGTGCTGTTCGGCCTGGTGTTCTGCGCCACGGCCTACGTTGGTTATCGCGGGCTGGAAATCCTGTCCTACATCGCGGTGCCGGCCATGGGCATCCTGCTGTTTCTGTCGATGTGGGTCGCCACGGTCAAAGTCGGCGGGCTGGATGGGCTGCTGGCGGTGGTGCCGAGCGGTGAGCTGGACCTGTCCACCGCGATCACCCTGGTGTTCGGCACCTTTGTCAGCGGCGCGACCCAGGCCACCAACTGGACGCGTTTTTCGCGCTCGGCCAAAGTGGCGGTACTGGCGAGCCTGATCGGCTTCTTCATCGGCAATGGATTGATGGTGCTGATTGGCGCCTACGGTGCCATCGTCTATCAGCAACCGGACGTGGTTGAAGTGTTGCTGCTGCAAGGCTTTGCCATGGCGGCGATGGCCATGTTGCTGCTCAATATCTGGAGCACCCAGGACAACACGATCTACAACTTCGCTGTGGCCGGCTGCAACCTGTTGCGCACCAAACGCCGCAAGACAGTCACCCTGGCCGGCGCCGTGATCGGCACCCTGCTGGCGTTGCTCGGCATGTACGACATGCTGGTGCCTTACCTGATTCTGCTGGGCACGGTGATCCCACCGATTGGTGGGGTGATCATGGCGGACTTCTTCTATCGCTATCGCGGCCGCTACCCGCGCCTGGCGGATGCGCGCCTGCCGGCATTCAACTGGCCGGGGCTGGTGGCCTATGGCGTTGGCACCGTGCTGGCGTTCAACTCGCCCTGGGTCGCGCCGTTGGTGGGTATCGTTGCAGCGTCGCTGACCTACATCGTGCTCACCGCCGTCCTACGCGTGCGTGCGCCTCTGGCTGATGCCCAGGCATGAGCTTGACCATTGCCGATGTACTGGCGCTGCCGGGCCTGGAATCCATGCGCCTGCGCGCTGGCGAGACCGGGTTGGATAACGGTGTGCGCTGGCCTTATGTGGCAGAAAACAGCGGGATTGCGGAATGGGTGCTCGGTGGCGAGCTCGTGTTCGTCACCGGGATCAATCACCCGCGCGACGAAACCAACCTGCTGCAATTGCTTGAGGAAGCCTGCGAGCGTCAAGTGGCTGGCTTGGTAGTGCTGACCGGGCCTGCGTATATCCAGGCGATTCCCCAGCGTTTACTCGACGCCGCCGAAGCCGCCGGCATGCCGTTGATCGAACAGCCCTACTCGCTGAAAATGGTGCTGGTAACCCAGGCCATTGGTTCGGCGCTGATCCAGTCCGAACAACTGGGGCGCTCGCGGCATGATGTGCTTGAGCGCTTGCTGACCGGCGACTACCAATCCCTGGAACTGTTGCTGCACCGGGCCACGCAATTGGGCATGCCATTGGCCGGGTATTGGCAAGTGGTGCAACTGCAGTTGGAAGGCAACGAGTTGCTGTTTGCCCAGGGTGATGCGGCTTCGGTGGAAGCGCAACTGGCGCGACAACACGACGTTATCAGCCGTCGACTGCGGCAATTCTCGGCCGGTTTGCCGGTGCAGGGACGAGCCGGCCAATGGACAGTGCTGCTGCCCGCGCCGGATGCCGTGGCGGCGTTGACCAACCGCCAACAGCTAGCCCATTGGCTTAATCCGCTGAATCTACGCTTGGCGCCGCTCAAACTGTTTATCGGCCTCAGCGCCGCAGCGCACCCACCGGCACACCTGGCCCAGGCGCAGGATGAAGCCCGCCAGGCACTGGCGGCTGCGCGGCGCTTCAGTGAGCGTGCCGGGCTGTGCGTGTACGACGAATTGGGCGTGCTCAAGCTGCTCAGCGGCGTGCGTGATCGCGCCCTCCTCGATCAATTCCTGAATGAACGCCTCGGCCCATTGCTGCGCCACGACTTGCACCATGGCCCCAACCTGATGCCCACCCTGGAAGCCTGGTTCCATGAGAATGGTAACCTTGTGGCCGCCGCCCAGCGGCTGGCCGTGCACCGCAATACATTAACGCACCGTGTCCAGCGCATCGAAGCCCTGTGCGGGCTGACGCTGGATAACGCTTATGATCGCCTGGACATCGGTATAGCGCTGATGATCTGGCGACTGTCTGCCTGATTGTTTTTAGCCAAGAGGAACTTGCCCATGCACATCATCAACGCCCGCCTGCGCAACCGTGAAGGCCTGCATGATCTGCACCTGGAACATGGCCGGATCGCCAGCATCACGCCACAAACGACAGCGCCCGTACTGGCATCTGGTGACCTGGACGCTGCGGGCAACCTGGTGATTCCACCCTTCGTTGAACCGCATATCCACCTGGACGCCACCCTGACGGCCGGCGAGCCCCGCTGGAACATGAGCGGCACCCTGTTCGAAGGCATCGAGTGCTGGGGCGAGCGCAAAGCCACCATCACCCAGGAAGACACCAAGACCCGCGCCAAGAAGACGATCCAGGCCCTCGCCGCCCACGGTATCCAACACGTGCGCACCCACGTCGACGTCACCGATCCGGACCTCACCGCGCTCAAGGCGATGCTGCAAGTGCGCGAAGAGAGCAAGCACCTGATCGACCTGCAAATCGTCGCCTTCCCCCAGGAAGGCATCGAGTCGTACCGCAACGGCCGCGAACTGATGGAAGAAGCCATCCGCCTGGGGGCCGACGTAATCGGCGGTATCCCTCACTTTGAATACACCCGCGACCAGGGCGTGAGTTCGGTGAAGTTCCTGATGGACCTGGCCGAACGTACCGGCTGCCTGGTGGACGTGCACTGCGACGAAACCGACGACCCCCATTCACGTTTTCTCGAAGTGCTGGCCGAAGAAGCCCGCAGCCGCGATATGGGTGCCCGCGTCACCGCCAGCCACACCACGGCCATGGGCTCCTACGACAATGCCTACTGCGCCAAACTCTTCCGCCTGCTGGGGCATTCGGGGATCAGCTTCGTCTCTTGCCCCACCGAAAGTATCCACCTGCAAGGACGCTTCGACAGCTTCCCGAAACGCCGTGGCGTCACCCGGGTCAATGAACTGCTGGAGGCCGGCATGAACGTGTGTTTCGGCCAGGATTCCATCGTCGACCCTTGGTACCCCTTGGGCAACGGCAACATCCTGCGGGTGCTGGAGGCCGGTTTGCATATCTGCCACATGCTCGGCTACCGCAACCTGCAAAGCGCCCTCGACCTGGTGACCGACAACAGTGCCAAGGCCATGGCCCTGGGTGACCGCTACGGTCTGGAACCCGGAAGGCCCGCCAACCTGCTGATCCTTTCGGCGGACAGCGACTATGAGGTCATCCGCAGTCAGGGCTTGCCGCTGTACTCGATCCGCAACGGCAAGGTGCTGATGCGGCGTCAGCCGGCGCAGGTTGAGTTTGTGTAAAACCGGGTTCAGACAATCGAGTCGATATCCAGCGTTTGCACCCTCCCCCATTCGTGATGCTGCGCGGGGGGAATGCTGGCGACTTGCGACGGCTCACGGTTTTCACGGTGGCTGAACCAGCGCTTGAGGCTGGGTTGCACGTTGGCGCTATGGGCTTGACTGCCGTAGACATCACGGGCTTCCAGGCGGCGCCAGCGCAGAGTCGCAAGGCGCTCACGGCTGGTGTGCAAGCGGTCGATCTCGGTATTCAGGGCTTCGTTGTGTTCATAGCCTCGGTCGTTGGCAGACCTTAGGCGGGCCAGTTCCCGGCGCTTGTTGCGCAGTTGTTGGCGCATGGTCTCCAGGGCCAGGTCGAGCAGCTCGAACTCGCTTGGCGTGACCAGTGGGCCGTTGCTTTCCTGGGTTTGCTGCCAGCGACGTAGCGTTGCCCACGCCGCCGGAATGTAGCTGGCAGTCATGAAGTGCTGGTTGGCCTGGAACAGCTGTCTCAGCAGGTTATCCCGCTCGGGCATGTCGCCACGCAGTTGCAAGGTTCGGTTGCAACCGGCCTCTTGGATGGATTCACAACCGGGTTTCCACAACACCGAAGACTGTGTGCCATCCGGCAGCATGATCGGCATGAAATGGTGCTGTTCGCCGTGGTGTTGGTAAGGGTTTGCGCCAAAACGCACCAACCCGGCGGCGAACAGCAGGCCGCCCGGTGCAGGGGCGCTGAACAGTGTGACGGCGCCTGGGATCCAGAGTTTGGCGGTGGTGTTCATCCAAGGGGCCGGGACGCTGGGGACGGGATCGTTGTGGTTGACGATACGGTGGTGGACCAGGGTTGAAGCACCTTGGGTGAATTCAGAGTCGGCGGCGCGGGGGGCGCCGTAGGTGTAGAGGAGGATGTTGTAGTTGCACTCCGGAGCCCTGCGCAGACCTTCTGCGAGGAGTAAAGCGATTGCGCCGCCCAGGCTGTGGCCGCAGATGATAATTCGTTGGCCGGTATGGAATTGGTCGAGGTAGTGCAATACGAAATCGCGCACTGCCCGGTAAGCCTGATAAAAACCTTGGTGGGCCTTGCCGACTCCTTCCGTGTAAGGGACCTGATGAGCGTTTGCATCTCGCATCCCGTCCGCACCACTGGCGGTACCACGCACCGCGATCAGGATTACTTCATCGTGATGGGTAATAAACGCCTGAGTATCCGTACCAAGCGCTTCATCATCGAAAAAGTGCACATTCGCTGGATGTTCCTGCTTTTCCTGCAGCTCCGGTTGGTTTTGTGGGTATAGCTCTGGATCGAAGGGCAAAATCTCAAAACGCTGGGAGTAAGGGACCTCTTCGTAAAGGGGGAAAAAACGGTCGACTTGTTCTGCATCAAATCGCCAGGCCTCATGGAAACCCGAAAGCTCTTCGGCAAATAGATGCCCGATGCTGGGATCAAGGGGAAAGCGAACGTGGTCGTGGGGCTTTTCAGGTGGCACTTGGCCGAAGTTGCAATAACTCAAGGTGGCCATCAATGCCAACTGATAAAGGTTCAAGGCGCAGAAACCGTCGTCGGTTGAAAGCATCGGGCGAAAGGCCCTGAGTGGTCGAACTTCCAGAGCGGTGTGGTTGTTGGGAAACAACACGACTCCTACCAAGTTTGATTGAGGTGGTCCAAATCCCAGCTCACCCATCATGTTCAACGCGTGTCGCAGGGGTTGATGACTCCGCTGCGCAACCGGTGGCAAATGGGCGACATGGCGGACCAAATCACGCACTTCCACTTGATAGAACCGGTTGGCCTTGTGCTGAGCAGGATTACTGTCGAGGCGCTGGCCATCAGAGGCGGCAAACCGAGTCTGTTCAGCCCGAACTTGAAGCTCGGTGATAGGAAGTTTGTAGGTGGGGCGCAACATCAGTTGTAGATAGGGGGGCTCTGTTCCTGAATACAGATCGTCGAGAACAAGTACCACAGGCCCACAGAAAATATTGTCTAGCTTGGCAAACCCTTCTCCATTCAGCCTGCCTTTGTACTCCTGCCCTGCACTATCGTGGACGGTGTATGGCAGTCCCCCATACGCCGCTCCCACGCCCAGTTCGTCGACCAGGCAAAAGCTCACCCAATGCCCGCGCAGTGAACAGGCTGGCTTGCTATCACTGAAAAAAGATTGCTTCCATGCATCCTGCTTCATGACCTTGCTCCTTGTTATTGACACGATGGATAAACATCACAAACGCGACCATCCGGCATTTTTATCGGTTTAAAGTCGGAGGTGTTGCCGTTACAAAACGCATAAAGGTCTTCAAAGCTTTTACCTTTACAACGCTTCCAGCCACCCGGAACGACCACCCAGTTATCACCAACAGCCGGTTCTTCCTTGTCCGTGACCGTCAGCACCAGCCTGAGCGTTTTCCCCGCTAACTGATCACGTTGAGCAGCACCACCGGCCAGGGACTCCTGCAACGGCCCTATTGCATTCTTCGAACGACATTGCAGAAGTTTCCTGATCGCATGAAACGGCCCCACAGTCCTGAAGCGCCACTGACATTGCCCAATCAGTTCCTGCACACCTGACTCGGGCATGCCAGGTTGATCATTCCAGCGATCTCGAATGGCGATGCCTGCACGATCGCCCCCCACATCCGTATCTCGCTTACCCCACTTCGCATACATATCAAAATCGACACTTCGCAAAACCGTAGGGCAACCTTCAATCACCTCACTCAACGGCAGTTCAACACTCACGCGCTCGGCCACAGGCTTGTAACGCGCAATAAAAATCTTCCGCTCCGGCCTCTTGCCCCGACGCCTTGGCAGCGTGCAGGTTTCCCCGGTCGCAGGCCCGTAGTTGGCTCCCCCGATGAAGCGGAACTCCGCCGGCAGATCCACCTCCAGCGTAAAGTGCTCAACCGGCTTGCCCGCACAGCCTGTCAGCGTCAGCATTCCCACCACAACCCACGCACCAAGCCTTCGCCTATTCATCCTTTCCCTCCATTGATCGCCACTGCTCCACCACCCGTTCAAAATGATCACCTGGCGCTTCCCCAACCAGCGGTTGCCACCGAATGAGACTGTTGCGTGTGGCCTCCTCCAACCGTCGCACCACCAGAAACTCCAATTGTTCCGGCCTTCTCCATTGCCAGACACGCGCCAGCTCCAAGACTTGGCCCAGCCAGATTCTCGGGTCCTGGAATTCCACCAAAGCGACCAGTTCTTCGCTGTGTACAGCCAACAGGTAACGCAGAATATTGGCGTGCAGGATGGCTTCGGCATTCGGGTTGGGCGTGTTCAGCCAAGGAACCGGGTCAGGCAGCGGATACTCGCCGACAGCCGGGTTGTCAGCCGTGCGCCAGCGGTCTTCGTGCCAGTAGCACACGCTGATCAATGGGCCAAGAAAGACCGGCCAGTGGTCCGCACCCAGATAGTCCAGCGCACGTGCCAGGGTACGGTTGTCGTGAAAGCGGTACAGCGATTGCTCGCCCTCCGGTCCCGTCAGCAAACGGTCGCGCCAGTGCCGAGTCACGCCAGTCAGGTCCTTGCACGACAAACTGCCCAGCCAGCCCCAGTTATTCTCAGGCTGTTGCAAGAGGTCTCGTAATGCAGGCTCGCTCATCTGCTTCAACAGCAGGATCACGGGGCCCTCCCTCATGAGATCCGCCAGCGCAGTCTCGGCATAGAGGCTGCGATAGTCTGACAAACTGCGCACCGCCAACAGTGGCTGACGCGCGGCATTCTGCCCATCGAGGATCAGGCACAGGCTTCGCCCTGCCTGCTGCTGTTGGTTTATCCATTGACTTGGCGTGTTCTGCATCAGGCCGCCCTCCCTGGCAGATCACACAGGCCTTCGCGACAACGCTCACACACCGGGCAATAGTCCGCTCCCAGTTGCCTGGCCAGGTTCATGATCGTGCCTTGTACCTTGGAGACCTCAGGCATACCGGCCACCCTGAAAGCGCTCGCCAATTGGGTAACAGACGCCGAACCGCCCAGCGCGATGGGACGGCTGCTAAAAATGCCACCCGCCTGGATGACCAGATGCTCTCCACCCGCCTTGAGGCTCAGTTGTGACCCGGCATCAATCACCAGGCTGGCACCCGATTTAAGGTGGAGCTGCTGCCCTGCCTCAATGACCAAGGTCTGTGCCACGTGGGTCCGGCTATCGCCATGCACATCAAGGTAGTCGCTCGCCCTGAGCAACACTTTGCGGTCGCCGGTGACCTGACGATGCTCTTCGCTTTCCAGGTGAGTCGTGCTGATCCCATGGATGACTTCTTGCCGTTCCCCTGCGACCTCCAGCCGACTGTCATGGCCCACCCGTTGCTCCAGGTCCCGCTGCGCACGCAGGTAGACAAGTTCCTCGCCCCGGCGATCTTCCAGGTACAGCTCGTTGGAGCCTTCGCCGCCAAGGGAACTGCTGCTGCGCAAAACGCTGCGAGTCTTGTGCAGTGGCAAGGGATAGGTCGGCCGATGCAATGCATTCGGCAGGCAGCCGTTGATCAGGGGGCGGTCGGGATCCCCGTCCAGAAAGGTCACCAGCACTTCCATGCCCACACGCGGGATCATCGTTGCACCGAACCCGTCACCGGCCCATCCGGACGCCACCCGCAACCAACAACTGCTTTTATCATCCGCCTCGTCCAGGCGGTCCCAGTGAAAGCGCACCTTCACTCGGCCATACACATCGCAATGCACGTCCTCACCGGCGGGCCCGGTCACGGTTGCGGTCTGGCTGCCATTGATGGTCGGCTTGGTATGCCTGAGAGAGGGTCGATGCACGGCCTGCCAGGGTGTTGCGGTAAAACGATTGCGATAGCCCTGGAATACGTCGGTTGCCGGCGTCGCTTCCTCCAGCACCTGGGGTTGATAACCCTCATGACGCACCGACGTGATCAGCCACAGGTCGTTGCAGGAGGGGTCGGGATGATCGCGTATCTCAAGGAAGTGCCCACTGCGCAGCACTGGCTGATCACTCTTGCCCAATGCCCGATACCGGTCGCGCTGGTGAAGCTCCAGACTCCGCCGTGCCAACTGCTTGCCACGGGTATGAGCGGTGAATCCTGCGGGATACTGATAGTCCTCAAGTGGGAGTGTCGACGCGGCCCCCGCGCTGTCGTGCAGGTGCACGGAAGGATGTTCGAAGTCGTAATCACGACGCACCGTCTTCTGGCTGCGGATGCCCAGGCGCACGTCGAAACGCTGGATAACCGGCGTATCGGCGTGCGGCCCGCCAGGAGCGCTATAGCATTGCACGGGCAAACGCGGGAACACCGTTTGGTCATCGCCAAATACCAGCAGGTGGGCGTCCACGCTGTGACGGAAATGATAGTGAATGCCCTCCTCTTCACATAGCCGCTGGATGAAGTGAAGATCACTCTCAGCGTACTGAACACAGAACGTACGCGGCGGATAAACCACGGGGCCAAGTTCGAAGGCGTAAGCATCCGCCAGGATGCCATGCTGCTCAAGGACCTCGGCGATGATCTGGGGCACGCTGCGCTGCTGGAAAATCCTCTGGTCGCGTCGGTGCGCAAGGTAAGCCAGGCGGGGCGCCAGGGTCAGGTGATAGCGCGTGGTGCGCCGACCTGGGTCATCCCGGCCAATGGCGTAGACCTGCCCATGCAAACCGTCGTCCGCTTCGCCGAAAGCCAGGTAGGCGGGTTGGTGGAGCAGCGCTTCCAGATCAAGGGAAGGGTTTTCGCTGACCACCTGTATGTGAATGAAAAACGGTTGATCGAGGACTTCACTGCCTTTGAATGCCAGGACTTGCAAGTCGATATCTACATGTGGAAGAACCAGATTGAAACGTGACGAAACAAACGCGTTAACCATCCGTTGTTACCCGCCGTTAATAAATGAACACCCGGAGACAGGCCCTCTCGCTACACAGAGAATTAGTTATCGAGAAAAGGCGCTGGAACGTCTCAAAGCTTAGTCATTTCGGGGAGGAATCGACCGTTTTCAAATAAAAAAGAAGTTTCGTACAACTAAGCTGGAAGTGTCTTTTACACAATAATAAAACGAGCCAGCGTGCCATTTCTTAATAACAAGAAATGCCCTACACCGACTTACATCGGCATGACTAACTGACATAGAAATGGCTGACACCGGTTAACAGTGTCAGCCGTTAAACAACTTCATGCTTGCAACTGCGCAGTGCCGAACAGACTGACGCTCAGCAACGTTTCGGCCTGGGTGTGCAAGCGAACTGGCGCAATGCCACCCGGCATCACCACTGCAACCTCACCACTCTCCACCCAGCCCGCCCGCCAAGCGGCACAAGCCACCGCACTGGCGCTGGTTCCGGAAGACGCGGTGGGCCCCTCCCCCCGTTCG
The DNA here is from genome assembly GCF_054668895.1 of Pseudomonas sp. H3_E07. Taxonomy (NCBI): domain Bacteria; kingdom Pseudomonadati; phylum Pseudomonadota; class Gammaproteobacteria; order Pseudomonadales; family Pseudomonadaceae; genus Pseudomonas; species Pseudomonas sp. H3_E07. The sequence continues at coordinate 663,484 of NZ_CP162795.1, forward strand.
AACACGCGCGCGATGATTCGATTGCCGGGCTGGCGCGCCGCCCATTGCAAGTTGACCCCTGCCGGACAGGGCCGACCACCACCCGCCGGGGGAGCAAACGCAATGGTCTTCAAGGGCTCGTACAGTGCGGGTTGCTGCATCTGAGTGTTGTCCGGCAATGCCGACACCTGCTCGACCAGTGTCACGCAATGGGGGTTGCCCACCCGCACAAATTGGCTGGCCGCCCACTGAGGGTTGATCGCCGCCAACTCGCTCACATGACTCAGTTCAGTTTCATCCACCTCCATCTGCGCCCCCACCACCTCAGGCCCGAAACCAGGTACCCCCAACTCAAGCCAGAACCCCGCAACCTGTTCACGGATTGCCGGTTCAACCCATGTCGATACGGGTGATACCGCGTCCGATTTGTCGTGGTGCACCCTCAACTCACAGGCCCCGCTTAGCAGGCCCTGGTCAGTGAGTGCCTGGGCAAAAATCGTCAGGCCATTGCCACTGCGCTCGGCCAAGGAACCGTCGGTGTTGACAATCATCAAGTCAAAGGGCGGCTCGGCCTGGAACGGCCCGACCAGCAAGCCATCGCAGCGATGAGTCTTGGCACCGGCTGGACGTGGCAGCGAGCCCCAACTGCATTCAGAGGCGATGGCCGCCGACGTCCAGTTGCTGCGAGTACGCGCAGCCAGCTCAGCGCTCTCGGGTACAGCAATGCCCGCGTCTCTCAACGAGGCCGGGCTGACCACGCCATAGATATTGCCGCGGGCGTCGTAGAACAGGGTCATGGGGTCGTCCACCTGTGCATGCGCTGAAGAAGGGGCAGATTGTGTGGGATCTCGACGCTGCACACCATCCTGCAAGCACTACACGTTCAATCCCCTGAACGGACGTTTTCATCAGGCCGAAGTCCGCGCGCCGTCGCCATGGTCTTTTGCGACAGTGTGCGCCGAGGAGGTTGAAGTCAGCGTCGATAGGCAAACGCCTGCCTGATAGGGTTTCGGAGGCGGCCTGGAAGGTGGTAATCCGCCGCGAGGGCCCAGGGGTTCAAAAGCCCCCACGGGGATTACGCACCTTCCAGACCGCCTCGTACACACTCGATACCGTTTGTGTGGCGACGAACCCTCCTGACGTTCCGGGTTTGTAAAAATAAAATTCACGACCACGACTTCCCCCAGGGAACCCGGCTCGCGCACCACGACCTGATGTGCAAGGATGTCACGCCGGACATCGTTCGTAGAACGCAAAACCAAGGATTTTTCATGACTGCCATTCCCACCTCAGCGCCCGTGGTTCCCGGGCGGTTAGAGCAAATGTCGACCCGTATCGCTTTCTTCATTGCTGGCTTCGGCATCGCAGCCTGGGCGCCGCTGGTGCCCTATGCCAAGGCCCGTGCCGATCTGAGCGAAGGCACCCTGGGCCTGCTGCTGTTGTGCCTGGGCGTCGGTTCGATCATCGCCATGCCCGCCGCCGGTGCGTTGGCGTCGCGCTTTGGCTGCCGACGTGTGCTGAGTGCCGGGACGATCATGATCTGCCTGGCGTTGCCAACGCTGGCGACGGTCAGTTCGATTCCGCTATTGATGGCGGGGTTGTTCCTGTTTGGCGCTGGCCTCGGCACCGTGGATTCTACGGTCAACCTGCAGGCGGTGATCGTCGAGCGAGCCAGCGGCAAGACCATGATGTCGGGCTTTCACGGGCTGTTCAGCCTGGGCGGGATTGTCGGTGCAGCGGGCGTTTCGGGGCTGCTGGGGCTGGGACTGTCGCCATTGCAGGCGACGCTGGTGGTGATTGTGATCACGCTGGCGGCGCTGCTCAAGGCTGCACCGCATTTGCTGCCTTACGGCAGTGAGAGTTCCGGTCCGGCGTTTGCCGTGCCCCACGGCGTGGTGCTGTTCATCGGTTGCCTGTGCTTTGTCGTGTTCCTGGCCGAAGGTGCGGTGCTCGACTGGAGTGCGGTGTTCCTCAGTGCCGAGCGCGGCCTGGACGAAGCCTATGCTGGCCTGGGTTACGCAGCCTTTGCCTTGACCATGACGGCCGGGCGCTTGACCGGTGATGCCATCGTGCGCCGGCTGGGAGCTACCCGGGTGATCGTGGCCGGTGGCGCACTGGCTGCGGCCGGTACATTCCTCGCCACATTGTCCCCGGCCTGGGAAGTGGCGTTGTTGGGTTATGCGCTTGTAGGCGCCGGGTGCTCCAATATCGTCCCGGTACTCTATACCGCTGTGGGCAAACAGAACGTCATGCCAGAGCACATTGCCGTGCCGGCCATTACCACCTTGGGCTATGCGGGGATTTTGGCAGGGCCTGCCGTGATCGGGTTCATCGCCCATGGCAGCAGCCTGGCCACTGCCTTTCTGTTAATTGGAGGGTTGCTTGCGGCGGTGGCGGTCAGTGGAAAAATCCTGCGCGTCTGAACACAGGGCGGCATCGCCGGCTTGATGCTTTCAAGCCGCTGATGCGCGCCTGCCTACGTTATTTCCCCTTCTCTTCCTTGTCGTTCTCCAGCCAGCGGTCAATGCTGTAGTTCTTCAACCAGCCATCATCGTTATGACTGCCAAAGAGGTTGTAGCCATTGGCTTTATAACTGTCCAGAGAGGCCATCAAACCCGGCCGCTCCATCAGGTTCTTGGCCAGGTATACCTGTTGTTCGCTGTACATTTTCAACGGAAACCCGGTGCGCACATCCCGTAAAGGCTCGCCGTTCTTATCCGTCTGGTTCGGATCCTTACTGATCTCGATGAGTGTGTCTTTTTTGACGTACCGATGTTTTTCGAAAAAGAATGAGCGGTCTTCCGACTTATCCCGCAAGTCATCAAACATGCCTCTGAATGCCTGGACGACCTGAGCGTCGGTTTTCGCATGGAACGGATCCGCGCTTTGCGTGTTGGGGTTCGTATTGCCGATCTCTGAGTCACCAGCCCTGGTCAAACTGTCATGCGTGATTTCACCGCCCTTCGCAATTATCGCTTCGTTCAGTCGGGGTCGGTTGAGTATCTCTCGCGCCAACATGATGGTGCGTTCCGAGACTTTGCTGCTGCTGGGTTCCTCTTTGGCGATCTCCTGTAAAGAACCCTGGGTCAGCCGGCCATCTTTCTTGAAAGCGTCCAGCAATGACAGGTTGTTCTTCAAGTCGGTCGCCAGCAGATGGTCGTCCGAACTGACGAAGGGGTTGCCAACTTTCGTCATGCCTCCGTACAGATTCTGGCCGTCGAAGTGCCGGTCGGCGCCGTTCGCGAAACGGGTGTTGATTGGCTGCGCGGCCGGAAGCGGCTTACCCAATGCGCGGGCATCGACCTCATAGCGAGACTGACCACTCCCCGTTGGCCCTGGTGCGTTGGACCCAGCCGTTTGCGTATAGCTCGGATTATTGACACGACCAATCATGATTCACCTCCACCCTAATCTAGATTCCGTAGCCTGGGCCTTGATTGCCTGATCCTCGAAAGGGCCTCGAAATCAAGATGGCACAAGCAGCGATTGAGTGGTGCACAGGAAACAACGGTTCCGAAGACGCTCGTCCAAAACGCTGGATAGACCCTGGGGAATCTTAAGCGCTTGTAACCAGCTCACCTGCCGCGCATCCATGCCTTGGAAAATCCTGCCGTGTAAAACGGCATTGCTCAGCGGCGGGACAACTTGTTCCAAAGACTCGCTAACAGGGAAGTCACAGCGCTGGGCGCCGACTCTTCCGTGAACACCCGAGAACCTTTGTCAAAGTCTTCGGCGGTGGGCGCCTTGAAGCTAAACCTCGGCGAGGATGTGAGGTTGAGACCCTGCGGCTCTCGTGGATTTTTTGCCTCCTGTGTCAGTGCAGCCACATTCGACGCGTTGTACTGGGAGTGACGGGGTTCAAATGATGTCGAGTTCATGGTCCAGACCTAATCCGGTAGATGAAGGCCCCCAGCGGCACTCAATGGCCGCTGGATATTTTCTTTGTGGTAGATCTTCGCAATCAGTTCCATGTGATTGGGGTGCAGGGTTACGTCAAGCGCTTGCCGCCCCCTGCCGCCTAGTGCACGGCAGGGAGCCCCAGGTCTAACCCAGCAATGTGTACAATTCCTGGCGAGAAATCCTGCCATCGCGCTGCCAGCTGTAAATATTATCCATCGCTGATCTCAGATCAGAACGTGCCATGACCTCCCGCGAAAGCTGGATGAGATGGTCGTTGTAGGGATTGCCGGACAACGGTTGCGTTGCACGTGCATTGAGCTCCCTGAGCTTAATCGTGCTGCTGAAGTACCCGCCCTTCAGCGCATTGAAATTATTCAGCATGTCTTGAACGATTTGCTTGTCGTCACTCAGTTTCAACGGATTGTCCGAACGAACAAAACTGGTGATATCGTCCCTGGACAAGCGGCCATCCAACGCACCGGTGCTGCCGTTGCGATCGAGCGATTGCAGCAACCCGGGACGCCGCAGCACCTCGTTCGCCAATCGAATATTCGGGTCCTTGTAAGGGTTGCCAGTCAACGGCTGCTTGGCCACTTTCTGCAGACTTTGTTCCGTGACATAACGTGAAGGCCAGCGCCCTTTGAACGCGCCATAATTATTCAAAAGGCCTTGTGCCAATTGCTCGTTACTTTGTTTCGAGTAATAGGGGTCTGGCAACGAGGGGTTCGGACGTGGTGGCGGGCCGGGATTCGGGCGTAAGTTTTCCGGCAATGGACGCGGCGGCGGGCCACCGAATACCGGGCCGGCGTGATTGGACTGCGCAGTGAAATTGACGCCTACCGTAAGCTGGACACTTGATGCGGCAGCAGATCGCTCGGCACCGGGCTTAGCATCTCCGAGGGAGGCGTTATCGAGGGAAGGAGCGACGCTCTGATTGTATGCTGATACCGACATTCCAGTTCTCCAGTTCGGTGTATTCAGGTGCCTGACTTTGAGTCGTCAAGGAAGCCAGCAAAGGCAGGCATCTTCTGTGTGGCAGAACAGTAGGAACCGGTTCCTGAGACCGCTGAAAGTTTCCAGAATCGAAGTAGGAAGAGCATCTGATCGAGTGAGAGACAAGACGGTCTGTCGGCAGGCAGCGCCGCTCGACCTGAGCAGGAAGAGCGGCAATGTGTCGATCAGAACCCGACGCTGGCCTGTACGAAGAACGTGCGGGGCTCCCCCAGGTACAGCCCGGAGTTGTTGTCGCTGGAGCGGGTGTAGTGCTGCTGGTCGAAGACGTTTTTCACGCCCACGCCCAGTTTCAAGTTGGACAACTGCTCGCCAAAGTCGTAACCGCTGCGCACGTTGACTGAGACATAGCCTGGGATATCACCGTACTGACCGTCAGCCGTGCCTTGAGTGATGTAGGTACTGGTCGTGCCGGGGGCGTGCTGGCCGGACTGGGCGTACACATCCAGGTTGTGGGTCCAGCGGTTGACGTCATAGCGCAGGCCCAGTGTGGCGACCTCACGGGAGTACAGCGGCAGGTCGCGCCCCTTGAACGGTACGTCGCCTTCCGAGGTGGCCTTGGTGTAGGTGAAGCCGGCATTGGCGGTCAGGCCGTCCAGACGTGGGTCCAGGTTCGACAAGTCGTAATGGGCCGACGCTTCGATGCCGGTGTGCTTGGTCGCGCCGAGGTTGGTCCAGCCCACGTCGTTGCTGACGTATTGCAGCTCATCCGAGAAGTCGATGTAGAAGAACGTCAGCTCACCGCCCCACACATTGTCGTTATAGCGCGTCCCCACTTCGTAGGTCTTGGCCTTTTCCGGGTTCAGACCATTGGCCGTCTGGTCGCCGGTGCCGCCCTGACCCAGTTGGAAGTATTGCAGGCTGCCAAACGAGGTCTCGTAGTTGGCGAAGAGTTTCCAGGCGTCGGATACGTGGTACATCACGCTCAAGGCCGGCAGCGGTTCGTTGTTGTGGACTTCGCGGCGTTTTTCCTGGGTACGGGTGCCATTCAATGCAACCACCGGGCGATCGTGCCATTCGGTACGGATGTCCTCGAAGCGGATGCCCGGCGTGATGGTCCACTTGCCGATATCAACCTTGTTGTCGATATAGAACGCGTTGGCCTCGGTGCCCCCCGTACGGTCCTGATACACGTGACCGTCGCTCTGCCCACCCGGAGTCGGCACATTGTTGACCAGGTTCAGGCTGGTGGCCTGCTCATGCATGCCTTCCTTGAGGTAGCGATAGCCCACACTGACTTCCTGGGTACTCGGGCCCACATCGAACACATGGGACACCCGCGGCTCGATGCCAAAGGTGTAGTAGGTGCGCGGGTAAGAGCCAATCGTCCTGAGGTCGCGGTTGGCGATGTTACTGCCGCGGAAACTGTCGGAATAGTAAGTCAGCACTTCGGCCTGGGTACGGTCATCGATCTGGCGGATGTACTTGAAGGACACGTCCTTGCGGCGCCCGCTGAAGTTGTCCCAATCACGCACCGATTGGTACGGGTTGGCATCGAATTGCTTCTGGGTCAGGCCGCCGGGCATATCGGCGCTGGCGTCGTAGTAGTGGAAGTTCAGCGAGAAGTCGTCTTGATCGGTCGGTGCCCAGTGCGTCTTGAAGATGACGTCGTCGATGTCGTTGGCGTTATTGCTGTTGCGGTAACCGTTGCCATTGACCCCGGAGTACAGCAAAGCGGCGCCGATGCCGTTGTCGGCGGTACCGCCGATAAAGGCGTTTTCCACGTGCTTCCAGCCGCCGTGGGCAGAGGTTTGCAGGGTGGTGCCGACTTCGCCGGAGAATTTCTCGGGGATGGCACGGGTCACGAAGTTGATCACGCCACCGACGTTTTGTGGCCCATAACGCACGGAGCCAGCACCGCGCACCACGTCGATGCTGTCCAGGTTGCCGGCGGAAATCGGTGCCATCGACAGTTGTGGTTGGCCGTAGGGTGCGAACGCAGCCGGCACACCGTCGATCAGCACGGTGGAGCGTGGCGACAGCCGTGACGTCAAGCCACGTACGCCGACGTTGAGGGAAATATCGCTGCCGCCGGTGCCATTCGATTCCTGCACCTGTACACCTGGCACACGGCGCAGCACGTCGCCGACGTTCATTGCGCCCTGCTCCACCATGGTCTCGCGGCGGATCACGGTGCGCGCGCCAGCATGGTTCTGCACCACTTCAGCGTTGGCATCGCCGAGCCAGTCGCCGACCACCTTGATATCAGTGGCACCCAGCTCCAGGGGCGAGCCGGCTTCACCGGTGCCGCTGTTCAGCGGGCGCAGGGTCACGGAACCGGCGTCGATCTGGTAGTCCAGGCCGCTGCCTTGCAGCAATTGGCGCAGGGCTTGTTCAGGGGAAAGGTTGCCGTCTACGGCCGGCGCCTGCTTGCCCGCGACCAGATCGGGGCTGAAGAACACTTGCAGGGAAGTTTGCTGGCCCAGTTGGCTCAGCGCCGCGCCCAGGGGCTGGGCCTGGATATGAATGGCGTCGGCGGCGTAGGCCGCAGGGAGCGTGGCACTGACTGCGAGCGCCAGGACGAGCGGCGCCCAGCGGGAAGTTTTATTGTTGTGGATGGCGAGTTTTTTCACGTCGAACCTAATCCTGTGATCGCAAGAGTATGCGGCTGTTAATGCAAACCAGTTGCAGTTGCAGGAGAAGACGAAGAACTCGAAAAAAACCTGAATGTCAGCGTGAAATAATTTCCTGGCTGCCGTCCGGCAAGGTCCGCAAGGCCACCGGCAGGATGTGCGGCAAGGCCTTGAGCAAGGCGTCAGTGTCGTTGGCCTTGAACACGCTGGTCAGGCGCAGGTTACCCACCGCAGGCGTACTGACCCGCAACGGACGCTCGCGGTAGCGCGAAACCTCGCGTGCCACTTCGCCCAGCAAAGCGTTGTTGAAGACCAGCTTGCCCGTGCGCCAGGCGGTCAATTCTTCAGTGTTCACCGTGTAGGCCGCTGCCACCGATCCTTTGTTGTCGACGTGGGTGCCCAGGCCAGCCGTCAGCGTCACCAGGTTGTCCGGTGAATCACCTTGTACCTTCACGGTTCCGGCCTCGACCATCACGCGAGTCTGGCCTTCATCACGGCGCACATCAAAGCGCGTGCCGGTCACCGTCACCTGCCCTGCCCCGGCAGCCACGACAAAGGGTCGGCTGGTGTCATGCTCGACGCTGAACATGGCTTCGCCCTGCTTGAGTTCCACGCCACGCCGGCCTTTTTCATACTGCACCGCGACCACGGTGCGGCTGTTGAGGTCCATCACCGAGCCATCGGGCAACGCCACCTGGTGATGTTCACCCACACCTGTACTGAACTCGGCGCTGTAGGGTTTCGGATGATCGAGCCCACTGAACAGACCCAAGCCCAGGGCCACCGCGATCACACCGGCGGCCACCGCATAACGCAATACGGCACGCCGCTTGGGCCGCTCCACCGGGGCTTCGCACAACGCCTGCAAGCGCGCTTTAGGCAGCAAGCCGGTGGCACTCCAAAGGCCTTGCAGCACATCAAATTCATATTGGTGATCGGGATGCTCATTACGCCATGCGTCGAAGCGCTGGCGTTCGGCAATGCTCAACTCGGCATCCTGCAGGCGCGCAAACCATTGCGCGGCTTCGTCTCGGGCACGGTTGTCCATCGTGGAAGATCCTTGGGTCATGGCGCCATCGCGTCCAGGCGGTCGCGCAGATGCCGCAGGGTGCGGATCATATACTTTTCCACCATGTTTTTAGACAGGCCCAGGCGTTCGGCGATTTCCTGCTGGGTCAGGCCCTCGATTTTCTGCCAGATGAAAATCTTGCGGCAGTTGAGCGGTAACTCAGACAAGGCCCGCTCGATAGAGTCCGCCAACTGGATCGCGTGCATGAAATGCTCCGGGTCGCCACTGTTGGGCGAACGCTGATCAAAGGCTTCCAGCGTGATAGCTTCGCGACGGTCTTCACGTCGATAGGCATCCACTGCGATGTTGCGCGCGGTTTGATGCAGATAAGCGCGCGGTTGCTCAACCTCGCTGGATTTTGACTCCAGCACCCGCACAAAGGTGTCATGGGCCAGGTCTTCGGCCTGTTGACGGTTTCTCAGGCGGCGCGTCCAGGTTCCGATCAACTCTTCGTAATGTTCGAAAAAGCCTGTTCTGCGGGGCGGCTGAGGGATCATCGCGGGTGCACTGGGGAGGCGGGGCGTGAATAGTAATGCTTCCTATTAAGCGGAGCAATTGCTACCCGTCATATCACCTCGAAACTAGTGTGTGCTGCCCACCTGCCTCAGACGACTGAGTTTTTCACGGCTGCCGCACACGCTCATCTGACACCATTTGCGCTGCTTGTTCTTGGAGATGTCGAGGAACACCCAATCGCAATCAGTGGCGCTGCAACTGCGCAATGCGTGCAGTTCACCGGACACCAGTAACTGCGTGGCCTCGATGGCCAGGCGCCCGAGCACCATGGTCGTCAGCTCCTGCGTCGTGGTGCAGGGCTTCCACGCCCAGGCAGGTTTGCCATCGACAGAACACAGCACCCGCCAGGCAACGCCTTGCTGGAAGGCCCGGTTGATGTGCTGCAACGCGTCATCGGGCGCGGCCCCTTGTAACGACAACGGATAGAACGCCGCGTACAGGCATTCCCTGAACGCGATGATCGCATCCAGGTCCGGCTGGTAGGCCATCGAAGACTCGAACACCATCGGCTTGTAGTCGTCAAACTCTCGGGCCGAGATCAACGACGCGTGCACTGCCCACTCGAAGAAGAACTGGAGACTGGTGAGCCGTTCTTCCATGACCTTGAGCGAAGTGCCAGGACGACGGCCGTTGGTGGTATTGATAAAATCCAACACCCGGGCCCCACCAATCAAACGGATCGATTTTGCAGTGCCCGTAAAATGTGTCATGCCTACTCCTGAAAAAACGCGTTCTCCCTGCGATGGCGCAGATTACCTTGTTTTTTCAGCATGCAGACAGTGTCATCCTCGCGCAAAGACAGACGGCTAGGTGTGACCGTCGTTATGCGCCACCCAATCAAGAATCGTCGCGACCGACTGTTCCACTGAAAGCGCCTGGGTATCCAAATGCACTTCCGGAAACACCGGTACATCGTAGCGGGAGTCGATACCCGTGAAGTTTTTGATCAACCCGGCGCGGGCTTTTTTATACAGCCCCTTGGGATCACGTTTTTCCGCGGTTTCCAACGGCGCATCCACATGCACTTCGACGAAAAACTCGTTGCCGATGATCGAGCGCGCAAAGTGCCGGCTGGCCGACGAAGGTGAAATCAGCGCCACGATCACGATCAACCCCGCCTCCAGCATCAACCGCGCCACTTCGGCGACGCGACGGATGTTCTCGTCGCGGTCGCTGTCGGTAAACCCCAGGTCCCGGCACAGCCCGCCGCGTACCGAATCGCCGTCGATAATGGCAGTGATTCGCCCCTGCTCCTGCAGCGCGATATCCAACGCATCAGCAATGGTCGACTTCCCGGACGCGGAGAGGCCGGTCATCCAGATGACCACGGGTTTGTGTTTCATGCTCGGATGCCCGGCGCGCCGGCGGCTGAACGCAAAGGCGTGCAGGTTCTGGTTTGAAGTGTCTGGAAAATAACTCATGACTGCTCGCCCTCCCCGACCGAAATGGGCCGTTTACCCAACAGGAACACCATCACGCATTGCACGAACAGCAACAGCGCCACCACCCAGTAGACCGTCGAAAACGACCCGGTCAAATCCTTGGAAAACCCGCCCAGGAAATTGCCACACACGCCACCCAGGCCGATCAACACGTTGGCAATACCGAAGGCCTGGGTCAGACGGCTGACCGGGACGATTTGCCCGATATAACTGGGGACCAGCCCGAAGATGGGATAGAACGCCAGCGCAAACAGAAACGCCGCCAGATAGAACAACGGCAGGCTGTTGAAACTGAACACCAGGCTGGCGGCCAGCCCCGCGCTCAGGAAACACATTGCCAGCGACGCGCGCACGCCCACCTTGTCGGCGATCCAGCCCACCAGAAAACCCGACGCCATGCCTACGGCACCAAGGGTGGTCCAGATAAACCCGGCGTCCCGTACCGACACACCCAATTCATCGCGCAGGAACGGCGCCAGGTAAGTCTGGAACGGCAGCAACGCCATGCCATTGAGAAAGGCAATGGCCCAGGTCAGGTACAACGAGCGACCGAGCCAGGGTTGCTGACGGTCAAAGGCGGTGGTGTCCTCGCCGGAAAACCCGGCGTCCTGGCCCGCAGCCAGGTTGCGCAACAGAAACCACGCCACCCCACACAGGGCCACCGAGATCAGCCCGGCGGTGAGCCAGATCGAGCGCCAGCCACCATTGAGTGTCAGAAACGACACCAGCAAACCGTTGATGAATACGCCGTAGCTGGTGCCGCTGGAAATCAGCCCCATGACCCGCGAGCGATTGCCCGGGCTGAAGCCCTTGGTAACGATCTCCGCCAACGGGATATACACCGAAGCGGAACAGCCACCGAGCAAGATCAACAGCGCCCCCGACAACCAGATGCTGTTACTGACGCTTAACCCCAGCAGCGCCAGGGACGTCATCACCGTAGACACCAGGCTGATTTTCCATCCCTCGAAAAACCGGCTGATATAGCTGGTAACCGATGAAAACAGCAGGAAACCAATCTGCGCGCCGCCGGTGATCAGGCCCACGGTGGTGTAGTCGAAACCGATGTCGCGGCGCATGTCCACCACCAGGTTGGCGAACAGGTAAACGCCAAAACCATAAGTGCTGGCCACGAACCCGGTGAGGACCACCGCCAGCACGACGCTGTCCAAGGGGCGCGCATTGCTCTGTACGAGTGTGCTCATCAAGCCCTCCTTATTCGGCGCGCGCAGTGTGGATGACGAAATCACAATCCATCATGTCGTAGTCCAGTTCGAAATCACCGTAACTCTCATGGTGGGTGAACCCGGACTTGAGCACCTCCCCCTTCAATTCGCCCGGCAACAGGGGATAGACCTGCAGCCGGTACAGTTCCGCGTTATCAAAGGAATAGATGAACTCACACAGGTGCTCATCGACCTGTCCCAGGCTGACCGACGCGTTCTTACCGCAGTAATAGTAATTTCCGCTGGCCTTGTAGTTGCCGGCACGGATGGCGAAGAAATTGCGCTGATCCACAATCAGCAAACCACCCGGTTTGAGCAAAGCCCTGAACCTCGCCAACACCCGCAACCGATCGTGGGCGGCGAAGACATGGCACAGCGAACTGCCCAGGCACACCACGGCGTCGAACTGGCCCAGTTCCTGGGGATCCAGTGAGTGCCAGTCGCGATAATGGGACTGAATGTCCAGGCCATGTTTGCGAAAGTTCGCCCGCGCCTTGGTCAACATGGTGCTGCTGCCATCCGTGGCAACCACCTCAAAGCCCGCCTGCTTGAGTTGGACGGCATGGAAACCGCTGCCCGTCGACACGTCGATCACCGAGCGCACACCGTGGCTGCGCAGCAGGTTTTCGAAGAACCCGCCCTCCCCGGCCTTGCGTTTTTCCCAATCGATCAGCTCATCCCAACGCTCGACGAAATCCGCCGAATATTGCCTGGCATAGCTGGGTACATCGTTGTGCTTGCGCCCCGATATCTGATTCATCACACACCTACCAGGTTGAATTTTTGAAGGCCAGGTATTTACTCGCCAGCTCATGGGCAAACTCGGCGGACTGCTCGATGGACATGGTGTTCCTGGAGTACCCCAGCATCGATTGCATGACGGCCATGCAGTGCGGGTTGTAAGTGACCGAACCATCACAGTGGATTTCGTCGATGCCGTCCTGGCTCTGGCAGATGCTATTGATGCGCACCGCCTCATCCTGTGGACAAGCCTCGGAGAACTGCACCTGGATCCGCCCTTCGTGCAGCCACACTGGATAGCCGCCCGGAAGCCCGAGAGGACCCGGCGCATGCACCAGGACCGGCACGGACGAGAACAGCCCTTCGATGACCGTGACCGCAGAGCACGCGGTGAGGAATTGCCCATCCACCCCGCCCAGGCGACGGAACTCGGACTTCACCGTTGAGAAAATCGCCTCGGCCGGCAGGCGCGCCACCTCTGGCCGATTGCGCACGTCATACAGCAGGCGGTAGCTGGCACGCGGTGGCAAACCACCGCGCGGCACGTAGTGGCTGAAGTAGTGCTGGGCATACAGCTGCACTTGCACATCAGCGGGTGCACATTCAAGCAAGCGTGCGATGGAAAGGCGCACGGCCGGAACCAGATTGGCCACATTACCGACGCCAATGTCCGGCGCCAGGCCGATGCGCGCCAGGATCGGGTTGACCGCATCGGGGAACGCCGCATTCACGGTTTTGGTAGCGATGCCGGAGGCTTTCACCGCCTGCATCAAGCAATGCATCAACGTCAGGTGCATGGGCAGCCAGGGACCGAACTGGGCCTGGTCGAGCTTCTCGAACGACAGCTTGGGCAACCCGGTGATGACCCGCCATGACTGCAACGACGCGCAGTTCACCAGCATATCCGGGGCTTCTTCACGTAACAGCCGCGTGACCTTGCCGATGTCCGTCAGGTCGGCAATCACCGGTTTGATGTCGATAAACTGGCCCAGTTGCGCACAGGACAACGCCACCAGGTTGCACAGCCGGATCGTGGCCTCCTCATTGCGGCCCAACACCACAAACTCGAACGCGTTTTTCGGCCCCAGAATCTTCAGGATCTGCAGGCACAGGTTGCCAGCGCCCACCAGCAACAGTTTCCTCTTGCGTACCGGAAGGCTCATCGTGGGTAGGCTCCATTGTCGACCGGAATCACTCTGCCAGTGATATGGCGCATCGCATCGCCCACCAGCAGCAAGATGACCTCGGCCACGCCACTGGGCAGGATCGGCTCCTTGAGCACTTCCTGGCGGGCGTACTCGGCGCGTCGGTATTCGGGGATGGTGCCGTAGATGGCGGTTTCATGGATCAGTGCCGGGGAGACCGCGTTCACCCGTACGAACGGCGCAAAGTTCCAGGCATTGGCCTTGGTCAGGCCGATCACCGCCGCCTTGGTGGCGCCGTAGAGCGCATCGCAGCTGCCCACTTCACCGGCCACCGAAGCGATGTTGACGATGCTGCGCGGGGCTTCATGCTGCATTTCCCGTTCGGCGAAGTCCTTGGAGAGATAAACCAGTGCCTTGAGGTTGACGGTGAGGATCTCGTCTATCTGCTCATCGGAGTAGGCATAGACACTTTTGCCGTGATAAATACCGGCGTTATTGACCAGGCCGTCAATACTTGCATGCCGCTCATAAAGCGTTGGGATAAACCCCTTGATAACAGCCATATCCGAGAAATCAGCACTGTGCGCCTCGAATACATCAGCACCATACAGACCTTGCAGCACGTTAAGGCCCTCGGCATCCTTGTCCGCACCGATCACGAAATAACCCTGCTGAATCGCCAATTCCACAGTGGCTCGGCCAATTCCGTTGGCCGCTCCAGTAACAATCAACTTTTTCATACAACAATCCCTATTGGCAAAATTCATTCATGCGCGCGTAAAACGTTCGATGGTATTCATACATCGCCTTTAACTTCGGATACTGTTCAACTGCCTCAATATCGACGCCCTGCTTATCTGGCGAAACAATCCGCTCACTGTTTTCCGCTTCGACATGCCAACTACGCCACGTCTTCCATTGTTGTGGGCACTCACGTTTCCACGTCATGGCGTGTGGCAGAAACTCTATATTCAAGTGATCACACAATTTGCGAATCACCCGCTCCGGTTCTGCGGCCAAATCATCGGCATTGATCACATAAGGCACTTTCCCCGTCAGTTTGGTGACGACACAAAATATGTCGTACAGCGCTTTATGCCCGATGGCCTGCAAGGGCATTTCGGGATGCACCCGATGATGGGAAATAATGCTGCTGGCGGGTTCGCGAATAAGAAAGATATTGTCCTGTTGCGCGAGAAAGCCAGTATCAACTTTCAAGTCATCCAAACAGTGATAACACATGTCTTTATGAAAGACATTCGCACGCTCACGGGCATCAAGCAGATGTTCTTTAATGCCTTGGTAAGTCGTGGGCAAACTGTGATCCCACTCATCAGAGGGGATCGCCGAGTCCTCGGAAAATGCCATATGCGCAAAAGGCTCATGGAAGACCTCGAAATCGCCCCGCTCGATAAATACGCGCTCAAGCACCGTGGAGCGCGAACGTGGGTGCGCCCACAACCCGATCATCCTGTTCATGCAATCACCCCAAATTCGGCGGCGAGCAACGCGTTGAGTGCGCGTTTGAACGGTCTGGCCACTGGGCAGAGCCGAACGCAGTAATCCGCCAGGCGCCGATGCGCGCTGTTGGCTTCATTGCAGGCGTTGATAAAGGCTTCATGGTTACCGAAGTCGTACGGTTCAATGCTGTCGACAAAGTAGGCTTCGTAGAAATAGGGGATGCGAATCAGCTTCGCAAAGGTCGACGTGGGCGGTTTCTGGTGCTCCAGCGCGGGTACGACGGGTTTGCCATGGCTTTCGCGCTCGATCAGGAACTCCACCACCTCCGGTGTCAGCGTGTAGCAGGTCGCCGTCTGCCCGGTCTTCTCCAGATGCCAGCAATGCTTGTTGCCACGTTCGTCCACATCGACCTTTATGCTGGAAAGCAGGGTCTTGACCGGCACGCTCGAGGCCGCCACCAGCGCCTGGATCTGCTCGTAGATCAACAACTCAGCCCAGCGCAGTTCCTCGGCACTCAAGGCCAGACCACGCTCGGCAGCCTGCAGCGTGAACTCGGGCTGGCAGGCGAAACGCCCGATCATGAAGGTGATCACGTACTTGCAGCGCCCGGTGTCGATCCCGTTGCTGCGCGCAGTCGCCAAGCCGCGCTCGATGGCTTGGATACCGGCCTGGAACTGCGCAACCGTGAAGCAGAAGGTGATATTCACCGACCCACCCTGGGCCACCAGGTGTTCGACCGTGACCAGCCCTTCCAGACTGCCGGGCACCTTGACCATCACGTTCGGCGCCAGGCGCTGCAACTCCAACCCTCGGGTGGTCATCCGTTCGGTACAGCGCACGTCAACCGGGTCGACCTGGGCGGAAATCCAACCTTCGACCTGTGCCGATTGCACCCACCTTGGCATCAGCGTCGCGGCACCTTCAACAATGACCTCGTTGTACAACTGCTTGCGCAACTCACTGGGAGACAGGTTGGCCAAGTTGAAACGTGAGGACCAATACTCACGCTTATCGAGGATCACGGCCGTCACCAACCGGGGGTTGGTGGTCGCACTGCATAAGCCCCAAGGTTGGGAAAACTCATCCGGCATCAACGCTTCTATATAAACCGCGGCCGCCGGGTATTTTTCCAGCAGGTGTTGTTTGTACGGCAGGTACACGGCAGGCGACGAATCCCACCACACTTCTGAAGATTGATCGTTGCGTTTGAGCCGTTCCAGGTAACCAAGTGTGTTCACAACGCCGCCTCCCTGAGTTAATAAGTCAATTGAAAATGGTCAATACTTCACGCATGTCGGCAATCGGCAATGCTCCCGCCGCGGCCAATTGCGCATGCCGATGCGGTGGACCAAAGCCCAGCACTTTTATTTGGGCAGCAACGGCTGCCTGGATACCCGTCACACTGTCTTCAACTACCAGCGCATCACTCACATCAATACTGTAAGTGCGACAAGCCGTCATAAACACCAACGGATCGGGTTTCCAACGACCCAATTCATAACAGCTGAATATCCGCCCTTCGAAATAAGAAAACAGTCCAGCCAGGCGCAAACAGTGTTCTATCTTATTGCGTGGTGCACTCGAGGCGACGCAATAAGGCACTTCCAAACTTTCCAGCACTTCGACTATTCCTTCCGTCGCTGTCAACCCGAGTGTCAGCGCGTGCAGCGCTCGCTCGCGAAAGCGTTGTTCAAACACTTCGTCCACACTGATGTTCAATATCTGCTCGGCTTCGCGCAAACACTCAGCAATCTTCCGCCCACGAAAGTGTTCGGTGAAATGTGTCACATCAAGCATCGTGTCGCCCTGAACAAGAGCATTAAACATGGAGATCAATACAGACAGGGTTATTTCTTCACTTTGGACGAGGACACCATCGCAATCGAAGATGACTAACTTAGGCACGCCAACTAACTTATGCACGCCAACTAAGGCCGCTGCTTTTACCTGAACGGGTAGTTCCCCTATATCGGCCGAATGGCACATGGATTTCTCTTATAGGTGGCCCCGCGATGACTTCCGAACTACCAACGGAGCGGGTTGATGTGTGCCTATAAGACACGCGGCGAAAAAGCCTGTCAAACGCTTTTGAGCGGTTTTTTAGTATCTTATGGTTATTTTTTATAGTTCTGTTATTCCATTTTTCACCATGGTTGTAGTCGCTAATTTCACACGGGTGAACTTCCTTTGCGCGCGATCAGTCAGCTACTTGAACTCACGAATTCAAGGTCGGTGAGCAATGCGTATTTCGTTGGAGCAACAAGTAGCGCTGGTGACCGGTGCCAGCTCCGGAATCGGTGCCGGCGCGGCCAAGGCGCTGGCGCAAGCCGGAGCGGCCGTGGTGCTCAATTACAACAGCCAGGCCGCACCGGCCGAGGCCCTGGCAGAGCAGATCAACGCCGAGGGGGGCCGGGCGATTGCCATCGGCGCCAACGTCTCAAAAGAAGACGATGTAGAGAGGCTTTTTGCCCAGACCCTGGATGCCTTCGGTCACCTGGACATCCTGGTGGCCAACTCCGGGATGCAGAAGGACGCCAACCTGGTGGACATGAGCCTGGACGACTGGAACGCGGTGATCGGCGTCAACCTCACCGGCCAGTTCCTGTGTGCCCGCGCGGCGGTGCGCATCTTCAACCGCCAGGGCGTGCGCGAAGGCGTATCGCGGGCGGCGGGCAAAATCATCCACATGAGTTCGGTGCACCAACTGATCCCCTGGGCCGGGCATGTGAATTACGCAGCGTCCAAGGGCGGCGTGGAGATGCTGATGCGCACCCTCGCCCAGGAAGTCAGCGAACAGCGCATCCGCATCAACGGCATTGCGCCGGGGGCGATACGCACCGCGATCAATCGCGCGGCCACCGAAGGCGCAGCGCAGAAGGAACTGTTGAAGCTGATCCCCTACGGGCGAGTCGGCGACGTGGAAGACGTGGCCAACGCCGTGGTGTGGCTGGCCAGCGATGCGTCCGATTATGTGGTCGGCAGCACGCTCTTTATTGATGGCGGCATGAGCCTTTATCCGGAGTTCCGTGGCAATGGTTGATTTGAAGAACGAACAACAAAGCCCCATCGATGCCCACGGCATTATCGGCGATATGCGCAGTGCCGCACTGGTTAACGACAAAGGCAGCATCGACTTCTTCTGCTGGCCGGAATTCGACAGCCCGTCGATCTTCTGTTCGCTGCTGGACAGTCCCGACGCCGGCATTTTCCAACTCACCCCGGACCTGCCCAACGCCCGTCGCGAACAGATCTACCTGCCCGACACCAACGTGCTGCAAACGCGCTGGCTCAGCGACGAGGCCGTGGTGGAGATCACTGACTTGTTGGCCATCAGCGAGGACGTTGATGACCTGCCGCTGCTGATCCGCCGGGTGCGTGTGGTCAGTGGCAAGGCCGACATTCATCTGCGCTGTGCGGTACGCCACGACTACGCGCGAACGCCCACCCAAGCCACCCGTGACGATGGCACGGTGTGCTTCAGCGCCGAAGGCCAACCCGGTCTGCGATTGTCCGGCAGCTACCCGCTGCAGATCAAAGACGGTGCCGCCGTGGCCAGCTTTACCCTGGGCCAGGAAGAAGGCGCCGAGTTCGTCCTCGGTGGCCAGGAGGATGAACGGGTGGACAGCCGCTGCACCGACCTGGCGCTGGCCCACACCTTGACGTTCTGGCGCGGCTGGATCGCGCAATCGAACTACCGCGGGCGCTGGCGCGAAATGGTCAACCGCTCGGCCCTGGCCCTCAAGCTTTTGACCTCGCGCAAACACGGCGCAATCATCGCCGCCGCCACCTTTGGCCTGCCCGAGACGCCCGGCGGTGAGCGCAACTGGGACTACCGCTACACCTGGATCCGCGATGCATCGTTCACCGTCTACGCCTTCATGCGCCTGGGCTTTGTCGAAGAAGCCAATGCCTATATGCGCTGGCTCAAAGGCCGGGTCAGCGACTGCTGCAACCAGCCGACCAAGATCAATATCCTGTACGGCATCGACGGCCGCCAGGAATTGCCGGAGGCCGAACTCGACCATTTCGCCGGCCACGGCGGTGCCAAACCCGTACGCATCGGCAACGAGGCGTTCGACCAGATCCAACTGGACATCTATGGCGAACTGATGGATGCCGTCTACCTGGTCAACAAGTACGGCGAGGCCATCTCCCATGAAGGCTGGAAACACACCGTGGAGGTGGCCGATCAGGTCTGTGAAATCTGGAACACCAAAGACGTGGGCATCTGGGAAATGCGTGGCGAGCAGCATCACTTCCTGCACTCACGACTGATGTGCTGGGTGGCGCTGGACCGCGCCATCCGCCTGGCCTCCAAGCGTTCGTTGCCGGCGCCGTTTGCACGCTGGGACCAGACTCGCCAAGCGATCTACGCCGACATCTGGAGCAACTTCTGGAACGAAGAACGCGGGCATTTCGTGCAGCATACCGGCACCACGGCGCTCGACGGTTCCATGCTATTGATGCCGTTGGTGAGGTTTGTCGCGGCGACCGATCCACGCTGGCTCTCGACCCTGGAAGCCATTCAGAAAAGCCTGGTGCGCGACGGCATGGTCTACCGCTACCGCAACGACGACAGCCAGATCGACGGCCTGCAAGGCACCGAAGGCGCGTTTGCAGCCTGCTCGTTCTGGTACGTCGAATGCCTGGCCCGCGCCGGGCAAGTGGAAAAGGCCCACCTGGAATTCGAACAACTGCTGCGTTACGCCAACCCTCTGGGCCTCTACGCCGAAGAGTTCGACAACCAGGCCCGGCACCTGGGCAATACACCCCAGGCCTTGAGCCACCTGGCGTTGATCAGTGCGGCATCGTTTCTGGACCGTAAACTCAGCGGGCAGAAAACCACCTGGCAACCCTGAAGTGGCCTGTGCACAATGGGCAGGCCCTCGACTACGGACAGGAACGCCATGCGCCAGGTACTGCTGATCATCGACGTGCAACCTTCCTTCAACCCGCCCACGTGGCTGGTGGACGGCATCAACGCCCTGCTCGGGCGCATGCCGTCAGTCGCCACCGTGGAACGCCATGACGAAAGCATCACGCCCTTCGCCCGGCAGCTCGGCTGGCAACCGGCACCGAATGACCAGAGCCTGATTGCAGCCGACCGCATCTTTATCAAGCATGGTTACGCCCCGACACCCGAGACCGTTGCCTACCTGAAAAGCCTCGGGCCAGAGCGCGTACTGGTGTGCGGCATCCAGACCGACACCTGTGTGCTGGCGGCGGGGTTTGCGCTATTTGACGCGGGGTTGCAGCCGACCTTGATCAGCGATCTCACGATGGGTTCGTCGCTGGACCGGTCGGGGCAGTTGGGGGTGGACCTGTGGCGGCATCACTTCAAGCATGTGCTGCGCCGCGCCGACCTCGGCCTGGACACGTAACGCCCCAGCCTTCAGTCCCGCACCCTGCCGTCACGCCTTTCGGCTAGAGTTCCAGCACCTGACAGGAGTCCGCCATGACCATCGCCTTCCCCCTGCACACCGTGCGCACCACCCTGCTCGACGTGGCTTATGAAGCCCACGGCCCACTCGACGGTACGCCGGTGATCCTGCTGCATGGCTTCCCCTACGACCCGCGCGGCTATGACGAGATCGCGCCGGTACTCGCCGCGCGCGGGTGTCGGGTGCTAGTGCCGTATCTGCGCGGTTATGGCCCGACGCGTTTTATCAACGAGCAGGTGATGCGTTCCGGGCAACAAGCGGCGTTGGCCAAGGACCTGCTGGATTTCATGGATGCGCTGGGCATTCCCCAGGCGACCCTCGCCGGCTATGACTGGGGTGGGCGTGCCGCGTGTATCGTCGCGGCGCTGTGGCCCGAGCGGGTGCGCGGGTTGGTGACCGGGGATGGCTACAACATCCAGGACATCGCCAAGTCACTGAAGCCCAGGGCGCCGGTGACGGAGCATCGCTTGTGGTATCAGTTCTACTTTCACACCCAGCGCGGTGTGGACGGCTTGACCGCCAACCGGCGTGAACTGTGCAAGCTGTTGTGGGCACTGTGGTCGCCGTCCTGGGCCGAGGGGCCGGGCCTGTATGAGCAGACCGCGCCGTCGTTCGATAACCCGGATTTCGTCGAGGTGGTGATTCACTCGTATCGCCATCGTTTCATGTACGCGCCCGGCGACCCGGCGTTGGAATCCATTGAAGCCGCGCTGGCCCTGCAACCGACAATTTCAGTGCCGAGCATTTCGTTGTGCGGCGCCGATGATGGCGTGGGCCCGCCGCCCGACGAGGATGATGACATCGAGCATTTCAGCGGGTTTTACCGACGCCAGGTGCTGCCGGGCGTGGGCCACAATATTCCTCAGGAAGCGCCACACGCCACGCTTGATGCGCTGCTGGAACTGCTTGGCGAAAAGCGCTCGCGGTAGGCCTGGGGCGTCACCGACAGGGCGCGAAGGAAGCTGCGTCGCAAGGTCTCTTCACAGCCAAACCCGCACTGCACAGCGATGCGTTTGATCGATGCGGTGCTGTCCGCCAGTTGGCGGCGCGCGGTTTCGACGCGGATCAACTCGACGGCGCGTGCCGGGGTCTGGCCGGTTTCGGCACGGTAGTGGCGCACGAAGCTGCGCTCGCTCATGCCGGCCTGGGCGGCCAGGGTGGGGATGTTCAGGTCGAGGGTCAGGTTTTCGGCCATCCAGGCGTGGAGTTCGGCGAAACGGCTGTCGTCTTTTTGCAGGGACAGGGTCACGCTGAATTGGGACTGACCACCGGGGTGCTTGAGGAACACCACCAGGTGCCGCGCCACTTCCAGGGCGATGGCGCGGCCCAGGTCTTCCTCCACCAGCGCCAGGCACAGGTCGATGCCAGCGGTGACACCGGCGGACGTCCAGACCGCACCCTGCTGAATGAAAATCGGGTTGGACTCCACCGTCAACGAAGGAAATTTGCGCGCCAGCTCTTCACAACGGGTCCAATGAGTGGCCACGCGACAACCGTCGAGCATGCCGCTGGCGGCCAGCAGGAACGCGCCGGTGCAGACGGACGTCATGCGCCGGGTGTGTTTGGCTTTCTCGCGCACCCAATCCACCAGGGCCGGGTCTTCGGCAGCGCCGTACACGCCCCAACCGCCGGCGATCACCAACGTATCGCACGGCGCGTCCGCAGCCGGTAACGGCTCGGCCACCAGGGCCAGGCCGGCGGAGGTCATCACCGGTTCCGATTGGGCGGCGATCACCGACACCGCGTAAGGCAAGGGTTCGCCGCGCTGGCGCGCCAGGTCATTGGTGGAGGCGAACACCTGCAGCGGCCCGGTCACATCGAGCACCTGGGCATTATCGAAAGCGAGGACGTGAACGATTCGAGGCATGATTGGCGTGATTCGTGGCTTCAATGGCGTATTCGCCAAAGCCTAGGCCTCTAGAGTGAAGCCGTCCACCCCTTTCACGGAGCTTCATTCATGACCTTGCAGATCGGCTTTCTGTTGTTCCCCGGCATCCAGCAACTGGACCTCACGGGCCCCTACGACGTGCTGGGTTCACTGCCGGAGGTGAACCTGCACCTGGTGTGGAAAGACCTGGAACCCATCACCTCCAGCACTGGCCTGGTGTTTACCCCGACCATGACCTACGCCGACTGCCCGCGCCTGGATGTGATCTGCGTACCCGGCGGTTCCGGCGTGGGCGCACTGATGGAAGACCCGCAGACCCTGGATTTCCTCAAGGTCCAGGCACAGACCGCGCGCTACGTGACCTCGGTGTGCACCGGCTCGCTGGTACTGGGCGCGGCAGGTTTGCTACGGGGACGCAAGGCGACTACACACTGGGCCTACCACGACCTGCTCGCCCCGCTCGGCGCCATCCCCGTACACGAACGCGTGGTCCGTGACGGCAACCTGCTGACCGGCGGCGGCATCACCGCCGGCATCGACTTCGCCCTGACCCTGGCGGCCGAGTTGTACAGCGAGGCGGCGGCGCAACTGGTGCAGTTGCAGATTGAATACGCCCCCGCGCCACCCTTCGACTCCGGCCGCCCGGACACCGCGCCCCAGCACGTGCTGGAAGAAGCCAACAAGCGCACCGTCGAATCGCGCAGAGTGCGCGGTGAGATCGTCGCGCGCGCGGCGGCACGGTTGGGCTGACTCTGCCAAGCAGCTGCAGGCGCCGGCTTGTCGGCGATAGTCGTAGGTATCTAAACGCTAACCACGATGCGAAGGGAGCCGCTCTTGATCTTGATCTAAGGCGGCCCCCCAATTCCTTGTCGGATTACGGGCACACCGAGCCTAGGCGAGGTGCCGAGTGTTGGGGCAAGAGTCCTTTGCTTACTTTGGGCTGGGCCGGCATTCCGGCCTTTCCAAAGTGAGTCGCCGTAAGGGCGAAACCCATAGCAGCCGTTACCTAAATAACGGATAGGTACCCGGCCTGATCCAACATCCAGGTCGGCTGTCAGGCCGCCTTCGCAGGCAAGCCAGCTCCCACATTGATCAGCCGTACTCTCTTCAAGTCAGGCTGGGCGAGACATCACCGCCAAGCGCACCGCCAACACCGTCAACACCGTCGCCAACCCCCATTTCTGTAGCCAGGCCCCCTGTGAGCGACGGGCAAAAAACCGACTCAGCGCCCCACCAAAAATGCCCAACAGCCCATGAAATACAGCTGCAATCACGGTCAACACCCCCCCAAGCACCATCAACTGCACCGCAATGTCCCCTGCTTCCGGCCGTACAAACTGCGGCAAAAACACCACAAAAAACAGCAACGCCTTGGGATTGAGCAAGCTATTGAGCATGGCCTGCAAAAACACCCGGCCCAAGGGCACACGGTCGATGTGCCCCGCATTCGGCACGGGGCGTTTCTGCAAGGTCTTGAACACCAGCCACAACAGGTAGACCACCCCCGCATACCGGATCACGTCAAAGGATGGCGGCCAACTGGCAACCAACGCCGTCACCCCGGTAGCGGTCAAGGCGGTCAACAGCACGTCGGCCACGCCAATACCCAGGGCCGATGCCATCCCCCCGCGCCAACCATGGGTGACGCCATGACTGACCACAAAGGCCATGTTCGGCCCCGGGGACAACAGCAACAACAGCACAGCACCGGAAAATACCGCCAGGGTCGCCAGGTCGATCATGCTCAAGCCTTCCACCGGGAAAAGCCTGCAGATTAGTCCGTGCATCCAGGGCGGACAAAAAATTGTGCTGGATACATTGCGCTGCGGCAATTGCGAAGCGTCATGAGCAACGATTAGAATGCGAAACATTATCAATTAAGATAGCTGCGCCAGGATGCCCATGTCGAGCGATCACCCACTGGACCATGCCGCCATCGGCCAGCTTTACCATGCCCATCATGCCTGGCTGCGCGGCTGGTTGAGCCGCCGCACCGGCTGCCGCGAACACGCCGCCGACCTGGCCCAGGAAACCTTCGTGCGCCTGCTTAATGCGCGCAGGCAGCAAACCTTGCAGCAGCCGCGTGCGTACTTGAGCAGCATCGCCCGCAGCCTGATGATCGACCAATACCGCCGCCGCGAACTGGAGCGCGCCTACCTGGAAAGCCTCGCGCACTTCCCGCAAGTCGAGGTGCCGTCGGAAGAAACCCGCCTGTTGATCCTCGACAGCCTGGAACGTATCGACCGTCTGCTCGACCAGCTCAAGCCGCGCGTGCGCGAAGCCTTTTTGCTGGCGCAACTGGATGGCCTGACTTGCGCACAGATCGCCCTGCGTCTCGGCGTGTCCAAGGCCACGGTGGAACGGGACCTGTCCAAGGCGCTGCACGCGTGTTACCGGTTGCGTTATGTCGAAAACTGACGCGCAGCTGGTCGACCAGGCGATCCAGTGGATGATCACCCTGCGTTTCAATGTCGCCGACGATGCCAGCACCGCCGCCTTCGAACGTTGGCTGCACACCAGCGCCGAACACCAGCGGGTGTGGCAGCGGGTGACAGCGATGAATGACGATTTCAATCATCTACCGGCCCAGGTCGGCCGGCATGCCCTGCGCGGGGCGCGCCAACGCATCAGTCGCCGTGAGGGCTTGAAACTGCTGGGCCTGGTGGCCGGCGCCGCGGGCTTGACCTGGCTCGGTCGCGACTACACGCCCCTGCCCGCCTGGATGGCCGACTATCGCACCGCGACCGGCGAACGGCGCTGGGTGGCATTGAACGATGGCAGCCGGATCCAGCTCAACAGCGCCAGCGCGATCGATGCGTCGCTCAACGCAGACCGACGCTTGGTGCAGTTGCGCCAGGGAGAAATCGTGGTGAATACCGGGGCCGACGACCGCCCTTTCTGGGTCCAGACCCGTGACGGTTACCTACGCGCCCTCGGCACGCGATTCCTGGTACGCGAAGACGCCTACGGCACTTTGCTCGCCGTGCAGCAAGGCGCGGTGGCGGTGTTCGCCGACAGCCAGACCGCCAGCGCACGCCAGGTCCTCAAGCCCGGCGAACAGGTGGTGTTCAACCGCAGCGGCATTCGCCCGGCGGTCGCCAACGGCCTGGATCCCTGGGCCTGGAGCGATGGCGTGATCAGCGCCCACCACATGCGCCTGGACGATTTTCTCACCGAACTGGGTCGCTACCGCAACGGCTTGTTGCGCTGCAGCGAGGCAGTGGCCGGGTTGCGGGTGTCGGGGACTTATCAGTTGGACGACACCGATCAGGTGCTGGGCCTGGTGGCGCAGTCGCTCAAGCTCGATGTCACGTACCGCAGCCGCTATTGGGTGACCGTTTCACCGCGCGTGTAAATTTTCAAAAATAAATGAGGTGAATTCTCATTGCCGCTCGACCTGTAAGGAAAGGCCGATCAACAGGCCAGTTTTATCCACTTCCTTCAGGAGCATCCCGCGGTCATGCAAGCGTTCCCTTCCCCTCGTTCCCCCCTCAAGCGTGCGGTACAGGCCGCCTTGCTTGGCGTCTGCCTGAGCAGCGCCTTGCCCGTGGCCGTGATGGCCGAAACCCCGGCCAGCGACACCCAGGCCCGCGACTGGAACATTGCTGCCGGTGCCCTGGCAACAGCACTGGACCAGTTCGCCCGCCAGGCCGGCATCAGCCTGTCGTACGACGCCACCAGCGTCGCCGGCAAAACCAGCCAGGGTTTGAGTGGCCGTTTTGATTCTCAGCAGGCCCTCGAACAACTGCTACGCGGCCAGGGCCTGCAAGCCCAACGCCAGGGCAACAGCACCTGGATGCTGCTGCCACAAGTGGCCGATACCGGTTCGCTGAACCTGGGCGCCACCCTGATCAACGGCGAACGTCTGGGCGCCACCACCGACGGCACCGGCTCCTACACCACCGGCGCGGTCACCATCGGCAAGGGCGAACACAGCCTGCGGGAAACCCCGCAATCGGTGAGTGTGATGACTCGCCAATTCATGGACGACCAGAACGTCACCACCATCGACGACGTGATGGAACGCACGCCCGGCATCACCACCTACGAGTCACCCATGGGCGGCAAGTACTTCTACTCCAGAGGCTTCAAGATGCTCGGCCAGTACCAGTACGACGGCGTGCCCCTGGACATGGGCAAGGACTACGTCCAGGCCGACAGTTTCAGCGCGAACATGGCGATTTATGACCGCGTGGAAGTCCTCAAGGGCGCCGCCGGCATGCTCAAGGGCGCCGGCACCGCCAGCGGTGCGGTGAACTTCGTGCGCAAGCGTCCACAGGCCAAGCCCACCACCAGCTTGTCGCTATCGGCCGGCACCTGGGACAACTACCGCGCCGATGTCGACACCGGCGGTCCGTTGAATGACAGCGGCACGCTGCGTGGTCGCGCGGCGGTGAGCCAGCAGACGCGTGGGTCGTACATGGACATCGCCAAGCGCCAGGACCAGGCGTTCTACGGCGCGCTGGATTTCGACCTCACGCCGGACACCACCCTGGGCGTCGGCGCCAGCTACGAAGATGTCGACGCCACGCCGTGCTGGGGCGGCCTGCCGCGCTATGCCGACGGCAAAAGCGCCAACCTGAGCCGCTCGACCTGCCTGGGCCAATCCTGGAACGACTGGCAAAGCCGGCGCACCACGTTCTTCGCTGATGTAACCCATCACTTCAACGATGATTGGAAACTCAAGGTCGCGGCGGTCCACAGCCGCAACCTGCAAGACACCAAGTATGCCGCCAGCGAAGGCACCATCAACTATGGCAACCCGGCGCCCACGGCCAACTCCTATGCTGCGTTGATGGACTACGACCACAAGGACTTCGGCCTCGATGCCTATGTGGACGGCAAGTTCGAAGCCTTTGGCCTGGAGCATGAGCTGATCCTCGGCGCCAACGGCAGCCGTGGCACCCAGGACGATGTGTACGCGATCCAGAACCTGCCCAAGCGCCAGAGCATTTACCAGCCCGACCACCACTTCCCTGAGCCGGATGACAACACCTTCTGGCCGAACATGTATCGCGGCGGCACGGTCAAGGAAACCGCCACTCAATACGGCACCTACGCGACCTTGCGCTTGCGCCTGGCCGAGCCCTTGATGTTTATCGTCGGCAGCCGCGTGAGCTGGTACGAGAACCGTCGCCAGTCCAACAACCTGGCCTGGGGTGAATGGGCAGTGCAGGACGCACGCACCAAGGAAACCGGTGAAGTCACCCCGTTCGCCGCGCTGATCTATGACCTCGACGAGCACCTGTCGGTGTACGCCAGCTACGCGGATATCTTCCAGCCGCAGAGCTCTTACGCCACCGTCGATGGCGCGGCACTCAAGCCCAAGATCGGTGACAACTACGAGCTGGGGATCAAAGGCGAATGGTTCGACGGACGCCTCAACAGCTCCGTGGCACTGTTCCGCGCCATCGAGAAAAACGGCGCCGAATCCGACTACACCACGATGTGCCCGACTTCCGCCGATGGTTATTGCTACACCGACACCGGCAAAGTGCGCGCCCAAGGCGTGGAGACCGAAATCAGCGGTGAATTGCTCGAGCGCCTGCAGCTTTTCGGCGGCTACACCTACACCCAGACCAAGTCTCTGAAAAACATCGACAGCCAGGTCGAAGGCGGTTCATCCAACACTTACGTGCCTCGGCACATGCTGCGATTGTGGGGTGACTACCAGCTCGACGGCGCGCTGGCGAAATGGAGCGTGGGCGCCGGGGTCAATGCCCAAAGCAGCAACTACCGCGTGCAAACCATCAAGCTCGAACAGGCCGGTTATGCGACCTGGAGCGCACGCATGGCGTACCGCCTCGACGACACCTGGACCGTGGCGCTCAACGGCAACAATTTGTTCGACAAAAGCTATTACAACACAGTCGGTACCGCCTCCTGGGGTAACTTCTACGGCGAACCACGCAATTTCACCGTTAGTTTAAAAGGCAACTTCTGATCGGGCGAACGCCCCGGTGGCAGGGCAGTAAGTACGCCCTGCCACGCTCTATTTGTCCCCCTTTCCTTCCTCGCCTCAAAAAAGGTTTTTCCTTTAAGCAGGAAAAATCCGACATTTGTTCCTACACTCAAAAACACACCTTATTAACGAGTGTCCAGACAAGGAACGTCAATAAAATGCCTCAAAAAAGACTAATTAACCTATCTAGCCCGCCACTTCCGCACGGCAGTCAATTAATTGACGAGACTCAGTAAGGACACACGCCTTTAGTCACCACCCCAGTCACTACCCTGCAAAATCCATTCAAATGGATAGCTGCATTTGCAATGAAAAGTTGCGTATTACCCAGAGTAGCCAGTTTGTCCAGCGCGCTAAAGCAGCCTGCTGCTTTATTGAACAAACAATCAAACAGCGAAGTCTGGAGTGCAATGAGGGATGTTTTTATGCGAGAGAAGTCGTCTGTCGACAGTTTGTTTTTAACGCGCGCCGGTTTTGTTGAGTTCTTTGTTGTTTTCGTCAAGTTGATCCATGGCCTGACGGCCATTTTGCCTCCACTGGTCCTGGTACTCTTCCTGGACCCGATAGACCCTGAGCTGCGCGCCCACTTCCTGGGCCTGCTGGTGTTTTTCGCGGTCCTGACCATTATTCTGTTCCAGGCCCTGGGCACCTATTCCGAAGAATTGTTCAGCAACCGGCTGCGCCTGAAAGCCAAGATCAAGGCCTGGACGGCGGCTTTTTGCATCCTGCTGTTCATGTACCAGATTCTGCAGTTCTTCCCGCAGTTGACCCCACGCAACCTGGTGACGTGGTACATCGTCAGCCTGGGGCTGTTTTGTCTTGAACGCCTGGTAATGCTGCGCCTGTACCGCCGGCTGATGCGTGCCGGCAAATACCTGCAACGTACGGTGATCCTGGGCTTTACCGACACCGCCGTGCATGTCGCCGATCATTTGCAGCGCAACGGCGATATTCGTTCCGGCCTGGTCGGCTTCATCGATGACCGCACCGAACGCATTCCCAAGGAGCTGAGCAACCTGCCCCTGTTGGGCAACACCCGCGACCTGGAAAAACTGATCCGCGCCGAGCAGGTCAACCAGGTGATGATCTGCCTGCCCTGGGCTGCCGAACAACGCATTCACGGCCTGGTCAACCGCCTGCGGCAGTTGTCGGTGAACGTCGTGCTGGTGCCGGACATGGCCGCCCTGCGCTACGGCCACAGCAAAATCACAGACGTGGGCGGCATCCTGATGTTCAACACCTCGCAGTTGCCGCTGCGTGGCTGGTCGCCGGTGATCAAGCGCTGTGAGGATTTGCTGCTGGCCAGCCTGGCGTTGGTGGCGCTGTCGCCGGTGATGCTGGCAACGGCGATTGCCATCAAGCTCGACTCCAAGGGCCCGGTGTTGTTTCGCCAGAACCGCTATGGCTACAACGACAATGAAATCCGCGTGTTCAAGTTCCGCTCGATGTACACCGACCAGAGCGACTTCACCGCCGAGCGCCAGACCACTCGCGAAGACCCGCGCATCACCCGCGTGGGCCGCATCATCCGCAAGACCAGCATCGACGAGCTGCCGCAACTGTTCAACGTGCTGCTGGGCAACATGTCCATGGTCGGCCCGCGTCCGCATGCCACCGCCACCAAGGCGGCCGGGGTTCCCTTCGAGGTGGCGGTGAGCGAGTACAGCTCCCGGCACCGGGTCAAGCCGGGCATTACCGGCTGGGCGCAGATCAATGGTTACCGGGGTGAGACCGACACCCTGTTCAAGATCCAGAAACGTGTCGAGTACGACTTGGAGTACATCTCCAAGTGGTCGGTGTGGTTTGACTTGTACATCGTTTTCATGACGGTCCCGGCCGTCCTTTCCACCAAGGAAGTCTATTGATGAACACACTCAACGGATTAATTCCCTGCATCATTTCCGGTGGTTCGGGCACGCGGCTGTGGCCGGTGTCTCGGCAGAACATGCCCAAGCCGTTCATGCGCATGCGCGACGGCCAGAGCCTGCTGCAGAAAACCTTCCAGCGCGCCGCCAAATTGCCCGGCGTGGAAAGCGTGTTAACCGTGACTAACCGTGACCTGCTGTTCCGCACCCTGGATGACTATCGCCTGGTCAACAAGGCCCACCTGCCCCTGGACCTGCTACTGGAGCCGTTCGGTCGCAACACCGCGGCGGCGATCGCCGTGGCGGCGCTGCATGTGCAGGAACATTTCGGGGGTGAGGCGCAGTTGCTGGTGATGCCTGCCGACCATTTGATCCTCAATGAAGTGGCGTTCGCCGAGGCCGTGACCCAGGCCCGGGACCTGGCCGAAGCCGGCTACCTGGTGACTTTCGGCATCCAGCCGGACCAGCCGGAAACCGGCTTTGGCTATATCGAACAAGGTGAACGGCTGGGCACGGGCAACCGGGTCAAACGCTTTGTGGAAAAACCCGACCTGGCCACTGCCCAGGCCTACCTGGATGGCGGCAAGCACCTGTGGAACGCCGGCATGTTCTGCTTCAAGGCCAGCACCCTGGTGGACGAACTCGCCACTCATGCACCTGACGTGCTGGAGGCTGCGCGTGCCGCTCTGGACCACAGCCAGAGTCTGCAGAACAAGACCTCGCGCCAGCGTGAACTGGACTCGGAGGCCTTTGGCAGTGCGCCGGATATTTCCATCGACGTGGCGCTGATGGAGAAGTCCACGCAAGTCGCCGTGGTCCCTTGCGATATTGGCTGGAGCGATATCGGTTCCTGGGAAGCCCTGCGCCAGCTCACCCCGAGCGACGCCCATGGCAATCAGGTCAATGGCGAAGCGATTCTGCATGACGTGCACAACTGCTACATCGACTCGCCCAAGCGTGTACTTGGCGCCGTGGGTGTGCGTGATCTGATTATCGTCGACACCCCGGATGCCCTGCTGATCGCCGACGCCCACCGCAGCCAGGATGTGCGCTACATCGTCGCCGAGCTCAAGCGTCAAAACCATCCGGCGTACAGCTTGCACCGCACCGTCACCCGGCCGTGGGGCACCTACACCGTGCTGGAGGAAAGCAGCCGTTTCAAGATCAAGCGCATCGTGGTCAAGCCTCAGGCATCGCTGTCACTGCAGATGCACCACCATCGCAGCGAACACTGGGTGGTGGTCAGCGGCGCGGCGCAAATTACTAACGGCGAGCGCGAATTCCTGATCAACGCCAACGAGTCCACCTACATTCCGGCCGGGCACAAACACCGCCTGACCAACCCCGGCATCATTGACCTGGTGATGATTGAGGTGCAGAGCGGCGAGTACCTCGGCGAGGACGACATTGTGCGCTTCGACGACATCTACGGGCGCGCCCCGGCAGACGTGAAGAAATAACATGCGCACGTCACTGATTATCCCGACTCGCAACGCCTCCAGCCACCTGGCGCGTCTACTGCCGGCGCTGCGCATGCAAACCCTGCAACCTGACGAGATGCTGGTGGTGGACAGCGCCTCCAGCGATGACACGGTGGCGCGCTTTCGCGAGTTCGGCGCACGGGTCGAGGTGATCGACGCGCGTGACTTCAACCACGGCGGCACGCGGCGCTGGGCCAGCGAACAAGTGTCCGGCGACGCGCTGATCGTGATGACCCAGGACGCGATTCCCGCCACCCCCGAGACCTTCGCCAATCTGCTCGCCGAATTGCAGCAGGACCCGCTCAACGGCGTGGCGTACGGCCGCCAGTTACCCCACCCCGATGCGGGTGTGCTGGGTGCACAATCGCGGCACTTCAACTACCCCGAACAGAGCCGCAGCAAGAGCCTGGCCGATGCGCCGGAGCTGGGGATCAGGACCTGCTTCAGTTCCGACTCGTTTTCCGTGTACCGGCGCAGTGTGCTGCAAGCGGTGGGCGGTTTTCCGGCGGATGTGATCGGCAGCGAAGACGCCTATGTGGCGGCGCGCATGCTGCTCGAAGGCTACAAGGTGCGCTACGCCGCCACGGCGCTGGTGCATCACTCCCACGATTACAAGCTCTTGGATGAGTTTCACCGCTACTTCGATATTGGCGTGTTCTACGGTCGCGAACCGTGGATCAAGCAGGCCTTTGGCGACGCGGGAGGCGAAGGCAAGCGCTATGTGCTGGCCGAACTCGCGGCCTTGCGCAAAGCCGGTGCCTTGTACCGCGCCCCCGAAGTATTGGTACGCAGTGCGTTCAAACTGCTCGGCTACCGGCTGGGCCATCTGGAGCGTCGCCTCCCCCTCGCCCTCAAGCGGCGCATCAGCATGTTTCCCGGTTATTGGAGGTGAGCATCATGCCCTACAGGAAGTCCCCCTTGATGAAACGAACCCTGCTTGTCGTGGCCATGATGGCCTTGGCCGCCTGCAATACGCCGGCACGCATCGTCCCGCCCGACGACAAAACCGTCGAGGAAGGCAAACGCGCCCTCGACCAGCTTGCCCAACTGCCGCCGGCGGTGGAACGCATCCGCATCGGCGACCAGTTGCGCATCGTGCGCGATGCCGGCGAGATGCCGACGCTGTCGGCGTTCAACGTCAGCACCATCTATGAGCTGACGCTGTACACGGTGCAGACCGACGGCAAGATCAACTACCCGTTCCTGGGACCGGTCCAGGTCGCCGGACGCCAGCCTTCGGAACTGGCCACGGAGTTGACCAGCAAACTCGCGCCCATCTACCGCGAACCGCGCGTGACCGTGAACATCAACCAGGCGCCGGGCAGCTCGATCATCGTCGGCGGCGCGGTGAACAACCCGACGGCGGTGCAACTCGGCACGGCCAACACCCTGGAACAAGCCATCATTGGTGCCGGCGGGGTCAGCCCGGCGGGCAACGCGAGCATGGTCGCCCTGCTGCGCGAAGACGCCCAGGGTGCATATCGCGCGTACTTCCTGGACTTCAGCCAGTTACTCAAGACCGGCCCCAGCGGCCGCAAACCCGTGCACCTGCAACGCGGCGATGTGGTGTTCGTGCCCAAATCCAACGTGGGCGAGCGCATCCAAGGGGTCGATACCTACATGAACCAACTGATCCCGTTCACCAAGTCCATTGGGGTTGGCTACAACTACACCCGAACCAGCGGCGGCAATAACTAAAGGAGCGACATCCCATGATCGAGATCCGTTCTTTTCGTGATCTTCTGCGCTTGTTCTTCATCTTCCGGCGTGAGTTCAAACTGGCGGCGATTGCCGCGCTGGTGATCATCCTGCTGGGGGCGTTCCTGCTGCCGGCCAAGTACGAGTCCACCGCGCGGCTGTTGGTGAAACCTGGGCGCGATTCGACCTTGCCCATCGAGATCAGCAACCGCCAGGCGCTGGTGATGCCCAGCACCCAGCGTGACCCGATTGTCGACGAGGAGCGCCTGCTCACCGGCCGGCCCATCGTGCGCGCGGTGGCTGAGCATTACCTGGAAGTGATCGAAAACGCACCGCCGCCGGAGGGTTTCTGGAAGCGCACCAAGTACTACGTCAAGAGCGGCGTGGGTGCGGTGTTCGACGGCGTGCGCGTGATCATGGAAACCGTCGGTATCGTCGAAAAAACCACCCCGGTCGAACGTCTGGCTGCCGGCCTGGAGAAGAACTTCGAGGTGAGCCACGCCGCCGGTTCCACGGTGATGGACATCAGCTTCAAATGGAGCGACCCGGAAATCGCCCAGGCGGTGGTCAAGGATTGGGTCGAGACCTACATCAACGAGCGCACCGAGGCCCTGGGCCGCAAGAGCCTGTACGCGTTCTATGAAGGCCAGGTGGCCAACAGCGCGACCGAGATCAAGAGCTACAAGGAACAGATCCTCACCCACCTGAACAAGATCGGCGCCGCGAGCATCACCGACCGCCTGGAAGACTTGTCCGAGCGCATCAACGTGCTGCGCGGCGAGACCTTCAACACCACGCGGCTGATCGCTTCGTCCGACAGTGCGATCCAGAGCACACGCACCCAGCTCAAGGGCCAACCCAAGGAAGTCACCACAGTGCGCCAGATCGCACTGAACCCGCAGCAGCAGGATTTGCGTCGCCTGCTCAACCAGAAGCTGCTGGAAAAGGCCGACATGATGCGCACCTACACCGACAACGCGCCGCCGGTCAAAGCCCTGGACGCGTCGATTCGGGCAATGCAGATGCAGGTCAACAACGAGAGCAACACGGTGCAAGCGTCAGAGAACCGTGCGCCAAACACCTTGGAAATTCACTTGCAGCGCGTGTTGCTGGATGAAACCAGCAACAACCAGGCGCTGCGAACTCAGCTGGTTCAACAGCAGAAACAACTGCTGACCCTGGAAGCCCAACGCAAGGAGGCCCTGGAGATTGAGCCGGAGCTGGCCCGCCTCTCCCGCGAGCTGAACACCACCGAGCGCAACTACGCGCTGTACGTGGATAACCTGGAAAAGTCCCGCATCGACCGCGAGCTGGATAACAGCCAGATCAGCAACATCGCCGTGATCGAAGAGGCCACCCTGAACCCGGGCCGCATCTTCCCGAAAACCCTGGTGATGCTGCTGTTGGCGATTCCGTTTGCCATCGTGGTCGGCCTGCTGGTGATCTACTTGTGCTACCTGCTCGACCAGCGGATTCACGACGGTGGCCTGGTGGAACGCAAGTTCGGCTTGCCACTGTGGACCACCCTGCCGGAGCTGGACACCTCCACCGCGCAAAGTACCAACGCGTTCAATGCGAGCATCTACCGCTTGTACAGTCTGCTGCAGCCCGACCGCATTGCCGAGCACGGCGTGACCCTGGGCCTGACCTCGGCGCGCCATGGCGAAGGGGTGACCTTTGTGGTGGAGCAACTGCGCCAGCTGCTGCATGAAAACGGCATCAATGTGCGGGTCGGCGGGGTGGAAGCCGCCGCACCGGGTGAAGTGGTGTTGCTCGACGCCTCGGCCCTGCTGGATAACCGCGAAGCCTTCATCAACCTGCGCCGCGCCGACCTGATCGGCCTGGTGGTGGAAGCCCGCAAAAGTACCGTGCCGGTGGTGGAGCATGCGCTGTCGATCCTCAACACGGCGTTTGGCAAGGTGGACGGCATCATCATCAACCGTCGCAAGTTCGAAGTGCCGGGCAAGGTGTTGCAGACCATCGGTAAATACCGGGGAGCGTTCTGATGCGTATCGCCCTGCTCGCGCCCTTGCCGCCGGAAAAGAACGGGATCGCCGACTACGCGAACCATTTCCGCACGGCACTGGAACACCTCGGTGTGACGGTGCTGACGCCGTTGGCCGGGGTCGCGGGCAACTCCGAGGCGATCAAGCAAGCCATCGCAGCTTTCGACTGGCAATCCGTCGACCTGGTGCACGCCGAGCTGGGCGGCGGGCGGCTCGGGGAATTCCTGGCCTTGCGTGAACTGCGCAAGGCTTACCCGCAGTTGCCACTTACGGCCACCGTGCATGACCCGGAGCGCATCGTGTGGCGACGTGAACAGTTGCCGTTTCCACTGAACCTGATGGCGCGTCTGCCCAGCCCATTGCCGCAGGCGGCGGTGGTGCTGGCCGACCCGCTGACCCTGCGCGAAGAACGCCAGGTGGCCAAGGGACTGACCCGGTTGGTGACCCTCACCCGACTGGGCGCCGACTGCTTGACCCAACGCATGCAACTGCCGGCCGGCAAAGTCGCGGTGATCAACCATGCCAACCTGGCGATTGCACCGGCAGCATTGCCGTCGCTGGACACCTTGCGCCTGCTGTATTTCGGCTTTATCTACCGCGGCAAAGGTATTGAAGACCTGGTGCAGGCCCTGGCGAATGTGTTCAAGCAAGCCCCTCACTTGCGCGACCGCGTGCGCCTGACCCTGGCCGGCGGCACTGCGGCGGAAATGGCGTTCGGCGCGGGCGGCAACTACCTGGAGCAGTTGAATGCCCAGATCGCGGAATTGGGGCTGACCGACGCAATCGACTGGCGCCTGAACCTGCCGGCCGATGAAATCGCCCAGACCATTCAGGCCCACCATGTGATGGTGCTGCCCTATCGCGAATCGAAAAAACTCGGCCTGCTGGGACGCCAGCGCGGCACCAGTGGCGCGCTGTCCTGGGCCACCGCCTGTGGGCGCGGCGCAATCACCTCCGACGCGCGTGCGTTTGCCGAGGAAGTCGCCAGCGGCAACGGCGCGATCTACCCCGAAGGGGATGTGGCCGCGCTCGGCGAACAGCTACTGCGCTTGGCACGCACGCCACTGCTGGCTCGGGATTGGGCCGAGCGGGCCGGGGAAATCGGCCGCGAACGCCTATGGCCGTTGACCGCGCAGAAGTTCAAGCAGCTCTTCGAGCAGGCCATCACCGGAGCCCCTTATGGCGCGTAAACGCACTTACCTCGCCACCTTTGCGGTGGTTGCAGCCCTGGGCTTGACCGCATTCTTGTGGGGACGCCAAGCGGATGCCGAAAGCCATGTACTCAAGGGCACCAAGGAAGTGGTGTGGAAGGATTTCCTGGGGGTGAATGCGCAGTTTCTGTGGTTCAGCCCCGAGCGCTACCAGAAGCAGATCGACCGCCTCAAGGCCCTGGGCCTGGAGTGGGTGCGCCTGGATCTGCACTGGGATCAGCTGGAAACCGCGCAGAACCAGTACAAGCTCGCCACCCTCGATGAGCTGGTGGGCAAGCTGCAACAGAACCAGATCAAGTCGGTGTTTTACTTAGTCGGGTCGGCACGCTTTATCACCAGCGCGCCACCGATGTCGCAGTACCCGGACCAGTACCCGCCGCAAGATCCCAACGTGTTCGCCAACCGCATGGCGCTGCTCTCACAGCGCTACCCCAGCGTGGATGCCTGGCAAGTCTGGAATGAACCGAACTTGATCGGTTTCTGGCGCCCGGTGGCGGATCCTGCCGGCTACGCGAATCTTCTGACCGTTACCACCAACGCGTTACGCGCCGTGAACCCGAACAAACCGGTGGTCGCCGCCGGCATGGCGTTCTTCAGTGAAATGCCCAACGGCCAGACCATGTTCGACGCCTTGGGCGCGCTGGGCGTGGCCAGTCTGAACACCATCATCTCCTACCACCCCTACACCCAATTGCCCGAAGGCAACGACCCGGCCAACCTGGACTTCATCGCCAAATCCACCCAGCTCAACCAGGCCCTGCGCAACGGTGGCGTGCAAACCTTGTGGAGCACCGAGTGGGGCTGGTCGACGTACAAGGGGCCAAAAGACGCCCAGGACCTCATCACCCCTCAGGCCCAGGCCGACTACGTGGTTCGTCGCCTGGCGCTGATGAGCGCGATGGATTACGACAAGATATTCCTGTTCACCTTGAGCGACCTCGACCAGCGCGCCAGCGTGCGTGACCGCTCCTATGGCTTGCTGGATATCGACACCAACCCCAAGCCGGTCTACACCGCACTGAAGAACTTCCTTGATGTCAGCGGGCCGAAGCTCACGCCGGGTGATCCGCCTGCTGCCGACGCGCTGCCCGATGGCCTGTTCAGCATCGGCTGGACCCGCACCGATGGGCGCAAGCTGTGGTTCTTCTGGTCCGCCCAGGGCGGCAACGCGCACCTGCCGGGCTTGGCCAGCGCCACCCTGTACGACCCGCTGCACGGCACACAAACCCCGGTAAGCGGCACCAATGGCCTGACCGTTCCGGTCAAGTCGAACCTGCAAATTCTGTTATGGGAGTGAGGCCTGCCATGCGCATTTTATGGATCCTGCCCTACTCACCCTGGCCCGCCACCAGCGGCGGCAAGACGCGCCAGTTCCACCTGCTGCGCAGCCTGTCCGCGCGTGGGCATCGGATCACCTTGCTGCTGCATGACAAACATCCGGTGTCGCTCACCGACCGCCAGGTGCTGGAGGCGTTTCTCGAACAACTGATCATCCTGCCGCGTCGCCCTCTGCGCAGCGTGAAGACCCTGCTCGCCGGGCTGTTTGCGCCCTACCCGCTGCTGGCGAGCGTGAATGGCTTGTCGGGCGCGTTGCAGGACCGGTTCAACCAACTGCTCAACGAGCATTGGGATGTGGTGCAGATCGAGCACACCTATAGCTTCCAGCCCTATGAAGAGGCGCTGGCGCGCAAATCCCAGCCGTTCGTGCTGACCGAACACAACGTCGAATCGGCCCTAGGCGCGGCCACTTACGACCGCTTGCCGGGTTGGTCGCTGCCGTTCATTCGCTATGACCAATGGCGTTACACCCGCTGGGAACGGCGCGTGATGCGCCAGGCCACCCAAGTGGTGGCGGTGACCGACAGCGACGCCCAGGTCCTGGAACCCATCGCCGGCAAACCGGTGTCAGTGGTGGTCAATGGCGTGGATTGCGATCACTTCGCCGCCGCCCGACCGGACCCGTCGACCCACCGCGTGCTGTTCCTCGGCAACTACGAATACGCGCCCAACGTGGACGCCATCGAATGGGCCCTGGACGAAATCCTGCCCAAGGTCTGGGAGCGTTGCCCGCAGGCGCGAATGAGTGTGTGTGGCTTCGGCATGCCGGACAGTTGGCGTGAGCGCTGGCCGGACCCGCGCATTGAATGGCAAGGGTTTGTGCCCAACCTGCTGAAACTGCAGTCGAGCTGCTCGGTGTTTCTGGCGCCGTTGCGCCATGGTGGTGGTTCCAAGCTCAAAGTGCTGGAAGCGTTGGCCGCGGGCCTGCCATTGGCAAGTACCGAACAAGGCGTGTCCGGGTTGGACCTGGTGGAAGGCCTGGACTACCTCGGCGGGCAGACCGCTGTGAGCCTGGCGGACGCCGTGGTGCGCCTGCTGCAATTTCCCGATGCCGCCGCGGCCATGGGCGAAGCCGCCCGCGCCTATGTGCGCCGCGCCCACGACTGGAGCGTCGCCGCCAGCCAGTTGGAAAAGGTGTACGCCAGCCTTTCGCCCCTGAATCAAAAGGAGCCCGCATGCGTGTAGGCCTGGATTACCGCACCGTCGGCACCTCGCCGCAATCGGGCATCAGCCGCCAGGTGTACGCGCTGGAAAGCGCCCTGCACGGCCTGCCGGGCATCGAGCTTGAACGGTTCACTGTGGCTCCCTTGGGCGATGAAACCCGCTTGCGGGCCCATTGCCCGGCCTGGGGCTGCGCGAAAACCGCCATGCACCAGCCACACAATCGCCTGCGTTTCGAGGCCGGCTTTTTGCCGCGTGCGTTGCGTGAGCAGCATATCGACCTGTACATCAGCACCTTCAACATGGGCTTGCCATTACCGCCCCACCCGAAGGGGCTGCGTACGGTGGTGCTGTTGCACGACCTGTTCCAAATCACCCTCGACAACTATCACGCCAACCGTCTGAAGGCGCTGATCTACAAGACCAGTGATCGCCTGTCGATTGCCTACGCGGTGCACAGCGCCGATCGGGTGTGGACGCCGTCGCAGTACAGCGCCGATGAAACCGCGCGGTTGTTTCCCAAGGCGGCGGGCAAGATTCGGGTGTTGCCCAACCAGGTCGATGCCTTTTCCGAACAGGCAGCGGATCTCAGTGCACGCCAATTGCCTGAACGCTATTGGTTGCTGGTGGGCACCCGCGAGTTGCGCAAGAACGTGCCGTTCCTGGTAGACGCCTGGCAGCAGGCGCGACGTCAGTCTCCCGCCGTGCCGGAGTTGGTGCTGGTGGGCAGCCTCGAC
Organism: Pseudomonas sp. H3_E07; assembly: GCF_054668895.1. Taxonomy (NCBI): domain Bacteria; kingdom Pseudomonadati; phylum Pseudomonadota; class Gammaproteobacteria; order Pseudomonadales; family Pseudomonadaceae; genus Pseudomonas; species Pseudomonas sp. H3_E07. The sequence continues at coordinate 703,335 of NZ_CP162795.1, forward strand.
CATTTGCCCGAGGCCCAGCGCACTCTGCCGGGCATTCGTGCGCTCAGCGGTGTGTCGGATGCCGAGTTGCATGCGCTTTACCGCCAGGCTTCGCGCCTGTGGCAGCCTTCCTATGCCGAAGGCTTCGGCCTGCCAGTGATCGAAGCGCTGAGCGTCGGCACCCCGGTGGCGGTGGCCAGCGGTACCTCGTTGGATGAAATCACCCCGCCCTCGGCACCGCGTTTTTCGCCCACCGGTGGTCCGGCGCTGACGCAATTGATGCTCAGCCTCGGCGATCGCGCGGAAGAAGAATCACCCGAGCAACGCCGGCAATGGGCGCAACGCTTCAACCATCAAGCCTACCGCCGACGCCTGGCCGAACTGATCGAGGAATTGAAGTGAGAGTGAACCTGCCCAGCCTCGTCGCCATCCTCTTCGGCCTCCTGTTTGGCGCCGCCGCCCTGCTGCTGTCACCGGCCAAGGCGTTCCTCGCGGTGATCGGCCTGGCCGGCGCGGTGACCATCCTACGCTTTCCGTTCTGGGGCCTGCTGCTGTTTGCCCTGGTTGCCACGTTCATGCCCTATTCCACGGTTAACCTGGGCATTCGCAGTACCGTCAGCGAAGCTATCCTGGCGATGACCTGGGGCGCGGTCCTCTGGCAAAACTTCCTGGTACGCCTGCCGGATACGCCGAGCCTCACCCGGCGCCCGACCGACCAGATGCTGTTGTGGCTGATGGTGTTCAGCGTGTTCCCCTTCATTGTCGGTCAGGTCACCATCCACGCCGACAGCAGCGGCGTGGCCAATTGGCTGCGTTGGTTGCTGAACTTGTCGGGGGTGTTCCTCTGCGCCAAGTTGCTGGTGGACCACAAGCACCGCGAGTCCCTGGTGATCGCCCTGCTGCTGGGCAGCCTGGCGATGCTGATGCTGTCGATTGCGGTGTTCGTGCGCACACGCTCCGGAGCCGGCATTGCGCCGGTGCTGGCACTGTTCAATTACGGCAACTTCGACATGCTGAAATTCGGCTTGGAAGCCATGTCTTCGCGGATGGGCTCGCCGTGGATGCACCCGAATGCCATCGGCGGAATCATGGCGCTGCTGCTGCCCCTGGCGTTTTGTTTCGGCATGACCGAACAAGGCTGGAAACGCGCACTGGGACTGGGCGTGGCGTGCCTGGGCGCGGCGGCCTTGCTGTTGGCGAGTAGCCGTGGGGCAATGGTCAGCCTGGCGCTGGTGCTGCTATGGATGGCCACGCGCCGGGTGCCCTACACCGGACGTCTGCTGATGATCGGCGCGGCGCTGACCGCCGTGCTGGTGATGGCTTATCCACCGCTGCAGGAACGCCTGGCGACGATTTTTTCTTCGAGCAACGCCAGTACCGAAGTGCGTTTCGACGAGTACCGCATGTTTCCGCAGGCGATGGTGTCGTACCCGTTCGGTATCGGCTTCAAGGTCGATCCGCCCGTGCCTGGCACGCCCTTGCTGGGCATCTCCAACCTGTGGCTGAACTACATCTACAAGACCGGCATCGTCGGCATGCTGTTCTTTATCGCGGTCACCGTGCGCTGGTGGCGTGAAGCCCGCCCGGAAAGCGGCCCGATCCGCCTGACCAAAGACAACGCGCTGTGGCTGGGCACCACAGCCGGAATTCTCTCGGCGCTGGTCAGCGGCCTGTTCGACCACTACTTCAGCTTTGCGGTGGTGATGGTCGCGCTGTTCTGGCTGATGGTCGGCATCAACGTATTGGAGGCACGTCGACTGTTTCCGGCACGCCTGCCTCAGGTGAAACGTGTGGTGTTCGGCAAACCCGTGCTTGATGGCGCACAGCCCTGATGCTGGGCTCCGCCGCCTGGCTGACACTGGCGACGCTGCTGGGCCTGTGCCTGGGCTTTGCCCGTGAATGGCTGCTGGTGGCGGCCTGGGGCGCGGGCGAGCGCAGTGATGCATTCCTGATCGCACTGTTTTTGCCGGAGGCGCTGCGCATGTCATTGGCCGGCGGCGTGCTGAGTGCCGCGGCGCTGCCGCTGTATCTGGCGCGCAAGGACGACGAGCGGTTGGGCTGGTTGGCCGCGTTGTTCCCCGCACTGTTGCTGATCGCCCTGGTCACCAGCCTGTTGCTGACGCTGCTGGCGCCGTGGCTGGTGCAACTGCTCGGGCCAGGCCTGGCGGCGAGTGCCACGGCGCTCGCCAGCAGTAACTTGCAGATCGTCGCCTGGTGCGTGCCGGGGTTGATGCTGCACGCGCTGTTCAGCATCCCGTTGCAGGCCAGCGAACGTTTCGTGCTGGCTGGCTTGGGTTCGTTATTGTTCAACTTGCCACCGGTGACCTACCTCGCCCTCGCCGGCACCGCCACCCAACCGCACGCCCTGGCCCTGGCCTGCCTGGCCGGCAGCTTGTTGATGCCGTTGGCGCTACTGCCATCGATGTGGCGCCAGGGCTGGCGGCCGTGGTGCTGGCAATTGCCGTGGGCGCCGCTGCGGGAATTGGGGCAGCGCATCGGTCCATTGTTACTGAGCAACGGCGCCAGCCAGGGCCTGGCGCTGATTGAACGGCTGGTGGCATCGCTGTTGGGTGAAGGCGCGGTGACCTGGGTCAACCTGGCGCGCAAGCTGATGAACCTGCCGCTGATTGCGCTGATGAGCCTCAACCAGGTGTTGCTGGGCATGATGAGCCGTCGTCAGGGCGATGAGCGACTGGCCCTGCTCAAGCGCGGCCTGGAAACCGCCAGCGTGCTGACTCTGCCCGCCGGTGTCGGCCTGGTGGCGGCGGCCCCGAGCCTCGTGGCGTTGCTGCTGCCCGCGCAATCGCTGGACTCGCCGTTGCCGCTGCTGCTGGCGTGGTTTGCCGTGCCGCTGGTATTCGGCGCCTGGAACGCCTTGCTCGCGCGTTATGCCTACGCGGCCGGGGATACGCGCCAGCCGCTGCGCTGCGAACTGCTCGGCAGCCTGGTCAATGTGCTGTTGCTGGGCGTCCTGCCGTTTGTGTTTGGCCTGGCAGGCATTCCGTTGGCGGCGCTGGCCGGGGTGATCTGCACCGCGCTGCTGCTGATGCAACGCCAGGCCTTGCTCAGCGCCCTGCCCTGGGCTCGGAGCTGGCTGCTCAATGCCGTGCTGATGGGTGTGGCGGCGTTGGCGCTGTTTCGGATTGAAGGCGTGTGGCTGCAACTGGGGCTGAGCACCCTGGCCGGTGCAGTGGTGTTGCTGGGTATGGGGCTGTGGTTGAAGCCGTGGCGCAAGGCATGACTCATGCCGCGCATTCCCGTTGACGATTTTCGCTGGCAAGCCAGCTCCTACAAGGGCGGTGGTTTTTTTAGAGGGAGGGGTTCAGGTGAAACATCGTTGGATTCAAATGGACATTGCCAAGGGCATTGGCATCCTGGTGATCGTATTCGCCCACAGTTGGTTCGTCGCCACCTCGCCGGACCTGCTGTATCCGGTGCTGGCGTCGTTCATCCTGCCGCTGTTCTTCTTTTTGTCCGGGGTGTTCTTCAAGCCTGAACAGCCCTTCGTGGAGATGGCGGTGCGCAAGGCCGACGGCCTGCTCAAGCCGTTTTTCTTCACCATGCTTATCTACGTGATCGTGCGCAGCCTGCTGCGGGGCCAGCCGCTGCTGCCGGATATCGGCGGCGTGCTGTATGCCTCGGTGGACACCATCCCATGGCAGGCGCTGTGGTTTCTGCCGCACTTCTGGGTGGCGATCCTGTTCAGTTGGCTGATGCTGCGGCTGATCCAGCGCCTGAAGCTGTCGCTGTTGCTGAGTTGCGCATTGGTCACGCTGCAATTGATCGTGGGCGTGTGGATGCTGCCCTGGTTCTGGCAACTGCCGGTCACGCTGGGCGGGCACACCTGGGTCCTGCCGGGCCTGCCGTTCAGCCTGGATATCACACTGATCAGCAGCACCTACTTCATTGTCGGCTACCTGCTGCGCGACTGGCTGCGCGCCCACTCGGGCTCCTGGCTGACGCTGGTGGTCTCCGTCGCGCTGTTTATCGCAGTATTCACGTTCACCTGGGACACCATGGACCTGGCGCAGCGGCGCTACGACCACTGGTTATGGACCACCCTGCCCGCCGTGATCGGTGTATACGCGTGCTGGGCGCTGGCAAAGGTGCTGATGGTCTCGGCCTGGGTCACGCGGGCTATGACCTACATCGGCCAGAACACCCTGATCCTGCTGATCTTCCATGGTGAAATCCAGCACAAGACCTTCGACCTGATGGAGCGCCTGGGGCTGCACGCGTTTGTCGCGGCCTGTATCGGTTTTGTGGTGGCGGTGGTGGCGCCGTTGTTGATCGGGGAAGTGATCAAGCGGGTGGCGTTCCTGCGGTTTTTCTACTTTCCGTTTCCGGTGCGAAAACCACAAAATACCCTGTAGGCACTCACGCCTACAGGGTCTTGGGTTCAGTCATCCAGCTGTTGCGGTGCAGGCTTGCTGCCATGTTTGGCAGGCTTGGCGCCCTTGGCTGGCGCAGGGGCCGCAGGTTCAGGCTCCGGGGCGGCGGCGGTTTCTTTCTCGGCCATCGGCATCTGGTCGATGGCAGTGAAGAATTCCTTCAAGTCGAGGGTATCCGGTGGCACGGTCTTCTCGACTTTCTTCTCGCCGTCCTTGCCCACCAGGATCACTTTGGTGCCACTGCCGGCACCCAGTTTGAGGGCACGGATCAGTGCGTTGGTTTCCGGGGGCGTGAGCTTTTTATTGTCCTTGGGGTCCTTGGCGAACTTCTCGCCTTCGGCGCCGATGCTGCCAAACTTCACGGTGTAGAACACCATGTTGCGTTCTTCGAAAGACTGCTTGGTCGCAGGCTCGTCCAACTGTTTCTTGAGGGTCGCCAAGGTGTCGTTGCCGGAATCAAGCTCTACCACTACCAGCGGCCGGGCCTTGCCCAAGTCTTGCTTGAGCGGGTTGATATCATCAGCAGCCAACAGCGGCCCCGTAAAAGCCATCAAGGTAGCCAGGGTCAGCGACCGGATGAGCATGCGCACCTCCTTTGTATTCCATGCAGGGTTCTTGAGTTTCATGTCTGCGACAGTCAAATTCAAGGATGATTCCTACACCACGTTACGAAAGCGTAGGACAAGACGCCCGCTACGCAAGGGTTTGGTGGGCGCACCTGTCATTGTTTCCACTGATTTCGGAAACATCATGAGACCTTCCACGCGGGCCAATGCCGCGCAAATACGGGGGCGACGACAGGGTCGGCATCCACTTGCGCCAGGCTTTGGGCAAAGCCCGGCGCCAGACCGTTCAACACCTCCCGCGCTTCATCCCAACGCGACACCGCCGCCGCCATCACGCCCAACGCATTCGGCACGCCGTTCGGGGCGAACAACTGCCCATCGAACTGATCGGCAAACACCACCCAGGCCTGGTGCAAGTATCGTCGAGTGCCTGTCACCAGCTGCGCCTGTACGGTTTCGTTGACGTGGCCGAGCCAGCGTTGCGGGTAGTCAATGATGCCGATCGCCGAATAGCAGTTGGCCGCGATGTACACAAGGCCGCGGATGATCTGCGCGCGGTCGCCGGCCAGCAGGTCCGAGGCCGGATATTCCAAGCCCAGGTGGATCAGGATCGCGGCGCTTTCCGTCAACACCTGGCCATCGGGGGTGATCAGGGTGGGTACCTGCTTGAGCGGGTTGATCCGGGCCAGCTCATCACTGCCCTCACCCTCTGCCCAGGAGGCCGCGTCCACCCGTCGCCACGGCACCGCACAGCGCTGTAGGGCGATTTCGATCATGCAGGAGCCGGATTCGTCGATGCCATAAAGGGTGTACATGGGCTTTTCCTCCTAGCGTTGCAGTTTGGCCTGCAAGTTGGCCTTCACCTGCGGCCATTCCGAATCGATGATGCTGAAGCGCACCGAGTTGCGCTTGCGCCCGTCGGGCATGATGCGTTCGTGGCGCACAATGCCTTCCTGCACGGCGCCGAGCCGCAGGATCGCGGCGCGGGATTTTTCGTTGAGTTCGTCGGTGGTGAATTGCACGCGCACGCAGTCGAGCACTTCGAACGCGTAGGTCAGCAACAGCAGCTTTGCTTCGGTGTTGATCGCGCTTTTCTGCGTGGACAGCGCCAGCCAGGTATGGCCGATTTCCAGCTTGCGATTGATCCGGTCGACCTTCCAGAACCGCGTGCTACCCACCACCTGGCCGTCATCACGACGCACCAAGGTAAACGGGATCATGCTGCCGGCGTCACGCCCTGCCAGGGCGGTGTCGATGTACTTATCGACGGTGTCCGGGCCCGGTACGTTGGTGACCTTGAGGTTCCACAATTCGCCATCGGCTGCGGCTTCGAGCAAGGCGGTCTTGTGTTCCCTTTGCAGCGGCAAGAGTTCGACCGTGGTTCCGGTCAGAGAGATCAGGGTCATGGTGCAAGCGCCGTCTGGGTGGTCATCAGTGACAGAGAGTGGGGGCTCCCACCCGGACGAATCAAGCGTTTTAAAACAGGCCCATCTGACCGCCCACCAGGGTGCTGAAATCGTCATTCACGAACGGCAGGATCGCATCCGCCACCGGCTGCAGTTGCCGGGTGACGTAGTGGTCGTAGTCGATGGGCGCGTGCCGCACTTCCAGCGGTTCCGGGCCGTTGACGCTGATCACGTAACTGATCCAGCCACCGCGCTGGTACTGGCGCGGGCGGTTCATGCGATCGTTGTACTCATCGGCCAGGCGCGCGGCGCGGACATGGGGCGGCACGTTGCGCTCGTAGTCGTCCAGCTGACGGCGCAGGCGTTTGCGGTAGATCAGCAACTCATCGAATTCGCCGCTGAGGGTACGGCGCACATAGTCGCGGATGTAATCCTGGTGGGGCTGGCGATGGAAGATGCGCTGGTAGAGTTCCTGCTGGAATCGGCGCGCCAGGGGCGACCAGTCGCTGCGCACGGTTTCCAGGCCTTTGTAGACCATTTCTTCACGGCCATCGCTGTGCACAACCAGCCCGGCGTAGCGTTTTTTGCTGCCCTCCTCTGCGCCCCGGATGGTCGGCATGAGGAAGCGGGTGAAGTGGGTTTCATACTGCAATTCCAGCGCGCTTTGCAGCCCGAATGCCGTTTGCAGGTGCTCGCGCCACCAGTCGTTGACGTGCTGCACCAACGCCCGGCCGATGCGCCCCGCGTCCTCCTGGCCGTGTGCACTGCCGAGCCAGACAAAAGTCGAGTCGGTGTCGCCGTAGATCACCTCATAACCTTGGGCTTCGACCAGCTCGCGGGTCTGGCGCATGATCTGGTGGCCACGCATCGTAATCGACGAGGCCAACCGCGTATCGAAGAAGCGGCAGCCACTGGAACCGAGTACGCCATAGAAGGCGTTCATGATGATTTTCAGGGCCTGGGACAGCGGGGCATTGTGTTCACGCTTGGCCACTTCACGGCCTTCGGAGACCCGCGCGACGATGGACGGCAGGCAATGCCGGGTGCGAGAGAAACGTGCGCCGCGAAAGCCTTCCACGGACTCGCTGTCGTCGGGGTGCTTGAGGCCTTCGATCAGGCCCACCGGGTCGATCAGGAAACTGCGGATGATCGACGGGTAAAGGCTTTTGTAATCGAGCACCAGCACTGATTCGTAGAGGCCTGGGCGTGAGTCCATGACAAAACCGCCGGGGCTGGCCTGGGGCGGTTTATCGCCCAGGTTCGGCGCGACGAAACCCTGGCGGTGCATCAGCGGCATATACAAATGGGTGAACGCAGCGACGGAGCCACCGTTGCGGTCGGCCGGCAAGCCGGTGACGCTGGCGCGCTCCAACAGGAACTTGAGCAGTTCGGTTTTCTCGAAAATCCGCGTGACCAGTTCGCAGTCCTTGAGGTTGTAGCGCGCCAGCGCGGGCTTGTCCTCGGCGAACATGCGGTTGATTTCGTCCATGCGCTGGTACGGCGTGGAGATGTCCTTGCCCTCGCCCAGCAGAGTTTGCGCGACGTTTTCCAGGCTGAAGGATTCGAAGCTCCAGGTGGCCGAACGCAGGGCTTCGATGCCATCGATGATCAAGCGCCCCGCCGCCGCCGCAAAGTAATGGTTGCGGCTGCCGTGTTCGCGCCAGGCCATGGGTTCTTCACCCCGCCCAAGCATGAGCGGCACATTGAGGCGCTGGGCATGTTCGTGGAGCACGCGCAGATCGAATTGCACCACGTTCCAGCCGATGATCGCGTCGGGGTCGTGCAGGGCGAGCCATTGATTGAGGCGTTCGAGCAGTTGGGCGCGGGTGTCGCAGTAGTCGAGCTTGAAGTCCACGGCGGCGGGTTTGTTCGGCGGGCCGAGCATGTACACCTGGCGCTCGCCGCAGCCTTCGAGGGCGATGGAGTAGAGATCGCCCTGGGCGGTGGTCTCGATGTCGAGGGACACCAGCTTAAGCGGCGGGCGGTAGTCGGGCGCGGGCTTCATCTGCGCGTCACAGAGCACGCCGGTGGCGTCCGGTGTGCCGCCGAACCACACCGGTGCGGTGATGAAGCGCTCCATCATGTAGCGCTCGGGTGGGCGCACGTCGCCTTCGTAGACATCAACCCCGGCAGCGCGCAGGCGTTTTTCCACGTCCATCGCTTGGCGGTGCTGGCGCGTATACAGGCCCAGCACGGGGCGATGATGAAAATCGCAGAGCTGCAACGGGCGCAACTCGATGTCGCGCTCGCCCTTGAGCAGCCAATCCAACGGCTTGCGATGGGCCTCGGGGATGAACATCACCGACGTCTGCACGGGTAGACGGACAAACCTCGGGCCTTGGTCGGTGGCCAGCCAGAAGCTGACCTCCGTACCCGCCGGGGTATCTCGCCAATGCCGGGTCAGGACAAAACCCTGCTGTAAATCCACCGTACCGCACCTCAGGAATCGCTTTCAGGGCGTGATTCTACTCGGCATCCGCGCGCGCAGACCTGAATCTCATAAATTTGTTGCAAGACGTTAATAATAATTACTATCATTCACGACGGAGTCGTATCCGCGCAGTGAGGACGCGCAACGCTGTTGCCCTTTTCCCCACATAACGGTTCGCCGTCAGGATCGACCATGCCCATCCGTGCCACCTTTGCTGTGCCATTTCGCCCTACCCTGCTCGCCCTTTGCTGCTCCATGAGCCTCACAGCCCACGCCGCAACACCCGCCACTCCGGAGGATGCGAACAACCGTCAGGATGGCAACACACTGGAACTGGGCGCCACCAGCATCAACGCCGAAGCGCCCGCTCCAAACGCCCTGCCTCCGGTATACGCTGGCGGCCAGGTGGCACGCGGCGGTCAGTTGGGTGTGCTGGGTAACCAGGACATCATGGATGTGCCGTTCAGCATGGCCTCCTACACCGAAAAGTTGATTCGCGACCAGCAGGCCGAAACTGTCGGTGATGTGCTGCTCAATGATTCGTCCGTGCGCCAGGCGTCAGGTTTTGCCAACCAGGCGCAGACCTTCATGATCCGTGGCCTGCCGCTGAACGGTGACGACATTTCCTTCAACGGCCTGTACGGCATCCTGCCGCGCCAGATCATCTCCACTGACGCCTTGGAGCGCGTGGAAGTGTTCAAGGGACCCAATGCCTTTATCAACGGCGTAACGCCAGGCGGTTCGGGGATCGGCGGTGGTGTGAACCTGCAACCCAAGCGCGCCGACGACGTCCCGCTGCGTCGCTTCAGCACCGATATCAGCAGCGATGGCCGAGTGGGCGAGCACTTGGACATAGGCCAGCGATTCGGTGAAGACAACCGTTTTGGCGCGCGGGTAAACCTGTCCCAGCGCGAAGGCGATACCGGCATCGATGATGAAAACCAGCGCTCGAAACTGTTTGCGGTCGGCCTGGATTACCGCGGCGATGCGTTGCGCCTGTCCAGTGACTTTGTGTATCAGAAGCAACGCATCAACGGCGGGCGCAACTCGGTGTTCCTGGGCACGGCCACCCATATCCCGGATGCACCGTCGGCTGACACCAACTACGCGCCGAGCTGGAGCAACACCAACCTTGAAGACACCCTGGGCATGCTGCGCGCCGAGTACGACTTGAACGACAACTGGACGGTTTATGCGGCAGGCGGGGCCAAGCACACCCGTGAAATGGGGCAGTACTCGTCGGTGACGCTGACCGATAACCTTGGCAATGCAACCGCCAGCGGTTCGACCATCGCGCATGAGGAAGACAACAGCAGCTTGATGGGTGGCCTGAATGGCAAATTCCAGACCGGCCCTGTGAGCCATCGTCTCAACTTCGGCCTGGCCGGCATCTGGACCCAGGCGCGCAATGCCTATGTGTTCGCCACCCCACGCACCCTAACCAACATCTACAACCCTGTGACGGGAGCGCCACCGGCCCTGAATAATCCACGCAATACCCCTGGCACCGATTTCAGCGACCCGACCATCACGGCCAAGACCTTTGTGCGCAGTACGGCAGTGTCCGACACCCTGGGGTTCTTCGACGACCGCCTGTTGGTGACGGTCGGTGCACGCCGCCAGCAGATCGTTGTGCAGGGTTACAACTACATGAGCGGTACCCGCACGGCCAATTATGACGAGTCGATCACTACGCCGGTCTACGGCCTCGTCTTCAAACCCTGGGAACATGTGTCCTTCTACGCGAACAGGATTGAAGGCTTGGCCCAAGGTCCGACTTCCCCTGTCAACTCCGGGAACAGGACTGTTATTGGCGGAGGCCAGCCCTATGCACCGGCACGCTCCAAGCAGATTGAAGCCGGGGTAAAAGTCGACATGGGCACCTATGGGGCGACGTTGGGTGTGTACCGCATCGAACAGCCTGGAGCCGGCTACGTACAGGTCATTGATGCTACGACAGCGCGCTACGTGCGAGAGGGCCAGCAGATCAACAAAGGCGTGGAGCTGAACGTGTTTGGCGAACCGGTTAGCGGCCTGCGCTTGCTGGGCGGTGTGACAGTCATGAAGACCGAGCTCAAGGACACGCAAAACGGTGCCAACGACGGTAACCGCGCGATCGGCGTGCCTTCGTTCCAGCTCAATGCCAACGTGGATTGGGATGTGCCTGGCCTGCAGGGCGTGACGCTCAACGGCCGCATGCTGCGCACCGGTGGCCAGTATGCCGACGCCGCCAATAACCTGAGCCTGCCAGCGTGGAACCGCTTCGACATAGGCGCACGCTACAACTTCAAGGTGGCTCAGCGGGATGTCACTCTCGGTGCCACCGTGGAAAACGTTGCCAACGAGAAGTACTGGGAATCAGCCCAGGGCGGTTTCCTCAGCCAGGGCGATCCACGTGTCGCCAAGCTGTCGGCGACTGTGGACTTCTGATCAACGTTGCCTTGGCCGCGCTTCTGTCCGCCCAACCTCGTCGCCCACGCTGTCGATATCCGCCTGACAAAATCCGTTGAGGCCGATGAAGTCACCAACAAAGGTATTGGCGGTGGATGCGGCCAAGCATCAGGTAGTGCTGGCAGGTGCCGAAGGCGGTGAGGTGCAGGTGAAGGCTGAATAGGTTAGAAAAGTGGGCATCAAGCATGATGCCCATTGCGGTCAAGCTTGACGGGCTTGGCTCAGGTAAGTTTCGATGTTGCCCATCTGCTCATCCCAGCCACGGGAATTCATCTTGAAGGCTTTCTGCCGCCGTGCCTCAGGCACTGCGTCAAACCCCGACTCGACCACCCGCAGTAGAATGCCCGGTGCTCGGTCCTCAATGGTGAACTCCACCAGTGTCGGGGTTTCCTGGTCGTAGTCGACGCCCTCTTCCACCGCGAAGGGGTGCCACCGGAACGAGAACAGTGTTTGCGGCAGGATGCGTTCGATTCTGGCCTTCCAGATCACATGCTCGTAACCGGGATAAGTGATCGGCGCCTCAAGGGTTTGCCCGGCAACAAAGCTTTTGCCGCTGAGGGCGATACCAAACCAACTGCCGAATTGCTCGGCATCGGTGAGGGCTTCCCACACCTGTTTACGTGAAGCGTTGAGCAGGACTTTTCGTTCGATGCGATCTAATACGTGCATAAGTCACCTCCTCCATTGACAGTAGGCGACATCAAATAATGCGCAACCTTGGGTTGTAAGCAATCATGATGACCCCATCCTTGAACCGGCTATACGTTATGACTGACCCGTTGAATGGAAGTTGCTTCTGTAAAGGCGTGCGCTACCAAGTGGACGGCCTCGACATGCCCATCAGCCACTGCCACTGCGTCAGCTGTCGCAAGGTGCATGCGGCAGCATTTGTGGCGACGGCGGGCGTGATGCGTGAACACTTTCGCTGGACCCAGGGCGAAGCCCTGCTGGCGTCATTCGAATCGTCGCCAGGCAAGTTCAGGCATTTCTGTTCGCGCTGCGGTTCGCACCTGATGGCGGAGCGCGGGCACCAACCCCACGTCATTGTGCGGGTGGCGACGCTGGATGATGATCCAGGCGTCAGGCCCACCGCGCATATCTGGACATCCCATGCGGTGCCCTGGCTTGCCTATGAAGGCGTAGAGCAGTGGGACGGGTGGCAAACCTGATTAGACCTTCGGGTCTCCGGGTGCTTTAGCCGGTGTCGCGTACTGCGGCTTCAGGTGACCTTCTTGGTCGAGTAACCAGGCGTCCATGATCTGGCGCACTACCGGTCCTGCAACACGACCGCCGGCCTCGCCGTTTTCGATCATCACCGAAATCACGATCTTCGGATGTTCGGCTGGAGCGAAACCGACGAACAAGGCGTTGTCGCGGTGGCGTTCCAGGGTCTTTTCACGGTTGTAACGCTCACCCTGCTTGATCGCGACCACTTGTGCCGTACCACTCTTGCCGGCGATGCGGTATTGCGCACCTTGTGCGGCAGCGCGGGCAATGCCGCGTGGGTCGTGCATCACCAGTTGCATGCCGTGGTTGACCTGCTCCCAATCACGCGGGTCCTTGAGGACGACGTTGGGCATCGGGTTTTCATCCACGGGAGGCACGCCATTGATGGTCTTGGCCAAGTGAGGCCGATTCCACACGCCCTTGTTGGCGATCAGCGCTGTGGCTTGGGCCAATTGCAGCGGTGTGACCTGCATATAGCCCTGGCCAATGCCGAGGATCACGGTTTCACCCGGGAACCAGGGTTGCCGGCGGGTGGCGCGCTTCCAGGCCTGGGAGGGCATCAGGCCGGCTGACTCTTCGAACATATCCAGCGACACTTTCTGACCCAGGCCGAACTCAGCCAGGTAGTCGTGCAGGCGATCGATGCCGAGCTTGTGGGCTAGGTCGTAAAAGTAGGTGTCGTTGGAGCGCATGATGGCGGCGTCCATATCTACCCAGCCGTCGCCGCTGTGATTCCAGTTGCGGTATTTGTGATCGAAGTCTGGCAGTTGGTAGTAACCCGGGTCGAACACGCGGGTCTGGGCGGTGACGACGCCACTGTCCAGGCCGGCGATGGCGACCTCCGGCTTGATGGTCGAGCCTGGCGCGTAGAGGCCCCTGAGGACGCGGTTGAACAGCGGCCGATCGATGGAGTCATGCAGGGCGGCGTATTCCTTGAAGCTGATACCGGTGACGAACAGGTTCGGATCGAAGCTTGGCTTACTGACCATCGCCAGCACTTCACCGGTCTGCGGGTCGAGGGCAACCACCGAACCGCGTCGATCACCCAAGGCCTCTTCTGCGGCTTCCTGGAGGTGAACGTCGAGGCTAAGGACAATGTTTTTTCCCGGAATCGGATCGGTGTGCTTGAGCACACGCAGTACGCGGCCCTGGGCATTGGTCTCGACCTCTTCATAGCCTACGTGGCCATGCAATTCGGACTCGTAGAAGCGCTCGATCCCGGTCTTGCCGATGGACTGGGTGCCCCGGTACTCCACCGAGTCGAGGGCTTTGGATTCTTTCTCGTTGATCCGCCCTACGTAACCGATGGAATGGGCAAAGTGAGCGCCCAGGGGGTAGTGACGAACGAATTGCGGTTCTACGTCCACCCCCGGTAGGCGAAACTCATTCACGGCCAGCAGCGCGATCTGCTCTTCGGTCAGCTCATAAAACAATGTCACAGGAACGAAGGGGTGCCGCGCTTGCTTCAGTGCCTTGTCGAATACAGCACGGTCTTCTGCCGGCAAGTGCAGCAAACTGACGATGGCGTCCAACTCCCCCTTGAGGTCGGTGGTGCGTTCACGGGTGATGGTCAGGTTGTAGCTGGGACGGTTGTCAGCCAGCACGACGCCGTTGCGGTCATAGATCAACCCACGCGTCGGCGTAATAGGCAGCACGTGGACGCGGTTGTTCTCGGAAATAGTGGAGTGGTAGTCGAACTGTACGACCTGCAGGAAGTACATGCGTGCCACCAGGGCGCAGGTGATGCCAATAACCAACAGCGCGCAGGCAAGCAGGCGTTTGTTGACCAAGCGGTTTTCTTTTTCGTGATCCTTGATCGGTATAGGTTCAGGCATTTCTACAGCATCTCGTTGAAGAAGGTCGACGCCGCTTCCTGCGGTTGAAAGATCAGTCCTTGTGAAAATGTGCTGCACCATACCAAAAATGCGGAAACACTTTGTATCCATTTGCCCAACGGCAGGTTCATGAGCCGCTTTTATGAGGAAAGTCGTAGAGGAAGAGCGTGCGCTGGTCGGGATGCAAAAAGAGGGGATTCATGAGGAGTGGCGCTTCAATGGTCTGTTATCGGTGACGGCGTTGACCAGCAGTGCACGGCAATGAGTCTCTACGTACTTTCCGACCGCCCAAAACAAAACCCCTGTCTGCGTTAGCAAACAGGGGTTCTGGAATTTAATCTTGACGATGACCTACTCTCACATGGGGAAACCCCACACTACCATCGGCGATGCATCGTTTCACTGCTGAGTTCGGGATGGGATCAGGTGGTTCCAATGCTCTATGGTCGTCAAGAAATTCGGGTACTGAGTCGTGACCTGATGGTCTCGCTTCAGCAAATTGGGTATGTGACAGATCGGTGTTTTGTGAGATATCGAACTTTCGGTTCGTATCATCTTCACACACCGCAATCTGATGCTCGTTAGAGTAGTCAAATTGCTTGGGTGTTATATGGTCAAGCCTCACGGGCAATTAGTATTGGTTAGCTCAACGCCTCACAGCGCTTACACACCCAACCTATCAACGTCGTAGTCTTCGACGGCCCTTCAGGGAACTCAAGGTTCCAGTGAGATCTCATCTTGAGGCTAGTTTCCCGCTTAGATGCTTTCAGCGGTTATCTATTCCGAACATAGCTACCCGGCAATGCCACTGGCGTGACAACCGGAACACCAGAGGTTCGTCCACTCCGGTCCTCTCGTACTAGGAGCAGCCCCTCTCAAATCTCAAACGTCCACGGCAGATAGGGACCGAACTGTCTCACGACGTTCTAAACCCAGCTCGCGTACCACTTTAAATGGCGAACAGCCATACCCTTGGGACCGGCTTCAGCCCCAGGATGTGATGAGCCGACATCGAGGTGCCAAACACCGCCGTCGATATGAACTCTTGGGCGGTATCAGCCTGTTATCCCCGGAGTACCTTTTATCCGTTGAGCGATGGCCCTTCCATACAGAACCACCGGATCACTAAGACCTACTTTCGTACCTGCTCGACGTGTCTGTCTCGCAGTCAAGCGCGCTTTTGCCTTTATACTCTACGACCGATTTCCGACCGGTCTGAGCGCACCTTCGTACTCCTCCGTTACTCTTTAGGAGGAGACCGCCCCAGTCAAACTACCCACCATACACTGTCCTCGATCCGGATAACGGACCTGAGTTAGAACCTCAAAGTTGCCAGGGTGGTATTTCAAGGATGGCTCCACGCGAACTGGCGTCCACGCTTCAAAGCCTCCCACCTATCCTACACAAGCAAATTCAAAGTCCAGTGCAAAGCTATAGTAAAGGTTCACGGGGTCTTTCCGTCTAGCCGCGGATACACTGCATCTTCACAGCGATTTCAATTTCACTGAGTCTCGGGTGGAGACAGCGCCGCCATCGTTACGCCATTCGTGCAGGTCGGAACTTACCCGACAAGGAATTTCGCTACCTTAGGACCGTTATAGTTACGGCCGCCGTTTACCGGGGCTTCGATCAAGAGCTTCGCGTTAGCTAACCCCATCAATTAACCTTCCGGCACCGGGCAGGCGTCACACCCTATACGTCCACTTTCGTGTTTGCAGAGTGCTGTGTTTTTAATAAACAGTCGCAGCGGCCTGGTATCTTCGACCGGCATGAGCTTACGGAGCAAGTCCTTCACCCTCACCGGCGCACCTTCTCCCGAAGTTACGGTGCCATTTTGCCTAGTTCCTTCACCCGAGTTCTCTCAAGCGCCTTGGTATTCTCTACCCAACCACCTGTGTCGGTTTGGGGTACGGTTCCTGGTTACCTGAAGCTTAGAAGCTTTTCTTGGAAGCATGGCATCAACCACTTCGTTAACTAAAAGTTAACTCGTCATCAGCTCTCGGCCTTAAGATCCCGGATTTACCTAAGATCTCAGCCTACCACCTTAAACTTGGACAACCAACGCCAAGCTGGCCTAGCCTTCTCCGTCCCTCCATCGCAATAACCAGAAGTACAGGAATATTAACCTGTTTTCCATCGACTACGCTTTTCAGCCTCGCCTTAGGGACCGACTAACCCTGCGTCGATTAACGTTGCGCAGGAAACCTTGGTCTTTCGGCGTGGGTGTTTTTCACACCCATTGTCGTTACTCATGTCAGCATTCGCACTTCTGATACCTCCAGCAAGCTTCTCAACTCACCTTCACAGGCTTACAGAACGCTCCTCTACCGCATCACTTACGTGATACCCGTAGCTTCGGTGTATGGTTTGAGCCCCGTTA